>CAZREM010000010.1:0-51829 GCA_964599325.1 uncultured Verrucomicrobiales bacterium | reverse complement strand
ATAACCCGCATTTGGCGTCGCGGTCAGCGTCGCAGTTGCGCCACTATTATATGTTCCCGCACCAGTTACCGCGCCATTTGTTGTCGAGCCTAGCGTCAGTGTATAAGTCGAAGGCAAGTTCGCCGGTGTAAAAGTCAACACTCCCGCATTACTGATTGAGAACGAACCCAAGTAAGTGCCAGCGGCCGCGCTCGTCAATCGAAACAGCGCCAATGTTTTATCGGGTGTGGCTTCAATGTTCGAGAATGAGCCAAAGTCTGCAGCGCCATTCGCCGTATTGCCTGAAGTGCCGCCTGGTGCGATAAAGGAGCGCCAGCCATTCGTCAGAGTCACATCTTGTAATACCGCTTTCGAGCTGCGCGCAGAGGCTTGACCACCAGAAAAGGCAGAATTGAGCGACATGATCCGGGTCGAAGCCGATGTGCGATTTCCTCCAGAAGAAATCTGCCAAGCTACTGGAGAAGTCCCAGGAGTGACCTCAACACGCGAAGCGTAGAGTGTTGACGATGGATCATCAAGGATCGTTTCTACATTTGAGGATGTGCCACAGATTCCCCAGAAAAGATCTGTGCGCGTGCGCCAACCGGCACCGTAGGTCTCGACTAAATCAGCCGAAATCCCTCCGGCAGCTACTGAGCCAGCCAGATCGACGGTAATCACCGATGTAGCATCACGAAAGCGTGCAGCAGAACCAATATTGACAAGGTAAGAGCTGCTTGAGCCGGGATCAGCATCCGTGCGAAAACCCATAAAAATATCCCCCTGTGCAAAGTCTGGTGCAGCTGCATTGGCACCAGCTTGGCAAGCCGCGACGACTAATGGACAAAGCCATTTCGCGATTCTAATATTAAAATTCATATTGTGTGATTCTCTATTTTGGATGGATGCAGAATATTTGCAGGCCTATTGTTGCAAAGAAGTAAAATATGACGAAAATGTCACATTCGAACATGCGAGCAAAAAAACGTCAGGCAAATCGACTGGTTCACTCGCGGTGAATCACTGTGCTGCTCCACCTTCCGTTTTTGGTTCAGCTTTGTCCTTATCTTTTTCCTTGTCTTGATCTTCGTCGCTCGAACCGCCGATTTCGTCCGAAAAGCTCTCGCCACCACCATAGCCGATGATTTCCACCGCGATCAGGGAATCCAATGCCAATTCTTGTTGAACAGGCGCCTGTTGTTGACGATCTGCTTGCGAGCTAATGGTGTCCGTCTTCGCTGTGCTATTGCTAGCCGTTGAAACAGCTGAAACTGATGGTGCCGAAACCGCAGGTGCCGATGCGCCCGTGCTCGAGCCAGCAGCGGAAATATTACCTGCATTCACTACCACCGCCGCCGCAATGTTCAAATTTCCGGAGACACGAATACCAGCATCTCCCGCATCAATAGAACCCTCCGGTGCGATCAGATCCACGTCACTGGGCTCAACTCCCGCCACACTCGTCAAAACCCCAATGCCACCACCTGTCGCAAGTCCGGCTAGGTCAATTTTAATGTCCGCGCTTTGAGGATCAACAAGAACCCGCGTCGGAGGAGCCGCTTGAACCGTTTTCGAGGATGAACCCGCCGCGATGTTGCCTTTGGATGACCAAATGATTTCATCACCGCCACGCAAAGTGAAGATACGTGAAATGCCCAGTTCAACATTCTGATCAGTGAACACGTTTATCTGTCCGCCGGACTCCGTCACAATTCCCGGAGGCGCCAAGGGGTTTCCGATAGTAGATGATGCCAACGCTAAACCTCCGCCCGGTGATAACAGCGTGATGTCCCCCCCGTTTTTGGTTCGAATATCTCGGGAACGCGTTGTGATATCACCCTTCCAGGTTGATCCAGGGAACAAGGCAGCCACGGCTTTTTTACCCTGCTCATAGGTTCCGTAATAAGGACTGTCTGGATTGTTATGATTGCGACCCGCATCTCTCAAAACCAAGAAAAACAACTGCACCGCCACATGCTTTTGTTGCTCTTCTTCCAACGAAGAGAATGACGTCAGAGTGTAGCCCAATTCATCCAGCAACACTTGGCCCTCGGTGGTTTCAATGAAATCCTTCCGAAATGCCGTGAAATTAAGCGCGCTAGCCGACACCGAAACCGCATCACCCAGACCCGCCAATGCTGAAATGTCAGCGCCTGCGAAGTCCAGATAAGGATTACGAGCGTTACCAATGCTGGTGATGCCCGTGCCTGTTCCATCCGATTGATTAGCCCCTAATCCAAGATCCAAATTCCGACCAGCAATCACCAACAATCGCCCTGGTCCCGCAATTTGCAAGTCACCCGCGGGTGCTAAGCTCGCGGAAACGGCTACATTGCCCTCGGCCGCAGCCAACACCCGATCCGGTGAGTTCGCATCATATGCAATGATGTCCCGCGCCGCCGCGACCACCGATTGATCGCTCGCATGAAGGTGCTGCACATAGAACGACACATCACGCAAATCTTGGCCGGCCAAAATTTGTGATTTTTTACCCGAGAACAGCGTGAATCCGGTGATATCACCCTGTTCCGCAAAGATGCGCAGCGGATTTGGATCCAAACGATGCAGTCCGCTAGAATCATGTCGCGATTGCTTCTCCTGTAAAACCCCGCTTGTCGAGCCCGTTTCATCAAACAACATGTTCAATGTGTTCAAGAAATCAGACGAAGACTTGTTCGCCCGCGATGTCAAGAAACCCACCGATCCATAACTCTGATAGGCAAATGGAGAAGCCACACCATAAATGGAATTTGGGTTGGCATCAGATAAATTCACTTGCGACGGAGACCAAACGTTTGTCACCTTGCCATCAATCGTAGCAACACCTGAAATCTGCGTTCCATGCACCGACTGCGCCGCCATCAACTCCAATTGTCCCATCGCACTCGGCGCAAGGGTTAAGCCTCCCACCATCCTGATGGAACCCGAGAAAGCACTGGCACTCAGCGTTCCCGGCATCATCTGAAACGCCGTGCTAAACGCGGAAACATTTGTTTCACTGAGGCGGAGCCATGGGTGATAAAACGCTGAACTTGCCGTTCCGAGCAACAACTGACTTTGATACCAAGCCTGAAGCGATGGAATCGTCGGTGCTGCGCTGCTAGACGGCATCGACACCCCCTGCCTCAGCGTCACATCCCCGGCCAGCGAAGACAAGGTCACAGCTGCGTCGCTTGAATATGTCGAGAACCAAGTCTTATACCAGAAGGTGTTGTTGTAACCCTGCGGCATGAGGAAAACATTAGCCACGGGCCCGAGCAACAGATCCTCGGTCGCTTTCAGTTCAAATTGACTTTTTCCAACAAATAACGTCGTTGCCAGCCAAGTGCTGGAATCATTGTAACGATTGGGAATCGTAAGATTAGTCAGAGACATCGAACGCGTTGCATTTGTCGTCACTGAAGCACCTGCGTCAATCAAACCGCGTCCCCGCTCCACGTAATAAACTCCACCATCCACATTCCTCCCAGCAGTGACAGAAACATCACCACCACCAAGCTCGAGCAAGGCATTCGCGTCCACGACATTTCCCGGCATGCGCGCATTCGTCGGTGCCACAGCATCCACGTTGCTAACATCGCGACCCGCGCTTAACGTCACATTGCCGCCGCCCAATGCACCCACGCCTTCAAAGAAATTTGTAAAATCCACCCACCATGTGGTCGATGCTTTCTCACCAAATTTCGAATTAGCGAAATTACCCGACTGATCCACAGCACCGCGCCGATACAACCAATTCGTCGGCATCTGGCGTTGGGAATCGGCGATCAGCTTGAGCTGAGAGTTGCGCGTCAGGTGAATGATGTCATTCCCCGCTTGCACCGTCACACTGCCACCACCCATGGTGTATTGCACTGGTGCAGGCGTGGTTTGCTGGACGCTACCTAAAGCCGCGCCCGACTCCGTATCAGAAATAATCCGCGGCGTCGGCACCGCAAATGTGCCTCCCATTGTGGCATCTGCCACCTGAACACCGGCCGTGTAAATGGTCGCAAACTGATTGAGCAACTGCACATCACGCCCAGCATGAATGCTAATGCTGCCACCACCCGTGCGAATGGTCTGGAATCGCTGCGACATTAACGCCGCTGACAACTTCGCGGCACTGCCACCGGTAATGCTGGCTGTGAACGCGTTCTTGCCCAATTTGATCGATCCCAAATCACTGGGCAGAGTCGTGATTGCAGCGACGGACTTGCGATCGATCGAGCCAAAATCAGCACCGGCAACAAAGCAATAATTCCATGATTGGACATTTTCTGGCAACAAGTCGTTGCGCTGGGATAGAGCAGCATTGTAAGCAGAACTCTCGAAGCCATCACTAATGGAATTAAACAGGATGATGTCCCCCGCCGCACGCAAGGTCAGCACACCAGGAACCTTCTGCGCACCATAACGCATCGATGAAAGATTCCAATCGCTCGTTGAGGTCGTTGTCGCGGTTCCTAATGTCAAATTGCCTGATGCGTTGACAATTTCCACCCCAGGACGCACCGAAGTGATGCTGCTCAATGCGGCATTGGATGTCAGCACTCTCGATTTGATCGAGTCCGCATTCGCCACAAAACTGGCAGCATCGGCAGAAATATTACTCAACAACGCAGCATTCAACTCCCCGTTTGCCGCGCTGCGATCATAAGTGCGATAGCCCTCAATCGCAACATGACTCGCGTTTTTCACTGTGGCATTCAAGTCCTGCAGCAGCACATTGTCATTAGCGCTTGTTTGTGGGGCGCGCAGTGATAACACACCAGAAAACTGTCCCATGCTCGCGCTTTGCGTCGTTTGAGCGTCAACACTCAAATCCAATAGCGCTCCCGCTTTCAAGTTCAGACCATTGCCATCCGCACCTCTCGTTTCTAACTCAATGGCCCCCCCTTGACCCGCCGAGTTGAATTCATCACCCCGCACTGACAACGTCGCTGTGTTTTCTAGGACTAGCCCATGACTCGCCACCAAACGAATCGAGCCCCCCGTCTTACCCGAGGCATCAATCTGGCCTGACACACCTAGCGAGCCATTTTCGACCACCATCTCGTAGCGGCGACTTGGCAGCGAGCCATTCCATTGCACATCGCCATGGCGAACCCGGAAAGACACCTCCCGCGATAAGGCCGCAGAGGACAAAAATTCATTCACACTGCGCGTATCACTCAGCGTGCTCAGATCGAACGCAGCCGATCCTGCAAGTCCACTCGCTCCCGCTTGCGCCCGGAGAGATCCAGAAATTTGCAATTGACCATTAATCGCCGAAAATGAAACAGCTCCTGCATTCCCTCCAGCCGCTGCGGCGCTGATGTCAATCACGCCATTTGCTGTCTCAACGACATTACCAAGATCTGATTTGAGCGCAATGCTGCCTGCGTCCGTGTATTTCGTCGCACTGCGGAATTTCTGGCTGCTGCCCTTCACTTGCAACAAGTCATCAATCGTCAAATCCCCTGTCGTTGCTCGCAACTCTAACTTTCCACTTGGCAAATACAATTGAGAGCCGATCGAAACTGATCCGCCAGTCAACGACAGCGCACCGCCTAATCCAGCCGTGGCTAATGCCGCCGCAGTCGCATTGCCACCCGTCGTGACCAAGGCTCCGCGAGACTCAATGGCATAATCAATTTTAGCAGCGGCAGTCATCAATGGAGTGGCCACATCGAGCGATCCCGCCACATTTAACTGACCATGCTCGATAGCACGAAGCTGTTGACTCGCTGCCAACTGAACCGATTTGAATCCATCGACAGCCACATTCCCAACACCCAAATCGAGCTCTTTAGCACTGAGAATGAGTGTGGAGCCATCGATGACTGGCTGCGCTCCGATGCTAATATCCGTGCGATTCGTGAGCAAAATGTGATCCGCATGCACACCGATCTGACTCGGCACCGTTCCCACACTTCGGAGCGAAACCGCATTCAATGTCAAATCCTTGAGAGGCGCTAGCACCGAACCCAGCTGCCCGGTTCCAATAAAATCAATCGATGAATAGCTAGATAACGTGAGATTCGAAGCTCGGGACAGGTCAGCCAAAGTCTGGCCTGATAACACCAACCCCGCATCCGCTCCGAGGATCTGTGCCGCGTCAAATGAAACCGTGATGCGGCCACTGCCCAACGCTAGAGAATTCGACTGCAAGTCAGCAGATGCCGAGAGAGCATTCACAGCGCTTGAGTCCAAAACCAAGCTTTCAGCCGCAAGCGACACGGCGCTCCCCACCGTCAAACGAGCAGACGTAGCCGACGACAAACCACGTCGTTCAACACGCAGCTGGGACTGATTACTCAAAGCAACCAACGCGCCATCACCGCTGCCGACAACACTCGAATTACCGACTACAAGGGTTTCATCCGTCGCTTTCTTCACCCCATTGCTGTTGATTTCCGCTCCGGCCGCAATGTTTAACTCTGATTTTGCAACAACAATCAACTCCTGCCCCGACCACGCGCTGCCTTGATTGTCAACGGTGACTTTAGGAGATCCCACATCGATCCACGAACCCGACGCATCGGTGACACGGCGTCCACCAATCAACAGACTTTCCGCATTAAAACCACTCAGCAAGGCAGAATCCAACAGCAACACATTGGCGGCGGGCGTTGAAGCGGTCGTTCCAATCAAAATTTCAACTGGGCTGTTAATGTCAATCAATCCCCCACGGAATCCGCTCTGCCCCAACGAACTCACACTGCCGTGCAAATCCATCTTGCCGCTCGCTGTTAGCACCAATTGACCCGCATCACCCGGCAACCGATACCCACTCAGCGCTTTGAAAAAAGCGTTTGCGGAGAACTTCGTGTATTCAGCTTTCTTGATTAAAACGCTGCCACTCGCGAGCTCGTAGCGACCGAGCAAGGCTCCCATCTGGCGCTCCGTGTCCATGCCACTCCAGCGATAACCCGAGCCAACGTATGTGCCGTCAGCCTTCTTCTGCACACCCGCATTCGCGTCCGCGCGCGGCGTGACCAAAAACGCGCCATCCAACGTTGCATAGCGAGCAGGCAACAAGACATAAGTTCCCTTCGCCAATCCGCCGCCACCTTCCCAATAAAATTGATCTCCAAGCTGCAGGGCGGAGTTCACATAACCCAAATCGCCGCCCAACCCCGTCGCACTCGATGCGTCATTGAACGGCGCGTAGGGCGCAACTCCAGCACCATAAGCAGGCAAAATGGCAAAACTGTTCGTGCTAGCCAGCAAATCCACCGAACCTCCCAAACCTGAAACCCAGCGATACGCTCGCAAATCACCGCCACCACGAATATCCACCGAAGAGCCACTTTCGCTCACCAGCTGATCGGCAACCATGGTCACAGATTTCTGAGGGACACCCGAAGCCGAAATATCCACCCCGCGCGGATCAATCCATGTGCTACCATCACTGCTCTTGCCAAAAGGAATGATCACACCTTTTCCTGTGATGGGATCAATCGCAGAAACCGATGTCACACTGTCCGCAGCCAGCACCACACGTTGAGTCTTGACGAAGTCTAGCCCCGTCAGAACGTCATTTTCGTTGCTCTCATTGCCATCACTTCCCAAAATGATCGTTCCAAACGGCGCGCGCAAATGTCCGCTCTGGACGATCTGGCTCGCCTGAATGCTCAGCGTGCTGCCAGCACTCAGTGGCAACGATTTTTCCGCGGATGATTCCACAGTGACGGAGCCTGTTTTGCCGGTTCCCCCAGTCGTGTAATCAAAAGCCGCCACTGTCCATTGCATCGCCGTCGGGGCATACACTTGCGCCGCCCGCAACGTCAGATCACCCGCGACCGCAAGTGTTCCACTCCCGCGCAAGTCTCCGTGATTCGCATCCAACGTCACACGACCGATGCCTCGCAGCGAGCAATCTCCGACATCGATCCAATTGGCACTGACGCTCAGTTGCCCAGATCCATGAGTCGGGGGCATGCGATACACTGAGCCATCAACCGAATAAATATCTTTGCTGGCAGATGGCAGCACCGGTTTTGCGAATGGAGCGCCCATGGCGACGTATGCAGCATTCAGCTGAACCAGTCCGTCGGAGGAAAATGTGGGCCCCGAGCCCATGACTAATCGACCCGGCAGATTGATGCTCACGTCGCCTTCCGCACGCAAAACTCCTGAAAACTCCACATTCGTGAATCCAGCAGAGGCAATTCGATCCACGCTCACCAAAGCCCCCCCCGTGAAACCAGAAACATCATCCGCCACCGCCTCGCGCAGCTCATGCGCTTGATGATCCGACAACACATCACTCGACTGCCGCAACACAACCGTGACGTCATCCGGCTTCGCGACTTCACCATTGAGATAGAATCGATTAGAGGATAGTTTCAGCGTTCCACCTGCTGCGGTTTCGCCACCGGCGCGCGCTTGAAGAGTCGCATCCGAACGCACAAACTCCCCACCCGCCAAAGTAATCGTGCCAGCATTGCTCTCTACGGTCACTGGAGTGGATACCCACGCGTAGGGAGTAGCGGTTAATCCATTGCGATTGCTTTCACGTAACAACAGATCCTGACTTGCCTCCCCCGGCAATAAATCAAGAGTCTCAGCCGCACCATTCGCCACAAGACGTGCACCATTTTGGGCCATGATGTTGCCAGAAACACGAATGCTACCACCGTCCCATACCTTGCCACGGCGTCGTCCATAAGCATCGGGGCTCAAAACCAAACCTCCAGAAACGTCCACATCCGCAGACTGTCCCAACACAACCGTGCTGTAGGCTGTGGTCAGCGCCGCAGTTGACGGCAACCGACTAGCGCCAGTGATACTCACAGAGCCACCCAGTGCGCGCAAACGGCCATTCATTTCAACATTGTCACCGCGCAACGCAATCGATCCACCAGGACCGGCGTCGACAACCGAATTTTCCTCCACCCGCAATTCGCCTAGATGCAGTAATTGCGAATTCAAATTATTCGTCGCTCCAAGAGCTGAAAAACTCAATGACACGGCCGAGCGCAATCCTTGAGGTTTTAGGAAAGTGGAAAGCATCAAGTCTGTTCGATCCTGAATCTCCGCCACCTGCCAGCTCAACACCGTTGGTTTAATCAACGCGTCGCTCAACAAGACCAAACCCGGTTCTGTCCCAGCTCCACTGATCGAGCCCAAACCATTCACCGAAAAAGTCGTAAATCCACCACGATCAAAAAATGCTGAGTCAAGATGCAGCGCCTGCGGATTCTGAACATGGTCACCAATTTCAACCAAAGTGGATTGGAGATTGAGAGTGCCACCCTTGCCTCCCGAAAACCCACGCCATTCACCACCCAAATGCAAACCGCCCCCTGTCAAGCCCGTTAACGAAAGATCACGTCCCGCCAATAAAGACAGCGTGCCGGCTGCCCCGTATGTGACACGCGCCCTTTCGTCGGACTTCGCCCCTCCAGAGACATCGAGCAATGAACCTTCCGACACTTGCACCTGAAAGCCCCGAATCGCAATGGTGCCACCAGTAATCGCATTAGGCTTAGACAATGCCAAAGGAGAACCCGCACGATCATCCACCAAAAAACCAGCGGTCGAAATCACCGCTGATGCGCCGATGTTTACGTTGCCGCGGCTCGCATCCACAGTCGGCAAAGTAACCGACGCCGAACCACGCAAAACAGCCTCCAAGGCAGGAGAAACTTGATAAGCGTTCAAACTCACAGAGCCAGAATTAGCCACAATCTGCCCATCGATCTCCAAGGAAGAACCTGATAAGACAACGCTGCCACCAGTTGCTGCTCTCAACTGAACTCCCTGAGGTAAAATGATGTCTCCATCTGGGTTGTAAATCGACAATGAGCCAAATTGGGAGTCACTTAAAATTTTAGGATCGAGCTGAAAGCGTTCAATCCGATCTTGAGCCAATGCCACGGGCTCACCATTGCCATCTAGGGCGAAGTCCGCAACGAGTGCTTGCTGCTTAACTGGCAAAAAAGCAATCGTGGGGGACGTCGAATTATAAGCCGATGGCAGTGCGTTGATCAGACGCTCCTTGGTAAAACTCAGATCCAAAAGAGAGGAACTCGGAGCGATGTCTCGCTGCCGCACACCAACATAAACATTCGCATTCGTGGTTCCATCCAACGCCATCGATGCCGCCGCAACGACTAACTTACCGCCATTGCCACCCTGAATGAAGCCCTCCTGATATCGCTGTCCGGTGGGAGCTAGAGAATGAGTGTATGATATTTTTGTGCTCCACTTGCGATTGTTAAACGTGCTTCTACCCCCGTAGATACCTTGGTATTCCAGATCAGGAGTCGCTTGGGAAATATCATAAACATTGCCTTGTGCCACGACGCGAGTGGTTTTGACGTAACCACCGACGTAATCGATCGTTCCACCCGAAACATCGATCAAGGAACCTTCTCGCAACGCCACGCTGTCACCCGCCGTCAATGAAACCGTCCCGCCGGTCGCACTCAATTCAGCCACATTGCGCTGCACCAAATTCACATAGCCAGAAACATCAGCAATCGGCGACCCAACCCACGTTCGCCCGTCATAGACCCCTGTTTGTGTGATATCAATGTAAACAGAACTGCCACGCAACGCCCCGTCACGCTGCAGAGGGAAATCAGCTAATTCCGAACCACGTAGCTGCGCTTCAACAATGTTGGACGTCACACTGGACTGGACATTTTTTAACCCGGAAACGTCAATTCGCGCAGATGAATCAATGTCAATCCTGCCGTTTTGACGCGTGAATGTGTATGTGGGAGGGCTGGTGGATGAACTACTCGGCAGCGTCAACCATGAACCAGCGCGAAGACTGACGTTGCCGCTGGGCGCCAAGATCATCGCGCCATCATCCATGTGAATCCGCTGACCCAATAAATTAATAGTCGACGACAGCGACAATTTGGTGCCAATCACCTTTTCTGCGCTCGCCACTTCCGGCATGATTTCAATCACGCTGCCTTGCCCCAGAGTCAAAACCCCTGTCTTTTGATGCAGGTAAAACTTCGGCTCAATGATCGACGGAGAAACGTTGGAATAAGCAATATTTTTAACAGCGTCATACTGAGCCGATAAATCCACGCGGCCATTCAGCGAAACAGATGTGCTGCTGCGAATCACCCCGTCTTGCGTCACAGACTTGCCCGCCATTGTCACATTGGCTCGGGCGGCTTCGATGTAACCATCATTCAGCACTGAACCCGCATAGGGAGCCAACGATGAACCATCTGCTGTGACAGCCCCCACATACACATCAAGCCCCCGCAATGCCGGATCAGAACTTTGATGCGCATCAACACCGACCTGCAATCCTGCGGCTAAAATGGTTTGCCCGTCAGCCGTTGAAATGCTGCCTGAGTTGACCACATTCGCACCGATCAAAGCAATCCTCCCGCCAACCTTTTCAGAATTGGTCGGAGCCTCCAAGATGGCACCTTTTTCCACGATCACATCGCCGACACGTGTATTGACATCCAATTCTGGATCAAAAGCAGCTGTCTCTGCACCAGGCGCCTGCTTGATGGCAGTGAACAAAAATTGTTGATCTGGATTGTTCAACAACCCTCGATTGATCAAATTGGCATTGACTGGCAACGATGTGGCGACCAAGGCATGTGCGTTGACACGACTGCTGCCACCGAAAATAATGCCATTCGGATTAATGACATAAACCTGTCCCTCCGCTTGAATCGTTCCAAGAATTTGGGTCGGATTGCGACTGGGGTCATTGACTTTATTGAACGCAATCCACTGCCCGCTGGCCGACTTGCCGGCACTTTGGTCAAACTTCAATGTGGTGTTTTTACCCACATTCATGGTTTCCCAGTTCAATAAAGCCTGCTGCGCCGTCTGCTTGATCACCACACTGACCTCAGATGCGCTGGCATTACTCTCGATCGGCAAATCCGCGCCAGACCACATTGAGGATTGCGAACTGACGCGTGAATCAACAGTTAGACCGCCTTTTTTGAGACCATTAGCGACATCAGGCAGTGCCGCTCCCGAGGCATGAGGAGTAGCGACATGATTCGCACCACTCACAGCAATAGCCCGTGCTGCCGCCTGCGCTGCCTGCGCCACTTGGATGGCATTTGTCGTTCGCGAAAGCGTATCGCTGGCAGTCGGTGCCGTTGGCACGAGCGGGGGCGGAACATTGCCAATAGGATTGCTGACAACCGTAGAACCACCTGCTCCCGTCCCGCTGCGCAGAATATCGCCTGCTTTCAAGGTGCTGAAACCTTGCAAACAACAATAAATCACGATCGCCGAACTCGTGTGTCGTGATGCGGCATAACAAAAAATCAGACTACGACGAAGCTTCATGGTGGTAATCGATGGAATGAATCGCAATCCTCCGGAGTCTCATCAATGTTTTGGTTGAGCTACCGCCGACTGATCCACCTTTGGCGCGGCAGGAGCAACGTAGCGATGATCATTCACCTGATCGCGATATTCTTCGACCTGACTTTCCAGTCGAGCCCGTGTTATGCCAGTGAACGGCTCACGCGCCTTGATTGCTTCACCCAAACTAAAGGATTCATAGCGCTTAAGAATTTCCGTCGCGGTTCGATACAACTCCATGTTTTGCAATTGCCGATCTCGAACGCGAGCCTCTAAAACCGTCTTCTCATCTTGCAACTGCAACAAGGCCAATTCCTTCTGTTTCAAGACCTCCAACGCTTTTTCATGCTCGGCCTTCAACGCATTAAAGGACTCCTCATAGCGCTTGAGTTTTGCCGTCAGCTGCTGATTTTTCTCTTCCAACGCCTGTTCCGCCTTGCGCGCTGCCGCTTGATCCTCAGCACTTTTTTTTGTCATTGCATCGAGCTTGACCTGCAAATCCTTACTCATCGCTTCCGCCTGCGCCTGTGTCGCCTGCAAGGTTGCCCGCTCTGTCTCGGCCGTTCGCAATTGCATCACAGTCGCGCGCAAACTATCACGCAATTTTGCCTCCGCAGCCGCTGCGGGATCTTCGGCCGCTTGCATATTCACCAAGGTCAACAACGCAACAAGGCCAAATGCCCGACGATAAAGAGATTGAGTCATAAAATGCGAAAAATAGATTGAATTGAAAAATTAAAATTTAGCGCTGAGATCAAACTGCAACACATCCGTCTTCAAGGGCGGACCAGCAATTTCATCTGCAGTCATCCAACGCATGCCCAGTCGCACCGAACGTGAAACCATCAGATTTCCTCCGATGATGAACCCTTTCAAATTTGTGCCCCCACCGCCAAAATCCGAGTCGGTAAATCCATCGATCACCGCGTCACTTTCAACATAGCGATAGCCCAAGAACGTGGTCCAATCTCCTTTGGAACTCAGCGCCTGCTTGCCGACAACAAATTGCAAGGACAACGCCTGATCCCCACCATCGAAACGCCCAAGCTTGCCGACGTTGTCACCATCTGGATCCGGCCCCCGATTGTTAACAGCCCATGTCTCCGCACGCGCGCCATCAAAGGCAACATTTTTAATCGCTTCAGCCACCAGAGATAGCCGAACCGGCTCATAACCATCATAATCGAGGCGACCCGTCATCGTGGCATTGCGAAATGGCGTCGCCAAACCAAAGTATTGATATTGCAAGCTATTGCCGTTGCTATTGCTGGCATTAGCAATGATGTTTCGCAAGGGCATGTAAGTATTGCCCTTCTGCGCAAATGAGGGACGCGTCGCGTCGGTATCGCCGCCATCCTGCGCGGTCAATGGAGTAAAGGGCGAAGATCGCTGTCCCTCTGCATTGTGGAAATCATAATAACCAAGCGCGCACTTCGCCGTAAAATCATCATCGAGCTTTAACTCCAAGCCCAATTGTGCGGCATACAACCACTTGTCGGTGCTGGCAAATTTATTGGGTTGAATCGAAGAAAAATTCAAATCGGTATTGAAAATAGGAAACATGCCCAAGGTTGCAACGCCTTTAACACCGGAGCGCAGAACGCGCGACCCCTTGAGCGCCACCCCATCGAATCCGATGTCGTCATCCCACATGACCTCGGATGAGAAGAACGGATTCTCAAAGCGTCCGAAATACCACGTGGCATCGTTACCCATCCATGATGGTTCGTGATAGGTCAAAAAGGCACGATCCAGCCAAATCGCATACTTACTAAAAGACCCCCCTTGCCCGGATCCAGCAGCACCAAAACTCTGGTTCTGCGAGGTCGGAGAATTATTCTCGCCAGTTGCAAATCGGAAACCGGAGACAAAATTGTCACCCAAGTCCACTTCACTGCCAATGCGTGCGCGCAATCGCAAGCGCTGACGATCCTCATCTGCGTTCAACTGCGGAGCAAACTGTGTCCCTTTGGTATCAAAAGGCGTTCCGGTGTTGATGGCATTAAAATTGGGAAACGCCCCAGTGATGTCATTGCCCTCTGGATACAGGATATTTTCATTTCTGACACGCAAATCGCCAAACCACTTCCAATTGGAATTTTCCTTCAGCAACTGATTCGCATGAAATTGATCTTCACGAGCCTGTGCCAGAACCTCAATTGCCAACTCTTCCTTGATCTGTTGCTTCACAGGTTCAGGCACATAGGCCACGCCAATGTCACCCTCCGCCATCGGCGGAGCAGTGGCCTGGTCAATCGCGATGCGCAACGCCTCGGCCTGAGCTTGCTCAGCCTCCGCGTCCGCCTTCGCTACCTGTAATAATTCCGAAGCGTCTTGCTCCTTCAAAACTCCACGCTGCACCAAACGCTGGATCAGATGCATGGTCACATTGCCACTTGGCGACTGATTGGCAACAGGAGCCACAGCGGACGGTGGCGCTGGAGTGGTTGAAGGTTCTTGTGCCAACGCATAACCTAAACTCAGCGGCAACGCCAAGCATGCGGAAACTCTAGTGTAGCGAGGTGAATTCATGCAATTGAGAAAAATTTCGGTCGATTAATAAAAGAAGTTTGTGTTGGATCGGTAACCTTGCCAAAGGCAACATTCAGTCCCAGCGGATGTCATCCATCATGTGGGTTTCGTCGCACGTATGCGCATGTTGATCGGCATCGGCATGTCCGCCGGTGGAGCTTGCGGTAATTGCAATCCATTGATGACTTCATCACGCAACGCTCGATCCATCGCGCTATCACCCGTGGAACCATTGAACTTGACGCGCGTGATCCTTCCAGAACTGTCCGCCCAAACCTTCACCTCAAGGGTGAACTTGGAAGACTTGAGCTGCGGATGGCGCTTGATGGCATCGGAAATACAGTTCTGCACTTGGCTCGCGTAGTAACCATACTTGCTACCACCAATGCGCGCCACACGGTTACCCGTTCCAGAACCATTGCCTCCTCCGCCACTTCTCAGACCAAAATTGTTGGGACCATCCCCCGTGAGACCGGTGCTGAGATCCTGTGCTGGCTCCTCAGGAGTCGGTTCAGACGGAGGCGGCTCTTCCTGCGCAACCGGTTCTTGCTTCACCATCTCTTCCTTCTGTGGAGGTGGCTCCTTTTGCGGGGGCGGTGGGGGGGGCGGAGGAGGAGGTGGTGGTGGTGGCAAGGTAACGGAAACCGTGGTCGAAGGTTTCGCCTTCGCTGGTTTTGCCGCTTTGTCCTTGCCTCCAAACACAAAAAATCCCGCAGCAACCACCACCGCTAACAAGCCACCAATGATCAGTGGCTTTTTGCTGGCAGCAGGATTTTGATTTTTTACTTCGCTCATTGGGTCATTTGGCTTGGGTTGCAAGTCCAATCTTAGTGATGTTTAATCGTCCCAACACCTCGAGAACATCCATGATGCCCTGATATTGTGAACGGCGATCTCCGCGAACCACAACCGGAAATTCCGGCTGTTGCGATTTGAGACGCGATAACTTATCTTCCAACTCGGCAAGAGTGACGGGAATCGTATTCAGAAAAACCTTGCCTTCGGGATTGATGGTGATCGCCTGAGTTTTTGGCAAACTCAAGTCCGCAGAGGCTTGCTTGCTTGCCCTCGGCAAATCTACTTTCGTGCCTTGCACACCCGCAGTTGTCATGATGATAAAGATCAACAACAGCACGAGATACAAGTCCACCATCGGGGTGACATTGATGTCGTCGTAATTATTTCCTGAGTCGGCTTGCATGGAACAATGTTAGGTGATAATCGCAAACTCTCAATCCTGAGACTTATTCGATTTGGAATCAATCGGATAAAACTCGGCCATTTTAGCAATGAATTCATCAGCAAACACCTGCATCAAGCCCATCATCTCTTTGATGCGGCCATTGAGGTAGCTGTAAATAAACAGAGCGGGAATCGCCACCAGCAAACCCACCACCGTCGCTAGCAACGCACTGGCAATACCAGGGGCGATCGAATTCACATCCACTTCACCCGACTTCGCAATGATCGCGAAAGTAATCATCACGCCCACAACCGTTCCCAACAAACCCACATACGGTCCCCCCGCAATGCTAATTGTCAAAAAGACAAGACCATTGGTCATGCGATGATTCTCATGAACAATTCCCGCGTCCAAACTGGCACGCACGGCGTGAATGGAGCGCTCGGAGAGACCCGCATTGCCATCTTTGGCATTTTCAATGCGATGACGAATTTCCTCCGAACCAATGTGATAAACGTGATAAAGCGGCGATTTCTGAATGTTAGCCAACGTTTTTGAGTCTACCTTTGCAGCCAGAGCGCTGCTGCTGTTGCCATCGTGATCATCTAAAACGGTCAGATCACTGGATAACTCTTTCCAAAGCTTCAAAAATGCAACACCACCCTTTTGGATCGAGTTCAAATATAAAAACTTACGAATCGCCACAGTCCAACCCACGATGATCATGACCACACAAATGCCGATCGCAATCCAGCCATCAAACATCATGTTGTTTGCAATGTCTCCAAACAACGACAAGTGTTCCAGCATCTTGCTCTCATGCTTCGCTTCTGTGCCGCTGGCCTCGCCCAAGGCAACGGTTTTCTGAGCCAATTCAGAAACACCTTGAGTCACGGACTGAAACTTCACCCACCCAGCTGTGCGAGCCACATTGGCAATGCTGAATTCATCCAGTTCACCATCATAATTGGCTCCAGAATTGCCTTTGATCGGTCCTCCAAGACTCAGCAAGCCACTCAAGGCAGGAATGTTCGCGGACACAGAGCTGTAAGCGGCGCCGTTCACATACAACTGAGCTTTTCCTGCCTCGGCCACGAATGCCACGTGCGCCCATGTTCCGGCACTCAGTGGCGCACCAGCCGCACTGCGCAACTTTTGGCCATTATTGCTGATTTCGGCATACAGCACGCCTTGATCCAAAATCAACCGCAAGGCATTGCCTGCCTCGGCTCGCTCAAGCAACACCGCGCCAGTTCCCGCAACATTGCTGGGCTTAATCCATGTTGCAATCGTTAGAGGTTGAGCTTGTTTCCAAGTGAGCGCCGCATTCGATGGCACATTAATTGTCTGACCACCGGCCAAACGAACCCCAGGTCCGACCAATGCTCCCTCGACTGCAATGCCTGCCGTTTCAGCGTTACAAGCGTTTCCTGTCGCATCTTTAGGTGCTGCTGAACGGTCATTAAAATGATAAACGAGCGCCGTGTCTTTATCATGAACCTCCACATCCTTGGGAGCACCCTCATTGCTCGCCTCGACGTTGCCATAATAAAGTGACACCGCTGTATCGCCACCCGACTTGATGTCTGGCACCTTCACCCAGACAATCGCCTCGTGCAACATCGCATCAAACTTCTCAATCTGCAGCGGAAGCAAGGTTTTTCCGTCCGCAGCAATCAAGCGCAAATCCGAACCATCCTCCCGAACCGCACCAAAATTAAAATTTCCATCATGCAATCGCAACAACACACTGCTGCTGCCAATGGGCTCAGCAATATTGCCAGCATCCGCTCCTGTGCGAATCGTGAGCTGCTGACGCTGCGTCCACTCGGGCTTCCACCAGCCAGCCTTATCGGACTCTTCAGCCGAAGAAAAGCTCGTAACGATTGAACCAGCCAACACAACAAGAGCCATTCGGCTCGAGTTCTTCAATAAAGTCAATTGTGAATGAAACATGGAACTAAAGGGATAATCAACATTAAAAGTCTAGCCAAAATCGAAAGGTGCTCATGATCTCACGCTCATGGCCAGATGGGCGGGATGTCAGGGGATATGCAGCGTCAATCGAAGTATTCCAAATTTCAGCAAAGCGTCCACGAGCGCCCATGCCAACACTCGCCAATCCATCCCCTTCGCTCTGCCCAACCAAGGCTTGTTGCACCCGTGTCACGCCACCTTCCACAAATCCGTGCAATCGCATGTCATCAACAAACGTGGACTGCTTAAACATTGGTGGAGAACGCAACTCCACCGTCGCAAAGATCGCATCATCGCCAAGAGACTCAGACTCAAGAAAACCCCTCACACTGCCCAATCCGCCTGCCGCGAATTGCTCGCTGTTAATCAATGGTTGGCTCGATACTTGGCTCTGAAGTTTTGCAAACCCCTGCAACCCGTTGACAAAATCATGAGTCCAACTGATGTCGCTACGCAGCACAATAAAACTTCCCTGAGAGCCATAACGCTTATTGGCAAAAGTAGCCGAATCAGCGCCCCAACCGCGCACATGCCATGCCACGCCAGCGTTCCAATCATAGCGCGACTTGCCCCGCTGCAACGACCCCGTGTATTGCAAACTAAAGGGATAAAGCAAAATCGGTGTCTGAATCGAACCGGAGCTGGCGATTAACTGCTCGTCGTAATCCTTGCGATCCACCCCAAAACTCACGGAATGAAAATACTTATCGGTCGATGGCAGAGTTCGAATGAATCTCACGCCGAGTATGTCGCCGCGTCCAGCGACAGCCAAACCACCCAAGGTTGAAACATTGCTATCCTGCTTGGTTGCATTTAACATCCATGACCATCCAGGTGATGCCATGGGCGCAAGATAAAAGGCGGAGTAAACTTGGGCGTCTTCGGTGTTTTCAGGTGCAGTCTGAAAACTGAATCCAAGCGTGTGACCTCGTTGCCATAGATTTTCGTATGAAACCGAACCATTGATACGCCACTCTGTCGTGTTGTCACTGTAGCGGTTATTGACTTCCAAATTACCGTGCAATGGCAAATGATCCTCTACCTTCAAATTGACATCAAACGTCCCACTCTCCTTGCCCGCCACAATATCAGGCACCACCTTGCGATCGCGAGATTGATTCATGGCGATATTATCGCGCGTCAACCCCTCAAAATCCAATAACGCACCCTCTTTCAAACTCTGTGCCTGCCCACGCACCACATCCGGAGATGTGTATTTCGCTCCACGAACACGAATCCGTCCGATGGGGTGTTCATCGACTTGCAAGCTAACCACACCTCGGCGAATTCTTTGAACAGGAATGCTCACGCTGACCGCTCGGTAGCCCAAGTCGTGGTAAGCTTTTTCTAAAGCGGCTCTGGCACGATCGACATCCGCCGGTAATCGGCCCGGTCCGAGAAATGGATATACCGCTTGCTGCACTTTCTTCGTGTCCAGATTCTTCGCTCCAATGATCCGAAACTGACTTATCGTCATCGGACGGACGACTTCCTGTCCCTTCGCCGCGAAAGAAAAAAAGCACAAGAACCCGCAGAGGGCGCTTAGCGGCCTCCTTCTGTTCATGGTCTGTGGTCTCGGATGGCTCATAAAAAAGCGGCGAAAAATACGGACAAAAAAAGCATCCGCAGAAGAGCGGGAATGAGCGAGGTGATCAACCGATCACATGTGACGATTCTGTCACATAACAGCATCAGCGGTTAAAAAAATCCAAAAACTGCTGACACGCTTCCTTGCCCATGTGTCGTCTCAAAATCTCGGCTGGAGTCTGTCTGAGGTCGACGAGCACTAAAATGTCCAATGCATTATTAAAGTCAATATCAACATTGCTGGCTAGCACATCCGCATGCAACTTCAGATACTGTCGAATCAACACAGGCAACCCCTTGCGATCTTCTTCGTGTTCTGCCACCAACTGCGACAACTGTTCGATATTTTCTGGGATCCGAACCAATGTCACTTGACCCTGTGCGACAAATGGATTGCGGGGCTGAACCATGTTGGAAAGACGGGGGTGACGATGATTCTGCTGCAAATAATCAACCATCAACGCCTGTGATGCTGGCGTGTATAAATCGCTGATGCTTACGGGACCGAATAGGCGGCTGTATTGCGGATTCCTCGAAACAAAAGTTCCAATCCCACGCCAGAGCAGCGATAACGGATGCATTGATTTTTGATAAGCCTGTGCCACAAATGAGCGACCTAATTCCAATGATGGGTCGATTTCCGGCCAAAAACCGCTCGCAAAATCAAACAACGTGGAAGTGTAGAGTGCCTGCGGACCGCCTTGTTTCAGCAAAACATCGGTAAGACCTAAGCGATACGCGCCAGCAACAGCCGCATCGTCACGGTGCCATAAAAACAAATGCAAATATGTTTGATCAAACACATCCAAATCCAATTCTTTGCCAGTTCCCTCACCCACAGCGCGAAAAGTAAGCTCCCGCAAGCGCCCAATTTCATTCAAAACATTGGGAATTTGCGTCGCCGTCGCAAGATAAGCATCGAAGCCACCCAATGAGGCCATGAAACAGGAAGCAGGCAAAGCCGCCACTTCTGATACGAGAATGGACTGATCAATGGGCGCGATCACATCAGCGCTCACTTTTCCCGAGGATTCTGCTGCAAGTAGATGAATCACAGAATGACTGTATTCTTCATGGTGGGACATAAGACCAGATGATTATTATAACAGTTTTGTCACATTAAAAATGCTCAGAGAGCGATTCGGACGCACTGCGCAACGACAAGATCGTCTCACGAGCGCTTAAATCCTTAAAGAACTCTGATAAAATGGGCCTGCCAAAGGCAAATCTAACTTCTTGACCACGCGCAAGATACAAACAAAGCGGCAACACTGCGGCTGCAGCTAGCCCGCTCAGAGCAGCTAAAACATAAAACCACGATGGATTATTCGTCTGCACCCATGCCGGAACAACAGTTGCGTTCGACCGTTGCGCGATCACAGCAATGTGCTCAGACCACTCCCCATCCTCAATCTTTGCTTTCTGCCATTGCCAACGCGAAACCTCGCCCGCAGGAAAAATCAGCACACAGCCTCCATTGCGCAAATGTGACAGCGTTTGCTTCATGGATTTCAAATTGCGCGCTTTCTGCTCTGGTCTGTCCGGATCCATGATGGATACCGGAATAATGACGGACTGCAAGGCTTGGGATCGACTCAGCATTTCATTCACCATCACTAAGGTATCTGGACGTTGAGTGATCACCTCACCACAAAGTGCCAAGGCATCCGAGCCACCAGACGGGTGATTCGACACAACCAACAACGCACCATTTTGCGGTAAACGCCCAAATTCAGCCCGCAACAGCGGCCGCAATTGGAATCGCAATACCAATTCCGCAAAGGGATTGGCACAAACTGGCACACTGGCAAACAGCGCGCGCACTTTGCGAAGTGCCAACACCGACTCCAAGAACGCAATCACAAACCTCCCCCAAGCATGACCTCGCAAGCGGGGAAAAACCGATGACACATCCAAAAATGTTTCGTTTGCGTTCAATGAATGCCATCATGCTAAACTACCCGATTCCCATTTGACAATCAAATGTTGCAGTCGGAACAAAATCAACACCGCTCAACTCATGGAGGCCGATCGCATGAATCCATCTAACAAATAAATTTTTTTAACCTGTTGCTACACTGAATCGTTGACTTCTCCATCACAACTGTTCATGTCTTATGGTATGTCCTCCATCAATCGTAGAAAATTTGTGACCACAACCGCCGCTGCTGCGACGTTTACCGGTCTTAACCTGTTAAAAGCACAAGATAAAAGCGGCACTTCTCGCCCAGTCTTGGGAATCGATGGCCATCGTTACGAGGCTTATCATGACTGGCTCACGCCACCCGAAGGCATTGCGTGGGGTGACACCCATGGCGTGGCACAGGATAGCAACGGCAACATTTACATTGGTCACACGGTTGGCGGTGCAAGTGTGAAAAAAGACTCCATCGTTGTCTTTGACCAGGAAGGCAAATTTAAAACCTCATGGGGCAGTGAGCTAGCAGGTGGAGCACACGGCCTCGACCTGCGCAAGGAAGGCAGCGAAGAGTTCATTTATCACTGCGATGTGAAACGCAAAGAATTCTCGAAGACAACCTTGGACGGCAAAGTGATTTGGAAAAATGGCTACCCGAAAGAGGCTCCACCCTATGGTCAAGAGAAACCCATCAACTGGAATTGCACCAACGTCGCTTTTCATCCAGATGGCGATTTCTACGTCGCTGATGGATATGGCACTGGCTACATTCTGCGCTATGACAAGGATGGTAAGTTCAAGAGCGTAATCGGCAAACCAGGAAACAAAGATGGTGAATTTGCCAACACGCATGGCATCTGGGTCGATACCCGCCAGAGTCCTGCCAAGCTTGTTGTGGCGGACCGAGGCAACCGTCGCATCCAGATTTTTAGTCTCGATGGAGTCCACGAGCGCACCATCGTCACCCCCGGTGTGGTCCGACTTCCCTGCCACTTCAACATTCAAGGCGATTTCATGCTTTGCCCAGACTTGGATAGTGTCGTGCACATCTTAGACAAGGATTACAAGGTCGTCACCAGCCTCGGCGACGGACGCACCGATCCCAAAGCGCCCAATTACCCGTTGCGCGGTGCGACACGCGACAAATTCATCCCGGGTAAATTCATCACACCTCACGATGGCATGTATTTGGCCAACGGTGACATTCTGATCACTGAGTGGGTGCCAATTGGCCGCGTCACTTTGCTTAAAAAATTGGCGTGATCTCAGGAGAATCGAGCCATTCGATCAGCAAACTAAAAGGCGTGCACGAGGTGCACGCCTTTTTTGAGTCACTCCGTCATCTAAACTATTTTGCAGGCGGGAATGGCTTGCCCAGCTGCAAATCACTAACTTTCAGTCCAGGAACCGAACCAGCAAATTTGAACATGCTGGGCTTGAATGGATCAACAAAGGCAACATCAGCTTGATTCGGCACCGTCAGATTCAAACTCCAAAAAACGCTATTCACCACCAATCGACGCAACGATTCATCATTAAGATCAATCGCCGCCCCCATCGTCGTGCAAAACACCCGGTTCACCTTGCCATTCTCATTGGTCAGTTCACGAATCCATGCCACTGGCTGCATGGGATTGTTTTTAACTCCTTCCACCGGCTCACTGTTCGCTTCCAACGATTTGGTCACCTGCCCACGCAACAAAATTTTCGCATCACTTGGAGGATTAGCTCCATAAACATCGGATGGGCCAAAACAGCTAACAAAGCCATTAAGGATCGGATGCCCCTTTGCAGACTCATCAATCAAACCACGAGTGCCCTCGAAGGCGTGGCGACCATGGTGATTGACCCATGTTTCACCCAATATTTTTCGTCCAAAACCACCCTCCCAATTCGGCTCCTTGGAATTATATGAATATTTTTTCCACGGACCAGCGCTCACGTTAAACGCATGCGTCGATGTGCGCAATGCGATGAAAGATTTGCCCGCCAATCGCGCATCATCAAATTTTTTCATGACTTCATCCGGCCAATTGCGAAAACGCAATGCCATGACGATCGCATCCGCTTGATCCAAAGCATCAGGATTGGATAAGGACTTCACCGCGTCAGGCTTGACTTCACCTTCAGCCCCCACGGAGAAAAGCACTGTGCAATCAAAACCAAAGCGTTGACTCAAAATTTTTGCCAGCATGGGCATTGACTCCTCAGAGCGATACTCTTCATCTCCGGCCAATAAAACGACTTTTTTGCCTTTTCCAGGGCCTGAAGTCCCTTGAAAATGCAACGAATCATTTTGAGCCTGAGCCAAGCCTACACTCAAAAAACCTAACAACGCGTATCTAACATGACGAAACAAAGGCATAATTTTAGGTTACATTAAACAGTCCTCTATTCTTTCATCTTGCTCTGATCTTTTTGCCAAATGCAACCCAACACTTCTGTCCTTGCCAAAGATGGACGCAAGAGTTAGCTAATCTCAATGAAATTAGCGTCACGCTGGACTTGCTCCCTCGTTTTTTTAGGCTTACTTTCTACCTCGCTAGCCGATCCGTTGCGTCCCGAGGACACCGAAGCGTTGATCGAACAATTGCAATCGTTGAAAAATGAAAGCGCGGAACTTGCCAAAAAGCGACTAAACCTCGCAGTCAGTGATTTTCAGCAGGCAATGTCCACAGAAGACGGGGTAACCGAACTTTATCTTAAATGTGTCGAAAAACTCGATTTCGGTGAGCGCAAATCTCAAGATTTTCGCGACTGGAAACGAAAACACGAAGACATGCTCAAAAAAGATTCATTTCGACTTGCCTTACGCTGCCAGTTACAGTGGTTAATCCTGTGTTTGCGGGCAGACCAAGCGAAAGAAGAGCGAAATCAACTGGCGCCGCAGCTCTCCGAAATTCTGATTCAAATTTTTCGCAACTCTGACTCTATTCGCGGACAGCGCGAAATACTGGAAAAACCAGTCAATCACAGTGTTTTTTTTCGAGCCTATGAGCTACGACCCATCAAAATCGAGGGATGGCCAATGTCGCCGCTTTCCCTCGATGTCGCATACGATCAAGTGATCCTGCCGCCAATGCGTCAAACAGGAAAAGCCGAATCGCTGCGGCAAGCATGGAACACGCGCATTTTACAAGAAGCAAAGTTAATCGAACTCAGCTCGCCCGAGCCCAACAGCGATCGTGTCGGCATGAAAAACACCGAACAGCCGCGCACCCCTGCCATGGAACAGTTTGCTCAAGAGCAGCTTCCTGTCTTGCGTTGGCAAATGGAAAAAGAGCTGTTCATCGCGGGAGATCAGCGCACGGCGGCGATCAATCTCATGAAAATCATTGAGGAGAACGCCCATCACGCCAAGCGCAATGAATGGATCACAGAGTTTGAGAAGCTTATTCGCTCAAATCACGTTTTGTCTCAATGAGCGCGACGAATCCAATGGTTAAAATCATAATCCAATTTCTGCCCCGCGATGGCAATTTGCAGAATAGGTGAATTGGCCTGTTGCTGCACCCACGGGCTTTCGTGCATGGGATACGCCAAATAATTGATCGGCTTGCCGTCAATCACAGCATTACCGGCATAAGGTTTTCCATGTGGTTGCCATGTCAACTGCATGCGTTTTCCTGCGAGGTTGATCATTGAAATCGCCGGAAATTGATCTTTCATCCGAGTCACATCCCATTTCACTCTCTGCATCACGGCCTCGATGAATCGATTCAATTCAGCCTCCACACCACCACCCGCATATTGGCTCAATTCTGCCGTCTCTAAGATCCAGGCATTTCGGCGTTGATCGCACCACAGCATGTCATTGCCCTCCCATTTTTTACCCCAATGGCACGCCTCAATCGATCGAAACGCCATCAACATCGTGCCATTATGACAAAACACCCAGCCGTCACGCTCGACTCTTTTCACAATGCTTCCAGATGTCGCAAACGGAACATACATTTTAAAATACGGATATTCCTTCGGCACATCATACAATCCCAACAACGTGGTGTCTGACTGCATCAGTTGGCTGAATGGATTTTCGCCATAACCAATGGCGTTGGCGCGATTTTCTTGCAATCGGTAGGGCCGACGGGGGTTTTCCATGCATACAGCCAATGTCGAGGAGGCGGAAGCGGACTTCCACTTCAACATGTTCCTCCTTGCTTCCTTATAAATCGAGTTTGTCGGACTGGTTGGCAGCTCCCACTGACTGCCCAAGCTGTAGTTCAACGAATGATAAGTCGTTCGGCAAACATTCTCACGCAGCGCCACAACACGTCCACGGTATCGGCTCGGCTGCTGACGTGCATTAGCCACTTGGCAAATCACATCTGGCACACGATACAGCCCCGGAGCGGCCATCCAATACGAATGAATCCAGCCTGTGCCGGCGGCGCTAATGCTGCGATACGCTCCATAAAACAACCAGCCCACGGTCGCAGTTGATCCCATTGACTCAAGCCCTGTATTAGTTGAACCCCAATATTTAGCGCGTGAGGCAGATCCAGCATGAAATCCTGAATTCCAGTGACAAGCGAGATCCAGCATCATGGCATCAAGCGTGAGAGTGGCGCGCTGCTTCACATCAGCGTCCTTGGCGTATTCTGCCAACATGCGCACAGCCGACAAGTCAACCGCCAAATAAATGGGACATCCATACTCATGAAAGTTTTGTTTGGTGATTTGATCAAAATATCCCAGAAGTCTTTGGCGTGTGGCCGATGCGACCTCAGATGCTTTCAAGCCGTCCTGATCCACAAGCTCAGGCCATTGCTCAGCGGCCAAAAAACCAGCACCGTCATTCATCAATCGATAGTTCATCGCGCCATACCCACGCCACTCACGATGCTGATACAAGGCTGCATAATCGCGAATTTTTTTCGCCACATCCTCTGGAATGTAGGATCGGCACAAAAAAAACGCATTCACCAGCGCCACTTTATCGAAAGGATCAAGAACTGGAGCTTTCTTCGGCTCCTTGGCCTTTGCTTGAGAATATGATCGAATCAAATTATCGGCTGAAGCACCCAAGCTTTTGATGGCTTCATCCCGATTGATGTTTAGCAAAATTTTAGCTGCATAGGCGGGCGCTGAGGCTTTGGGAACGAGCGCGGCATTTGACTTCACTTCAACCTTAGCCACGTATCGCGAAAATGCTTGGGCACGTTCTTGGTAATTCTTGCCATCCAAGCGAACCAACTCATCACCGAAAACGGGAAAAACGCTGAAAAAACTCAACAAACAAGCGTATCCAACAGATACGATTCGGCGACATCCGTTCATTTAGCATCATACGATCTTCAATCCGTGTTCTTACACGCATGGCGCAAATGACAAATGCCATTCCAGCAACAATTTGATCTACGAAAGTCACGATTATCAGATGAAATGAACAACGAATCAAAAATACTGCGTTGTCATTTACTGAGATTCCTTCATGATTACCCCATTCTGGCACGAAAATTTCTACCTTGCGAACATCCATGGCCTCTTCTCGTCCCCGCATTCTGATTGTTACTCCAGAAATTACCTATTTGCCTCCTGGCATGGGAAATTACACCCAGCGCATGTCCGCCAAGGCAGGTGGTTTGGCTGATGTTTCCGCATCCTTGGTATCCGCTCTCTTCGAACTGGGTGCTGATGTTCATGTGGCTTTACCCAACTATCGTCGTATGTTTCAATGTGATGTCTTTCATCTCCATGACAAAGAATTGCGGCTATATCATGATGTTTTGCCTGATGCTCACATCCACCTAGCTGAGGATCGCATCTTTTATTACCGCGAGCAAGTTTACAGCGGTTACTCGGATGAGGCCTTGCGCGTCGCGTTGGTATTTCAGCGAGAAGTCATCAATCACATCGTCCCAAAAGTTCAGCCGGATTTAATTCATTGCAATGACTGGATGACGGGATTGATTCCTGGCATGGCCAGACGCCGTGGCATCAAAAGCCTATTTACGGTTCACAACATTCACACGCAACGCGTCTCACTGACTCAAATCGAAGACATGGGCATTGATGCCGCAGAATTTTGGAATCAGCTTTACTATGACGATATTCCTTCGAGCTACGAACACGCCAGAAGTCAAATTCCGGTTGATTTGCTCACCAGTGGAATCTTCGCAGCTCACTTCATCAACACAGTAAGCCCGCGTTTTCTATGGGAAGTTGTCGAAGGTTGGCACTCAATGGTTCCCGAATCCGTCCGCAATGAGCTACGCCACAAACAGTGGGCTGGTTGCGCGTCGGGAATACTCAATGCTCCTGATGCCTCATACCAGCCAGTGAAGGACTCCGCTTTGCACACGCCCTACCACGCCAAGAATGTCATGGAAGGCAAACGTGCCAACAAGCATGCCTTTCAAGGCGAACTGCAGTTGGATCAAAATCCCAACGCCCCACTCTTTTTCTGGCCCTCGCGCTTGGATCCCGTTCAAAAGGGCCCGCAATTGCTAACCGATATTTTACACCGTTTGGTTTCAGACTACTGGGGCGAGTGCCTACAAATTGCCATTGTTGCCAATGGGCCACACCAAATTCACTTTCACAATATCGTCAAGCAATTCGGCTTGCATGGACGCGTGGCTGTGGTCGATTTCGACGAGCGTTTATCGCGTCTCGGCTACGCTGGTTCCGATTTCATGTTCATGCCTTCACTTTTTGAGCCTTGCGGCTTGCCGCAAATGATCGCTCCCATCTATGGGTCTCTGCCAATCGTGCATGCAACAGGCGGGCTTTACGACACAGTATCACACCTCGATTCAGATGGAAAAACAGGGAACGGATTTTGTTTTCACACCTACGATGCGAGTGGTTTACGATGGGCCTGCGACCAAGCAATGATATTTCATCGCCAGCCAGACAAAGCTAAAGAAAAAATCATTCAACGCATCATGCGCGAGTCCACACAGCAATTTAGCCACGAGGAAGTCGCACAAGAATACATTAAAATTTACGAAAAAATGCTCGCACGTCCGCTTGTGCTGCCAATGGAACACCACGATTCCCCCTGAAAGCAAATAAATCGATGGAGTTAACGTAATCCAAATAATCGCGTTCCCACGCGGACATGAGTCGAGCCCTCTTCTATGGCAACGGAAAAATCATCGCTCATGCCCATGCTTAAAAATGGCAAGGCCTGTCCCGATTGCTGCTGAAGTTGCCATCGTATTTGCTGCAATTGGCGGAACCACGGGCGACTCGACTCCGGATCAGCCGCTGCTGGAGGCACCGTCATGAATCCCATGACCTTCATGCCCGGAAAATTGAGTAATTCTTGCCACTGATTCATCAGTTCATCCTCGCTCAATCCCGCTTTTGTTTTTTCCGCCGCTAAATTCATCTGCAACAGCACACGCGCCTCAATGTTCATTTCAAGCGCTACTCGGCTGATTTGTTGAGCCAGTTTGATCGAGTCAACACTGTGAATCATCCTCACTGAAGGCAACACACGCCTCACTTTATTTCTTTGCAACTGACCGATAAAATGCCACTCCAACTCGCTTGGCAATTGATCTATTTTATCTTCTGCCTCCTGCCAACGATTCTCACCAAACACACTCTGACCACAAGCGATCACTTGGCGAATAACATCGACGCCAACACTCTTGCTCACCGCGATCAAACTGACGGAAGAAGCATCCCTCCCGCATCTTTCGCATGCAGCAAGGATCTCTTCACGAATCTTGGCTAAATTCAACGCGTATGACTCCATCATTGACTAACCGCCTTGTCTGTCGAACCCATCTTTACTGACTGTTTCACCATCTGTGCAAGATCTTCAGCGATTGCTAAGCCTTCACGCTTCACCGCGTCCAAATTACTTGGCCATAATGGCGTATCATCAAGATCTTCCGTTTCGTCTTTTGCCTTGATCATGTATTCCGAATCCTTGCTGCTTGGAACATGGGCAACCAATGGCTTATTTTCGCGAATCATGTCCAAGGTGATCTTATAAAACGTCAGCGTCTCGCGATCTTCCTTTTCGATCAACGCATAACGTGTTTTGCGCTCATCGTTTCTGGCCTTTCTCTTTCGATCTGCCTCTAATAATTCCGCGTCACGCTCCGCTTTGTTCAAGCTGATACGATTTTCACTAATGCGTTTTTTCGCCTCTGCCACATCTTCCATGACATAGAGAATATCTTTTGAACGATGAATGCGCTCTTCGCTTCTTTTTTTCAACTGATCCACAAACAACTGCGTGCGATCCATTGGCTTGAAATCCGACGCGGCACGAATCCGATCAAAGGGCATCACATGATCCAGAAAACCCTCTCCAACTTCTAATCCATCTAGCATGCTGGGAACGACAATATCGGACTCCACTCCCTTTAATTGTGTGGAATCACCCGATGGGCGATAAAATTTTTGCAGCGTCACCTTGACAGTCCCAGCTCGATCACGACGGGCAAAAAACGGCATCATCTTGCCCACATCCATCAACTGCTGAACAGTTCCCTTTCCAAAAGATGAAGAATCTCCGACAATGATTGCGCGATTATGGTCTTGCAAGGCCCCAGCTAAAATTTCACTGGCTGATGCACTGCTTTTGTCAATCATCACGATCAGAGGCCCGGTGTATAGTGGTTTGTCGAGATCAGAATCTTTTACCTCCAGTCGGCCATTGGTGTCCTTGACTTGAACCACTGGACCTTTCGGTATGAAAAAGCCCGTCATTTTGCGCACTTCATCCAGCGAACCGCCACCATTTCGTCGTAAATCCAAGATCAGACCATCGATTTTCTCATCCATCAAGCGCTTAATCAATCGTTCAACATCATCAGCACAACTGGCCGTGCCATTATCAAAATCCATATAGAATGATGGCAGGGTGATGATCCCAATTTTCTTGAGCAAGCCATCTAAAGACTTTTTCACCACCATTTCAGCATGAGCCTGCTCATCCTTCATTTCGACTTTGCCCCTGACGATCGTAATAAATTTAGTGACGCCCGGAGTTGCACCAGCTGGTTCAATTTTCAATCGAACTTCGGTATTTTCCTTACCACGAATCAAATCAACTACTTTGTCAATTTTCATGAACGTGATGTCAGTGACCTCACCTGAGTTGTTCGTATCAACGCCAACAATTCGATCGTTGAGCTTCAATTGCGCGCCTCGATCAGCCGGGCCTCCGACCACAATTCCCTTGATTTTGGTGGCACCGTCTTCTTCACCCTCCAACAAAGCACCAATTCCGACAAGCTGGTTGCGCATGCTGTCCTTGAATCGGCTGATTTCACGATAACCCATGTATTCCGTGTGTGGATCAAAAGATTTTGACACCGCAGACAGGAAAAAATTCGCCACCTCTTCTTTATCTGTCTCAATCACACTATGAAGGAGCCTCTCATAACGCAACGCGACCTTTTCTTTCGGATCTTTTTCTTTCAATAACGGATCTTCTTTGCCCTGCTCCTTGGCCAATTTCGCAATTGATTCACGACGCAATGTTTCAGACAAGATCGATTCTTTAATCGACAATCGCCACAAACGATCAGATTCCTCGAGTCCCTCCGCCCACTTTGAATCTTTGCGTGATCTCTCAATCGACTCAGCCTTGTCAAAACTCAATGTCTCCTGCTTCAAAACATGATTCACAAACTGAACGCGATTTTGAACCCTTTCTTTAAATACTTGATAAATGTCCTCAGCCGCAGTCAAACTCGTTCGCTGCAATAACATTTCATGCAGCCGCGTGCCATACTCTTTTTCAAACCGATCCACATCAGTCTTCAGAAAATACATTCTGCCATGATCCAAATCATCCAAGTAACTTGACAGAAATTGCCGACTGAGATCAACGTCCCACTTCTTTTGCGAAAAATGAGCATTTTGAAGTAAAATTGAAACTTGCTTGCCTACTTCATTAAAATCCATGTCCTGCTCCGCCTTCAGCATCGAGGGGCTCACAATCGCGGACATGACGATCGCAATCGTAGGCTTCAACAGCGATCGCTTCATGTTTTGTCGTCTTAATGTGTTAATCATATAGGCAATAGATCAATGGTGGCAGATTGATTGGATTTGTCCACTTCGTAAGCTCCACAAATCGCGCAGTTTGTTTGTCTAATCAGCGCTAGCGAATAAAGTGGCGATCCAACCACTCGTAGAAATACGCGTCGCTGTCTCGCTCTTCTTTCGCAAGCCGACTAATTAACTCCTGATCAGGAACAGCAACGCCCAATGGTCCAATCTCAAGACGCATTTGATCCAACCCAACAGGACGCCTCACGGTTTGAACTTCAATTGTTAGCACCTGATCCGAACGCATCAGCTGCAATCGAACCATCACATTCACGCCTGCTTGCCGGATTCTTGCAGAGATTCCCTCTGTTTTTGAAGAAATCGCCTCCGCACTCGACCATCGATGATCACCAACCGCAAAGATCACGTCACCCACATGCAAACCCGCCTTACCCGCAGGGCTTGTTTCATGCAATGCTGTGATCGGAATTCCAAATGTGGATTCAGAAAATCCAGATGGTGTTAACTCGACCGGATTTCCCATGGATATTCCAATAAATCCCTGCCCAAATTTTCCATACTCAGATCGCGCAATCCATTTCAACAAATCGATCGCACGTTCTCGTAATTCTGGATTGTCATCCGTTTGCGCCCATTCAAGAAAAACACCAGCGGACTGACCGGGGTTGAGCGAACTCCAGCTCTGCAATTTCGATACTGCATCGACTCTGATGGAATGCTGCTCAGAAACACACTGTTGCTTAAGCTCGAGTATGTCCGGAAAAATCGGCACAGCAGCAATCAATCACAAACCAACAACTAAGACTGACCGAACCCTGCTTAAAAGGGCAAGACACCTTTTTCAGGAACCTCAATCGTATCATTCGGCTTCACTTCAACAGTCCTGTCCTTCAGGTTGTTCAAATCATAAACTTGACTTGAAGAACCTCGCATCAACAAAACTTTTTTCATGTCACCAAACTCATTCGCGCCTCCAGCAGCGGCAACCACTTGATACAGAGTCAGGCCTAATGAATAAGGCTTGGGTCCCGGTTGTCTTACGAAACCACTGACAGTTACCATATCTTGTCTCACACGGTCGCCATCCGTAGCGATGATCTGAAAAGTCGGGTTACTGTAAATTTTTGCGTCTTTGTATGCTGCCTCTAGCTTAGCCGCCGCGGCATTGGTGCTCATCCCAGCCAATGAAATTTCCACATTGAGCATGGGCATTCGAACAGTTCCAGCAGACGAAACAGAGTATAAACCGTCGATTTTTTGTTTTTCCAACGGCGGAACATTCAAGATCCGAATATCAATTCCTCTGCCAGCTACAATCTGTGCATTCAGAGAGCAAGCGAAGCAAAACGCCCAAATTACAAAAAATAATTTTCTAAAGTTCATGTGATTAACGAGTGATTTTAATAAAGTTGATCGTCATCCCGATTTTTGCCGCCTGAGGATGTTGAAGTGACTGTAGTAGCAGCACTTCGGGTCGGAGCCACAACTTGACTATCCGCAGGAGCATAATAAGTGTAGTAGCTAGTGTAATATTGATACTGACTATCGCTTCTCACATCAACGTTGTTCAACACGACTCCAATTACCTGTCCACCGACATTCTCGACAGACTGCTTGACTCGCAGCAGCATGTTACGAGGTAGTTTTCGGTGTTGCACAACAATGATCGTCAAATCAACTTCACTTGCCAATACGGAAGCGTCACTAACACCCAAAATTGGCGGTGAATCGACCAAAACCAGGTCAAATCTTTGTTTCACGTCCTGAATCAACTCTGACATGCGGCGAGAGTTTAAAATCCCAGCGGCATCAGCCGGCAACACACCAGACGGCATAAAAAACAAATTATCCACCGGAGTTTGAAGAATCACATCTTCCAACATCAGCTCAGTGGTAAGATAATTAGTCAAACCCACCGAGTTGTTGATATCAAAAAATGTGTGTAATCGAGGACGACGCAAGTCAGCATCGATCATCAATGTCGTATAGCCGCCTTGGGCACAAATGTAAGCTAAGTTCACCAATGTCGTTGACTTACCTTCACCGGCACCACCAGACACAACCGTCAGTGAGTTGTCCTCCGGATTTTTACGATTGAACTCAATATTGGTTCTCAAAATACGATACGCCTCCGCGTCAGGACTCATACCGCTTTGTTTGTGCAACACACCAACATCCTTGGGAATCACGGCAAGCACTGGAACTTGCAAGTAACGCTCGACATCTTCCAATGTCTTCACTGAAGTGTCCAAATACTCTAAGAAAAAGGCAATACCCACCCCAAAAATCAACCCTACAACCGCGCCAAGGACAAGATTAAGTGTCACGTTTGGACTAACCGGAACCTGAGAAACAACCGGCTCCTCGTGCAGCTCAATTAAATTTTTGGGCTGTTTGACATTGATGCGCAACATTTGCAGCTTTCCACGCATTTGGTCGAGCAAGGTCTGCGCCGAGTTGAATGCATCCTGAGCGTTTTGTAATTCATATTGTCCTGCAACGTCTTCTTTGAAATTCAATTTTTCCTGATCCAAACGTTTCTCCTGCTCTTCCAGCTCTCTTGCCTTAGCGCTGCGCTTGATTTTTAGAGACTCAGTAAAGCTAACAGTGCTAGCTTGTAATTGCTTCATTAATGTGTCCAACGCTTGAGTTGAAGCTATAACAGTAGGGTGACGATCGCCCAAACCATCCAGTTTCATGAACTCCAGCTTGCGCTTTTCCTCCTGATACATGGGATAAAAATTCTTCAGTTCATTACTCGCTATTTCAAGATTGGCGGTATAACGGATGAGCTCATCGGAATTAAGCTTACTTAAACTATCGATCACACTGTCAATTTCAGCGAGCTCAGACTTCAGCAATTGAACTTGACCCGCTAAGGACTGACGCATGCTGTCTTCTTCACGGTTACCACCGCGACCAGTCATCTTGTCGTATGGCACCGAACTAGCTCGGCGCAAGAGAGTGTCGCGCTGCTTGCGCTTTTCCTCTACAATATCAGACTGTTCTTGCATCGATTTTTCCAACTCTTTCAGAGCCGATTCAATCGACATGGACTCTTTTTCCTCACGCCGCTTGCTGTATGCTTCAAATACCTCGCGCGCGATGTCACGAGCATCAACTTGGTTGGTGTGACGAACGCTAATGCTAATCAAGTCGGTTCCCCTAATATTCTGTGTATCAACCATGCCACGAAGCATGTTTAAGGCGTCCTCTTCCGACACCCCCCACCGAGCAACCAATCCCAGCTGTTGAACGACAAGTTTGAGGGTTAACTGAGATTTGATGACTTCGAACTCGGTCAGGAAAAAATTTTGCGAGGTTGTGTCCGCGAAACGACTTTCTTCAAACGCTTGCAGCGTAGGAGTCGACGTCTTCACTTGCACCACTGCATTGCTTTGATAGCGCTTCGGCATCACGTAGGTGATGACTGCTGCCGTCATAAATACGAGAAACAATGTCATCAAAATAATTCCATAGCGATTTTTGATAACCTGCCAATAATCGATAGCATGAAGACTTGCCTCACTCGTGGATTGATTCTGTTGCATGTGTCAGATCTTACAAAAAATAATATTAATAATTGATCAAGTGTTTTCTAGCTTGAACAAAAAACTCTCGCAATGACGCCACTGCGAGAGTTTTTGTGATTCATTTTAGTTGTGCAGACAAACGTAAAACGAATTAGAATGTGTAGTTGATGCCAACACTAACACGCCAGCGATCATAACCGCGTTTAGCAAAGTCTGATACCGCATCAGTGTAATTGACAGTAAAGTCGGTGCTCAAGCTATCTTGAATTTTCACGCGAGTGCCGACATACGCGTTGGCAGTCAGTTCGGAAGACCCATTTTTCACTTTCGCTGTGCCAGTCGCCTTACCCTCATCAAAACCATTAACGATAAGGTCAATCCCATCAATCACACTGAATCGTGGCGTGAGTTCATATTCACTCGAACCACCCAGACGAAACACCGATTGTTTACCGTAATCAACACCGTTAATGAAGTTACCGTAATCTTCTAAAGAGTAACGGACAAACCCTCTGATGTTGAATCTGGAGTTCACGGAAGTGTTAATTGCTGACTCGATATAAGGAGCACTAGAGCTCTCGCCGCCGTCAACATCACGAAGCTGCAAGCCAACTTTAGAAATCAAAATGGAAAGCGGATTGAATCTCCATTCCAAACCACCAGTGATGTAGTGGTTAGTGCTGTCACCAGAACCCTCGCCACCTGTCCATCCAACATAGCGATATTCAGTCGTCGCAGTGCGGGTTTGATCGAGCTGATAACGTCCAGTTTGGTAAAAACTATAGCTATCGCGATCCGATGCTCCCCCATCGGTCATCAAGCTTGTGTAACCAATGCCGGTGTATGTTCCAAATCGTTCCGTAAACTTATAACCGATCGATTGATCGCTCGTCACATAAACGGACGGCGCAGCGCTGGCACGTGCAGAGGAAAGACCGTATGCGTATTGTGGCTCAAGCTCTTGTGACACATAATTTCTCGATACCCAGCGAGTCCTGGAAGAAATATTGTGAGTGATGTCTAAACCGATTCGACCATTCCCTGACAACTCGTCTTCCACGATTGTAGGCTTATCAAAATAATTGATAAATCCAACACGAGCAGACAAATCAATCGTCGTTTGCGGATTATTGAGCGCATAAATCGCACCAATGTAAGGATTAATACTATATGCCGCTTCCGCATTTTCACTAGCGGCGACGTTATCATCCCAAATCGCACTGACACCAGCGGACCACTTAATAGGGAGACTTTCTTCAACTTCTTTGCCAACATATAGACCTTGAGCGCCAGCCATGCCAATACTCAAAACCACAGACAGCGGAAGGACAGAGTGAAATTTCATTGTAATTTTAGTTTAAATGTTAAAAATCAACGTGCCAAAACCATTACGGAGTCGTCGTCGTGGTCTGCGTGGACGTGTTTTTGGTAGCATCACCAGGCTTAACAATCACAGGCGGTTGAGTAGGAATCGTGCCACCACCTGTGTTACCACCACCTTCGTTTGCTCCAGTGCCAGTGCCTCCATCGCCTCCATTGTTTCCACCTCCATTGTTTCCACCTCCATCACCTTTCGGCGGATCAAGCGGACTACCTGTCGGCTTGGGAGCTGACTCAACAGCCTTACTGATATTCGAAGCCTGATCCGGCGCAGCCGTTTTTGCCGCATTCACAATCGCGTTGCGAGCAGCAGCACTACCAACTACTGAAAGAGCACTATTTACCACACCCACAGCCTGAGACGGAGCTGCCTTGACAGCCGCATTCACAATCGATGAAACATTAGCTGCTGTTTTTGACTCGCTAGCGTTAATCGCCGACTTCACAACATCAGCCACAGCAAGGGACTGCTCACCACCCGATGCATTAATTGCGGCTTGAACGATTGGAGCCGTTTGACCTGGCGCTGCTTTCACAGCCACCTCAACGATCTTGGCCACTTGCGTTGCAGGGGCACTCTTGCCGCCAGCCAGTTCAACAGCGGCCTTAACCACTTCAGGCGCAATTTCAGGATTCAGTTTGATCGCCGCTTCAATCGCAGCAAGAACCTCTTCTTTCGATTTTCCCTCGTTATCTTTTTTCAGACGCGCAACTACTTGTTTGATCTGCGTTTCATTGAGAGCCGCATGAAGTGCCGGCGTTGACATTGCCACTACAGCAGCAAACAATGCGTATTTAAGAGTCATTTTCATGATTTGGGGTGGCGTGATAGTTTAAAAGTCGGAACGGTGGAGCGGGCAGCGGGAATCGAACCCGCATGGCTAGCTTGGAAGGCTAGGGCTTTACCACTAAGCTATGCCCGCGTTCACGAAGCAGAAAATAGACCAACACAAGGACAGTGACAAGCTTTTTTGGGTGGATTCATAAAAATTTATGTCGAATCCAGCAAAATTGTCACATTCGGTTCGGCTCATTCTCATCAAATTCACACACCAACCTGTTAAGCATCAAAACACTGCCACAAACATCGTATTTATTAAAAGTTGTATTAACAATCATTGTTCGTCACTCAAAATGCGAAAAATTCATCAAATTCCGCTGGGATGGTCAATAAAACAGTTTTCAATGCCGAAGCGTTGGGACAACAGCTGAGCCATACACTTAACCCCGAGGGTTTCTGTTGCGTAATGGCCTGCGTAGATCAAATTAACTTCGAGCTCCTCAGCCAAACCAAACGACCAATGTGGGCCTTCTCCCGTGATAAAGGTATCGATTCCTGCGCGCGCCGCCAACTCAACCTCACTGCCTGCTGCACCGGTGCAAACTCCAACCTGATAACATGATTCTGGCCCAGCGAGGCAAGCGTGTGCGCGATGATGCAACATGCTGCTCAGTTGCTCGACGAGATCACAACAATTTATGCGTTTCAATCCGCGCACGCCCATGGGCAACCCTTTTCGATCGAGAAAAGGCTCCACCGACTCAAGACCCAGCATTTCAGCCAATAAGGCATTATTTCCCCATTGCGGATGAAGATCCAATGGCAAATGACAGCTGTAAATTGCCAGATCCGCTTCCATCGCTCGCTTAATTTTTCGATAAAAAGCGCCAGTAAGAGCCTGCACTCCTCGCCAAAACATTCCGTGATGCACAATCAATAAGTCGGCACCTTGAGCGATAGCCTCTTCAATCACGGGCAACGTTGCATCCACGGCAGCTGCGACCTTGGAAACCTCACCAGTGTTCTGCAACTGCAACCCATTGTGCGCACCAGCATAGTCGCTGATCGCATCCACACGCAGTTCGATTTGTAAAAAATCAACGACTTTTGCCAATTCAGCCATCGCAGTTTAATCTTTTGATGAAAGCCGCAGAAATCAAATCCGCCTGTTCATGACCCGTCAGCGCTCCGCGTGCCATTTCTGCATTGCCACCACCTTTGCCGCCAAATGGCGCCAAAAGCTCGTTTAAGATCGACCCCGCGTTGAATCCGGAAGACTGAGCACTCGCACCACAAAACACTGCCACTAATAGCTTGCTTTGATCTAGAACCATGCAAACAGCCGATTGCGCATATTGCCGTTTTTTTAGTCCGTTAAGCAATTCTTGAAGCAATGTCGCATCGCCCTGCATCTCAAGAACGCACGAATGATTCGGCACGCTCAACCAAGACTCCAACGCCGAGTCAGCAGCGATCGCCGCAGCTCGGCCTTGTTGGCGCTTGGCTTCTTTTTCTTGCTCCATGCGCAAAGCTCGTGCTTGCAGCAACGCAGCCTTCCACTGAGCAACCTCATTCAAGATTGGCAAAGTCAACAGCTTAGGGTCATTCAAACGCTCAAGCTCCTTCTCCACCTCAGCTCGCAACACCGTGCATTCACTCTGTTGCCATTCTTCGGTCGCTTCACCACACACCGCCTCAATGCGTCTCACCCCAGCCGCAACCGCCGCTTCGCTCTTGATGAGAAATCGACCAATCTGAGTCGTGTTACCGACATGAGTTCCGCCGCAAAGCTCCATGCTGAAGCCGTTAAGTTGACCTTGGGCGCCACCAACCTGCACCACACGCACCCGCTCGCCGTATTTGTCACCAAAAAACTGCATCACGTCCTTGCGCCCCTTGACCACGGCATGAGGTAATTCTTCGATGAAAACAGGATCCCCGATGCGAATTTTTTCATTAACCAGATTCTCGATTTTCAACAACTGCTGTTCATTGATGGCAGCAGAAGAAACATCAAAACGCAAACGGTCAGCATCCACCAAAGAACCCTGCTGCACCGCATCCGCACTCACGATTTCATGCAATGCCCAATGCAACAAATGAGTCGCTGTGTGATGCGCCTCGACCCGGCGTCTCCGTCTCGCATCAATCCGCAAGTGAACCCGGTCGCCGACTTGAAGCGGAGCACTCGCTAGCATATGAGCGCGCGCTTGACCAATCTGCTGAACCGCGAGCACCTCCAACTCCTCGCCCTGAGCTGTCAAGATAAAACCCAGGTCGCCGACCTGGCCTCCCATTTCTGCATAAAACGGGGTGCGATCCGTGACCACCAACACGCCTTGCTCCTGAGGATGCAGCTCAAGCACCAGCGCGTTTTCTAGCAAATCGGCATTTTCCACAAACTCCGTGACCGCAGCCGAGGACACGTCCAAGGCTCGCACCACGGTTGACTTCTGTGCAGAACGAGCACGCGCGCGCTGCTGCTCCATGAGTTCTTCAAACCGCACCATGTCCACCTCAAACCCCCGTTCCGCACCAACCAGCGCTGTCAAATCACTCGGAAAACCATAGGTATCGTAGAGTTCAAACACCACATCACCCGGGATGACACGAGTTTGCGAGCTAGCCACAGCTTCATCCAAACGCCGCAATCCACGATCCAATGTCTCGTTGAAGCTTGCTTCCTCGCGCATCAAAGTCTGACACACCACTTCTGCTCGCTCGTGCAACTCCGGAAAAAATGGCGACATTTGCGTGATCAGCGCTTGAGCCAACTCCGCAAAAAACGGTCGCTCACCCGAGAAACCCAATTGACGACCATAGCGCACCGCACGACGCAGGATTCTCCGCAACACATAATTTCGACCCGTGTTGCCCGGCATGATGCCATCTGCAATCGAAAACGCGAGCGTGCGCACATGATCCGCCATCACCCGAAACGCCACAGCGGTTTTGATTTCCTCGGTCAGAGTGGCTTTATCCTGATCGATATCAGGATAGATGTCTTGATAGGTTTTGCCACTCATGCGCTCTAATGCAGCGAACAACGGCTGAAACACATCCGTGTTGTAATTGGAAGGGCGACGCGAAAAATCCGTGAAGCCTTTCGTGCATTGAATAATCGAGCACGCGCGCTCGAATCCCATGCCCGTGTCCACATGCTTGGCCGGCAATTCACGATACGACCCGTCCGCTTCGGCGTTGTATTGAATGAATACCAAGTTCCAGATTTCAATGCACAAATCCGAACTGCCGTTCACCAATCGACCCTCGCTATCGCCCAGGGGAGTCAAATCCACATGCAATTCCGAACATGGACCGCACGGACCCGTTTCACCCATCATCCAAAAATTGTCCTTCACATTGCCATGCACAATGTGCACATGCGGATCCAGACCCTTGGCGCGAAAACGCTCCGCCCACAAATCCCATGCTTCTTGGTCAAATTCACCAGGATCACCGGGCTTGGGCGCGTAGACAGAAGCATACAAGCGCTGCGCCGGCAAACCCCAGGTCTCCACCACCAGATCCCATGCAAAGGCGATCGCTTCCTTCTTAAAATAATCACCAAACGACCAGTTGCCCAGCATCTCGAACATCGTGTGATGGTAAGTGTCATATCCCACATCCTCCAGGTCGTTGTGCTTGCCGCCAGCGCGAATGCATTTTTGCGTGTCAGCAGCGCGCGGTGGATCGTAGGGAGCGGTCTCTGTGCCAAGAAAATAGGGCACAAATTGATTCATGCCCGCATTCGTGAACAACAAACCCGGCGATTGCGGCAATAGAGACGCGGAGGGCACGATGGTGTGACCTTGTTTGCGAAAAAAATCTAAAAAACTCTCACGAATAGCAGCGGCGGTCATAGGCAGCTCTGAGAAAGCAGGAAACGGCGAGGGTTTCAAGCTCCTTGTCGCGCAGAATCGAACCAAGCAAAAAAACCTCGCTGCGGGACACGCCTTCAATCCATGTCTTTTTTCTCCAACGACTTTTGCAACTGCTGTAAAAACCTCTCGGTCGTCGGATGCTCTGATGCGAAGAATCGACCAAACTCCTTGCCATTTTCGTTGAGCAATACCACCATCGGAAATCCGTCAATTTTGAATTTTTCGACTGTCGGCTCATTTTTGGCTCGAAGCGCTTGGTCACCTTCCGGCATGTCAATTTCGACTAGAATAAAGTTTTTCGACGCCTCTTTCACGAACTCTGGCTTCGAAAACACATTTTTGCGCATCGCCATGCAAGGCGGGCACCAGTCTGAACCAGTGAACTCCACCAAAACCGCTTTTTTTTCAGTCTTCGCGCGAGCCTGCGCCGCCACCAGATCAGCCGTCCACCCCGGCAATTCCGCCGCGTGCAATGGCGCGATCATCGCCATCATGGCCCATAACCTTTGTCCTGTCTTTATCGCATTCATCTTCTATCTAGCGCGCGTCTCATCTTTTTTTGTTTAGAAGTTTCCGAGCACAAGGCGTTGACACCGCACGCGAATAAATTCTGGCGGAGTAGCGCCCATTCTGACATAGCTGCCCCATGGTTATGCTCACCCTCGCCACCCGCAATTCACACAAAACGGCTGAAATTCGCGCGATGCTCAGCAACAACCCCAACATGCAAGTGCGCGACACCAACGACATTGGCAACTTGCCTGCCGTAGAAGAAACGGGCACCACCTTTCTCGCCAATGCGTCGCTCAAGGCCATCGCGATCAGCCGGTCTGTCACGGGATTGGTGCTCGCCGATGACTCAGGCTTGGAAGTCGATGCCTTGAACGGCGAGCCGGGGGTCTGGTCATCGAGCTTCGGCGGAGAAGAGGGCAATCACGAAAAAAACAATCAAAGACTGCAGCAAGAGCTGCTGGCCCTGGGCACCGCACCACAGCGCGCTCGTTTCCGCTGCGTCATGGTTCTGGCGGAATCGGGAATCGTGCTCGCGCACTTTGATGGCAGCATCGAAGGCGTGGTCACGGCACAACCGCGCGGCAGTGGTGGCTTTGGTTACGATCCACATTTTATCCCTGAAGGGCACGAGCAGAGCTTCGCAGAACTGGGCGAGTCCATAAAAAATCAACTAAGTCATCGCGCCAAAGCACTATCTGCGGCGATGCTGTGGTTAAACAATCATTATCAAATTGCTTGAACTCAGCGTTCATTTGGCAATTGCAATACGCTCGATAAAATGCAGACTAGCAACATGTTTGCAAAGACCTACACCTGCGTTATCTCTTTCATGCTCTGCCTCACAGCAGGTGCAGAGACCACAGCCAAGACGCCCAAAAAAATTCTCTTTTTCACCAAATCAAGCGGTTATGAGCACGATGTGATTTCATGGAAAAAAGGACAACCAAGTTTTGCGGAAAAAATTCTGCTAGATTTGGGCAAGCAAAACAACTGGAGCTTCGTATTTTCCAAAAATGGCTCTCTGTTCAGCGAAGGCTATCTCAAGCAATTTGACGCCGTGCTCCTGTATACCACCGGCAATTTGCTCGAAGCGGGAACCGACAAAAATCCGCCAATGACTCCAACGGGCAAGGACGCACTGCTCGCCTATGTGCGCAACGGTGGTGCGCTGCTCGGCACCCATTCCGCCAGTGATACGTTTCACACGAACAACGAAAGCCTGAAGGGACCAGACCGTTATCTCAATCACTGCGAGCAAGCGGACCCGTTTGTTCGCTGTCTGGGAGGAGAATTCATCATACATGGCGAACAACAAAAGGCGACGGTGATCAACACCGATCGAAAATTCCCTGGCTATGAGTTGTTGGAGGACCGCTATGAATTGCATGAGGAATGGTATTCTCTCAAGGACTTTGCTGGCGATTTGCATGTGCTGGGCGTGATCCAGAGTCCACAGATGCACGGCACCATGTATCAGCGCCCACCTTATCCGGTGACTTGGGCACGCTACGAAGGCAAAGGGCGCGTTTGGTATAGTGCCATGGGTCATCGCGAGGATGTTTGGACCAACCAAATCTTTCAACAAATTCTGTGTGGTGGCCTGCGCTGGGCGATGCAAGAACAAGACTACCCACTCACACCCAACTTGAAACAAGTGGCGCCGGACGCGCATGTCAACCCAAGCTATGTGGCTCCCAAGAAATAAGCCATGCGCTTAGACAGTCTCCGCTGTCCATTGCCTCAAGAGCCAAGTTGAACAAAAAACTTGGCACTTTTTGCGCTAGCAATTCCGCATGTTTTTTCACTCCGGTAGCTATCGCTCGGTCATTCGCCTCGGCTATGTTCCGCTAAACGATTGTGCGCCGCTTGCCGTGGCCCAAGAACTCGGGCTTTTTGAAAAATTCGGCGTGCGGGTTCAACTCGTGCGTCAACCAGGCTGGGCGAGCATTCGCGACATGCTGTGTTGTGATCAGCTAGAGGCAGCCCATGCCGTCGCAGGGCTAGTCTATGTCTTTGCTCTGGGACTTCGCTCGCAAAAACGCGACATGGCCGTGCCTCTATTTCTCAGCGCACAAGGCAATGCGATCACGCTGAGTCGGCAGCTTCCCTTCAGTCTCATCGGTTCAGGTTCTGGACTGTTAGCCTACCTCGATAAGCATTGGCGGCACACCCGACCACTCACCTTTGCCGCGCCTCACCCCTTTGCCTCGCAGCATGTTCTCCTGCGTCAATGGCTACAAAAAAACGGAATCACCGCAAACGATCCACGCGTCGAAATTGTTTTTTTGCCTCCTTCTGTCATGGTTCACTCTCTGGCCAATGGCCAAATCGATGGCTATTGCGCGAGCGACCCTTGGAATTCTGAGGCCGTGATGTCCGATCTGGGCTGGTGCTGTTGTGTCTCGAGTGAGATTGCTCCCTCTCACCCTGAAAAGGCACTATTGATCAGTGATCACCTCATGAATGAGCGCGCAGACGATGTGATCCAACTCAGCGCTGCGCTACTGGAAGCTTGCCAACTGTGCCAGCGCGCCGATTTTCGCGAGGAGTTGATTCAGATTCTGCATCAGCCACACTACATCGGACTGTCCAAAACCATTTTGCGCAACGGACTAGGATCCCGTTTCCACAGTCCCATTTCACAGCTTGACGCCACGAATTTTCAACTTTTTGCGGGCGACCAGGTCAACAATCCCAGCCAAGAGAAGGCGTCATGGTTGCTGAATGGTCTACGCGACGTGGGCTTGATTCCCGAAACCACCATGGGCGCCATTACCAAAATGTTTCGCCAAGACATCTTTCTCAACGCTGAGCGCCTGCTCAGCCACAGTAGCGAACTTCGTTCAACCAGCAGCGCGGCAAGTTAAAATACAGTGAGCGGGTCCCGATCAGATCGCATAATCAACGCCCGGTGTCGGAATCACCACTTCACAGTGAGGCAATTTCACCTTCAACTGCCCAGCAAACCAATTCACCGCTTCATCTTCACCATGGACCAAGAAGATTTTTTTGGGGCTGAGTTTCAGCATGTATGCCAGCAAATCTTCCCGCGTCGCGTGACCTGAAAAATCGAATTCTTCGCATTGGCAGCGCAACGGCACCGCCGGCAAGCGCTCGTCCAGCTTCACCGAATCGCCCTGATGTGCCACCTTGATGCGACCGGCGGGCGATTCCGGATCAGCGTAACCAACGAAAAACAAGCCGTTGTTGGCATTCTCGATGAAACCCTGAGCCGCAAAGGTGTTCGACACCGTATTCTCCGTCATCATCCCGCTCGACAAAGCGTAAATGCAGCCGGGCTGCAGTGGAATCGGACCGCGACGACGTTTCGTTCCAGCCTGAATCTGCATGTCTTGTAAAATCTGAAAATCCGGATGCTTGCGACGCGAACCGCGAATGTTGCGGTCATAGAGCAAGGTCATTTTCGTGCTCAACCCCCCAATATAAATGGGAGTTTTCTTAGGGATCATGCGCTTGCGTTTGAACTGATGCAACATCGTCAGCAGCTCCTGAGTTTTTCCAATCGCAAACACCGGCACTAACACAGAACCACGCCGATCAATCACTTCACGAATCGACGCCGCAAAGCGCTCCTCTTCCGCCTCACGCGAGAAACCAGCCACAGACGGCTGCGCCCCACGCGTGGTCTCGATGATCAACGCGTCCACAGGCGTTTCTGGCAATGTGGCACCCTTAAGCAAGGATTGATCAGTGAAATTCACATCGCCTGTGTAAAGAATTTTCTTACCACCCGCTTCCAGTGTGACACCCACCGAGCCGAGAATGTGCCCCGCATCATGGAATGTGGCTCGAACAGTGCCGCGCGAATCCAAATCAAATGTCTTCTCGTAATCACGACGCGCAAAACGCGAGTCCAATTCATCCAAGTCCTCGTGAGTGAATAACGGATAGTCAGTGATGCCTAACTCTGTGCGCTTGCTCATCATGACGTTCACAGAATTGTGCAACATCGCCGCTGCCAGCTCCGCTGTTGCCGGGGTCATGTAAATGTCCGCTGCAGGTTGCCGCCGCAACAACAAAGGCACGGTGCCCGTGTGATCCAAGTGCGCATGTGTCAAAATGGCAGCATCAACACTACCATCCTCCACAAAATCAAAACGTGGTGCTGCTTCTAACCCCTCATGCTTCGGGTGCATGCCCGAATCTAGCACAATTCTCGCACTTCCGGTGTCGATCAAATACGAATTGGCACCAATTCCAGCGTGCCGACATAAACTACGAAATATCATTGAATCATCCTTCCTGTGCGACCGTCCCGAGCATAGTCACTTAGCCATTGATGCGTCACATCACCCGAAGCGTCAGACCAAGTTCCTATCTAAAAACGCAGCACCATATGGACTGCTATCGCGTGATGCATTGTAACCTAATTCCGAAAAATGCGCACAAAAAAATCAAAAAAAATCCTTTTTTCTCCTGCGAGCAAAAAAACCATGAGGCCGCTTAATAACCAAAGCGATATCGACCGACCACGCGGCCCATGTCCTGCATGCAATTCTCCCACTTCGCGCCGTCTTCCATGTCATGGACAATCCACATCTCAGCGGCATGCACGCCTGGACCCGGCACAACCACCCCCATGTGTGTGGTGGCTTTACCCTGTAACTGCCAAAAAACCACATCACCCACTCGCACGGGCTCCGCTTGTATGTCAGGCGAAACCCGATGAAAAAATCGCTCCCAATTTTTAACCCGAGTTTGATCCACTTGCGTGTTCACTCCGCGCTCATCCCACAACTGCGGATACTCGGAAAAAGCAGCCGTCATGTCATCATGCAACAACTTCACTAAATCCATGTTCAATCCGTTTTGGTAAGCAGCAATCAACACCCCCGCTGCGCCAGCGACGGAGCGACGACTCAACTGCGAATCCGCTTGCGTCAGCTCCAATGCCGCAGCAGCCACTCGGTCGCCTGGCTGACCTGCGAGCTTCAAGCTGTTCTTTGTCACATCTGCCGCCTCAGGCGTAGCGGTGACTTGTTCCGCTTTCAATGAAAGCAGTAATGGTCGACCAAATAACACCGCCATTCCCAGCGCGATCACCATGATCACCCATCCTCCAAAAAAATATTTCTTCGGTTTCTGCGGGCGGGGACCAATGTAATCAATGGTTTCGTGAAATGAATAAGAATTGCGTGCCATGGACGACGGTTTCTGTCTAGGCGATATGCAGTTTTCGCGCCAGTTTTTTCTTGCTTTTTGACAAATTTTTCACATGGCCTGACACGACCTTTAATCGAAAACACGCATCGTCCTGGCAATCTCGCTGCCATTCAACCGCTTTGCACTCGCCAGTCATGCTCAAAACTGCCAAGAATCGCGCATGGAAATTGTTGAATTCGCACAGCCCGTGCAATGGGGAGAGCTTGACCTGCCACTATGGCCGATGGAGCGGGACTGGCAGAATCATCGCGATCAACCATGTGCCTTTTTCTCCCTCGCGTTGGATCCCTTGCACCTGTGGTTCATCGCCGGCGACCGCCAACCCGCACAATCGCACCCTCTGTCCGCGCCCGGATCGTGGTGTGAGGAACTGTGGCATCACGACGTTGCCGAGCTATTCCTCGGATTGCAGGGCACGACACAGTATCTTGAGTTCAACCTCGCGCCGAACGCCGCTTGGTGGCAACAATCCTTTAGTCATGCCCGCACGCCGCAACCCAATAGCCCACCCCTGAGCGGCATCGAAACATTTGCCGAATGTGCTCCAGACCAATCATGGTTGGCGGCGATGAAAATTCCGCGTGGCGCGCTCGAAGCCCGATTGGCGCGCGACGGAGCGACACCATCCTGGCGAGGCGACGTCACGGCAAATGTCTGTTTGATTCTGAGATCTCCGCACCAGCGATTTTACAGCTTTAACCCCCTCCGCGGCGAACAACCAGATTTTCATCAACCGCTTCATTTTTCACCGCTAAGGCGATTGCCTTCACCCTGAGCTTGTGAACCTAGCGATTTTGTGATTCATGTTGCCGTCATCCATGCCCTCCTCGTCATTGCTCAAACCCTCCCTGCTCACGACCACACCGCGTCTCCTGATCATCGCGCCGGTCCGCTGGGATGAAGCCTGTTTTGCTTGGCCCGCCATCCTGGCCTTGCTTGACGCGCGCAAGGGAAACAGCACCAGCCTCATCTGTGCCGATCATCAACAACACTTCTGGCGCGATTGCCCCCATTTGGACGCGATCATTTGCTGGAAAAAAACGGATTCCGTCCGCGCCATTTCCGCCCAACTGCGCCAGGACGGCCAAGCCTTTCACTGCGCCTGGATACTCGAAAACAACCCCGCCGCGCAGGCCTGTTGCAAAGCGAACATTGCCGATCGCCTCGGCCTCGCTGAAGGCGAGCTAACGCCGCTGCTCACCACAGTGGTCACTCCTCCCAATCGCGAGCGACCAATTGCCCACCGCATACAGGATCACATTCATTTCCTGCAACATTTCCACCTCGATGCCCGGCGCCCCGAGTTTTTCAGCCCCGTGCGCCTCGAGTCCGCATCATCCTTGCCACGCCTGCTGATCAGCCCCGAGAGCGACCAGGGGCGTCACTACGAGTGGAACCTTCAATCTTGGAGCGAGCTGATCAATGAACTCGACAAGCTTGGCCATGGCAAGCCACTGCTGCTGCAGCTCGAAGGCTCGCGCTCAACTCTCACCAAGCAACTGCACAAGGCGCACGACCTCGAAACCCACAGCGCCGATCTCTGCAACGAAACTTCCCTGCGCGCGATTTTGGCACTGGGACAGCAGCTCATCGGCGCAGATTCGAGCCTGATCCATCTCGCCGCGCATCACGGACTGACCACCGCCGCGTTGTTTGGCCCAAACTCGATCGCATGGCGCCGAGCACTCGGACGCGAGCACCTACAAATCTCCCAGCATGTCGAGTGCTCGCCGTGTTTTCAACCGCGCTGCCACTTCGATCTCCGTTGCCAAGATCAACTAACTCCGCGTGCCGTTTTCCAGAGCATTCAACGGCATTTTGCCATGACGGATTAAACCAGCCGATGTCAAAAACCGATCGATGAGAGAGCCAGCATTGATTGCCAACAACATGGATCGGATGCTTTTCAATCGCCCGCAGCCGCCTCTGGGCGTGGCACCCACTTGCCATGCTCACGGATCAAATCCACCAACCGCTCCACCGCCTCTTCCTCTGGAATATTGAATTTCACCGGCGTTTTGCCGACATACAAATTAATCTTGTTGGGCGCACCGCCCACATAACCGAAATCCGCATCTGCCATTTCGCCCGGACCATTGACGATGCAGCCCATCACCGCAATGCGCACGCCCTTGAGGTGACCTGTGGCCTCGCGAATCTTCTGTGTCGTTTGTTGCAAATTAAACAACGTGCGACCACAGCTCGGGCATGCAACGTAATCCGTCTTGAAAATGCGCACGCCAGCCGCCTGGAGAATGTTATACGCCAAACGCATGCTCTGCCCTGGAGCCTGCTCACCACGCACCCAAACCGCATCGCCAATGCCATCACAGAGCAACGAGCCCAAGTGACGTGCCGCTGTCAGCAAGGCATCAAGAAAATCGCCCACTGCGGGCTCAGGCTCCAAGGTATCCTTCAGCAACAACGGATGCCGCGCATCCAGCCGCATGGCCAGCAATCGAAACGCCGGGATCACCGCCATGTCGATGTCATCAGCCACGGTGACTAGCTGCGGCGCGGGCGACGCATTGATCGCCGCGATTGCCGCCTCATCGCGCGGATCGACCGCGATCAGCCCCGATTTCTCAGCAATCAACTCCGGCTTGTAATCGCCCAGCTGCGACATCTTATGCGCCAGCGCATTCCAGTTTTCCTGACTCGTCATCACCCGCACCGTCTCCCCAGCCCCGAGCTCCACGCCCATGATCGTCATGCTCGCACTGCCACGCCGTTGGTAGCTGAAAGGGTCAAAACTCGCGCGCAAATCGCAGACAGAAATCTCGGGTCCGCGCGACATTTCCGCAAACGGAGCCACCAGCGCCCGCGCCACAGGAATTTCCTGCACCGCGTCTTCGGTAAGAGAAACACGCACGGTGTCCCCAATGCCATCGGCCAACAACGAACCAATGCCAATTGCACTCTTGATTCGTCCATCCTCGCCATCACCCGCCTCAGTCACACCCAAGTGAATCGGGTAGTTCCAGTCACCACCCTCCGCTTCCAATCGCGCCACCAACAAGCGGTAAGCCTCGATCATCACCTTGGGATTGGATGCCTTCATCGAGAACACAAACTGGTGATAATTCATTTCCCGCGCGATCCGTGCAAATTCCAACGCGCTCTCCACCATGCCCAGTGGCGTGTCACCGTAACGGTTCATGATCCGATCGGAGAGGGAACCGTGATTGGTGCCAATGCGCATCGCCCGCCCCTTCTCCAGACACAACGCCACTAACGGCGCAAACTCCGCGCGAATGCGCTCCAGCTCCTCTTCGTATTGAGCGTCCGAATACTCACGGATCTCAAATTTTTTCTTATCGGCGTAATTACCGGGGTTGACCCGCACCTTTTCCACCCATTTCGCCGCTTCCAATGCCGCGTCGGGCTTAAAATGGATGTCCGCCACCAACGGCACCTCACAGCCCGCCGCCCTCACACCTGCCGCAATGTGCTGCAAATTCGCGGCGTAAACCTTCGTCTGCGCCGTGATGCGCACCAATTCACAGCCCGCTTGTGCCAATTGCAACACCTCTGCCACACAGGCCTCCGTGTCGCGCGTGTCAGCTGTGATCATCGACTGCACCCGAATCGGATGTCCGCCACCTAAGGCAACGCGCCCGACCCACACCTCGCGAGTGCTACGGCGCTGATAGTGCAACAAGTCCGGACAATGGCGCAGCAGGGTTGAGATGGTCATGCGGCATCTTATAGCGAGACCACACGCTTTCTGCAATGCTCAGTTCTAAAATGCTGCGCCCGCTTTCTAAAAAAACGATACCAGACTCCTGCATCCCTGTCACGATCGCGAAAAGCATTCAGTCCGGAAACACAATCGCACGATTTCCGTCAATAATGGTGCGGTCGTGCACATGATAGCGAATCCCTTTTGCCAAAGCAATGCGCTCGCAGTTGCGACCCAGCCGCGCCAGATCTTGCGGACTATGAAAATGCTGCACCCGCTCCACCTCTTGCTCAATGATCGGCCCGGCATCCAGCTCACCGGTAACGTAGTGACACGTGGCACCAATCAATTTCACCCCGCGCTCATAGGCCTGACGGTATGGGTTGGCACCGATGAATGCCGGCAGAAAGCTGTGATGAATGTTGATCAATCGACCCGTGAATTTTTCACAAAACCAATCGGGCAATATTTGCATAAATCGCGCCAATACAGCCAACTCCACCCGCTCCTGCTCCAAGATCGCCTCCATTTCGCGAAAGCCCGTCTCCTTGCGCTCACCATCCATCCGCACATGATGAAACGGCAGTCCATACCGCTGCGCGATCGGCTCACAGATGTCACGATTCCCGATGATCGAGGTGATCTCAACCGGCAGCTCGCCAATCTCAGCCCGCCATAGAATTTCGTTCAAACAGTGATCCGTCTTGGTCACCAACACCGCTGTGCGCATGCGGTAGGGCAACACCCGAAAATGCCAATCCGCGCGTAGGGAACGCCCCAATGTGCCAAAGCCCTCAATGAAATCATTGATCTCCACATTCAACGACACCGTTTCTATCTGCAAACGAGCGAAAAATTTTCCTCCCAAGGTATCCGAAAACTGGGCGAGCTCCACCAAATTCCCTGCATGACCAGCCACGTAATTTGCCACTTTGGCGACAATTCCCGGTTGATCCGGGCAGTTCAATTTCAAAATGAGTCCCTGCGCTGACATGCGCTGAAGGGCTAGCAGGCACGCCACAACTTTACAAGCTCCGACTGCGACTTGTCGCATTGCCCGCATTGCGCCATGTAGAATGACACCGATGAGGAGTGGAGGAATCGGCATTCGCGCGTCTTGGCGCTGGAAAGCATGCGTCCCAATCCACTGCGGAACAACAGCAGCGGCGCAGTGCGATTACATTCCCTGAGCGGAACCCGTCATGCGTCCCGCCAAGGCAAGACACACGAGCAGGGAAATAACAAAGGGTCGAGGCGCAAGGATTGGCTTCATGGCGTAGATGCGGCACGTGTCGGTGGCGTTTTTTGCAAGTTTTACAACAAGAGACCGCAACAGAAACCGCAATCCAACAATTGCTTACGGGGCAAAAAATTTTCAATCACGAACGCCGCTTGAGCAACAGCCACAGCAAGCCACCAACCGCCATGATCGA
>CAZREM010000009.1:92684-96405 GCA_964599325.1 uncultured Verrucomicrobiales bacterium | reverse complement strand
TCCGCCCTCCGCGACTCCATCGCCCTTCTCAAGGAACGCCGTTCCGTCCTGATCACTGCGGCAGTGACCGGAAAACTCATAATCGCTTTATCCAGTGAGATGTCCAAAACGCTCATCCACCACATCACCCACATGAACAATCTTCCGGGAATCCTCTCGGAAGGCGGGATCTTGTGCGATCAGGCGGCGGAGCGCAAAGGACTCTGCAAGCAGTCGATCGGCTACGCCGACATCAAGAACCGCCGGGCCCGCAGGCCGGTGGAGGAGATTTTTGGTGGTCGAATCGCCGCCGAAGCTCGCGTGCGTCAAGTGTTTGAAAAAACTTGCCCTCCGGTGGACGTTCCGCTCAGGATCAAACCGGATTGGTATTACTAGCCCTGAAATCCCAGCCCATGATCGAGCACAAGACAGGTAATCTTCTGGATGCGGACGCGGAAGCGCTCGTGAACACCGTGAATTGCGTGGGTGTCATGGGAAAGGGCATCGCGCTGCAATTCGCCAAGAAGTTCCCTGAAATCCTCAAACCCTACAAAGAAGCTTGTGACAGCGAATCGCTTCGCCCGGGCGTGATCCAGGTCAACGAGCGGAACGACATGCTCTCGCCCCGCTACATCCTGAACTTTCCCACCAAACGGCACTGGAAGGGGAAATCCCGGCTGGAGGACATCGAAACTGGCCTGGATGCCTTGGCCGCAGTGATCCGCGAGCGCAACATCCGGAGCGTAGCAATTCCGCCGCTGGGCTGCGGCAATGGCGGGCTGGATTGGTCGGTTGTCAGCAACTTGATTGCCGACAGGCTGGGGCATCTGACTGATGTGGACATCCAAGTATATCCCCCCGCAGGTTCTCCCGAAGCCGGAAGCATTTCCCACAACACCGAACGCCCGGAAATGAATCCGAGCCGGGCGATATGCCTCAAAGTGTGGCAGCAGTATTTCGCGTTGGGCTACGAGCTGAGCCTGTTGGAGGTGCACAAGCTGCTGTATTTCCTTCAGGAGGCAGGCGAACCACTGCGGCTGCGCTTCGAGAAAAAGACCTATGGCCCCTACGCGGACAACCTGCGACAGCTTCTCCACCGTTTCGAGGGGCATTTTACCTTGGGTTTCGCCGATGGACGCAACCAGCCGGACACGCCGATTGATCTGCTGCCCGGAGCGGTCGAAGAAGCAGATGCTTTTTTGACCGCAACCGCCGATCAAAGCGCGGAGAGTCTGCGGAGACTGAAGCGGGTGGACGCCTTGATCGAGGGATTCGAATCACCTTATGGCATGGAGTTGCTTTCAACGGTGCACTGGGTCTGCACCAAAGAAGGGGCCGGGGATCTGGCTGCAGCCGAAATCGCAGTGCGGAGCTGGAATGAGCGTAAAAGCAAGCTCATGCAGCCAAAGCACATCGCCCTAGCGTGGAGACGCCTGACGGAAGGTGGATGGTTGCAGAAAACCGCAGGCTGATATGAAATCCACCTCCGAAGCAGCATTCGAGACGGCGATTGAAGCGGTTTTGCTCTCGAACGGCTACACTCGTCACACTTCGAAAGAATTCGATCCCGAACAGGCAATCTTTCCCGAAGTCGCGCTCGATTTCATCCGCTCGTCCCAGGGCAAGGTCTGGGAGAAGCTGGAAGCCATGCATCAGGAGAAGACCGGCGAACGGGTGCTTTCCGCCCTCTGCAAATGGATGGACACGCATGGCGTGCTGGCCACGCTTCGGCATGGGTTCAAGTGTTACGGCAAGACGCTGCGAATCGCGTTTTTCAAACCGGCCCACGGGCTCAATCCCGATCTGGAAGCCCGCTATGCCGGGAACATCCTCGGTATCACCCGTCAGCTCCATTTCAGCACGAAGCGGCCGAATGACAGTCTTGATGTGACGCTGAGCGTCAACGGAATTCCCCTCGTCACGTTGGAGTTGAAGAATCCGTTGAGCGGACAGACGGCAGCCAACGCGATCCGCCAATACCGGCACGACCGCGACCACCGGGAAAAGATCTTCGAATTCAAGAAGCGCACGCTGGTCCACTTCGCGGTCGATACCGAGGAAGTCCACATGACCACGCGGCTTGCGGGGCCATCCACCTATTTTCTGCCCTTCAACCAAGGCCGCGACGGCCGCGCGGGCAATCCGCCGGATCCCGCTGGGCGGAACTACCGCACCGCCTACCTTTGGGAAGAGGTGTTGGAGCGGCATAGCCTGCTGGAGCTGCTCGCACGATTCCTCCACCTGCAAATCGAGGATAAGCGCACCGACGACGGGCGGAAGGTGAAGAAGGAAACCATGATCTTCCCACGATTCCACCAGCGCAAGACCGTTTGCGAGTTGGTCGCTGCCGCCGCTGTGGACGGGCCGGGCCACAACTATCTGGTCGAGCAATCGGCCGGCAGCGGCAAAGCAACACCATCGCATGGCTCGCCCACCGGCTTTCCAATCTACACAACACAGCCGACGAGCGCGTTTTCGACAGCGTGGTCGTCGTTACCGACCGTGTCGTGCTCGACCGACAGTTGCAGGACACGATCCATCAGTTCGACCACCGCCAAGGCGTCGTGGAGAAGATCGAGGAAAATTCCCGCCAACTCGCCGAGGCACTTGAGAACGTCGTGCCGATCATCATCACCACGCTCCAGAAATTCCCCTTCGTCAGCCAACATCTTGGAGTGCGGCGACATGTCGCCGCCTTACCTTTGGGCGACATGTCACCCAAAGCAGAAAGCTCGGACATGTCCGAGCACTCCAAATCCCACCTCCCCACGCGCAAATGCGCGGTGATCATCGACGAAGCTCACAGCTCCCAATCCGGCGAAACCGCGACCGACCTGAAGGAGGTTCTCGGCGGCGAGGCTCTGCGAAAGAAGGCGAAGGAACTGGCTGAGGAAGAAGGCGGCTCCGATCTGGAAAAACTTTACCGCAACATGGCGAAGCGCGGACGGCAGCCCAATCTCAGTTTCTTTTCCTTCACCGCCACGCCGAAACACAAAACGCTCAAAGTGTTCGCACAAAGTCCGAACGATCACAAGGCCATGAATGCGGTGCTGGACAAGGCGTCCACCCGCTTTGAGGAATTCCAAAAAGGCAGCGAGGAGGAAGCCGAACTATGGCGGGGCAATCTCCACGCTTTTCGTAATCTCTACGCCTTCCTCAGCCAGGTGATTCCCTATCAGGATAGTGATTTGGAGAAGCTCTACGCCTACCTAAAGCATCTTGCGCTCAAACTTCCCAAACGCAAGACAGGCCCCGGCTACCAGTTCGACGACGAGGTCCAACTCGAATACTACCGACTACAGAAGATTAGCGAAGGCACCATCAGTCTTAGTGAAGGAACAGCAAAACCATTGGACGGCCCTAAGGAAGTAGGCACAGGCATCGTGCGTGAAGAGCAAGTGCCGCTTTCGCGGCTTATCGACCTGATCAATGAACGGTTCGGCGAAAATCTGAGCGAGGCTGATCAACTCTTCTTCGATCAAATCACGGAGGCCGCAAGCCAAGTGGATGCCATCCGGCAGGCGGCCGAGAACAATCCGATTGGCAAGTTCCAGTTGGTGTTCGGCGAGGTTCTCGAATCGCTGTTCATCGAAAGAATGGACCTGAACGAGGAACTGTTCGCTCGTTATATGAACGATCCCGAGTTCAAGGCTGTCGCCGCAGAGTGGCTTGGGCAGCAGGTTTATTCGAAAGTCCCTAAAACATCAAAATATCTTTAAAAGAGATGGAGAAAATTTATTAT
>CAZREM010000009.1:0-92584 GCA_964599325.1 uncultured Verrucomicrobiales bacterium | reverse complement strand
AAAATTTATTATAAAATAATATTAAAAATACTGTTTTCTCGATCCTGTGAACTGCAAATTCGAAATTCTCGGCGACGCAGAGTTTTTCTTTAAGTCATTGAGGACGCTCGATTTCTGATGTCGAGGTTATGCCCGACGTTGGACATTCTTGGGCTGGTCATAGCACCGCGCTAACAACCTACCTAGCTGGCGGATCTTGATCGGTGGAATCTTGTGCTGGTTTCGTGTCTGATGGATCAGTCACAGGCGGATCAGCCTTGTGCTCGCCGGGTTCCGTGTCATGCCAGTCGATATAAGGGCTCGAATCTTCGGCACTTTGTTGTGCATCCGGAGATTGTTGATTGATCGACGGAGATCCATTAGGCTCAAGCTCGATGGCATGAGAATGGGAGGTCGGAGTGGGGGGCTCATCTAGGGGGATGTGACTGAGGCGGTGGATGCGGGCATTTTCCTCCTCAAGCTCGCGTTTTTTTTGTTGATGAGCATCCCACCAAGCGAGCCAGATGGAGATTTCATATAAGATGATCATGGGAACGGCCAGCAAGCACAAGGTAAACGCATCCGGAGTGGGAGTGATCACCGCAGCGATCACCAAAATCGCAATGATCGCATAAGAGCGGGTTTTGCTCATCAGCTCATAGTTGAGCAGTCCAATCTTGACCAAAACCCAGACAATGACAGGCAACTCAAAGCAGACGCCAAAGATCAAGGTGAACTGGGTGGCAAAGCTGAGGTAGTAACCGATGCGCCAATCGTTGGAAATACCCATGTCCTCGCCGTAGGAGTAGAAGAATTCCAACACATTGGGTAAAACCCACAAATAGGCAAATAACGAGCCGCAGAGAAACAAGCCAAAACCGATTGCAAGTGCGGGGAAAATCGCCTTTTTTTCATGCTGATGCAATCCGGGCAGGATGAACTGAAGCAAGAACCACATCAACAGCGGAAATGCCAATACCACACCGCCAAACAGAGATAGCTTAATCGAAAGCATGAAGGACTCTGTTGGGTCGAGAGAGCTCATGAATTTGAATCGGTCGCGCGCACCACTAGCTGTATCGGGTTTCAGCACAACCAACTCCTTCAACAAAGCACGCTGATGTTCGCTCAGATGCGTCAATTGATCAATGTAGGCATTGCGTTTTTCCGCATTGGGAATGGTTTGAGTGCTGCGATAGTGCGTGGCAACCGATGCAAGATCGGCCTCGGACTCCGTCATTGTGCGTCGATACACCTCACGACTGATTTCAGGCAAAGAGGCAAGTGCATCCGCGTGCAGTTTCGCTTGCTCCCAAGCTTCTGCGGTGATCTCAGACTTTTGCGGAAGTCGATTGGCACTGTGGATTTGCCAGACTTCGGTGATAGGCCGACGCAGGATGTCCATCAAGCGATCATGATAGCTGAAGCACACCAAAGTGGTGATTATCAAGGTGACCAATATTTTCGTGATCGTCACGCGAAGATCCTCCAGGTGCTCTAAAAATGGTTTTTCGGCCTCCGGATTGATTTTGTCGCGAAGTCGGAAAATATTAGATAGGAAAAACATCGCGCGCTAAAACTAGAAGCCTAACGTGGCAATAGCAAGAGTGGAACTTGAAAATTAGCATGGGAATGCCGTGGGTGACAAAAAACGCGCACACTGTGATCCTGGCTTGTCATGTGTTCGTTTTGCAGTCACTGTGCTGTCTTTTGTTATGCCGACATACGACTATCAATGTGAATGTGGAAAGCAGTTCGAGTTGTTTCAACGCATGAGTGACGCGAAGCTTGAGACCTGTCCAGCCCATTTGTGCGATCAGGCAGGCAAGGTGAAGCGCTTGCTGGGTCGCGGTGCAGGATTAATTTTCAAGGGTGGTGGGTTTTACGAAACCGATTATCGTTCATCTGCCTATCAAAGCGCAGCTAAAAGTGATCAACAAGCGGCCCCGTCTTCATCGTCAACTGCTGCGCCCAATCCGACTGCATCGACATCGAAACCCAGCGACAGTGCTTGATGTGATGGCAAGATTTTCCTGCTAATCTGCGCCAATGTGACAATTTCGTCGTAAATTTTTTATTTAAGATGGCATGATTATTTCTACCATGAGCCTGTCTCAAGGAAAAACCCAGCTAACGCCAAACATTCCTTATCATCATGAAATCAGTCCGATTTTTCCTATTCGTTTTTCCGATCACAGTTTTTGCGACAACATTGGTGCAGCAGTATCTACCTGAGTCATCAGCTGCTAAGTCCTCAAAAACGGTTGAGACAACTGCCGTTTCTGCCCCAGAGGCATCATCTATGAATTCGGCTACCGTCTCGAACACCATCATGAGCCCGACACAGGGTGAAAACAACTCATCGCCGATTGACTCTTCGCCACATTTGCTAGCTGCGAAGAATTGACAGTATTGGCGGTGATGGTTGGTTGACTGTTAAAGCCCCTGCGTCGGTTTGCTCGACGCAGGTTTTTTGTTGATCTGGCGCGAATCAATCAGGTGCGAATCAGTTGGATGCTTCGCCCCTCCTTGATTTAGCCTCGAATCGCGCGCAAGTAGCCGACGCATTGGGCGATCTCAGCGAGATTATTGTCCCAATTGACTTCATATTCGATCGAAATATTGCCATGGAAGCCGTGTTTTTGGGCCTGAGAAAGAATGTCTTTGAGATGCAAGATTCCTGTTCCAAATGGCAGATCACGCGTGGCGGATTCCTTGCTGCTGCGGTCTTTGAAATGGAATGAACGGATCCGTGGTGCGATGCGCTGAACCACGCTGGCTGGATCTAAACCCGATGAAGCCCAATGACCTATATCGGCGCAGAATCCCAAACGGCTGTCGCGTTGATCAATGGCATTCATGATCGTTTCAGGATTCCACAAAGCCGAAGGTTTGGGATGGTTGTGAAAACTGACCATGATGTCGTATTCTTTTGCCAAAGTCTCCAGAGCATCGATCGAGCCGATTGCTTCCGTGGTGATGCCGTAGAGGTTGAGTTTTTTGGCGAAATCAAAAAATTTCCGAGCTTGGGAAATGTCGCTGGGAATGTTAACGACACCAAAATTCATGAGTTTCAGCTGATGTTTCGACGCGTGGTCTTGCAAGATTTGCATGGCTTCATCCGACAAATCGGGGCCTACTTTCTGGTTTGGCAGTTCAGGGCTGAGTGACTGTCCTGGAAACAACTCGACAGCCTCGGCGCCAGCTGCTGCAGCTTTTGCGATTGCCTCGGTCGCTGTGAATTGCTTAAATGACCAACATTGAACGGCGATCACACCCGCTCCTTGGGCCGTTTCGACAGCGGCAGGAAGCGCGGCGTGAACGGATTTGAGCAAACTCACACCTGTGAGCACGGGAACAGCAGAAAGCAAAGAGCGTCGATTCATGATTGCTGAAAACTAATCACGAACATCACCAAGACAAGGGAAAACTAATAGCGCAAATGGATGATCGTCAACAGTGCATCATCCTATTTCAGATCAAACCACGGCTTGAGTTGCTGCAAAACTAGCGCATGTCCCGCAGCGTTGGGGTGATTATTCTGCGCCATCAGCGATGGAATTTGTTCGGTGACGGACAGGAATGCAGCAAAATTATCGACCAGACCGACCTCATTGCTCTTGGCTAGGGCGCGAATTTGTTCAGCATGCAACACGAGTGGATCTGTCGGGTCTTGGAGCTTTGCATTAAGGTCGGGAGTTGGCGTTAACAGCAAGACCTTAATATTCGCGGCTTTGGCTTGATTGATCATTTGTTGCCACGATTGTTTGGCCGCTTCAAGCCCGATGCGGCGATCATTCAGTGCGTAATCGATGGTGATCAACTGCGGCTTGAGTGCCAACACATCGCGTTGAAATCTCTGTGCGCCAGCGACGGAGTTTTCACCTCCAATTGCCGTGACGATCACATTGATGACCGCATGGGGGTAGGCTTCACAGAGTGAATCGTGCAGCAATCGAGGATAGGCATGGCGCGTGTCAACAACGGGCGTTTTCGCGTAACCGCTGGGAACACTGTGACCGTGGCAGACGATTTGAATCGTATGATTTTTCGGCCAACGTTGCTCCAAGTCGGCGATGAGGCATGACAAGTAAGTGGCTGAGCTGACCTTGGCTGAGGGAGTTTCTGCTGATTGCGTGGGTGCTGTTAAACTGATCATTAAGCCAATACTGGCAAGCACCGATAGGCATCGCGAATGAACACGATGCGACCGATGCGAAGCAAGCGGGCTATTAGTCCGGATCATGAACGAGGATCAACCCGCAGATGATGGGTTTTGTTTCGCCGCAGGTGTTGGCAATGGCTCAGGCTTCAAGCTCGTTGGCGGTGTCGGAACCGCTGGCAGAGTGGGTGCACCAGGTTGAACCGGCACAGCATTCTCTGGCGGTGTTGGCAAGGCGCTATTGTTTGTGGACGGCATCACGGGCAGCGCGGCGGCTTGTTGGCTATCGACTACCATCACCGAAGCGACAAATCCAACCTTGCCATCATCCAGCTCCACTTTTAGAAACGTGCCATCGCTCGAAATCACGCGCATGTTGGTGCCCGCCTTCAGAATGGTTTCCGCTTCCGCGTTGCCCGTGGGGCGTTCGTTGAACATGCCCGTGCCGTCGGCGGCAGCAATGACAAATTGTCCGGGTTGGTAAAGAGAACTAACAGTTTCAACGGTCGGCTTGCGCACACCTGGCCGACGAAGAGGGTCGAAATCACCATTCGATGGTTGTTGATAACTTCCGCAGCTCACCAAGGACGCACCGAGCAACATTAGGGGTAAATGTTTCTGATTCATGATGACATCTTGCTGACATAGCTGGGCGGTGGAGTCAATCCATAAAGCAAATCAAATTGCAGGAGCGATGCGTAGAGGAAATGATCGGTGATCGAGCAAGCCTCAGAACGTTTCACGTCGGAAAGCCTGACGATTCGGCTTTGATCCAGACGCAACGCCGATGTGGCGAATTACGAATGCGAGCGAGAAAGGGCCTCAAAGACAGGAACTGGCACGTAGCGCCGCACAATTTCCTCCCAGCCATCAGGTCCGATCAGGCTTTTGATCATCGAGGATGAGACTTCCGCCATGTCACGCGGCGGCATGAGAAACACAGTGGTGATCTCCTGAGCCATGTCGGCGTTGATGTGACGCATCACACGCTCGTATTCGTAATCATGGGGCGAGCGGATACCGCGCAAGATGTATTGGGCCTTGCATTGTTTGGCGTAATCGACCAAGTAGCGATGATCAAAATGAGCAATTTCCAGTCGTTCGCATGAGGGCACAGCGTCCTGCAACAGCTGTAATCGCGTGGCAACATCAAAACTATATTGCTTGGATGGATTGTTGCCAATCGCCACGATCAGCCGATCAAACAACTCCAAGCCGGTTTTGATCATCCACAAGTGTCCATTGGTTGGCGGATCAAACGAGCCGGCGTAAACAGCTGTGCGCATGGGAGTGAATAGGTGACAACGTGTGCTGGGGTCAATCTTGAAGGCAAACAATCATGATTTTTTTAGTCGCATCAACAAATCTTTGCTTTCGACGGTTTGACCCACGTTGACGGTGATTTCACTCACGGTTGCAGCGAACGGAGCTGTGACAGTTGTGAACATTTTCATGGCCTCCAATGTCAGCAGGGCATCGCCTTCCTTGACCTGATGGCCGATGCTGACGGCTAAGCTTGCGACCATGCCGGGCATGGGCGCGCCAATATCGCCGGGTTCAGCGTGATCGGCTTTGGGTCGAGCGACGGTTTCTTTCGCCACGTGTTTGTCCTCGACCTGCACATGGCGAGGGTAGCCGTTGAGCTCAAAAACCGCGGTGCGCTGCCCCGAGGCATCGGCTTCGTTGATGCTGTGCAAGCGCACGAAAAGTGTTTTGCCGCGTTCAAGATCGATGATGACTTCTTCCTTTGCCTTCAGACCATAGAAAAATGCGGGCGTCGGAAGCACCGATAAATCACTGTATTGCTTGGTGGAAAGAACAAATTCTTTGAAAACCTGCGGATACATGAGATACGAATAGAGTGAATCATCGCTGACAGTCAGTTCTTGAGTGATGCTGGCCACTTCCTCGCGCGTTTTCTCCCAATCGACTGCTGCCGCTCGTTCGCCGGGTCGTTCAGTGTAGGGTTGGCGGCTTCCCAGAATGATTTTTTGCACATCCGCGGGCCAACCGCCGATGGGTTGGCCGAGTCCGCCTTGCAGCATGTCAATCACGCTCTCAGGGAAATTGGTGTTGGGCGGCAGTGATTTCAGATATGACAGGGCGTCACCGGGCTTGACTCCGCGTGAAATCAAAAACATGCACATGTCACCGACAACCTTGGATGAAGGTGTGACTTTCACGATATCGCCAAACAGCATGTTGACTTCGGCATACATCTGGGCGATTTCACTCCAACGATGAGCGATGCCCATGCTCTCAGCTTGCTCCTTGAGATTGGTGTATTGGCCGCCTGGCATCTCGTGCAAATAGACCTCGGCGGTGCCGTGGGGTTCAGCTGTATCAAAGGGTTTGTAGTAATGGCGGACGTGCGACCAGTAATTGGAAAATGCGTTTAAGGCGTTCAGATCCATCTCTGTATCGCGCTCGGTGTGTTGCAGTGCCGCGACGATCGAGTTGAGATTGGGCTGCGAGGTGCATCCGCTCATGCTTGCAATCGCGGCATCACAGATATCAACGCCGGCCTCCGCGGCTTTGATGATCGAAGCTGCATTGATGCCTGAGGTGTCATGGGTATGAAAATGGATGGGTAGGCCGATTTCTTGTTTGAGTGCCTTGACTAACTGGTGCGCTGCAAAGGGGCGAGCCAGTCCTGCCATGTCCTTGATGCACAGTAGATGTGCTCCCATTTTCTCAAGCTCTTTCGCCAAACTAATGTAGTATTTTAACTCGTATTTGTGACGCGCCGGGTCGAGTAAATCTCCAGTGTAGCAGATGGTTCCTTCACACAGGGATTGTGTTTCCTCGCGAACAGCTGTCATGGCCACTTGTAAATTGGGCAAGTAGTTGAGGCTGTCGAAAATCCGAAAAATATCCATGCCGGAATCAGCAGCATGGCGAATAAATCCGCGCACCACAGAGTCAGGGTAATTGGTGTAACCCACCGCATTTGATCCCCGAAACAGCATTTGAAAGCAAATGTTGGGGATGCGTTCGCGCAGTCGGCGTAATCGTTGCCACGGGCACTCTCGCAGAAAACGCATGGCAGTATCGAATGTTGCCCCTCCCCACATCTCTAGCGAGAAAAGATTTGGTGTGCGATGAGCGATAGCATCGGCGATGCCGAGTAAGTCATAACTGCGGACGCGAGTCGCCAACAGCGATTGATGGGCATCACGCATGGTGGTGTCGGTGAGCAACAGTGGTTTTTGCTCTAAAATCCATCGGCAGAAACCTTCGGGCCCGAGCTCACGCAATCGATCCTTGGTTCCAGCCGCGGGTGATACAGTTGGATCATAATCCACTTTGGGCGCAGGCGTCAGTTGCGTGATCGGCAGGTATCCTTTCGCATTAGGATTTCCATTGACAGTGACATCAGCCAAATAGGAAATGATCTTAGTGGCACGGTCTTTTTTCGACTGAAATGTGAAAAGTTGAGGGTTTTGGTCGATGAATCGTGTCGTTGCCTGCCCAGAGCGGAATATTGGGTTTGCAATGACGTTTTCCAAAAACGGAATGTTGGTTTTGACACCCCGAATGCGGAACTCTCGCAGGGCGCGATCCATTCGATCGAGTGCCAGCGTGTAAAATCGCCCAAAGACAGTGACTTTCACGAGCATGGAATCATAGTATGGCGTGATGACGGCGTTTTGTGTGCCGAGTGCTCCGTCGAGCCGCACGCCGAATCCACCAGCAGAGCGATAGGTGAGTATCTTACCGAAATCGGGAGTAAATTGATTCTCTGGATCTTCCGTGGTGATGCGACATTGGATGGCGAAACCTGATTTTTCAATCGCGTCTTGCTGGGGTAATTTCATCTCCGCGCCGTGCAGCTTGAATCCTTGTGCGATTTGAATTTGAGACTGAACGATGTCAATCGATGTGATTTCTTCCGTTACCGTATGCTCGACTTGAATCCGTGGATTCATCTCGATAAAATACCACTTGTTTTCATCGACATCGACTAAAAATTCGACTGTTCCGGCATGGGTATATTTCACCGCGCGCGCGATGGAGATCGAGGCCTCGCAGAGCTGTTCGATGATCAAGGGATCAACGCCGTAGCTGGGTGCCATTTCAATGACTTTTTGGTGACGACGTTGCACGGAGCAATCGCGTTCATGCAGATGCAGATAATTGCCGTGTTTATCGGCAATGATTTGAACCTCAATGTGTTTTGCGCGATTGACAAATTTTTCAAGGAAAACAGCACCATTGCCGAACGAGCGTTTTGCTTCGGATTGAGCCTCATCCAGCATCGCCTCGAGATCTTTTTCTTCACGCACGACGCGCATGCCACGGCCGCCACCACCAAAAGCTGCTTTGATAATCAGAGGAAAACCAATTTCGCGAGCAATCACCATGGCGGCGGTGCGATCTTCGATGGCATCCCTAGTCCCTGGAAGCGTGGGAACATGAAGAGACTCGGCGACTTGTCGAGCGGCTGTCTTGTCACCCATCTGATCCAATACCGCTGCATCAGGGCCGATGAAAATGATGCCGTTTGCCTCGCAGGCTCGAGCGAAGTCAGGATTTTCCGATAAGAATCCATAGCCGGGGTGGATCGCATCGACCTGATGCTCGAGAGCAATCGCGATGATGCCTTCAATATCGAGATAGGCACCCAACGGACCTTTGGATTGATTTAGCTGATAAGCTTCGTCAGCTTTGAAGCGATGGGGGCAAAAGCGATCCTCGAAGGCGTAAACAGCAACGGTGCGAATGCCGAGTTCAGAGGCAGCTCGCATCACGCGAATGGCAATTTCTGATCGATTTGCAATGAGGATCTTTTGGATGCGATGGTCTGCACGATTGAGCATGAATAGGTGCCTAGCAAGAGATGCGCGGTTGGTAAACTGGAAAATGCAGGCTTTTCATCAAAGGTTGGGATGCATTGACTTTTCTATCTTCTATCGTTGCCTCATCCCATGGTATTTCCCCAAGGCCCAGATCGTGGCCGGCTGCTGCCATGTCGTGTGCGTGATTCAGCACCTTTTCATGCTACTGGCGCGCCTCCTCGTGAACACTCTCAAAAGCCATCAACAAACATTCGTCGCATTGCGCAAGCCCCGTGCAAAACCGACTGAGTAATAAAAATCACGCATGGAAGCACTCGTTGTCGCCCACCAATCCTCAAAACCATCATCATCCCTGAGTTTGGTGCTGCTTTCCCTAATAAACACTCGTTTGGAAGTCAAATGGCGGAGCGAGAGGGATTCGAACCCTCGGTAGCCTTCCGACTACGCTCCCTTAGCAAGGGAGTACTTTCGACCGCTCAGCCATCGCTCCAGCTTTGTGTCGTGCGGGGAGGAAGTGAACATTTTTTGCATCAGGCGTCAACATTTAGATTAAAAAAAGTGGCGAGACATGGCGAGATGGGTTGGATATGAACCACAGGGCGACGACAGCATATCTCACATGGCGAATGAATGGATTTGTATGCTCAATGATTTTTGCTATATTAACCGCATGAAAGCCACGCTATTTTTTCGACACTGCACGGCGATTTGGCTTGTCGTTTTGATGCTGACTCCCGTTGGCTGCGCATGGAAGACATCTGATCGAAAAGAAAAAATTCAATCGGCAGAAAAAGCAACATCTGCTGTCAAGTCTGAGCGGATCTTGATTGGGCGTGTGCATTCGCGTCCGGGTCATGGTAATTTTGTTTTGGTTGAGACATACGGCACAAGCCAAGTGGATGCAGGGACACAGCTTTTCACGATCAATTCCGAGGGCGATTCCGAGGTTAAGAGATCCAAACTCGTTGTTAGTGGGGAAAGGCGGTCGATTTTTCTGGTTGTTGATGTGATTGAGGGTGTTGTCGTGGAGGGAGATGCGGTATTTCAGGAGCGCTCCTCCAGTGAGGTGAACACTTCCAAGAATCTGGCAGACGATGCAGCAACAATTCAGTCGGTAGGGGCGTCGGGGCAATTGGTCAATCCGCCTTCACTCGAAAATCGCAATCGGGCTAAAGCCGATTAATGTGGCTTGGTTTGTGAGTGGAGTGGTGGTAGGCACCGTGATTCGATGGAGTGGTCACTTCGTTTGACTATTTTTGATAAATTCGAGCAAGTCATTGCGCATCTTTTTCATGTCAGGGGGATTGAGGTAAAACATATGTCCTGCTTGGTAGAAACAGACGTGAATTTGTTTGCGCTGCTCTTCACTTAAACCGGGCATGTGTCGCAAAGAGTGAGCCATTCCGTCGCTCGGAGTGGCCAAGTCAAGGTTGCCGGATTGAACTAAAACCTGCAACTTGGGATTGTCTCTCATCGCCTGTGCGAGCCGAGGGGCAACGTTCAGGTATTCGTTTGAGGCAGACCAGCGCCATGGATGCACTTTGCCGGATAAAATGGTGTAGGGTTGCTTTTCCTGCCAGTTGAGCTCGCGCGATAAGTAATCCATCATTGCCGTTGCGAATGCACCGTAAGCGAGTGAGTAAGAAGGATCGTATTCGGCATGATCATCACTGGGATCGGTGTCTGGCCAACTGACTCGGGCATCGAAGCGACCGATTGTTTTTGATTGATTTTTGAGTATTTCGCCACGGAAGCGCAAGGGATCGATGCGAAGATTTTGTGCCATGATGCTTTCGATGCTGAGCCCGGTAAACTTGTTGAGCTGTTGGGCAATTTTTAACTTCGATGGCTCATCCAAGTCATAACCCTTTAATAAGGCTGTGCTGTATTCTCCCATCGCGAACTCGCGTGCCTGCATCATGAGTTGCTCGGCATCACCTTTAATCACACCGTGATGCAGGGCTGTCGCAGTGTAGGTGGGTAAAAAAAGCGGGTAGGCCAGATCATTGCCTGGACTGGGGCTCAAAGTCTGAAAATCCAGCAGACTCGATAGCAGGATTACCCCATTGAGAGACATGCCGTATTCATCCTGCAATTCTTGGGCGAGACCCGCCGCGCGGATGCCGCCGTATGATTCTCCGAGCACAAATTTTGGCGAAGCCCAACGGCGATTGCTGTTGACCCATGTGCGAATGAAATCGGCAACCGATGCGATGTCTTCATTGACGCCATGAAACTCCTCGGGCTTGACGTCTTTTTCCGTTCGGCTGTATCCAGTGGAAACGGGATCAATGAAGACCAAGTCACAAGCATCCAAAATGGAAAGCGGATTGTCGCGCATGCGGGTCGGCACTGCCGGAGCTTGGGTGCCATCGCCAGTGAGTTGCAGCACTCGTGGTCCGAGTGCGCCGATGTGCAGCCAAACAGAGGATGAACCTGGTCCGCCATTGAAGGCAAACATCACCGGTCGTTTGGCAGGAGAGTCGATGCCGTTACGTTCATAAGCCACGTAGAACAGTGACGCGCGTGGGCTGCCGTCTTCCTTGTCGAGCGTGATTTTGCCGATGTTACAATCATAGTTGATGGTGTTACCTGCGATTTCGATGCTTCCGGAGATGGTTTTGGCGGGCGTCGATTCCTTTGACGCGCTGTTAACTGAAGTAGCGGCACCGCCTTTGTTGTCAGCCTGATTGACCGCGTTGTTTTGTCCCGAGAGCCTCAGCGTCAACACGCAGACGGCGAAAACCACGAGCAGAGAGCGAGAAATGGAGGCAATTGACATGAGCCTAGACTAATCGACGGATGAGATTGATCAATATCAAGTTGTGTTTCGCATCATAAATGATGAGGATGGCGATGCCGCACCGGATGAATGCAGCTCGAGCATGTGGGTTCATCCATTGCGACACTCATTGGCTGGTGGATGAGTGACGGGAAGGCGAAATGAATTTCTCATCTTCCCGCTTGCCATTATGAATCAACTGCCATCATACTCCTCCCATGCGCATTTTTGCTCTGACAGGGGGCATCGCCAGTGGAAAGTCCACTGTTTGTCGATTGCTCCGTGATTTGTGCCCAACCATGACTCTTTTTGATTGCGATGCGGCGACGCGGCGGTTGCATCATGATGCACGGGTGGTTGAGGCGGTGCGTGCAGTTTTTGGGGACGAGGCGATATTTGAACGAAAAAATTGTTTGGATCGCGATTTTTTGCGTCAGCGTGTCTTTAATGATGCAGAGTCCAGGGGCAAACTAGAAGCCATTTTGCATCCGTTGATTCGCGAAGAGTGTTTGAATCTGCTAGAGCAGGCGCGTGGGGATGGACGTTGTGATCTGTTTGTCGCGGATGTTCCCTTGTTGTTTGAGTCTGGGTTCGATTTTGGTCAGGAGTTGTCCATGCTGGTTGCGTCCAGTCGCGGCACTCAAATTCGACGATTGAAGCAGCGCACGCGCTTGGATGACGCGATGGTGGAATCGATTCTCGCGGCGCAAATGCCAGTGGAGGAAAAGCTTCTGCGCGCGGATGTGGTATTTTGGAATGAAGGGCCACTCACTGTCTTGAAAGGTCAATTGGCTCGTTTTTTGGCATCACAGGAGGTGACCATGGTGGAAGGTGCGATGGCAACGATCAGCGCGTCTGCGCTGCCTGCCGCGATTCAAGTGCAAGATTTGCGTCAAAAAACCATGGCGGAACTCTATGGCATGGCGGCGGCGATCCCTGGCATGGCGCTGACGCATGCGTCCAAGGCAGCGCTGATTCATGACATGTTAATGTTTTACGCGCGAGAGGGAGTGGAACTTGTCGCGGTCGGCGTGATAGACATGGCAAAAGAAGGTTTTGCCATGGTGCGAGACCCACAGCGCAGTTTTCGCCCAAGTGCTGATGACATTCACATGGCCAGTGGCTTGCTGCGCGAGCATCAGCTGCGTGCGGGTCAGATGGTGAAGGTGAAACTTGGCGTAGCGCGTGATCGCAACACGCATTTGACGGTGACGGAGATTTTGACGGTGGAGGGCATGCCGCTCGCGGAGTGGATTGCGCCGAAGGAGTTTGATGAGCTGACGCCGCTGTTTCCGGATCGTCGTGTGATCATGGAGGGGGCGGCGGCGGATTTCTCTGCGGTTCGGATCGTTGACTTGGTTGCGCCATTGGGGATGGGACAGCGAGCGTTGATTGTCGCACCTCCGCGAGGCGGTAAAACGATTTTACTCAAGCAAATGGCTAAGGCCATCCGGCAGTGTCATCCGACAGCGGAATTGATTGTGTTATTGCTGGATGAACGCCCTGAGGAGGTGTCGGATTTTGAAGAAACGGTGGGTTGCACGGTTTATTCGTCCACGTTTGATGAGTCGCCGAAGCGTCATGCTCAGGTCGCGGAATTAGTGTTGGAACGGGCAAAGCGACTGGTTGAAAACCAGCGTGATGTGATTTTGTTGTTGGATTCGTTAACCCGGCTTGCGCGAGGATACAATGCTGCTGCGGCGGCAGGGCCGATCGGCTCAGGCGGTGTTTCTCCCGTGGCTTTGCAAAAATCGCGCAAGTTTTTCGGTGCAGCGCGCAATGTGGAAGAGGGCGGTTCCTTGACAATCGTGGCGACGGCGCTGGTGGAAACCGAAGCCCGCATGGATGATGTGATTTTCGAGGAATTTAAGGGCACGGGCAACATGGAGATTCGCTTGGATCGTGATTTGGCCGAGCGGCGGATTTTCCCTGCGATCCACATCCCGCAATCCGGAACGCGCAATGATGATCGTCTGTATCACCCGGATGAATTTGTCAAGGTTCTAGAAATCCGCCGACAACTGGCACAGCTGCCTTATGGTGAGGCGATTGAATTATTGCTCAAGCAGATGAAGACTACGCAAAATAATACCGAGCTGTTGCTGCGGGGGTTGCGATGAACATCTGAGTTGCCTTGTGTTGTTGGCAAGGCGCGTATTTTGAATAAACCCTGAAATCAATGCCCGAATACATCGATACCGCCGCAGATTTGTCGTCGCTTTTAGTGCGTTTGCGTGAAGCGCCTGATCGCGTGTGTGCGATTGATACTGAAGCGGATAGCTTGCATCGATACAAGGAATCGTTGTGCTTGATTCAGCTGTCGGCGGCGGGTGAAAATGTGTTGATTGATCCGTTGGCGCTGAATGACTTGTCACCATTTGATGAGTATTTGAATGAGTGCGACGTGTGGATGCATGGTGCGGATTACGACATGACCATGCTGCGTCGCGAGTTTGGTCGCATCCCATCGCGCGTGTGGGACACTCAGATTGGCGCACGTCTGCTGGGCGTGAGGCGCTTTGGTTTATCAGATTTGGTTGAGCATTGGTTCGGCGTGGTGCTGCAAAAAACTTCGCAGAAAGCGGATTGGGGGCTGAGGCCACTGACTCCAAGAATGTTAGACTATGCGATCAACGACGTGGTTTATCTGATGCCCTTGGCGGAATGCATTGTGGAAGAATTGATCGATGCGGGTCGCTACGAGTGGTTTGTGCAAAGTTGTGATGCAGCGCGCAAAAAAGTGATGGAGCGCATTGATCAGCGAGATGAGGCGTGGCGGATCAGCGGTGGTGGTCGATTGACTCCTCGGGGCTTGGCCTATTTGCGTGCGTTGTGGCATTGGCGTGATGCGGAGGCGGCTGAGTGGGATCGCCCGACGTTCATGATCGCTGGCAATAAGGATTTGCTCGCTTGGGCTGAGCTCTTGGAGGCGGGTCAGGAGGTTGCCCTTGCCAAACATCATCGACGTGGTCAGCGTTTGCAGCGATTCGATGCCGCGATAGCAGCTGTGGGCATGATGGATGAATCCGAATTGCCGCAAAAAATGAAGACAGTGCGGCGACGCAAGGATGCAGATTTTGATCGTGCGCTCGATGTGCTTTTGAAGAAGCGTGAGACTCTCGCCGCTGAATTGAACATTGAATCTTCCCTCATCATCGCACGCAGCACCGCGGAGTCGATTGTTGCGGGCGAAGTGGCAATCGAAGAATCGCTGCTGCCATGGCAGCGCGAGTTGTTGGGACTGTGATGCGGTGATTGAATGACTTATTAGTGCTTGAATCTAAGTTGTTTTGTGAACTGATAAGCCAAGTCAAAAACGGGCCTTTTTTCCCGCCTGATCCATCAGAAATTTCTTGCGCAGTCCTCTTTCATTTTTAACAATAACCCATCACATGACAGACCTTGTTTCCGATTCCACTCCGCCTAATATCGATCCCAGTCAGCAATATGGTGCCGCGCAGATCGATAAGCTTGAGGGCTTGGATGCCGTGCGCAAACGTCCGGGAATGTATATTGGTGATCCAGATGAGCGTGGATTGCATCATTGCGTTTTTGAGGTGCTTGATAATTCCATCGATGAGCACTTGGCGGGATACTGTGATCGCATCAAAGTGAACATACACATCGATGGTTCCATTTCCGTCGCTGACAATGGGCGAGGCATTCCTGTTGACATGCACCCAAAATTTGGCATTCCGGCTGTCGAGTTGGTGTTGACCAATTTGCACGCGGGTGGAAAATTCGGTCAGGGTGCTTATAAGTATTCGGGCGGACTTCACGGAGTGGGTGCCAAGTGTGTGAATGCACTGTCGGATTGGTTTAAGGCGGAAGTGCGCCGTGATGGCAAAGTGCACATGATTGGATTTGAGCGTGGTAAAACGATTCAGCCGCTGCAGGTGATTGGTGAAGTTCCCGATGGTCGCACAGGGACCACGATTACGTTTTTCCCCGACGCCACGATTTTTGTGGACACGATTGTGTTTCAGTTCGAGCGCTTGGCCACGCGTTTGCGCGAACTTGCATTCTTGAATCCGGGACTCACGATTGAACTCGAAGACGAGAGGCCGGAGTCGAGTCGTAAGACGGTGTTTTTCTATGAACGCGGCATTGTGGAATTTGTCACTCAGCTCGGGGAGAACAAGCCGATTCTGCATCAGGATCCGATTGAGCTGACAGGAAAGCGTCAGGTGGAGGTGGAGTATGACGGCAAGGTGATGGCCGATGATGTGTATGCGGATGTCGTTTTCCAATACAATGATACTTACAACGATCAGATTTTGTGTTTCGCAAACTCGATTCCAAACGCCGATGGAGGAACACATTTGTCAGGATTCCGCTCGGCTCTGACGCGTGCAATCAATCAATTTGCCAAGGCGAACAAAATCCTTAAAGACAAGGATCCCTCGCTCAGCGGCGATGACGTGCGCGAGGGGTTGGTTTGCGTGATTTCAGTTAAAATGCCTAATCCGCGTTTCAATTCGCAAACGAAGGCGAAATTGGTCAATGCTGAGATTGAAGGGGTGATTTCGTCGATTGTCTATGAGGGCTTAACGCGCTATTTCGAGGAAAATCCAGCATTAGCGAAGAAGATCATCGAGAAATCCGTGAATGCGGCGCGGGCGCGTGAGGCTGCACGCAAGGCTCGTGAGACAGTGCGCAAATCGGCGCTGTCTGGTGGGGGGCTGCCGGGCAAGCTTGCTGATTGTTCCGAGCGCGATCCGTCGAAGTCCGAGTTATACATTGTCGAGGGTGACTCCGCTGGTGGCTCTGCCAAGCAAGGGCGTGATCGTCGCACTCAGGCGATTTTGCCACTGAGGGGTAAGTTGATCAACGTGGAAAAGTCGCGACTGTATCGAGCGTTGCAGAACAAGGAGATTCAATCGATGATCACGGCAATCGGTGCGGGGATTGGTGATGGCGAGATGGAGGGCGCGTTTAGAATTGAGAAAATTCGCTATCACAAAATCATCATCATGACCGATGCTGATGTGGATGGTTCGCACATTCGAACGCTGTTGTTGACATTTTTCTGTCGTCACATGCCTGAGTTGGTTCGGCGTGGGCATTTGTTTATCGCTCAGCCGCCTCTGTATTTGGTGACTCGCAAGAAGCGTGCCGAATATGTGCAAGATGATGCGGAGTTGAATCAAATCTTGATCGATCTCGGGGCGGGCGAGGTGAATTTGCGCGAGGTGGCGTCGGACCGTGTTTTTTCGGCTGAGGAGCTGAAGTCGATCCTTGAAACACTCTCGCAGCTTTCGCGTTATGCGACAGCGCTGGTTGGCAATGGCGGCAGTTTTGAGGATTTCTTGGCAGCGGGGGAGCAGGGTCGTTTGCCCGCCTACATGGTGCGCGTGCGCCGTGGCAATGAGGAGTCGTTGCACTATTTCCTCAATGAATTGGCGTTGCGTGATTTTGCAGCTAGCAACGTGGATTTGCGGCTTTTTGGTGAGGTGCATGACGATTTGGCTGGCGCAGCTCCGACCGCCCAGACACGGCGCGCTGTGTTGATTGAGCTGCACGAGAGTCATGCGATTGAGCGGTTGCTGCTACGATTGCGGGAAAAGGGATTGAGCATTGAGCCGTTTTTTTCTCAGGATCAGCCGTTGTTTGAGTTGATTGAAGGTGAAGGCGAGAAAAAGAACATTATCCCGCTTTTTTCTGTGCCCGAGATCCTCACTCGCGTGCTCGACATCGGGCGACGTGGGGTGCAGATCAAACGATTCAAAGGCTTGGGTGAGATGAACGCCAAGGAATTGTTTGAGACCACGATGGATCCCGAGCGGAGGCAGTTCTTGCGCGTGCGCTTGGATGAGGACAACGCGGTGGAGGCGGATAAAATGTTCGATGTGCTGATGGGCGATGTGGTGGAACCGCGCAAGCGTTTCATCGAGGATAATGCATTGAACGTGCGTTATTTGGATGTTTGATTTGGCCTGCGAAATTTGCAAGCATGGCAGATTAACAGTTTTTTTATTCTTTGATTTTAGTTCGCATGAGTGATTTTATTAAGCCCATTTCTGTCGCGGAGGAATTGTCCAAGTCGTTTTTGGATTATTCAATGTCGGTGATTATTTCGCGCGCTTTGCCTGATGTGCGCGATGGACTAAAGCCGTCGCAGCGGAGGATTTTGTTCGCGATGCGGGAATTGAATTTGGCTCCGGGCAAGCAACACATCAAGTGCGCCAAAATCTGTGGTGACACGTCGGGTAACTATCACCCACACGGTGAAGCGGTGATCTACCCCACACTGGTCAACATGGGTCAGCATTGGACCTACCGAGAGACATTGATCGATGGCCAGGGAAACTTTGGCTCAGTGGAAGGTGACCCGCCTGCTGCGATGCGATACACGGAGGCGCGGCTGACGCATTTGGGCATGGCAATGATGGAGGATCTGGAGAAGGACACCGTGGATTTCGTTCCCAATTACGATGAGCGCTTGACCGAGCCAACAGTGTTGCCTGCGGCATTTCCCAATTTATTGGTCAATGGTGGCACTGGAATTGCCGTGGGCATGGCAACCAATCTAGCTCCTCACAATTTGCGTGAAATTGTGGATGCCATCTGTGCTCAGATTGATAATCCGGAAATCAGTTTATCCGAGTTGATGCAGCATGTGAAGGGGCCCGACTTTGCGGGCAAGTGTGAGATTCGCGGCTTGCGTGGCATTGAGGAGTATTTTCGCACCGGTCGAGGTTCGGTCAGGCTGCGTGGACGCATCGAGATTGAAGAAAACGACAATGGACGTAGTTTTTTGGTGATTCGGGAAGTTCCCCATGGGGTGAATCGTGCGACGTTGCAGGAGCGCATTGCTGAGTTGGTGAATGAAAAAGTGCTGGTCGGCATCGCTGGCATGCGTGATTTATCCGATGAGGAAACGCGCATCGAGATCGAACTCAAGCGCGACGCTCGTCCGCAAGTGGTGGCAAATCAGTTGTTCAAGCTGACGGCGATGGACACGTCGTTTAGCATCAACATGCTGGCGATTCACGAGCGCCGTCCTAAGTTATTAACGCTCAAAGATGCGATCGATTGTTACATTGAGCATCGCCGCGAGGTGGTGATCCGTCGCACGCGCTTTTTATTGAAAAAAGCCGAGGATCGAGCTGAGAACCTGGAGGCATACTTGTTAGCGTTGGGCCATTTGGATGATTTTATTCAGATCATTCGCTCCTCGCGCAATCGCGATGAAGCTCGCGAGCGCTTAGCGACCTACACATTTTCCTTGGAAACAGCGTCGGCCTTGGGAATTTTACTGCGCGATCAACCAGCGGTGCAGGGAGATCGCTATGTTTTTTCTGAACGTCAGGTTAATGCGATTCTTGATTTGCGATTGTATCAGCTGACGGGAATGGAGGGCGACAAGGTTAAAAACGAGTATGATGGCGTATTGATTGAGATCAAAGATTTCATGGACATTCTGGCGCGGGAAGTGCGGGTGTTATCGATCATCAAGGATGAGCTTCGCGCAGTGGGAGAAAAATATGGAACACCGCGTCGTTGCCCGATTTTGCCGGAGGAGGGCGAGATTGCGGTTGAGGATTTGATCGCGAATGACGCGATGATTGTGACATTGACGCATCGTGGCTACATCAAGCGCACGCCCGCGAGTGAGTTTCGCGTGCAGGCTCGCGGTGGCAAAGGATTGCGTGGCATGGAAACGCGGACCAGTGGTGATGCGGAAGATGATTTCATTGAGCATTTGTTCAGCACGCAGGCGCACGATTACTTGATGTTTTTCACCAACACAGGTCGCGTGTATGTGGAGCGTGTTTATGAAATTCCGGAGGGCGCGCGCAGTGCGAAGGGACGCGGTATCCGCAATGTCTTAAATTTGAAACCGGAGGAAAAGATTGCCGCTTTGTTGCGCTTGGAGCGTGTCACCGACGATCAGCAGCAGGATGTGACCTTTGGCGAGGACGCGGGTTATGTCTTTTTTGCCACTCGTTCGGGCAAGGTGAAGAAAACCGCATTGCACGAATTCCGCAATTATCGCAAGGACGGCATTATCGCGATTAATTTGGAAGACGATAACGAATTGATTGGGGTGCGGCGCACATCGGGGAACGACGAAATCGTGTTGGTCACGAAAAGCGGCATTAGTTTGCGTTTCCACGAAGATCAATCGCGGCCGATGGGGCGTAACACAGCCGGGGTCATGGGCATTCGCCCGGTGGATGATGATGCGGTGGTGAGCATGGCGGTGGTGACCGAGAGCGCGCACTTGCTCGTGGCATCGGCGTTGGGACTGGGCAAGCGCACGTCGTTTGATGAATATCGCTCGCAGTCGCGCGGTGGTAAGGGAATCATTACCATGAAGGTCACGGAAAAAACTGGCGAGATCATTGGTGCTGTAACCGTTGAGCCTCAAGACGAGTTGATGTTGATGACCAGTGGTGGGCTGAGCATTCGAATTCGTGTTCAGGAAGTGCGCGAGACGGGACGCAATGCGCAAGGCGTGAAGTTGTTGTCCATGAAAGAGGGTGAGCGGCTGCAAGACATTGCGAAAGTGATCCCTGACGGCGATGATGCGACCATTGAGGTCACCGAACAGCGAATCACCGATGCGGTGTCAGCCGATGATCCAAGCTTGCCGCTCGATCTTGAAGGTGAGGAGTTTTCTCAAGAATAATCCATCTCGGCACTGCGCGAGATTGCGGACTTGCACAGGAGTGAATGTTGAGTATTTTTTCCGCGCCTAACGGCTTTTTTTCACATGAGTAGTCAAAATCAATCATTTCAAGCAGAAGTAAGACAGTTATTGGACATCGTCATTCACTCGCTCTACACAGATCGGGAGATTTTCACTCGCGAACTCGTGTCGAATGCCTCAGACGCTTTGGAGAAGTTGAAGGTGATTCAGCTGACAGAAAAAGACATCTACGAGGCTGAAACGGAGTTAAAGATTGAGATCACGACCGAGGAAGAAGCGCGTCGCATCATCATCGCGGACACAGGGCTGGGCATGACGCGTGAGGAGTTGGTGCAACACCTCGGCACGATTGCGCACTCGGGGACCAAGGCTTTTTTGCGCCAGCAGCAGGATAAAGGTGATCATTCGGCATCTGGAATGATCGGGCAATTTGGCGTTGGATTTTATTCTGTGTTCATGGTGGCTGAGCGTGTTGAAGTTCACACACATTCGTGGCGAACAGATGCGGAATCGCTGGTGTGGAGTAGTGATGGACGCGAGGGCTATCAGATTGATGCTTCTGAAAACGAAGCGCGTGGTTGCCGGATTGTCATTCACCTGAAGGAAGAGCATGCCGAGTTTGCCAAAGCGGATCGCATCAAGGGGTTGCTCACGGAGTATTCGAATTTTGTGGCGTTTCCGCTGTATCTGAATGGTGAAAGAGTCAATACCGTGGAGGCGTTGTGGTTGAAGCCAAAAGCAGAAATCACGGAGGAACAATATCAGGAGTTTTATCGATTTAATGCCAAGGCATGGGACAAGCCACGTTTCACTCTGCATTTCACTGCTGACGCTCCGCTGGATATTCATGCGCTGCTGTTTGTGCCGGAGGAAAATCCGGAACGCTTTGGGTTCGGCCAAACACAGCCTGGTGTGGCGCTGTATTGCAAGCGCGTGTTGATTGATCCGCGACCCGAAGGGCTTTTGCCTGAATGGCTGCGTTTTGTGCGTGGCGTGATTGATAGCGCGGATTTGCCGCTCAATATCTCGCGCGAATCCATGCAGGACAGCGCGTTGGTGAAAAAACTGGGACAGGTGATGACCAATCGCTTGCTGAAGTTCATTGAAAAACGTGCCACTGAGGAACCTGAGGCTTATGCTCAATTCTATAATGGCTTTTCGCGATTCATCAAAGAGGGCTTGGTGAGTTCTTACGAGCATCGCGAAACGTTAGCTGGGCTGTTGCGCTTTGAGAGCAGCATGACAGAACCGGGGCAATTGACGTCGTTGGACGATTACTTGTCGCGTGCGAAAGAGGGACAAAAAGAGATTTATTACTTGGTTGGTAGCAGTCGTGATGCGTTGGAGTCGGGTCCTTACATGGAAGCCTTCAAGGCGCGTGGGCTGGAGGTGATTTATTTTACGGAGCAGGTTGATGAATTTGTGGTGGATCACTTTGGCAATTACAAAGATCAGCGCTTGGTCTCGGCAGCTCAAAGCGAAATCGAGCTAGAGGAAACGACGCTTGAGGGTGAGGCCCTGACAGCTGAGGTTTTGACTGGGCTTTGCGATTGGTGGAAAGGCATTGCCGGCGAAGCTGTGAAATCGGTGGCGAGCGGCCGTCGTTTGGTCGATAGCCCGGTGGTTGCGCTGTTGCCGGAGGACGCAGCGAACGCGCAAATGCGTGCGATGATGAAGGCGATGGGACAAGAGATTCCAGCGTCTCAAGCGGTTTTGGAGGTCAATCCTCGTCACGCATTAATCAAGCGGCTGGAGTCACTGCGCCATGATCAACCCGAGCTTTCGGCTTTGGTTGCTCAGCAATTGGCGGATCAAGCTCTGCTTGCTGCTGGTTTGATTGAGAATCCCCAGGCGTTGGTCAAGCGCATGAACGATCTGTTGCAACGGGTGATCTGATCACGTTGAGGCCGCTCGCTGCGTTCGAGTTGATTGCATTGGTTCAACGATGCTAGCGAAGAACGAACAAAATTTTAACAAAAAAACCGACACTTTATTGTGTCGGTTTTTTTGATTTACGATTGAAATCAAAGGTTAAATTGCATCACAATCGACAATGCCAACGTTGGTCGGCACGCTCGGTGATCATTTCACGCCTTTTTTCGAGAGGCGTGTGCCTTTAGTGGCGCCTTGTCTGGCTTTGAATTTAGGATTGGACTTGCAGATCACATACAACGTCCCACGGCGGTTGACAACTTGGCAGTCAGCATGGCGGCGTTTGGCGGAAGCAAGAGAAGAAAGAACTTTCATGAAAAATGTGGTTTGGAGGGGCGACGATAGACAATAGTCCGGATTTGTAAAGCAGTTTCTTGCAAAAAACCTTCGTTTTATCCGTCAGCAGCAGTGTCCGCGAGTTGCTGCTGTTTCTTGCACGTTTGATATTGTGGCACGGGCGAGAATGTCGCAGTGTGGTTGTCGTGCAGTGGGACTCAAAAAAATTGCTGAAATACATGCGCAGTCATGTCTATCGTCCGCTGGACCGCAAGGAATTGGCGCGTCACTTAAAAATCATTAACACAGCACGCGAGGGCTTCTATCTGCTGTTGCAGCAGTTGCGTGAGCAAGGGTTGATTGAAGAAATCAAAGGTGGGCGTCTGGTGGCTGTTAAAATGGTGATTGCGGCGAAGACATCAGCGAAATCAAAGTCACAAATCCCCGCAAATCAACAAGGAACAGCGATCAAGCATGCTTCCAATCCAGCTCTGCGTCGGGACAGCTCCATGGTGCCAACGGAAATCTCGGGGCAAATGCGGTTTTTTGCCAGTGGCTCGGTGTGGCTTTATTTGCCAGAGCCCATGACGATCGGATCGGAACAGGTGGATCGATTGCGAGTGGCTCCTGAGCATTGTGGCACCGCTCTCGATGGCGATGAGGTGTGTGCCAAACTGTTGAGGACTCATGGCAATCAGAAAAGCAGGCGAGGTGAGGAATCGGAAACGCCTTTCGCGCGTGTCACGCGGGTGAAGCAGCGGCGAAGCGGGCGAGTGGTCGGGCGCGTGCAGCGTGCAGCTCGGCAAACATGGGTTGAGCTCGAAGACGTCGCGCTGAGCGGTCAACTGGTTTTGGATCGAGAGACCACAGCCGAGACGGGGCAGCGCGTGGTGGTGGAGTTGAGTGAATGGACCGATGAGAGGGAAATGCCCACTGGCAAGGTGATTGAGGTGTTAGGATGGCCAGGTGAACCCGAAGGCGATATCCGCGCCATCATGCATCGCTATGGGCTGAATCCGAATTTCTCGTCAGCGGTGTTGCGAGAAGTGGAAGAAGTGGCGGAAAAGCCAATGGCGGAGGAACTGGCGCGTCGAGAAGACTGGCGCGAGCGGCTGGTGATCACCATCGATCCCGCCACTGCCAAAGACCACGATGATGCCATCTGGGTTGAAAAAACGCCCAACGGCTGGACTTTGGCGGTTCACATTGCTGACGTGGCGCACTACATTCGTGTGGATTCTGCGTTGGACGCGGAAGCTCGGCGCCGTGGAAACTCCACCTACCTCGTGGACCGCGTCATCCCCATGTTGCCAGCGGAATTGAGCAACGGAATTTGTTCCTTGCACGAGGGCGTTGATCGATTGACCAAGTGCGCGTTGCTCGATGTGGATCAGCGCGGAAACGTTGTCGGCGCGCGATTTTTTGATGCGGTGATGCATTGTCAGAAGCAACTGTCCTATGAGGAAGCGCAAGACATGCTCGATGCACCGCGGGCAGGTGATGACGTTGCGGCAATGGTGCGTGAGGCGTGGGCGATGGCATCGACGATGCGTCTGCGCCGTTTTCAACGTGGTGCCTTGGATCTTGAGTTTCCTGAGCATCAGATTCATCTCAATGAACAGGGATTGGCTGATCGTGTGTCGTTGGTGACACATGGACCGAGTCACCAATTGATCGAGGAGTGCATGTTGGCGGCGAATGAAGCAGTGGCATTGCGTCTGAAGCAGAAATCTCGTCCGACGATTTATCGTGTTCATGATGAACCGGATGAAGCACGGTTGGCTCAGTTTGCGAGCACCTTGGCGGCATTTGGCCTGCCCGATATGTCGCTTCTGCACCGGGAAAAAGTCCAAGAACTGCTGCGCTGGATGGCTGGCCGACCGGAAGAACCTTTGTTGAAACTGGGTTTGCTCAAGAGCTTCAAGCGAGCCGCTTATTCCATTGAGCCACGCGGGCATTATGGTTTGGCGAAGCTGGATTACTGCCATTTCACCAGTCCGATTCGTCGTTACGCCGATCTGCTGGTGCATCGCAGTTTAGAGACATGCTTGGCAAATCCATCAGGTCAACGCTCGGTGTTGCCAAAACGCGAGGACATGGTGCAAATTGCTGCGCATCTCTCACAGACTGAGCGCGTATCCGCAGAGGCAGAAAATGAGAGCAAGCAATGCCGACTCTTGCAATGGTTAGAAAAAACTGCCTTGCAGGCGGAAGCCCCCGAGTGGCTGGGGCTGGTGATCGAGGTGCGCGCAATTGGTTTGATGGTTGATGTGCCGCTGCTGGGGATGAAGGGTGTCTGCAAGCGCGACGACGCGCGTGCGGGCGAGCAATCTGGTGTGTTTACGACTCGTAACTGGCATTTTGATAGTGAACGCAATATTTATCAGTGCTCGGACGGCTCGATGATTAGAGCAGGGCAGACGGTAAAACTGCGAGTGAAGAGCGTGGATGCGATTAAGAAGTTTCTCGATTTCTCGATGGTTTCTTTGCCTGAAAAATCGCAACTCGGACGTGGTGTTGAGCGCGCACGGCGTCAATCGCAGCAGGTGCATGAAAAGCCAATGCAGCGTGCGAAAACGTCGCAGGATCGCAATCGCAAGGTGGCGAAACCCAAGCAGCTCGACGACAAAGCCCACAGCAAGCGCAGCAAAAAGCGATCGTCGTGAGTTGCCGATTAACCAGTTTGCCTCTGACTGCATGTTCGCTTCAAGGTGCCTGATCGTAGGCCACGCGTAGTCCGGTATCGTTGAAACGGGTGGAGCGATCCATCACCCAGCGCCGCTGCGTGACCATTTGCGGTTGTAGGCTATTGCTACCGATGATCACCCACTGTTTTTCGCCCAATGGATTGTTTGGATTGCTACGAGGAGCAGCTGTCCATTCTGATACACCACCGACGAGCCCGAAAAAGCCGTCTGGGTGCAAGTCGAGCTGATTGACAGCACCCCACGGCAATTGCGGCAATTTTTGTGGCTCGGAGCAATTGCGAAACAGAGCGGCGTGCCATTCCTCGACGGTTGGAAGTCGGCCCCGCCGCCAATCGCAGTAGGCATACGCATCCCACCAGTCGAGCCCAAAGACCGGGCAGTTGCGTTGCAGGGCGCGTCCTTGCCAAGCAGCGGATTGCTGAGCCGCGAGCCAAATCGCTGCCCAATCGTCCGGTTCGTGGGAGATTTTTTCTGCTGGTTGTTCGGGATGATCAAACAAGCGGCGTTGCTCTGGATCCAGCTTTGCCAAGTCATCCAAAAAATCGGCGTATTCCGCGATGGTCACTTCATGTGTGCCAAGCCAAAACGCTGGCAGGTGCTGCTGTGAGCCCTCGGGGTTGCGATACATCCCTGCTGGGATCGCGATTGCGATGGGTTGTTTTTCCAGCTCCCGGATCGGCAAGGCTGCTGGAGCCTGATGGCCACGCATCGAAAGCACTGCGACAACGAGAATGACAACCACCACCGCGACACCGCAGAACCAGAGCAAGTCGCGTGGATTTTTGTGGCTTAATTTTGTGTTAGATGTGGTGATTGGGTTGATGGAATTGGTGGCAAGAAGCAGTTGTTGTTCGATCTGCGTCGCATAATCGCATACTTGTTTCCAAGTGTGAATGTGTTCGGGCTGAAGCGATTGCATCCAGTTCAGAAGCGTTTGTATGCGCGTTGCGCCGGGCATGTTGCGCAAAACCAAGCATGACAGCGCGTTTGCGATGGAGATGATGTCTGCTTTTTCTTGTTGGGGATTGGGCGGATCGGTGCAGACTCGATTGCTTAGTCGCAAGTTCCAGTCGTCGTCCAAAAAAAGGTGACGCGATTCCAGTGGTGCCTGTGTTAATCCACATTGCTGAATGTGGATTTCTACTTCAGCGAGTCGTTTCAGTAAAGCAGCGACTCTCAGAGGCGACATGTTGATTTTTTCGCTGACCAGCGTTTCTAATTGGCGTCCTGGCAACCACTCGCGCACGAAAAAACATCCGTTTGGGTCATTGATCGCTTCGTAAATCGACGCCACTACTGGATGATTCACCGCTGCCTTGGCTCGGGCGGTGGCGATGAAAATCTCTCGCGCGGCATCACCGTCCAGATTAGCGACCTCGATTACCACGTCGCGTTGCATTGCCGTTTGAGATGCGAGCCAGCGCTGGCTGGTCACGTCTTCGGCGAGGAGTTGCTTCAGCGCGTAGTCCGGTGGTGGCGTGAACGAGATCATGTGTTGGGTTAATGGGATAACAGCAACTGAGCAGCGTCAGAGCGTCAAGCATTTGTTAAAGGATGTTTTGCCACGCTGACAGTAGCAAGATTTTAGTGCAGCTGGGCAATTCATCCGATGCAGTGCAAAAGCTTGACCGTCATGTCACCTGTCGATAGGAAAGCGCATGACGTTTGAAGAATTAGGCTTATCAGCACAGGTATTGCAGGCCATATCCGAGGCTGGTTATGTTCATCCCACACCCATTCAAGCGCAGGCGATTCCGTTGATCTTGCAGGGGCGCGATGTGGTGGGAGCATCGCAGACCGGAACTGGCAAAACGGCCGCATTCTCCTTGCCTGCGCTGTCGCGCATACAACCGCTCGGAAAACCGCAAATTCTGGTGTTGGAGCCGACGCGTGAGTTGGCGCATCAGGTGGCGGAGCAGTTTGAAAAATATGGCAAACACACGGGCCTCAAGGTGGCACTGCTTTATGGTGGGGTTGGTTACGGTGAACAGGCAAAGACACTGGAAGCAGGGGCGGATGTGATCGTCGCCACTCCCGGGCGTTTGGTTGATCATTTTTATCGTGGCACCATGCGCTTTGGCGACATCAAGATCCTTGTGTTGGATGAAGTTGATCGCATGTTGGACATGGGGTTTCTGCCCCAGGTGCGCAAGATCGTCAATCTTTCGCCATGGGAAGAGCGGCAGACTTTGTTGTTTTCTGCGACGATGCCAGCCGCGATCCAGACATTCGCGCAGTGGTGTCTGACTGATCCGATTAGTGTGGAAATCGCGCGACGCGCGGTGGCGAGCACGGTGACCCATGCGTTTTATCCGGTTGCGATGGAGCAGCGCGATGCGTTGCTGGTGGCCTTGCTGGATCAAACAGAGTGGCATTCGGTCATGGTGTTTACTCGCACTCGCAAGGAAGCGGATGAGGTGACGAGCATGCTCAAACACAATGGCCATCCCCATGTGGCAGCCATGCACTCGGATATCTCGCAAACGGATCGGATGAAAGCGCTGAAAGGTTTCCGAGAAGGTGTCTATGACGTATTGGTGGCAACAGACGTGGCAGCGCGCGGAATTGATATTTCTGGTGTTTCACATGTCATCAACTACCGCGTTCCTGAAAATGCTGAGGACTATGTGCACCGCATTGGCAGAACGGGACGTGCTGAGGCCGAAGGTGATGCGTTCACGATTCTTACAGCCGATGAACTAGAGTATGCGAAGTCGGTGGAAGTGTTCATTGGTCAGGAGATCAAGCGCAAGTGCTTGGATCATTTTGACTATCAATACACGGCCATGCTCGACACCGAGCTGCGCGCCCCGCGACGGAAGCCGAGTGGTGGCAAAAAACGCCGCTAAACATCGAATCGCCCATTGCCTGTGTTGAAAGCTCAAGGTGGAAAATCATGCGAGTGCTAGCAGTCGATCCAGCCGTTCGCAACACTGGCTACGCGGTGGTGACAGGAAACGCGCAACAGGCACAGGCATTGGATTATGGCGTGATCCGCATCCCGGCATCGCTCACGCAATCCGCAGCGCTGGCAGAGACCAAGATGCGACTCAGTCAGTTGATTGAACACTGGCAGCCGGATGAAGCGGCGGTCGAGGGCATCATTTTTGTGCAATCGCATCAAACAGCCATCAGCATGGGCGCGGCGCGTGCAGCGGTGATGATCGCGACAGCGGAGCGCGGCATTGCGCTTTATGAATACGCGCCACGCAAGATCAAGATGGCAGTGATGGGGCGGGGCTCAGCGACAAAAGAGCAAGTCGCATTTATGGTGCGTGCTTTGTTAAAATTGCAGCAAACGCCCGTGCACGATGCTGCGGATGCACTCGCGATTGCACTGGCTCACTTGCAGCAGTCTGATCCTCTGCGCGCGGCGGTGTTGAATCGACACTTGATCTGAGGCGTCAGAGCTGGTTTCATCCACAAATTCAATAAAACTTATCGGGTCGAATTTCGGCGTAGGCGCGGTTTTTAACTTGAAAGATCTGATGAGCAATGCCCTTCAAATCTCGGCAAGTGAGCGACATCATCTTCTCGCGACTTTGTTGCGGAGTCATGATGACATGATCGAAAAGCAGCGACTCTGCTGCCCAGCTCATGTGCGCCGCTGTCGATTCCATGGCTAGCTTGTGCTGTGTGAGAGCGATATTTTTGGCGCGCTCCAGCTCTGCTTCGCTCGGACCCAGATTGGCCATTTCGTCCAATTGAGCACCGATGGTTTCGAGCGCTTTGTCACGTGATTGAGGATCAAGCCCCGCAGAAATCTCAAAGCACCCTGTGTCATGAAACTGCACGACATCGGAGCTAATGTTGTAGGAAAGTCCCAGTTCCTCTCGCAGATGGTAAAAAAGCCGCGAACTCGACGTTTCTCCTATGATGAGTGAGAGAAGTCGCAACGCATGCTTCCAATCGTGCGTCCGCCCAGGGGTGTGGTAAGCAATCGATAGCTGAAGTTGATCCGTGGCGCGTTTTTTAATCACGGGTCGGTTAGTGGCGGCGCGCTGGAACATCGGCACAGTGCGCGGAGTGTCGATCACTTCATGAGGCAGGTGCGGCCGCAGAATGTTGTGCATCTCAGCGGCGCTTTGCGGGCCTGCCATGGCAATGATCACATCATCGCGGAAATGATTCAGTTTGAAGAAATCAAACAAATCACTGCGCGTGATGTTTTTGAGCGATCGATGTGTTCCCGTGATTGGTTCGCCCAGAGGGTCAGGGGACCACAAGGCTTGTGAGATCAGATCGCCAATGTGATCGCTAGGCGACTCCTCATACATGGTGATTTCTTCTTTGATCACATTGCGCTCAATGTTGATGTCGCGTGGAGACAGGCTGCTGTGCCACACCATGTCGCAGAGGACATCGGCGATGATCGGGAGTGAGGCAGAATCGCCGCGAGCTTCGTAAAAGGTGTATTCCTCGCTGGTGAACGCATTCGATTGACTGCCACAATGCTCTAGATCGAGCGAAATTTGATAGGCATTGCGCCGCGACGTTCCCTTGAAGGTCATGTGCTCCATGAAGTGCGCTAGCCCCGCCTTCCCTATCGGATCATGCCGGGAACCGACAGGTAAATAAATCGCCATGGTGGAGCACTCAGAATGGGTGAGAGTGACCGTGACCAGGCGCATTCCATTGGGTAGGTGCTGCCACTGGTAAGGAGAATGAAAATCGGAAACGTGGGACAAAGTGCGATGTGGTTGGATTTTCTAAGAAAATTCGGTTGCGGATGCTAAATGAGCTGCTGAAACGGAGCAAGACATTGTTTTGGGTCGAAACTGGCGGTTTTTCTGTTGGCCTGAGGCAGTCAGTGCTGGGATGGCTATTATCTGGACAGATGGCATCATATTTGTCTGCATCATCCCATGCAGCACGAACGTTTGAGCATCCCGCAATACGCCATGGCACTAGCGCATGTGGCGAGTTTGCGCTCGGAGGATCCGTTTCGCAAGGTGGGTGCAGCGGCTTTGGACAAGGATCATCGCGTGATCGCCACGGCTTACAATGGTCTTGCTCCCGGCTTTGACGCACCCGAGGGCTTTTGGAATGACCGCGAGCGCCGACAGAAGTTCATGCTGCATGCTGAGGTGAATCTCTGCAGTCTCTTTCGCCGCGGCGAGGCAAAAATTGTTGCTACCACCACCATGCCGTGCACGGCGTGCATGCAAACTTTGTGCGCCTATGGCGTCAAGGATGTTTACTACGGCACGCCTTATGCAGAATCCGATGCGCCGGAGATTGCAGAGACCTATGGGATCAATCTGGTGCAGATTGCGGATTTTAGTGAATTTTTGCATCGGGCTCTATCGCATGTATCTACCTCACCCGCTTGATATTCGATGAAGGTGCAATACTTGGAGGGGCTGGTGGATTACGAGCAAGGGCTGCAGATTCAGCTTGAGCTAGTGGAACAGGTCAGGCAAGGCGGAGAGGAAACACTGTTGCTGCTAGAGCATGCCCCAGTGTTCACGATTGGCCGGTTGCGAGATCAGTCGTCGTTGCGTGCGATTGAAGCTCTGCCTTACCCCGTTCATGAGACCAATCGTGGGGGACAAGCGACGTTTCACGGGCCGGGCCAGTTGGTGGGTTATGCCATCTTTGATCTGCGGCGACGCGGTCAAGATCTTCACAAGCATCTGCGCGAGATGGAAAACATGCTGCTGCTCGCCTGTGGAACGATTGGTGTGGTAGCGCAGCGGCGCGAGGGGCTCACGGGCTTGTGGTCAGGTGAGCGCAAATTGGCTTCGATTGGCGTGGGGGTGAAGCGCTGGATCAGCATGCATGGCTTTGCCATCAATGTCACAATGGCGAGTTTGCCGGCGTTCGATGCCATCGTGCCATGCGGCCTAAGCGGGGTGCGCATGACTTGTTTGTGCGAGTTGTTGCCACGCGATATCACGGTTTTAGACTATTCGAGCGTGATCGAACACGCTTGTCGTCAAGTTTTTGGCGAACTTGATCCTGCGAGCGGGAATTTTTGAGCTTCAGCTCTGGACAAATCGATAGAACGGGCGATAACTTATTGGGTCTAAATCATGAAGCTGAACGCATAGGGGTCAATTTGAAATAGGATGAGGGAGTTTTGTATTGTCTTGGGTTTGCTGTTCATTGCTGTCGCGTTGCGGACGAGTCGTCGTTTTTGGCTGCGAAAAATGGGAGCGTTGATTCTATTGGCAGCGAGCGCCCTGTTTTTTTATTTCGTCACTGGCAGCATTGTTTGTTCGCTGCTGGGGATACTCGTGTGGGTGTTGTTGCCGTGGGTGGAGTTGCTCACGCGTGTGCGGGGGCTACGCTTTCCGCTCGATCATCGTTTGCATGGGCAGCGTGTGCCAAATCATGCTTTTTTTCCTAATGCGGCGTTGACGCTTGAGACAATGGAGCGCGAGAATTTTCGGCATCAGATCGATTGCAGCCTTAGTTGGTTAGGAACGGTGCAGCATCACCGTTTGTTTGTGCAAGAAGATGCGCGGGCGGTTGCGACCTTGTGTTTGTGCGAAAAAAGTGATGTGGTTTTCGCCTTCGTTGTCATCGCGTCGATTGCAGAAAATGGTCACATCTATCGCACCACCAATTTTCCCTTTGCCCCTCAGTTAAAAAATCCGCCCACGTTGCATTGGAATCATTTGCCCTGCACGAAGCTGTGTTTTCGTCAAATTTGGCAGCATCATCGCGAGTTCCTCCAGCGGCATGGAGTCAGTCAATCCTTGGTGGTGCAGGATCGCGAGCACTTGGACGCGTTGATTGAGACGCAGATGGAGGCGGTCGTCGAATACAACATGGAGCAGGGGATCATCGATTTGTGTCAAGATGGACACTTTGCCTACACTTTTCGTGGCATGATTTTTTTATGGGGACAGTTCATCAAGGACATGATTCGTCTCTGTTAGCTCCGAAGATCAGTGATTGAAAACAAATTCCTTGGCATTCAGAATGGCCCAGAATAGATCGTTTAACAGCTGTAGGCGCTCGGCGTCATTCGTGCATTGTTGCCAAAGATTCATCATCTGCTGGGTTTCCGACTCGCTAGGTTGACGCGAAAAAGCGCGAATGTAGAGCGCGTTCATTACGGATTCGGGGGTTCCCAGCTCCTTGAGCAGTTGCTCAGGAACCTTGCCTTGTTGAATGCGCTGATGCGTGGTCTCGCCGTTTAAGAGGTGGAGGGCTTGAGACAAATTGGGTTCGAGTTTGACTTCGCATGAACAAACACTGGCACGACTGGCGCGCCCAAAGGTGGTGAGAAAGTAGTTGCTGGTGTTGCCGTCAGCGATTTGCACGGCGCGTGAGCCCAAGGGAAGACCACGAAATTTATTGGGCGTGGCGGTGATCTGTGAAATGCAATCGAGCAGAACCTCTGCGCGAATGCGGCGCGTGAGTGCGTGAGAAAAATGCCGATCGTTCGTGCGATTGCTGCTGTTGACACTTGTGCTGCGTTGGTAGGTCTCGGATTGACAAATGAATCGCACCAGTTTTTTCAAATCAAACTGATCACGGATGAATTGTTGTGTGATCACATCCAATAGCTCGGCATTCGCAGGTGGGTTCGAGATGCGGACATCGTCCACGGGCTCGACGATGCCAATGCCGAAAAAATGCGCCCACGTGACATTCGCCAAATGACGAGCAAACCAGGGGTTGTTCTGGTTCGTTAGCCACTCGGCGACGACTTGACGACGCGTTTGACCCGGCTTGATCTCCGCTGGGTCGCCTCCCAGAAAGGTCGGAGGCACCGGCTTTTTTGTCACCAAATGCGGAACCTCGCCATCGGCATCGAACACAATGCGCTCGCGCGGGTCCTCCGCGTTTTTGCGTTTAACCTGAGCGAAAAATGACGCAAAGCCGTAATAGTCGTTCATGCTCCAGCGGTCAAATGGATGATTGTGGCACTGGGCGCACTGGACACGCATGCCGGTAAAAACCTGCACGATGTTTTCTGTGAGCTTGAGCACATCTTGTTCAATTTGGAAAAAATTGGTCGCAGGAACATCAAAAGTTCCGCCTTCGCTGCTCAGCAACTCGCGAAAAATCTCATTGAGCGGACGGTTTGCTGCGATGCGTTGTTGCAGCCATTGGTAGTAGCCAAGCGCGGCCTTGTAGGAAACTTGCTGCGCGCCATTATCGAACGTGCGGATCTGCAACAGTTCGGCCCACTTCATGCTCCAGATTTCACTGAACTCCGGGCGATCGAGCAGGTGGTCGATCCATTTGTCTCGCTTGTTCACGGCATTGTCAGACAAGAACGCCTGCCACTCTGCTTGGGTGGGAAGCCGCCCGATCAGATCGATGCAGGAACGTCGCAGAAAACTGGCGTCATCGCAGCGTGGTGATGCTTCGATGCGTAGTTGACTGAGCTTGTGCTGCACGGCGAGATCGATGGGATGACTCGAGCCTGAGCCCTTGCTGGGTGCGGGGCTGTCGGCGGGGATGACAATCACTTGCGCGCCTTGCGTTAGCGTTTGAAAACGCGCGAGCAGTAAGGCTTCGCCAGGTTCGCGCGAGCGACTGACACCGCTGCGAGGTTCGATGCGCACGCTATGATCGTTGGTGCTGCTGAAGGCACAAAGCTCCGTGACATCGCGATCGGTGCCATCGGAGTAATGGGCGCAGACGGTGAGTGGCATGGTTTTACCTTCGCCGATGAATAGCCATTCGCGCGGCTCCATGCTCAAGCTGGTAGGGTGGGGGATGGTCTTCTCATCATCCAGCTTCGCACCCTCACGAATCCACTGAAGCAGCACTTGCTCGGCGTTCGATTTTGGGGCAAACAACTTGCCACCTGTGTGACTGACCTGCCCCAGCGCTTTCGTGAGCAACAGCGATGCCTCGGGTATGGCGAGATTGACACGACGTCCCGGCTGTTGCTCCAACAAACGATAGTAATCGCCAGCGGGATCGAAGCCATAGAGCGAGAGGTGAAAGCCATCTTTTCCGCTCGCAGCACCGTGACACGATCCTGCGTTGCAGCCGGTTGCGGTTAGCTGTGGAATGATATCAAGCTGAAACGACACCGGCCGCACAAGTTGACAGTTGCGCACTTGCACCGGCACGCGCGTTTCGAGGCCACGGTAAACAATCAGGACTTCGGCATCGCCGTCACTGAGTGGCTCGACGCGTTGATCTGTTAGCCTAGCGATTGCAGGATGGCTGATGGTGAGTTTAGCCTCGTTGGTGATGTCGAGTGTTTCGCCATCGTTGCGTTGTGCGACGATGACGAGGCGATGAAAGTCATCGTGATGATCAAGTTGAATGCGCTCGGGAAAGGCCTGGATGCGGGTGAGTGAGGCATCGACCGCGGCATCCCAGGGCAACATGGATTGTGCCTCGCGTGGATGCAGGCGCAGTCCCTCAGGCCAAACCGCACCGGCTGCGATCCATTTGGCGATGCTTTGTTGCTGTTCCGTCGTCAGTGGTGCCGCGTGCTTTTTGGGCGGCATGACCTCATCGTCATCCGCTGGCAAGGCGATGCGTTGCAAGAGTCGCGACAGATCGGGTTGTTTGAGATCGATCGCCGCACCAGAGTCGCCGCCGCGCATCAGGGACTCGCGAGTTGAGAGATCGAGCCCACCTTCGGTCCGCTGCGGGTGGTGGCACTTGATGCATTTTTCTTCTAACAGAAATCGAGGGATCTCCGCAGCTCCATCCATGGCCCGCGCTGGTGATGCGCACCACGCGAGCCAACCCAACTGAAGCAACCCCAAGCCGCGAAACTGGCAGTGCAATGGGAGACGTTTCATGGTTGGATTGGCGGCAGACTTGGATCAATACGTTGGCGCAGCGACGTCGCCTTCTGCGTTTTCGCCTTTGGATTTCTTAGCCGTTTTTTCTAAACCCTCACCCGCTTGGCGCATGTCGCGTCCAAGCCCAATGAGTGTGTTGCAGGAATTCAATGTGAACAGACCGACGAGTAGAATGAGTGCGTATTTCATGTTTGAAGATACGATATTCTAGCGCTTGATCTTGCACGCTTGTCAATGGCGAATGAGATGATTTGCGAGTGACGAGTGAAGAGCTACTGGATTTCGAGGAACAAATAAATCGCGATGCGACCGCTGTCGCATTTTTCTCCATTTCTCGATAACTGACTGATTGACATAGTGTTGGGCGCTGATAGTCTGCGCCGCGCCGTGGTGTGCATTTTATCGTCACGCCGCGTATCATTTCAACACAACCAACAAGCATCATGCCAACAGCAAAAAAGGCTACGAAAGAAACGAAGAAGTCCGCACCTGCCTCTGCGGCGAAGGCGACTAAGGCGACCACTGCTAAGGGTGCGTCATCTTCTAACAAAAAAGCAGAGAAATATGTTTACACTTGGGGAAATGGCAAAGCCGATGGTGATGGCTCGCAAAAAGCTTTGCTCGGTGGCAAGGGTGCCAATCTAGCCGAGATGACACGCATTGGTTTGCCTGTGCCTCCGGGGTTCACCATCAGCACGGAGGTTTGCACTTATTTTTACAACAATAAGAAAACCTATCCCGCTTCGTTGCAGGCTCAGATGGAAGCTGGCGTGGCTAACATGGAAAAAATCATGGGCTGCAAGTTTGGCGATGCCAAGGGCATGCCATTGTTGGTGGCTGTGCGCTCGGGTGCACGTGACTCGATGCCAGGCATGATGGACACCATTTTGAATTTGGGTCTGAATGATCAAACTGTTTTGTCCCTGGCAAAGGCGACAAACAATGAGCGTTTTGCGTGGGATTGCTATCGTCGCTTTATTCAGATGTATGGCGATGTGGTGTTGGGCGTGCAGAAAAAAGAAGGCGAAGATCATGAGCCCTTCGAGGTGGTGATCGAGGGTTACAAGCACGAGGTCTATCACGCGGACATTGAGGACTCGAAGTTGACGGCTCAAGATCAGCAGGAGTTGTGCAAACGCTTCAAAGCCCTGGTGAAGGAGCGCACGGGCAAGGGCTTCCCATCGGACCCTTGGCAACAGCTCAAAGGTGCCGCTGGTGCGGTGTTTGGATCATGGATGAATGATCGTGCGATTGTGTATCGCCGCAAATACAACATTCCAGCCGAATGGGGCACGGCGGTCAATGTTCAAGCCATGGTTTATGGCAACACGGGTGAGAACTCGGGATCGGGTGTGGCGTTTACGCGCAATCCTGCCAATGGTGCCAATGAGTTTTACGGCGAATTTTTGATCAATGCTCAGGGTGAGGACGTGGTAGCCGGTGTGCGCACTCCCGAGCCAGTGGCGAATCTGAAGAAGGCGATGCCACAGTCGTATAAGGAGCTGATGCAAGTTCGCGCGATTTTGGAAAAGCATTTCAAAGATGTGCAGGACATCGAGTTCACCATCCAAGAAGGCAAGTTGTTCATGTTGCAAACCCGCAATGGCAAGCGCACAGCGATGGCGGCGTTGAAATTTGCGGCTGACATGGTGAAGGAGAAGTTGATTGATTGGGAGACAGCCATTTTGCGCAATCCAGCTGATCAGCTCGATCAGTTGTTGGCACCGGTCTTCGATTTGGATGGATTGAAAAAAGCCAAGGTCATTGCTTCGGGTTTGCCTGCCGGCCCGGGGGCTGCTTCTGGTCGCATTTATCTCAATGCTGATCGCGCGGTTCTGGCCGAACAAAAAGGCGAGCGGGTGCTGTTGGTGCGCAATGAGACCAGTCCTGAAGATTTGCGTGGCATGATTGCCGCGGAGGGAATCCTGACCGCGAAAGGTGGGGTATCGTCCCACGCCGCATTGGTAGCGCGTCAGATGGGCAAGGTTTGTGTGTGCGGTGCTGCGGCTCTGGAAATCGATTACGACAAAAAAACGGTCTCCGTGGCAGGTCAGGTTTTCCACGAAGGCGATTTCCTCTCCATCGATGGCACGTCTGGTTCAGTCTATGCTGGTGAATTGAAAACCGCTCCTTCTGAGATCATCACGGGCATCGTGAATAACAACAAAGCCGCACAAAAAACCGAGAAGTTTCAAAATTTCTTGCAACTGATGACATGGTGCGAAAAAGCGACACGCATGGAAGTGCGCACCAACGCGGATAATCCTGAGCAGACGGCGATTGCGGTTGCTTTTGGCGCGAAGGGCATTGGCCTGACTCGCACCGAGCACATGTTCTTTGAGGGCAATCGCATCGACGCCATGCGTGAGATGATTTTGGCCAACAATGAAACGGCTCGTCGCGAGGCTTTGGCGAAGTTGTTGCCTTATCAGCGGGAGGATTTCACTGGTATCTTCAAGGAGCTCAAGGGCTTGCCCGCGACAATTCGTTTGCTGGATCCACCATTGCATGAGTTCTTGCCTCACACCAAGGAGCAGCAGTTGGACTTGGCTCACAAGCTTGGAATTTCGGTGGAGTTCATCATGCAACGTGTGGCGCAATTGCATGAGTTTAACCCCATGCTTGGTCACCGTGGCTGTCGTTTGGGCATTGCCTATCCAGAAATCACTGAGATGCAGGCACGCGCGATTTTTGAGGCCGCAGCGGATGTGGCCAAGAAGAAAATCAAGGTTAAGCCTGAGGTGATGATCCCCTTGGTTGGTTTCGCACGCGAGCTCGAATTGCAGGTCGCTGTTGTGCATCGAGTGGCGAAGGAGGTCATGGCGGAGAAAAAAGTGAAGTTCGAATACTTGGTTGGCACCATGATTGAAGTGCCACGCGGTGCGTTGACTGCTGATGCGATTGCGAACACAGCGGAGTTCTTTAGCTTTGGCACCAATGATTTGACTCAGACTACGCTTGGCATTAGCCGCGATGACATGGGTAATTTCTTGGTTCCTTACACTGAGGCTGAAATTTTCAAGAAAAACCCATTTGCGACTTTGGATGCCACTGGTGTGGGTCAATTGATGGAAACAGCAGTGGCCAAGGGTCGCTCGGTTCGTCCAGATATCAAACTAGGGATATGTGGCGAACACGGCGGTGACCCAGAGTCGGTGAAATTCTGCCATTCGTTGGGACTGAATTACGTGAGCTGCTCTCCATATCGCGTCCCTGTTGCGCGTTTGGCGGCTGCTCAAGCAGCCATTGAGGATGCGAAACAGAACGCTTCCGTCGCGAAGAAACCAGCTGCAAAGAAATCACCCGCTAAGGCACCAGCCAACAAGGCGACGGTGGCGAAGAAGGGCGCGAAGAAGTAATTGTGCCTGTGGATTGAATGTCTGCCAGAAGCTGCTCGCAAACCTTGCGGGCAGCTTTTTTATTTTTTAAATTGTCACATGATTATTTGACTTTGGTGTTGACTCCTTCTTGCTGACTTCGCATCTTGAGCGCGCCTTTTTATTCGTTTATGAGTGCGCAACGAAATTCACCTCTTGAGCCTTCTTCGCGATTTCAAGGTCGCAACCGACACTATCATCGGATGAATCGTGAGCAAGATGTCACATGGGATGATTGGATCGGTGATAAGAAAAAAAGCGTCGCGCGTCAGCGTTTTGAAAAAGCCATGATGACGGTGGCGGTGGTGTTGACCGGCATCGGTTTGATTGCGGGCGCTCTGACTGTGGTGTCGGTTGTGATGAAGAAGGTGCTGGGCACGGTTTCGCGCTGATAGCTTAGCATTGCTGTCTCGTCGCGTGTTCTCTGCGTTGAGTTAAAAAAATCATTTTTTGCGACCGACTCCCAAACGGGGGTTGGTCGTTTTCTTTTGTGGCTGCTGGACGTGAAGGTGTTGATCTTCGCCGATTGGATCATGAATTGCGATCAGATGCTGAGTTTTTGATAAGCGCTGCGTGGTGCGAAATTCCCTTGAGTTTAACGTGAATGCATTGAGATTACACACATGGGAATAGAAAAAATGACAAAAAAGGTTCAGGAGTCGCTACAGTCCATGCAGCGATTAGCGGCACAATCGGCTCATGCGGAGTTGCGTCCGGAGCATTTATTACTCGCACTGTTGCAGCAGGAAGGGGGCTTGATCACCCCTTTGCTCGAAAAGGCTGGTGCTGAGGTTCCGACTCTTTTGCATGGCTTGCAACACTGGTTAGAACGAGAACCTAAACTACAAGGTTACGCCTCCCAGCCGCAGTTGTCGCAGGGGATGAGTCGAGTTCTGGAAGCAGCGGATCGCGAGCGAGAGTCCTTGGCCGATGAATATCTGTCGGTTGAACACTTGCTGTTAGGCATGTTGACCATTGATCTTCCGGTGCGTGAGATGTTGCAGAATTGTGGCGTGAAGAAATCACAGGTGTTGCAGGCACTGAAAAGCATTCGTGGTCAGCAAAGGGCAAACGATGAGAATCCCGAGGGCAAGTATCAGACGTTAGAAAAGTATGGTGTTGATCTCACGGATCGCGCGCGCGCTGGGAAAATTGATCCTGTGATCGGACGCGATCATGAGATTCGTCGAGTTCTCCAAGTATTGTCGCGGCGCACGAAAAATAATCCCGTTCTCATCGGTGAACCCGGTGTGGGAAAAACTGCGATTGTTGAGGGCTTGGCTCGTCGCATTGTTGCGGGCGACGTGCCAGATTCGATGCGCCACATGCGAGTGATTTCGTTAGATTTGGGTTCGATGTTGGCGGGTGCGAAGTATCGGGGAGAGTTCGAGGAACGCTTGAAGGCGTTTCTCAAAGAAGTCACCGAGTCCGCAGAGCAGATCATTTTGTTTATTGATGAACTGCACACCATTGTTGGGGCAGGCGCGAGTGAAGGTGCGGTCGATGCGGCGAATTTACTTAAACCGCAACTGGCTCGCGGTGAGTTGCGCACCATCGGTGCGACGACGTTGAATGAGTATCGTCAGCACATTGAAAAAGACGCGGCGTTGGAGCGTCGTTTCCAGCCGGTGCTTGTTGGCGAACCCTCGGTGGAGGATACGATTGCGATTTTGCGAGGACTCAAGGAACGCTATGAGGTGCACCACGGTGTGCGCATTCGAGATGGCGCCCTCGTCAGTGCGGCGATGTTGTCGGATCGCTACATATCGGATCGTTTTCTGCCGGACAAGGCTGTGGATTTGATCGATGAAGCAGCATCGCGATTGAAAATTGAACTGGATTCGATGCCCGTCGAGCTGGATCAGATCGAGCGGCAGATTTTGCAGCTGGAGATGGAGAAAAAGGCACTCGAGCGTGAATCTGATAAGGCTTCGCAGCAGCGTCTGGAGAAAGTGAAGGAAGAACAAGCGAACTTGCAACAGCAGTCGTCAGCGATGATGGCGCAGTGGCGCAATGAGAAGTCGGTAATTGACCGCGTGCGGTTGCAACAGGGCAAGATCGAGCAGCTCAAAACTCAGGTGGATCAAGCGCAGCGGATGGGTGATTTGACTAGGGCGTCGATGCTGATTTACGGCGAAATTCCTCAAGCGACAAAAGAGTTAGATGCAGCGAACACCGAACTTCAGCGTCTCCAAGCGAGCGGCGCTCTGTTGCAGGAAGAAGTTACCGAGGAGGACATCGCGCGCGTTGTTTCAGCTTGGACGGGGATTCCTGTGAATCGACTGCAGGAGGGTGAGCGCAGCAAGCTGTTGCAGATGGAACAACGCTTGGCGGAGCGAGTGGTGGGGCAAAAAAATGCAATCACGGCGGTTGCGAATGCCGTGCGCCGTGCGCGCTCTGGTCTGCAGGATGAGAATCGTCCGCTGGGCTCATTCTTGTTCCTTGGACCGACAGGTGTGGGCAAGACCGAGCTGTCTAAGGCTCTCGCGGAGTATTTGTTCGACGACGAAGCGGCGATGATTCGCATCGACATGTCCGAATACATGGAAAAGCACAGCGTTGCGCGTTTGATTGGTGCTCCTCCGGGCTATGTGGGACACGAGGAAGGCGGCCAACTGAGTGAGCGTGTGCGGCGTAAACCCTATTCGGTGGTGCTGTTTGATGAAATTGAAAAAGCACACAGCGATGTGTTCAATGTGCTGCTGCAGGTTCTTGACGATGGTCGCATCACGGATGGTCAAGGCCGAACCGTGAATTTCACCAACACCGTGATCATTCTCACCTCAAACATTGGTTCGCACATCATCCTCAACGAGGACAACGCCGAACGACGCGAGGCTCAAGTCACGGATGCGTTGCGGCAGCATTTCCGTCCTGAGTTTCTCAATCGCATCGATGAAATCATCGTTTTCGATCGTCTCGCGCGGGAGAACATGCGTGCGATTGTCGATATCCAGATGCAGCGTTTGCGTCAGCGCTTGGCAAAACAGGGTTGGGGTTTGAGTCTCTCGGAAGCTGCCAAATCGGCACTGGCCGATCAGGGGTATGATCCACTGTATGGCGCTAGGCCGCTGAAACGCATCATTCAGCATCATTTGCTCGATCCCTTAAGCTTGGAGGTGCTGGATGGAAAATTTGAGGAAGGTGATGTCATCATCGTTGATGAAGAAGCTGGCTCACTGGTTTTTCATGCGGAAAAAGCGTCAGAACCAGCTTGAGACGAGGATTGGTTTCCATCGATTGGAGTGTGTGTCGCGGATTGCTGCCATCAATGCCACGCACACAAAGAGTGGTGTGCGCACAGCTGCCAGGAGCAAGGTGAAACCTCTGGTTGAGGTCGCATCGTGCTCGATCTGGAATGTTGACCGGCATGCAGCTGTGCCGCCACCGCGACATCACCGAGGATTAATTGGCTCGTGTCACGCGTAAACGTCCGAAAAACTTGCCAGTGTTGGAGGTTGATTTTGGGATCGTGATCGTAACCTTTTGTTGACCGAGCGAGGGCACTCCCAATCGAATGAAGTTCTCAGCTGGCGGAGTGATGTTGATCACATTCCAATCGTTCAACTGATAACCATATTCGAAGGTTTGGATGGTGTCAGCAACCGAGGACTCACGCCTATTGAAAGTGAATACAACGTTCTCGCCCGTCGTTTCAAGTTGGGGAAGAATCGTCGAATCCGCCACAGCGGGATTCCCATTGAGAACATATTCTAGCAGGTTATCCATGCCATCGCGATCCGGATCGCCGGAGGGTGTGATGTCGGGTAAACTGTAATAATCGTTGATCCATCCGGAAAAACCACTGGTGGCCACGAGTGCGATTTGGTTACCATGGTATTGATAGTCTAATGCATATCCCGCCGGTGGGATGACATTGGCAAAGCTATTGCCGGTCTTGGACGTGTAGCTCGCTAGCACGTAGGCCGGATCATTGAGTGGTGCGACGACGTCGAAACTCACGTTGGCTGCGGCGATGTTGATTCCTGCCGCTTCAATGCGCCCGCATGAGCCCGAGCCACTGCCATCGAGCTTGAAGGTCACGGTTCTTCCTGCGGTCAGGCTGAAGTTGGATTGAGCCGATACTTGCAGCAGCGCATTCGGATGGATAAGCCATGATTGTGTGCCGGACAGAGATGCCGTCGCGCTTAATTCGATGGCTCCAGCCACGATGATCGTTGGGCCAGTGTAGGTGTTGTTGGCTAAGAGGGTTAGCTTTCCCGCACCGGATTTTGTCAAGCCACCATCAATGGCGGCATCTCCTGCTATATCGCTGTGCAGCAATGGCTGTTGGATGGAAACATTGAAGCCTGCTGTGTCGATTCGCGCACCACCGCTGCGAATATTCGCGCGAGTCAGCGATTGCATGAAGGTGTTTGAACTTGCCGTTGCTCGCAGATTGCCACCATTGAAGTTAAAGACGCCGAAGGCATCGTTACCGACATCCTGACTGATTTGATTGACGTTAAGAAAGCCGCCGTTGAGGTTGTATTCACCGCGGCGCGGGGCGGTATTCGTTGTTGTGGTGCGGGCCATGTTCAGTCCACCGGCGACCGTGACCGTGCCATCGGTTTGCGTCACACGTCCAGCAGCATGGCGTCCTGCGGCGGGCGCACCTGTCAGTTTTAGGCCACCGTTCACAGTCATGGTTCCGCTACCACTAACGGCGAGCGTGCTCCAGATGTTGTCGCCTGCCACTTGATTGGATACCGTCATCGCACCGCTGATCGCGAGTAGGCCACCGCTGAGGTTGTAGTCACCCGCACCGCCACCGGTGAAGCCGGTGTTGAGGGTAACTGATGATGCCAAGATGGTGCCGTTGTTTTGATTAAATACGCAGTTGCCAGCGCCGTCATTGCCGTTACCGACATTGATCGCGCCAAAACGGCTGGTGGCGCTGCTGGAATAATTCGTTGTTCCAATGGCCGTTCCGCCGAGATTGAGCGTTGCTCCCGTGGCGGGGGCGATGGTGCCATTTCCTGCAATGGCGAGGGTTCCGCCCTTGACCGTGAAGGTTCCGCTGCTAGATCCGGCTCCGGTGACACGGAGAGTGCCTGCGTTGATGTTCACCGCCGCAGCGAGACTGTGGTTTCCGGCGATTTCCACAGTGCCAGTCGAGTTCTTGGTGAGCGTGCCGTTGCCGCTGAGCGCCCCACTGAAGCGGGTTTCCACGCTGGGAGAGCCTTGAATGGTGGTCGGGGCGGCAAGCTCGAGAGGCGTGCTGATGTCGTAGGTGATGCCACCATTGCTGATCTCGATCAGTCCGCCTGTGGCAAACGAGAGTGATCCACCGGTTAGACTAGCCGTGCCGGTGCCTGTGCCGTTGAGGCTGAGGCGTTGGAGCGTGAAGGTGTTTACGAGGTTGTGCTGCGATGTGGCGCTGCCGTTGATCGTGATGCCTGTGAGAAGTTCCAGTTTTGTCAAAGGATTGGAAACTGGCGTTACCGCGGGATTCCAATTCGCAGGATCGCTCCACACACCGCTGAGGCTTTGATTCCAGATGAACGGTGGCACAGAGCTGTTGGACTTCGGATCAGTGCCTGCCAGAAATTCGGCAGCATTGGTGGCTCCATCTGCATCGGGATCGGCTGTGGGACTGATGATGTTGGCGCTGGTGACACCAGGCCAGTTGCTGGCCTGCCAAGCTTCGTAGCCGGGGGGAAGCGCGGCGACTATGATCGGAAGGTCACGCCACGCTTGGCCGAGGGCGTTGGTGGCTGTCAGACGGAGGACATAATCACCGGGCTGGCTGAAAACGATGGGGCTGGAGGGGTTCGCTGCATTCGACAAGGAAACAGTGCCCGGACCCGAGACCAGCGACCACAGGCTGGAGGCGGAGTTGGAAACGGTGCCTGCCAGATTGGCTAGAAATCCAGCGGCGGCGGACGGCGCGGCGCCCGGATCGATCACGGCGACAGCATGGGAGAAGTCGCCGTTTTCCGGAGGTCCGACGTCGACAACCAAGTCCGCGCTCCGGCTGACGGCGGAATTGGTGGCGGTGCAGCGGAGGATATAACGCCCGGTGTCCGAGATGCTTACGGTGGTGTCCGCAGCGGATGGGTTGCCGAAGGTGACAGTGCCGGTGCCGGTTTCCTCGGTTCCAACACTGGTCCATGAGTAACTGATAGGACCTGCCCCGGCTCCAGTGGCGGCAATGCGCAGGGTTGACTCCACATTCGGAAGCGCTACCGGATTTGTCAGCGGCTGCGTGAAGGTGACCAGTGGCTCATCGATGATCGGGAAGCCGGGAGCCGGCGTCCAGACGAGGTTCACCCCGGTGGCTGTGTGCTGGAGCGAGAAGCTGCCATAGGTGGCGACCGACTGCCCCGCCGAATCCGTCGTCAGCGTGCCGATCTGGAACGCGCCTGTTAGGGACGCTCCGCTGACGGCATTCCACGTGCGGCTGCTGCGCCAGAAGCTCAGACGGAAGTTCGTGGTGCTGCCGGGGCTGTTGAAAACGAGGTCAACTTTTGCACCTGAAGTCACTGTGACATTGCCCGCGGCCAAGACGCTGTCGGCGGTGAGGGAGTTGTTGCCGATTTCCCACTGCAAGCGTCCTGCGGAACCGAAGGCGAGCGTGCTGCCGAAGTTCATCGTTCCCACGCCATCGCCCGGTGCGAGCGTGCCGCTCACCGAAGCCGGGGCGGAGAGGGCACCGCGGCCGGCGAGCGTGGCACCGGACGATACGGTGATGTTGCCGGATGTATGGCTGCCGTTGATGACGAGTCTTCCCGCGCTGACCGTGGTTCCGCCCGTGAAGGCGTTGCTGCCGTTGAGGATCCACGTGCCGATTTCGTTCTTGGATAGGCCGGTCAGCACGTTGGTAGCTGATCCATCGCTGACGTTGCCATCAATCACGCCGTTGCCCGCACCGCGGAGATCGAGCGAGCGGCCGGTGGTGTTGGGCGAGACGTTGCCGGCAATCGTGAGGGTGCCCGCCGCCGACGCGATGCGGGTGCTGCCCGCCCCGGCGGTGAGAGTCACGTTTCCGAGAATCTCGTTCTCGCCTGCTTCGTTGAGGATGGCTCCGTTAGGATTGCTGGTGAAAATTGTGAAATCCGGAGGAAGGATGACGGGCTGGCTAGTGCCGTCGAGCCGCAGCGTTGATAGCGCACCTGCCGCGATGATGTTCTTGGTGCCGCTGCCTAGCTGACCTGCATTGGTGACGCGCAGCGAACCGCTCTCGACCCGGACTTCGCCGGTGAAATCGCTGTCTCCTGTGAGGCTCACCACGTCGGCATTCGCGGGGCCGTGAACATAGACGCGCCCCGCGCCGGTGATCTGGTTAGGAACGGTGACCAGGCCGGAGCGATCGATGCGCAAGGTCGCGCCGCTGGCGATGGCAACCGGCCCGCCTCCCAAGGTTCCGGTGGGGCCGTCGTTTCCGATCTGGAGGGTGCCCGCGTTGATGGTGGTGGAGCCGGAATAGCTGTTGTCTCCCGCGAGGATGAGCATGCCTCCGCTGCCGGTGCGGGTAATTCCACCGCTGCCGCCGATCGCGCCGTCGAAACGGAAGGTCGCACTGCCGCTGGCGTTGAAAGTGGTGGAGCCGTCGAGATTGATGGCGCTGCCGATTTGATAGAGGAAACCGCTGGTGCTGCCGGAAAGCGTGATTTCAGGCATGGTGGCGCCGTTTGGCAACAGATTCAGCGCGTTTCCGCCGATGCTCACCACGGTGGTCGCGGCACCCGTGCCCGCGAGTGTGAGACGATTGAGTTTGCTAATGCCGGGAAGATCGTTCGCGGCGGTGATGGTGCCGGCGGCGAGCGTCTGGCCGGAAAAGAAGCGGATGTCGCTTCCGGGGTTGCTGCTTGGCGCGATACCCGCCTGCCAGTTCGCCCCGGCGCTCCAACTGCCGGAGGCGGTGCTTGTCCAATTTGTAATGACCGGTGGCGATGAGAACGTGATCGTCGCGGAATTGCTGACAGCCCCGTCACCATCGGTAGCGGTGAAGCTGAATGATTGGATGCCGTTGAATCCAGGAGTCGGCGTAAAACGGGCGGTGACGCCGTCCGGCATCAGAGCGACCGTGCCGCCGACAGGGGTGTTGACGGCGTAGGTCATCTGGGTGGTGGGCGTCCAGTCGTCAGTGACATAGGAGGGCAGTGCCACATCCACCGGAGAGGTTCCTGATAAATTCGAATTGCCGTTGGAAGCGTTGGGTGGCTCGTTCTGTGAACCAGTTAGATTCCAGGTGTTGAGCGCCGTGATCGTCGGCAGCGTCGTCGGTTCCGCCTCACCGGGGGCGAGCGGCACGAACCAGACGGCTATCGTCGTGCTGGTCACGCCGGTGAGATTGATGGTGAGCTTGCTGTAGGTCGGGTTCGGCGTGTTTCCTGACGGATTCGGCGAGGTCGGCAACGGCTCGGCGGCGCGGATGGTCCATGTGCCGCTGCTGCTCAGGATTTTGCACCAGAGCCGCTCGGTGCCTTGCGTGAGCATCACACTCTTGGCATCCGAGCTGATGGTGGCGGTGGTGCTGGTGTTCTGATAGTTCGCGAACCACCAGATCGTGCTCGCGGATGGCATCGCGATCTCGTCCTGAACAAGCAGTTGTTTGCGCTTGTTGAAAAGCTGGAAGCCGCGCTGCACCTTGGTGGCACCCGCGATTTTCGGTGTCATGTCCACGACCGAGAAACTGCGCTCGCCGCTCGGCGCGGACTGGAAATTGGTGATCAGCGCGCGGGTGGTGCTGTCCCAGACGCGGTCCGGCCCGATGCCCGGGTTGATGACCAGCGTGTTCCTGGCTTCCGCGCGGTTTCGATAGTAGTCCCAGCGGTCCGGACCGTTCGGATTCGGAGTATGCGAGTTGTTTCCGGGATTGCTGTAATTGTCACTGCTCAGGTCCCAGAACCAACGCTTCCCGCGTGCGACGAGCTGGAACGTGCCGCTTTGCATCGAGTCGTGAGCCAGCACGCCATCGGCGCCGCCCATGCAGCCGACGAAAGTGGCGTTGTTGTCGCCCCATTTCTCCCGCATCGTCACGACCTCCTGGAAATACGCGGGCGAGGAGTCGGCAGGCCCGCGGAATGCGGAATCCAGCTTCAAGCCCGCGTCCAGCGGCGAGGTCGTGGTTTCCGGCAGATAGAGCGCGTTGAGCGCGCTGTTGCCGATCTGGCGGCTGTAATCGAGGGTTTCCAGTGCGTCGTAGCGCCGTGCCCACCAGTTTGCCCAGCCGATGGCCGCTTCGCTGCCCGTGCCGATGTCGCTGAAGGTGAAACGATTTCGGGTGTTGCTGGCGATGAAAAGCGGCTCCCGCGCCGCGGTGGAAAGCCCCGGCTGAAGTGATAGACCAAACGTGCTGCCGAGGGATGTCTCCAACGCGGGCAAAGCCTGGCCACAAGCCCATTTGGTGAGGATTCCGTAGTCCGTCCCCTCATACCATGCGCCGGCGTTGGAGTTCCAGTTGAGAAGCAGGGTGTTCAATCTGCCGAGCGCGGTGGTGCACTTGGCTGCGGCCCCGGAATCCAACGGCCCGACCGCGAGCATCGCTTCCATGTGTCCCGAGTTGAGGATGATGCCGATGTTATTGGTGTATGATGTCGTCCATGACTGGTAGGCGGAAACCATCTTGGCGCGCATCGTGTCTTTCCGCGCCTGCGTCCAATAGGGGAAGAACCAGTCGTAGCCCTCCGCGACGAGACCGTTGGTCAGCCCTTTCCACGGGTCCGTCCAGTCGCCGCTGGTGATCGCGTATTCGATGATGTTTGACCAGGCATACTCCGGATAACGGGTGTCTCCGGTTAGCCACCACGCCACGGCAAGTCGCTGTAGTCGGTCGCGCCCCCAGCGTCCGGAGTCGGGTGCGGCATTGAGGTCGCTGTTTGCCGAGTTGATGATCGATTGCGCGCGCGTTTTCGCCTGCGAGGAATTCGGACTTTCCCACATCTGTTTCAGCCAGATGAAGCGCTCGCGTGAAACTCCGAGCCGCGGTTGTTCGGTGGCTAGGGTGTTGAAAAGGTTAGTGGATGACGGCTGCGGCGTCGTCGTGCCTGGCATCATGAGTGCGGTGCCGGGGATGACGCCGAATGCGGCATCGCCCGGTTTTTTCCAACCGACGCTCCAGTGGTCTGCGCCGGTGTTTTCTTTGTGTAGCAATTCCACGTAATACCGCTGCCCCGCGACGAGCGTGCGCACGGCGGATTGCTGCGAGGGTTGCGCGTCCCACTGACGGAAGCCGGTGGCGCTGGCCACGCTGGCGATGAGCGACTTGTTGGCAGCCGTGGCGTCGGTGCTTAGATAGAGCTCCACCACTTCGTCACCACTAACGGCGAAGGTGTAGTTCCCGCTGATCGGCGCGCGGATGAAGCCGGTGACGCGCGTGCCGAAGCTGTCCTCCCAGTTCTGCGCGAGGCACTCGAACGTGCTGAGGAATTCGCGGGATGCCGGCTTGTTCGGATAGTTCGCATTCGACGTCAGCGACGAGATGGCGCTGCCAGGGATGCCGGTCCAGACCTCGCGCATGACGGACCCGCCGTTGGGAACCTCCGTCATCGGATAGAGTCGCGCGGTGGGGATGACCTGCCGCGCCTGCGATGCGGACGCCCACTCGAGCTTCACCTTGGCGCTGCCGGTGTTTTCGATGTATTCGACGCGGATGTTCGTCTTGTGCCCGCCCTTGAGCCGGATTTGCCCACGCAATTCACCGGGCGCGGAATAGAACGTCCGGGCGACCAGGCACTGGTCGTCCACCCAGAGCCGGGCTCCGTCGTCGGCGGTCAGGAAGAACGTGTAGAGCTCCGAGAACTCCGATTCCACCTGACCGGACCACGCGATGGAGAACGTGTCCGCATTGGTGATCGCCGTGCCGGATGGAATCGCAGTTCCGAAGTCAAAATTCACCGTCGCATCCGTCCGGGTGGTCTTGAGCGAAGTGAAATCGGAGGCGTCGTAGTATTTTCCAGTAAGTCCGGTGCCGGTCTGTGCGATGGCATGGGACGCGAGGACTTGCCATAGAGATACGACGAGAACAAGAGCGAAACAGTGACGATTCATGGGTTTTTGATGGATGTCAGTTGACTGGTCTAGGTGCACTGATTGCCCCTTATCGTTAATGGACAGGGCGATAGAAAAAATCAATTCGAGTCATTTGAATACCCCACCTGCTCATGCAGGCGGGGCGAATCGGGTAAGGATCAGTTGGAGTTAACCACCAAGCGCACAAAAATTTTACTAGATCCTTCTGGAAGCGAGTAAATGACTTGATGTCCCGAGAGATAAACAGTTCCTGGAACTCCCGGAGTGCCGCTTGTGGTGGCGTCGGTCCACGTGCTTAAATCACTGGAACTCTGCACTTTGAAATCGGTGCCAAATGCTCCGTTGTAGGAGGAATGACTGACCCATGTGACTGTGTTGCCGAGGATGCTGGGCAGAGCGGTGTATCCGCTCGTGCTGGTATTTCCTCCGAGAAAATACTCCACACCGTTGGCCACGCCATCATTGTCGTGATCCAGATTCATTGTCTGAGTGGTGCCATTGGCCGTTTGCCATGCGGAGTAACCTCCTGCTGAAGCGTTTAGCTTGAGCTCCGTTCCGACAACCACGAGTTCGTATCCGGAAATAGCGACGTTCATTACCGGAGTTCCATTGAAAGATGAAGCTGTCAAGAGCGTGTAACTGGACAACGTTGGGGTGCCGGTGATTTTCACCTTCGATCCCGAAACGAAGGAAACGGCACCAGTCGTGGTCGCGGGCGATCCAAGAGCGAAGCCGAGGAGCGCGCCGGAGTTCACGGTGATGGAGGACGCCAGGCTTGCGCCTTCAAGAGCGAGCGTGCCGGCACTCACGGTGGTCGCGCCGGTATAGGTGCTCGCCCCGGTGAGCGTGAGTTTGCCGGAGCCGGATTTCGAGAGTCCACCTCCGGAGGTGGTGATGCCGGCGGGCTGCCCCATGGTGGTCACATAAGTTCCGCCGGTCCCGCCGCCTGAGATGGTGAAGGTGGGTTCCGAGGTGTAACCGGTGCCGGGATCAGTGATGACGATGGAAGTGACGACACCGCTGGAATTGGTCACGGCGATGCCCGAGGCGGTGCGGCCGGAGGCAGGCGGCGTGAAGGTCATCGGCAGCCGCGAGCTGGCGGCATAGCCTGTGCCACCGGTAGTGACGGCGATAGAGACGACTCCTGTGTTGGCTGTGTATAGCAGGGGCTGGGCAATCGTGATGTCGTTGGCTCCTGTATCGATCACAGCGTTTCCGTAAACATAAGCCGCCGTGATTCCCTGGAAGAAGGTCGTGCTGGAGGCAGCGGGCTTGAGCGTTCCGCCGCCGAAATAGAACGTCCCGACGGTGTCCGCCCCTGCGTTCTGATCGACCGCAGAGGTGGTGAGGGTGCCGCCATTGAGGTAGTAGTCTCCGCGGCGCGGGGCGGTATTGGAAGCAGTGGTGCGAGCTAGGGTGAGCGGACCGGTGAGGGTGACCGTGCCTCCGCTCTGGGTCACGCGGCACGCCGCATTTCGTGTGGCGCTTGGGGCACCCGTGAGAAAAAATGTGTTGGCGGAAAGCGCCGCAGTGCCGCTGATGTTGATGGCGCTGTAGATTGCGTCACCCGATACCTGGCTGGAACCACTGATGTTCCCCGTCAGGTTGAGATTGCCACCGCTCAGGTTTACCGTTCCGATTCCAGTCCCGGAAAAGGCCGAGTTGAGCGTCATGCTCGAGCCGTTTATCGTGCCAGCCGTCTGGTTCAATGTTCCGGTGTTGGTGGTCCCGTTACCCACGACGATGCCTCCGAACTTGCTGGTTGACGCGCTGTCGTATTGAAGTGTGCCGGAGCCGCCGTTCCCGAGAGTGAGGGAATTGCCCGTAGTTGGGGCGATGCTGCCACCGGTGGCGACGGTGATTTTACCGCTGTTGCCGATCGTGGTCGTTCCGCTGTAGGTGTTGGCTTTGTCAAAAGTGACGGTGCCCGATCCGACAATGCGCACGGCACCCGTGCCGCTGATCGGGCCGCCTTGGTTGAGAGTTCCGGTCCGCTTGTAGTCGAGCGTGCCGCTGTTGATGATGCTGCTGGTGCTGGCGATCGAACCGACAGCTCCGTTGTTTCCGATTTGGAGCGTGCCCGCACTGATCGTGGTGGAGCCGGTGTAGTCGTGGTCCGTGCCTTCGATGATGACGAGCCCCACGGTCGGGTTGCCGGTGCTCGTGTTGTTTACCACCACATTGCCGGAGCCACTGATTTTTCCTTTCGCAACGACATTGATGGCAGAAGTTGTTGAAGAATTAGCTAACGTGAGGGTGTTGGAGTTGAGATTAACGGTTGCCCCCGAGTTCAGGGTGAACCCCCCAGCGGTTGCGGTAGAGACGGTCAGGTCGCCGTTCATGGTGATCGCCCCGCTCCACTGGCCGCTCGTGCTGCTGTTAGTTCCAAGGATGCGCGTGGTGGCGGCTCCGGATGTCTGTGCGACGACGGTCAGCGGAGAGGAAGGGTTGGTTGTGCTGTTGACCACTCCGATCCGGACATTGGCTCCGGTATTCCCAGAAGCACCGAGAAAAACGGTGGAGTTGTTCAGAGAACCTGTGCCGCTAATGGTTAGAGTTCCCGCCTCCACCGTGACACCGCCGCTGAAGGTGTGAGCGGCCGTGCTGATGTTAAGGACGCCCGCGCCACTTTTGACGATGGTGAGAGAGGAAGCGCCTCCGTTGGAGATTAAGCCTGAAAGGACAATTCCGCCCGTTGATGCTGAGTTGATATTGATGCTTTTAGGTCCTGCTGTTCCGCCAGATCCTCCGGTTATTGTGCCAGCGAATGTTACGCTATTGTTGCTATCACTGTTGGTCAGTGAGTAAGATTGCGCGGTGGCGTCGGCTCCAAGCACAAGATTGGCATTGAAGACTTGGTTGTTGTTGATGCTATTATTGGCGATGATGGAACCACCAGGATCGAGAGTCAATGTTTGCGTTCCCACTGCACCTGAGCCGATCGTGTATGCCGCAACGTTGGCTGTGTCGAAAACGATGGAACCAATGCTCACGCCAGCACCAAGGTCAATGGTGTCAATTGTGCCACCAACATCATCGAATGTCGCGGTGTTTCCCGTTCCTGGAACAGGATTGGGGTCTGAAGTCCAGTTGGTGGAAGTAGCCCATGTGGAGTTGGAGCTGCCGATCCATCGGGCCGAATCGGCTTTAACCTGCGAAGATAATGCCATGGCCACGACGGCGAAAGCATTGATTTTAGCGAACGATTGATTGCTTTTTTTCATGTTTTGGGGTTTTTGTTGTTTTTTTGTTAGGAAATTTTCCTGAGCGTTTGCAGATTGCATCGCAGAGAGGCATCAAACACGCGTCTTTTCACTGAAAAGACGGCACATTCGAGATTGTCAGGCTGATATCGTCGACGAATTGCCCGGGAAAACCGTCTTCTGGATTCTCCCCTGGCATTCTTAGTGAGGCGACATCGACGACGAGAATCCGCGCGGAGTCTGGCACTTGCAGCACCAGCTCGCCCATGTGCCAGTCCGAGTTTTCTGCGTTGACTCGCAGTGTTTTTTTGCCTGCCGCTAGCACGTTGGGATCATCTTTCATCCTGGCATTCCATAACGTGTGCGACGACTCAGGGTCACCAGCACCGGCCACAGCGCCTAACATGAAAGTTGCTGGTTTGAGTGCATTGAACCATGCTGTGATTCGCACAAGTCGTTCACCAGAGCCAGTCAATGGAATCACTTGCCACAAATCGGATGCGTAATGATGCACCTGTTCCATTTCATCCTTCGCGCAAGAGAGGAAACGCACCATGCGCTTGCCTGATCGGGGGGTGATGCCATGGGACGATGTCACCAGTTCAACTGGATCACCTGCCCAAGTTCCAAATTTGCGAGGCAAGTTGAGCGGGAGCTGATCGCTGCTCTGCTCGAAACTGCCATCCACGAGCGGCAATTCACTTTCAGTTGCTCGCCATGATTTTCCAGCATTGACAGCCCAAACCATTGTTGCTGACAGGGCTCCGATGACTAAACCAGCCACCGCAGCGGCCACGGGTCGCCACGACAGCCAACGTTTCTGTCGTTTTTCACTGGCATCAAACGGCGCGACCAGTAGTTCGGTCTTCGCCTCATTGCTGCTGGCGTATGCTTCGAGCGCGACATCGAGATTCATGTAGCGGAGATACAGCTGTGTGACCTCATCATTCCATTTGAGAACTGAATCGAGTTGCGAGTCTTCTGCCTCGGTGGTCATGCCATCGATGTGACGTTGGATCAAATCGTGCCAGTCTGTGTTCATGTGGGTTCTTCCTTTGCTAGATTGAGTGTCACGCACTGTTGCAGTGCTTGGCGGATGCGATGAAGCTGCTTGTATAACGACATGGGTGTTTGGCCGCGCCGATTGGCGAGATCGTCCATGCGTGTGCCTTTGGTGTAGGCAAGGAGCACCAATTCTTTTTGCGAACGGGGTAGTTTTTTCAGGCAATGCTCCAGCGCCTCGCGTTCGTCGGCATGTTGTTGCTCTTGTTGAAGGGCTTTGTCCGCAAGGCGATTCACTAGTTCGTCATCGAACACATGACGATCGCGCATGCGACGACGCAGATGCATGCGCACCACATTTCGTGCCACTCCGAAGGCCCACGGGCGAAATTCCACGGCCGTGATGTAGCCCTGCCACAAGGCGACAATGACATCTTGCATGACATCAGACGCCTCCTGACGCGTTGGCACCAGTGTGCGAACAAATGTGTGCAACGCCACCTCGTTCTCGGCGTAAAGGCGGAGAAAATGCTCGTGTTGCTGTGGTTGGATCGGCTGTTGCATGCTGGCTACAATAAACATGTTGCCAGTCAGGCGCGCATTTGCCGAAATATTTGATTTAAAATGCGTCACCCAAGTGTCATCACACCTGAGCCGATGGATGGCCCGATGGATGACTTCGAACTTAACACGCCGCCGTCGATTCGCTCGTGCTATGGTTTTCGCATGTCGTGCGCGGCGCTCTTGTGCTCCAGTCATGTCGCTGCGCGTGCGTCATGCACAGCGGCAGAGGCAGGTGAACGTTCAACTGCCAATCTGAATCAAACGGCGCAACGCATCTGTCACGAGCTTCGGATTCGGCTTCTCGGGGCAGTTTTTCATGACTTGACCCGTTAAGAAATTAAGTATTTTGTCATTTCCGCCGAGAATTTCTGCCACTTTATCAGGAAATTGAGCCACAACTTGCTCACAGATTTTTGTCAGTGCTTCGGTGTCAGTTGCCTTAAAGCCCAAACTTGCCGCAATCTCTTGTGGCGTCCGATCGGGATGTTCGAGCATCACAACGAAGACCTCGCGCGCTTGATTCGAGGCCAACGTGCCGTCTTCCGTTAGCAACAAAAGATTGGCAAGATGGCTGGCGGGCAGGGGACAAGTGTCAATGGTATCCCCGCGTTCATGAATGGCGCCCAAGGCCACGTTGATCAAGAAATTGGCGGTCTTTTTCGCGGGAATGCGGGGATCGAGCGCTTGCTCAAAATAGACAGCTAGTTTCAGATCGGACGATAAAACACTGGCATCGTATCGCGTCAAGGCGAAGTCATTTTCGTAGCGTTTAGCGCGATCATGAGGAAGCTCGGGCACCATCTGGCGCATTGCCTCGACCAAATCTCGCGTTGGCAAGGGCAACAGATCGGGGCAGGGGAAATAACGGTAATCGTGCGCATTTTCCTTGGTGCGCATCAACTGGGTTTCACCGCGATCATCGTCCCAGCGGCGAGTAGATTGAATTTGAGGGACGCCAGCCGACAACTCCTCGCTCTGGCGTTCGATTTCAAACAAAATTGCCCGTCGCACGGCGGAGGTGGAGTTGAGATTTTTCAGCTCCACTTTTTCGCCCAAGGGATCACTGGCGTGGCGTCGCAGGGAAATGTTGACATCGCAGCGCAGTTGACCTTTTTCCATGTCAGCATCCGAAATGCCACCTTGTTGTAAAATCATTTGAAGCGAGCGCAAAAAGGCGAAAGCTTCTTCGGCTGAGGTTAGTTCAGGCTCTGAAACGATTTCCATGAGCGGCGTGCCTGCTCGGTTAAAATCAATGAGCGAACTCGCTCCCATGTGGCTGGATTTCGCCACGTCCTCCTCCAGGTGGATGCGGTTTAGAGCAATGTTCAGGCCGGGACGCATGATGTTTTTCTGAACGTCAGTGGGATAGCAGTGATCATAGAGCGGCACGCGACCACCAATGCAGAGAGGCAGATCCATCTGCGTGGTTTGGTAGTTCTTGGGCATGTCGGGGTAAAAGTAATTCTTTCGATCCCACTTGCTGATTTCGGGGGTGCGGCAATTCAATAACATGCCCGCGAGAATCGTTTTCTCGATCGCGTGCTGGTTGAGCACGGGAAGCGCTCCAGGCAGTCCCAAGCATGTGGGGCATGTGTGTGTGTTTGGTTCGTCGCCAAAGGATGTGCTGCAACCACAAAACATTTTCGTGGCCGTTTTTACTTGGCAATGAACTTCGAGACCGATGGTGACCAGAAACATGAAATCAGTGAGGTTAACGAAATGAGAGATGCGGTGCAAATGATGCCGATTGAGTCATCCATTGTAAAGCCTAGACAAGTTTGCCGCCCAGCGAAAGAATGCGCGCATTGCTCTTGGCCAATTCCGCTTCGGCAATTTGACCATCCTTGACATACATTTGTGACAAGGCTGTCCACGCCAACAGATCATTCGGTTTGAGGTAGGTTGCCTGCAATCCACAACCAATCGCTTCTTTCAGTTGCCCGAGTTTCATTAAAGTCATGCCGAGAGCATGCCAGCCATCAAAGAAACTCGGATCCTGCGCCACGCATTGACGGTAAATGGACAGTGCGATCTCGAATTCACCTAATGCCATGTGTCCATTGGCACGATCAAAGATTTCATCTACTGATTCCGCTGCTGTGTCGCACATCACTTGCCGCGATTGTTGGCGATGCTGTTTTGCTCGCTCATCCAGGCTTGAAAGGCTTGGAATTTGAAGCCCGAGCGCGCCTGCTCAGCCAATTGCTTGAGCATTTCCTCTGGTTTCTCATCCTTCACCACTTCGCGCTTGTTCACCAATACAACGTAGCAAACAGCATCCTTCTTGATCACATCGGTCAACTCACCTGGCTTGACGTATTGGGCTGCTTGGAACAATGATGTTTGATCAACCCCCATGGTCGGCTGATCTTGCATCCCAATCGGCCCAATGTTTTTGAAATTGACTTTGAGTTCGGTCGTGATGTCTGCGATGGATTTGTTGGCTTTCAGTGCTTCCTGAATCTTGACTTTCAAGTCATCAGCGGCCTGATTCATGGCTTGCTTGGCTCGATCCTTGATGAGTTGGATTTTAGCTAGTTCCTTGGCTTCCTCATAGGTTTTGGTCCGCACAGCTTCTTCACCATCCAGTCGTGCAATCAACCAATTAGCGTCATCCACAGGAAAACTAGCGGTATAGTATGACAGGGGATCTTCCGTTGATTTCAGCTCAAACAGCAGATTCGCCACCGTTTTTGTGGTTTTGCGAGGTTTCAGAGCAGCTAGATCCTTGGGCAGTGTCGTGGCCGTGAAAAAGTCACTCTGGCTCAGGCTCCACCCCATTTCCTTGGCAGCCTGCTCGAACTCCTTGCCCTTGCTTTCTTCCAAGCGTAGCATGAAATCATCCATCGACGCCGCCACTTTGAGTTCGGCCTTACGACGTTCTTCGTTGATTTTTTGGTCAGCCTCGGATGGCGCAGGTGGAGCCTCACCTTCTTTGGCAGCTTTGGGTGGCTCGGGCTTTTTCTCGGCTCCTGCAGGATAGCTTGGAGCGGCGATCAGATAGGAAAACTTGCGTCGGTTTTCTGTCGTGAATGCGTCCTTATGCTCATCCCAATAGGCTTTGATCTCTTCCTCCGTCGGGCTGATGGATTTGTCAAAATCGCTCAATGCTAAGGTGACATAGCTGGCACTGATTTTCTGATTCCGTGCTTGCTGTGAAGATTTGAGAAAATCGGCTGGCACATCCAGACCACTCGCCAACAAATCTGCGATTTTTTCATAAGCAATCACATCGCGCACCAATTGGCGCAGGTCTCGCTCTGTCATGCCAGATTTACCCAATGTTTGATCAAGAAAGTTTTTGTATTCTTGGGGGTTGAAAGCTTTTGTCTGCGGGTCGGTAAACACCGAACGCTCTTTGATGAACTGATCAATTTCCGCCTCTCCCGGCTCAATTCCCATTTCTAAAGCGGCTTTTTGCAATAACACGCGATTGGTGAAAAAGCTTTTTTCAGCCGCGTCTGCCGATTCCGCCTTGCGATCAACCATGGACATCATGAACTCATACATGGTCATCGACTGATAGGTGGTCAACTGACTGCACAAGCGACGCGACAACGGACCGATTTTTTCGAATTCGTGTTTGTAGTATGAAGTTGAACCCACCTTGATGTAGGTTTGACCACCATTTCGCAGCATGTTTTGTGTATCCATGAACACAAAGCCAATAATGACCGCTATGAGAGCACAGAGAATAACGGCGGGATATTTACGGATGTTTTCGATCATGGTAACAAATGAAAATGGCAAGAATTAGCAGTGATTGCGAGCAGATCACGTTGACACGCTTGTATGTAAGTGACGTGACAACAAAATGCAAGCCTATTGCCAATGACGCAGTCAATGGATGCGCAGGCATCAGTGGCAAGGCTTGCCAGTCCTGTTTTGGGTTTAGTCGATCAAATTATCGATGCGCTGAGCGAGCTCAATGTCGGCATCTGTTACTCCACCAGCATCGTGCGTCGTTAACTTGAGCAAGACGCGTGTGTGCCGAATGATGATTTCGGGATGGTGCTGCGCCTCTTCTACAATCTCTGCCACACCATTCACAAAGTCGATCGCATCGGAGAAATCTTCAAACTCAACCACGCGTGTGATTGTTTTTTTCTCAATTTCCCACTCTGGGCATTTACGCAGAGCGGCTTGCAGGTCATCATCTTCTAACAGGTCGGACATAGTTTGTATTCGCTACGAGCGCGAGCTTGCGGACATTTAATTCACAAACGCAAGCTGTAATCGTGATTTTGCGGGTTTTTTTTACGTCGGAAGGTTGCCAATTGTGATTTGGGTGGTTATGGATGTCATGTCGATGTCTGCTTTTGATACAAAGGGATGGCTGGTTTTGCTGCTGATTGTGCAGTTCAGTTCTTGCGCGCCGATGACCACTCAGGGTCGCATTCGTCGCGACATCAATGCATTTCAAGCGCTTTCACCCCAAGAACAAGCAGCTGTGCAACGCGGGGAACTCAGGCAGGGCATGAGTCCTCAAGCAGTGAAATTCGTTCTTGGTGAGCCGAGTGAGGTGTTTGACGGAGCCATTCAACGTCATCAAACCACTCGATGGAATTATGTGGTCTCGCAAGCGGACTGGAATGACAGCGGTCTGTCGATGTATGATGGACCCGATTTTGATTCATGCCATCCTGGCCGTTTGTCCCATCTCGCTGTGATTCACCGTCCCAAGCGCATCGCCACTGCGTTGTTTGTCGATGGTAAACTCACTAGCTGGGAACGCATGCGCTAACTATCTAACGAAATTGTCTATGTCAAAAAATCTAAATTTCGTCAGTGCGCTGGCACTGATTGGTGTGATTGTAGTTCTGAACTCATGTCAGAGCTTCATCAGTTCTGAAGAAAAGTTGAGCCATTACCGCAGCTATGATCGTCCTGCGCTGCGCGCCAAGAATCCTCGTGATGTGCGAGTCAAGGTCTCACTGAGTCGGCAGATGGTGTATGTGATGGAAGGCAATCGAGCGCTGCTGGTGACGCCCGCGACCGTCGGTGCGGCAAAATCCACGACGCCTCAAGGTGAATTCAAGGTGATTGATAAGAATCAGTTCAAACGCGCCAATAGTCATGGCTGGGCATACAAGGGGAATGCGGCGCGTCGTGTTTCTGTCGATCGCATCCCCGCTGGTTGGAAGTTCATTGGCACGCCGATGCCTTACTGGGTAGAATTTCGCAACAATTTTGGCTTTCACATGGGCTGGGTCAAACCCTACGCAGCCAGTCATGGATGCATTCGTCTGCATGAGAACATTGCTCCAAAATTTTTCCAACTCGTGAGCATTGGCACACCGATCTTGATTCAACAAAAACTGCCTGAGGACGAAACATGGGGCAAGGATGTCCCGCCTGCACCGGATGCGACGCCACTGCCAGATTATGCGCCAAGCATGTATCTCAGCGATGGTTATTTCCGACAGCACATGCCCGTCGTGTTCGGTTCTCAGCCCTGATTCCGCGCGAGACCCTGATGCTGGGAGATTACTAGCTGGTTAGGACTCGATGATGCATTTTGCTTGTCATGTGTGCATCATGCTGCGCTGATTGTGTTTCAGTTTTTGATAAATCATCGTTTTCTTCACGTATTTGAGCATCATGCGTCGTAGCTCCCTATTCATATTGCTATCAAGCCTGCCCGTTATGGCGCAGGAGTGGAAGTCCTCACAATCGGCGGACTTGGTTCCGACTGATCTGTTTCATCCGCCTGCGGGAATGGAAGTATCGGTATGGGCGACGTCGCCAATGCTCTACAATCCGACATGCATGGACGTGGACCAGCACGGACGCATTTGGGTCGCGGAGGGGGTGAATTATCGTGGTCATCGCGAGCGTCGCCCCGAAGGAGATCGAATCGTGATCCTTAGCGATGTGGATGGAGACGGCAAAGCTGAGCATTCTCAGACGTTTGTGCAAGACAAGGCCTTGGTTGCGCCCCTGGGTGTTGCGGTGTTTGATAATGTTGTCGTTGTCTCTCAGCCGCCTGATTTGTTGGTTTACACCGATGTGAACCGCAACGGCGTGTTTGAACCTGACACGGACAAGCGCGAGGTGCTCTTGACTGGCTTTAATGCGAGAAACCACGATCACTCGTTGCATTCGATCACCGCAGGACCGGATGGTAAGTGGTATTTGAACAATGGCAATTGTGGCGCGATGTTTACCGATCGATCGGGTAAAACGTTTCGCATGGGCGGAGATTATTACAAGAGCGGTGGTGGTGATTGGTTCATTGACACGCGAGACATCGCCGGCAAAAAAAGCGATGATGGTTTTCTCTACACCGCTGGTTTTTCAGCGCGAATGAATGCTGATGGTTCGGGTGTTGAGATTATTGGTCATGGATACCGCAATTCATATGAGCATTGCACAACCTCGTTTGGTGACCTGTTTCAGAATGATAACGACGATCCACCGGCTTGTCGGACATCGTATGTGCTAGAAGGTAGTTCAGCTGGTTACTTCACGCGTGAGGGGCGTTTTTGGAACACGGTGCAACGTGCGGGACAAGACCACGGTCGCGCCCATTGGCGTCAAGACGATCCCGGCACGTTTGATGTGGGTGACATCTATGGTGGCGGTTCGCCAACTGGTATCACTTTCTATGAAAATGGCAGTTTAGGTGACAATTGGGTCGGCACATTGCTCTCCTGCGAAGCGGCGCGAAATGTCATTTTTGGTTATCAGCCTGTGGTGAAAGGCGCCACATATCAGCTAGATCGCAAGGATTTTCTCACCACCAACACGACGGGGCAGTTTTCGGGAGCAGATTTCACGGGAGGAGCCAAGACGAATGAAAATATCCAGGTGGAAAAGAGTCGCCTGCTGTTTCGTCCCTCGGATGTATTGGTCGGTGCTGATGGTGCGTTGTATGTTTCGGATTGGTTTGACCCTCGGGTTGGTGGTCATAGCGATCAAGATGAATCTTGTTCGGGAACGATTTATCGGATTGCTCCTAAGGGATTCAAACCGAATCATCCCAAGGTGGACATGACGAGCACGGCGGGGCTGGTTCAGTTGCTTTCCAGTCCGGCGGTGAATGTCAGATATTTGGGTTTCACTGGCTTGAAACAAAAAGGAGCGGATGCTTTGCCCGCTGTGCAGCAGTTGCTGAAACACCCGAATCGCTTTGTCGCCGCTCGTGCGATTTGGTTGTTGCCCTACATGGGCAAACAGGGCTTGGCCAGCTGCGAGGCTCTGCTGAAAAGTCCGAATGAAATGTGGCGCCTGACAGCGTATCGTGCGATTCGCAGAGCGGGAATCGAGATTCTGCCGTATGCCAAACGCCTCTGCAACGATGCTTCGGCAGCGGTGCGTCGCGATGTCGCTCTGTCGCTTCGTGGCAAGCCATTGGACCAAAGCAAGGAGTTGCTAGTCAAACTTGCCCAACAAGTGGATCCTGCGGATAAGAATGCTGTCGAAGCGATTGGATTGGCTGCTGAAAATGTTGAGAATGATGTATGGCTGGCGCTGAAGGAGGCCATGGTCAAAGGCGACGCCTCGAGTTGGTCTCCATTATTCACTAAACTAACATGGAGATTGTGGCCAAGTGCCGCAGTTGCGGATTTGGGCCAGCGGGCGACCAGTCAAACGTTGTCACGTGAACAACAGCTTTTTGCGCTGGAGTCGTTGACTTTCATTGACAGCATGTCTGCGGTTGACCGCGTGTTTTTATTGGCCCTGGAAAATCCTGCCATTAAGACGCAAGTTGAAGAATGGTTGCGGATGCGTGGCACTGGCTCATGGGCAAAATTTGGCATCAGTGAGCGTTTGAAGAGCACGGGTGTTTACGACCCTGATGCGATTGTGATCAATGAGATCAAGGTTCCCGAAAAACCTGCGGCGGCGAGCTTCACTGAAGCTCAGGTTGCAGCGTTGAAAGGCGATGCAGAAAAAGGCAAGGTAACCGCTACTCGGTGTGCGATGTGTCACCAGATTGAGAACGCTGGTCCGGATTACGCTCCATCGTTGCGCGGTTGGGTTGCCCGACAAGGTGTGGACAATGCGATCAAAGCGATTGTGAATCCATCTGCTGACATTGCTCATGGCTTCTCTGGCTCTCACATTGTCATGAAGGATGGAAAACAGTTGGATGGTTTGGTTCTTTCTTCGAACGATCCCATAGCTGTGGTCAGCACAGGTGGTGTTCGTCAACTCGTGCCGAAAAAGCGTGTGGCAGAGATCAAAACCTTGGATCGCTCGTTAATGTTGTCTGCGGATCAATTGGGCTTAACGGCGCAGGATGTGGCTGATGTGGTTGCGTGGTTGAAAACTTATCAGTAAACATGAGAGGAAGGCGATTCATGCGGCAGGCGTCCTTTTTTGCGGAGATGGAAGGGCGCAATCGGTTGATGGCGGCCATCGTGGCGAAGGCCCTTGCGGGCATGATTGCCTTCGCTTTGGCGCGCGCGGAAGTCGCGGCTGATTCTGCGGTGAGCAGTGAAATTCCGCTCGGCATCGAAGCTGCCACAACTTATCGCACCGATTACCTCTTGCGTGGGAGTCGCATGGCGCAGGATGTGCTCGATTTTCAGCTGCAAGCAGGTTATTCTTTTGATGATCGTTCCACTCTTGATTTCACGGCGTGGCGTGTGCAGGGAGGGATGCCAACGGATGATCGGGATTTCACTGAAAACGGCATTCGCGCGCTGAGAGCTTGGCAATTTGATCATGTTCAAGTTGGCGTGGAAGCCATTTGGCGTGATCAACGTGAGCCGGTTGATGGGGATTTGGAGCTGGGGCCACAAATCCAGTGGCAGATCAGCCCCGATCTTTTGTGGGAGCTGCGATTGACCTATCTCAATGAGATTTCGCGCTGGTATGGGGAATCCAATCTTGAATGGTCGAGAGCGTTGAGCGAAAAGGCGTTCTGGAGCATCCAAGCGGGTTTGGGCGTCGCCGAAGCGTTTGCGAGCAACAACGAATGGCATCAGGCTGGATTAAAGTTTTCCTACTCGTATGCGTTGTTGAGCCAAGTTTCACTGGTGCCATATGTTGGTTACAGTCTTGGCCTTGGCGATGAAGTGCCTGATGTCTTCCACGGCGGCATTCGATTGCAATTGCGTTTCTAAGTTCCGCTGAATAGCGACGAATAGCATTTGTGTATCCGCATTTCGATGCTTCAGTGGTGCCATGAATCATCATCGAACTGTGGCTGTGATCGGGGCTTCTGGATTTATTGGCAAAGCCTTGATCCAGCTCATGTTGGAAGAGTCCTATCGGGTGGTGGCTTATTCGCGACAGCCACAGTCGCATTTGGCGAATGATCGTCTCACTTGGCGCGCATTGGGAGATTGGCAGTGGCAGGGGATTGATGTGATTGTCAATTTGGCTGGTGAGCGCATTGATCAGCAATGGACGGTTCAGAAAAAACGTGAATTCGAGGAAAGCCGGGTGGGCTTAACCGAGCAAATAGCGGAGTCATTGAAGCAATTGGAACATTCTCCTCAGTTGTGGATCAATGCATCCGCCGTGGGGTATTACGGTGATCGCGGTGATGAATTGCTGAATGAAATCAGCGCGCCGGGTCATGGGTATTTGGCTGACTTGTGCGAGCGCTGGGAGCGCGCCACGAACGCAGAGGCATTGGCATGTCGGGTGGTGACGGTGAGAATTGGAATGGTGTTAGGACGAGGCGGAGCGGCTTGGGAGAAGTTATTGCGTGTGTTTCGGTGGGGATTGGGAGCGCGACTGGGATCGGGACGGCAATGGATGCCGTGGATTCATGTCGATGATTTGACGCGGGCGATGCTGTGGGTCATGACGCATGATCACATGCGCGGTCCTGTCAATTTGGTTGCGCCACAACCCGAACAAAATCGCGAATTCACGCGTGTTCTAGCCAAGCATCTGCGACGTCCTGCCCCCTGGATTGCACCGAGTTGGGTGATCAAAACGCTGTTCGGGGGATTTGGGGAGTTTTTGTTGGGTGGAACTCGAGTAGAACCTCAACGGCTAATGGAGTCGGGTTTCGTTTTTCATTACCCTCATTTGTCAAGTGCTCTGCAGCAATTAGCGCCCGATGGGAAGCGATTGGGCTGATCATTTGATGAGCTGATGGTTTTATTGCCGGTGCTGATGATTCAAGCTTCGTTGTCGATCATCTCGATCACAGCGTTCTCACGCAATGTGGCCGTCAGGTCTCGCAACATTCCTTGTTGCTGTTGAATTCGCCAGCGTTCAGCGAGTTCGTGGCGCAAGTCGTCAAATTCCTGAAGCTCACCTCCGCGGCATTGCAGGGCTTGAATCAAGTGAAAGGCATCATCGTGAAAGAGAATGGGGCTAATTTCTAACGGTTTTAGCGAAAAAATGATGGACTCAAAAGGGTGGCGCCAACGTTCTTGGCGTATCCAGCCGAGCTCGATGTGTTGCTGGTTTTTCTGCGTGTGTTGCTGGGCTAAATCGGCAAAACGGGATGGATGTTCCATGGCTTCTGAGCGAATTTGTTTCAGCAGGCGATAGTCTTCCATTTCTTTTCCACTCGCGGGCAGACGCATCAGATGCAGAAATTCCGCTTCGTGAGGTTGCCAAAACTCTTCGAGATGATGCTGATAAAAATCTCGCAATTCGGCCTCCGATGGCGAGGTGATTGGAGCGAAAAGATCGGCGGTAAACGCGTCCATGCGAAGTTTTGCCAGTGTCTCTTGACGCAGTTCATTGCGTTGATGGTCAATTAATTCCCAAGATGCACCATGCTGTCGCCACTCGCGCAGCACTTGCTCAAAGGCGGGGCGCCATTGGGTTTCATCAATCGTCGGAACGCGGCGCTCTGCCTCTTGAGCCAGTAAAATGCCATCGATTACCTCTTTCTCAGCTTCACACATGAATTCGGCATCGCGGTCGCAACACGAAAGTTCGGTGCTCATTTCAGCGAGTGCTTTGAGACGGTAAAAGGCGTCACTGATGAGTTGTGGATCGATGGCTTCGCCGTTGACGATGATCTGTCGCAGCATGGCAGATGTTCGCATAACCATGACAAGGGGTCAATACAGGGATTGATTTCATCGATTATCCACTAGGTTTTTGCTGCTTTGTCTTGCATCATCGATGTTCCCCAGCCATGCTGAAGGCACGATGTTTTGGACTGCGAAGTGGAAAAAAGAAGCAAAATTTCTGATCAAAGGAGCGCGCAAGTTTGTTCATTACAAGCGTGACTTGCTCCCGCAGGATCGCATCGATGAAATTGGCGCGCGCATTGTTGATTTATCCGCAGCACTCAAAAAATCGGATCGCGATGCGTCTGAGGAAGCCTCGCGACAGCTGCGGGCAACGTGTGAGCAAGCCTTGCCACGCCAAAAGCCGGCAGGCGTGATCGAGGAGAATGTGGAAGTGATTTTTGTGACCTTGGTTGTGGCCTTGGGATTGAGGTCATATGTGGTGCAACCTTTCCGAATTCCGACAGGATCGATGCAACCGACGCTTAACGGCATCATTGCCACAGTGCATCCGGAGCGAGATTTCGAAAAACCGTGGCTGGGTCAACAAGCCTTGGATTGGGTGCTGCGCTCGCGTGAATGGCGTCAAGTGCTAGCTCCAACGGACGGTCGGATTGTGGATGTGCGCGATCGATCTTTTTTATTTTTTTCGAGGACTCAAGTGGTGTTTGATGACGGAGCGACATTGATGTTTCCGGCGCCGATCAACGAAACGATGCAGGCGATTAGTGGCGGCGATCGCATCGGTGATTTCCGTGCGAGGTCGTATCACAAGGGTGATGTCATTTTTCAAGGAACCATTGATGGAGGTGACTTGGTGCTGGTTGACAAAATTTCCTATCATTTTCGTCAGCCCAAACGTGGTGAAGTCTTCGTGTTTGACACACGGGGCATTGCTAAGCGCATTGGCATGATCAATCACACCGATCAGCAGGAAGCGACTCACTACATCAAGCGCCTTGTCGGTGTGCCCGGCGATGAGTTGCGCATCGACAGTCCGCACTTGCTGGTCAATGGCCAAGTGGCGCAAGAGCCCGGTATTCGTCATGTGTTTGAACTCAACAACTTATACGCACGTGGGGGCAAAGGTTATTCCTATGCCATGTCCCCCTTGGGCGACTTGGTGAAGCCGACGGATCGACTGGTGTTGGCAGATCAAGCCACCGTGGGCATGCGCGAGTATGCAGCGATGGGTGACAACTCTGGCAATTCTCTTGATTCCAGATATTGGGGCAGCGTCAAGGAGTTTAATTTGGTTGGCCCGGCGTTATTCACGCTATGGCCCTTCACCACAGGCCACTGGGGCCTGATCCGATGAATTCGGCCGAAATCACTCGGCAAGCGAAGTCCAATTTGGCTTTCGCGTTGCATGTGTTGCCGCGTGATGTGCGCGATGACATGGTTGTGTTCTATGCTTATTGTCGGGTGATCGATGACATTGCCGACGATGACAAGGAGAGCATTGAGTCTCGCAAGGAGCATCTGTCGCAGTGGCGCGAGGGTGTCTTAGCGGGTTTTGATCATCCGAGTCCCTTTCAGTTGGAGGTGATGCAGTTGATGGCGAAGCACGATATTCCGCGGGATTTGATGGCTGCGATCATTGATGGTTGTTCCATGGACACTGAACCGCTGCGTTTCAATTCATGGGAAGATCTGCAACAATACACCTGGAAAGTCGCTTGTGCGGTGGGATTGATTTCCGTGCGCTTGTTTGGAGCTCAGGGACAAGTTGCGGAGCAATACGCGGTGAATTTGGGGCATGCCTTGCAGTTGACAAACATCATGCGCGATGTCCGTGAGGATCTAGATAATGGTGGGCGCATTTATCTGCCGCTGGATGATCTGCACCGCTTCGATTACGCGGAGCAGGATCTCGCGAATCGGGTTTATGACGCGCGATTTGTAGCGATGATGTCCATGCAGGCCCAGCGTGCCGATTCCTTGTATCGAAAAGCTGAAGAATGTCTTGCCCAGCTGGATGGGAAGATACTTGTGGCGTCGGAAATCATGCGCGAGATTTACTCCGGCGTGCTGACACTGATGCGCGAGGATCAGTTTCGGGTGTTTGAAAAGCGTTACCGTTTGTCAAAATTGCAAAAGATTGCTATTTTTACGCGCCACATGATGTCTTGAATGCAGCGGCGTCACGCTCGGCAACACGTTTGATTCAACATGTTGCCAATCATCGGCTGATCGATTTTGAATGATCAAGGTTTAGCGGGAGCCTCGGGGCCGCGACGAAGCACAACAGTTTGCAAGTAACCGCTGCGGCCGCCACTGCTGGACCGAAAGAAATCCGCATTGCTTCGCAAAATAATCAACTGAGCCTGCTCGATAGGTCGCAGAGGCACGAGGTTGTTTTCTTGCTGCACCCATTTGCCTTCTTTTTCGTAAGCAAGTTCATAAACAACCTGCTTGTCTTTCGGCGGCACGATCAATGCGTCCTTGGTTTTCATGGCAATCGGCTTGCTACCATTGCACTTGATCGCCACCGGAAAAGGACAGTAGTTGTGAATGCGCAAGTTTCCGAGCGGTAGCTTCGACGGATCATCATCAATGACATACGTTTGAAATGTTCCGCCCTTCGCTGGAGCCAATAAAATGGTGGCACGGGTCGAGTTGAGTGGCAGCGTTGCGAGGGCAACGAGATTGGGGTTGTCTTTGCGACGCGCTTGAATTTCTGGCGGCACATCGGCGGGGTTGATTGGTGAGCCTTCGTCCTTAACCGGCTCCACGCCCTTGGGCAAATCTCGTTGAATTTCATCACTCGGATCCTTGACCGCTGGATTTTTGGAGATTTCCACAATCTGCGACCCGTTGTAGGCAACCGCTTGTGTGTATCGAAACGCCTTGGCTGTGACTTCGTTGCTTTTGCTGCCGGAGTTCAAATACAGACCAACGATGTCATTGCCCCACGAAACCAAATCGACTTTCATCGAAACATGTGGCGTGTTGTCCGATTGACCATGCGCCAGGGAAGGCAGCGCTTGAATCAGGGCGAGACAAGTGAAAATAAGGATGTGGTGGTTAGATCTCATTGGGTGAAAGCCAGCGGAAGGATGAAATGATGAATTTGCGTCCGAACAGACGATTAAGTGGTGTAAGAGCCTCTACTTTATCACTGGCATTGTTGGTGCCGTCAATAAAATCTGGCAGCCGCTGAACAGTCGCTTCGCACCAGGCGCGGGCTGCTACCTTGCCAGTGCTAGGGTCCAGCGATTCGCCGTAGGCGCGAATCCGAAATGTGTCCGAACGCGCGCTGAGAACGGGTCCGATCGCTTGCAGAACATCGGCTTGTGTCAGCCAGCCGGGAATCCCTGACGAACGAAAACCTTGTTCTGGTTTGAATTCAGAATCCGTGATCATCTCACGATCCGCCATCATGCTCGCCATCGCACCGGGATTGAGATCCTTGGACGTGGGAGCCCAGACTGGATCGGTCAAGTTGTTGGCAAAAGTAGTCGGGCGCACACCGTCGAGGTCTGCCCTGGGACCTCCGCTTGTTCCTTGTAGTTGCAACTTATCTTCGCTCAAATTTAAGTCGCCAAAGGCGGTTTTGCTGCCGTCGGCCAAGGTGTTAATGGGCGTTGTTGCGTTGTCGATGGCCGATTGCAGAGCACCGCTGCGGCCGAGCTGCTTGTCTGATTTAAGCTCCACCAAGGCGCGATTGATGAAATGCGAGAGCGAAACAAAGGGTCCGCGCAGTCGCACTTGTCGGCACAGCTCTTCCGCCAAAGCATCGATCTGAGCATCGGTCAGGCGACGAAAGCCACTAAAGGAATCGGCACCCGAGCCAGATGGAACGTCCTCGGCAGAACTAAGTTGCTCCAAGCTACGAGGGAAAAGGGCATTTTGGTTGTTAGCGGCGCTGTCAGCAGGATGTTTCTGGTGCTTGACTGAGGCCAACAACGCTTTCCACGCGTCCTTTTGCGTTGATTGCACACTAAAGCCACCGTTCACTAGCAAATGCGCGGCTGATTTCGTCGCACTGTGTAAATCTGCAGTGGCTTCCTCGGAGGAACCAAGGATCATCAGGCTCTCATTGATGGGTTTTTGAGACGATGGGGGAATGGTCGAGAGAAAGTAAGAATCCCATAGAGCGGTATTCAGCAAATGAGCCATGTCGTAGTAATTGCGACTTTTTTGGTTGAAGCTAGTTGATGAGTTGATGCCGATGAGAACGTAATCAGAGCGTTCTTGACGAGTGAGCTCGCGCTTGACGAAAGGTGGAGCATAGGAATTACCGACGGCATTGCCAGGCTGATGTCCGACCGATGTGGTCACATCATCGGCGGTGAGATCCAGATGTTGTAACTGAGCGAGGGAAACCAACTGATCGGGTAGGCCGAACAAAACCGTTTGTTGTGCGGCTGCTCCGAGCTTGCGTCCCCATGACACCGGATTGATGGCTAAATTGCGAGTGAAGCCCAACCCCGTTTCGCCACCGGGCTCGGTGAACGGTAATTGCGCCAAAGCATCCGTGCTTTCCATAAAAAAGGGTGGGGGGTTGTAGGATGTGATGATTTTCGAGAAGCGATTGGCCTGCAAATTAAAATCCGTGAAAGTGCGGACCGTCGAGCTGCGTGTCCCCATCAGATTCGCATTGGGTAAAATGGATGCATAATCCGATCCAGGATGACTTATCTGGAAGCTATACAACTGCATGGGAAATGGCGATGTAAAAACCTTTGCTTTTGCGCCATCAACACTTCGTCTCACGCTGCTAAAGAAACCGTTATCCAGCTCGACGCGTTCAATCCGCCGGACAATGTTATCCGGCATCGAATTTTGCGAATCACCTGATCGCATGATCAGGCTAATGAGCGATGTCGTCCATTGCTCGCGAACATCAAGCAGCTTTGTCGCATCATTGACTGAGCTGTGTTGCATCTCGATGCACATATTCATGTCGGCGGGTGAGCTGCTGGCAAACGGGCTGAGTGGTATCGTGATGGGATCTGTTGTTTGCGGACGCAGAACAGGGCTGGATATGGTGTAGGCGCGTGCTTCACCTGCCTTTAGCGAATCGGCACCGATGCGGAAAGTAGCGTTACCAAAAACCGATGGAACGCCCGCATTGCCTGGAAGAAATGCGGGTTTGACTTCTGGTCCCCAGATGCTGCTGAATACGTTGTTAGGAGCCCCTGGCATGCCATCATCTTCTGTGGCATTATAAAGCGCACGCACTTCAAAATCCAAAGGGGCATCCCACTTCAGATCATAGGGATATGGATTGGCAATGGTCACCGCAAATTTACCGCAGGGATGACAGCGGTAGCTGGTGTCGGACACTGAAATCAAGCGCACTCCCATGAGCAGACGGAAGTCGATGATCGTCGGCGCAATGGTGCGCTTGGTTTGACCATCGCCACCCCGAACTTTGAGCTGCTTGTTTGTCAAATAATCGCTCGGGCTAGCAAAGTCCTTGAGCAAATCCCATTTGGGGCCTTTGAGGTTTTTGAATTCGGCCAGCGTTGCGTCTCCCGGTATGATGTTTTTACCTTTTTGCGGAGCATTGGGCAAATCACTCTCCGCTGTGCCGGGGAAACCGGAGTGCAAGTATGGGGTTAAATCAACCCGCAAGCCTCCGCGCAAGGGATCGCTCAACACACTGAGGCTTTGCGTTGTAGCGCTGTGAAAGGTGCGATTCATCGGGCTGCCATCGCCATCGACCGCGCGCAGGCCATCATCAATGAAGCTCGTGCTGGCAAGAGTAATCACACGTTCAAGGATCGATTGCTGATCCGGCAGCGGATAAGCAGAAAAACCATCCACAGTTTCCCAGCCACGTCGAGGTGAACTCAAAGACGCGTAAGTGGCGATGTTTTGTTTTGCCAATTCACTTGTTGCGTTGATCTTGGATTTGGTGCCATCATCGCCGATCCACCATGCATAGCGGCCCGCCACAGCCTTGTTCACGCCATTGCTGCCGCTTGGCTTGGTGTCATTGATCGAGACAAGTGGTGCAGAAACATAGCGATTCAAGCTGGTGTGGAGGCCGCACCCACCGTTTTTTCGCCCACAAGGATGACTGCTCGATCACTGTTGCCGATTTTGCCATTCTCACTGACGGCAACGTTGCTGTCTGTGGGTGTGAATTGATTGGGTAATTGCGGATCCTCATTGCCACTAATTAACCATTTGATGTGTTGTGGATCGGGCGTGCTGGTGTAAATTTGATTGAGGTTCGGCGTGGATGAGCTCAGTTCGCGGTTTTGCCAAACGCCAGTCCAATAACGTGTTCCCGGCTGCATGGCGCTGAGACCTTTGTCCTTTTTGTTCACGGTATTGTTGTTTGCCGGTGCAGCTCCGAAGGCCAGGGCATCGCCTTTCGAATCACTCGCCATGTCCGCGGAGGCGGTGATGCGTTGGTCTGGTCCAGCCGCTTTTTGTAAATCGGCGATGGCCAGCATCAGTGCCATTCGAGCATTGCACTGTGCCTCACGCTGCGCTGTTAGCCATCCACTCGTGCGCAAGGTCACGGTCGAAAGCGACAACATGCCGACCCCAATGACGATCAACAACATCATCAAGCTCAGAGTCAAAATCAGTGTAAAACCCTTACTTTGGGGCTGTAGTATTTGTATTACAGGTTTCATTTTCAATGATGCTTTTGACATTGTATTTACAGCAAAGATGAGTCAAGCTAAAAGTAGTGCATATGAAAAAATTTTTTTTCTTGATTGCGCACATCACGATGAGGTTGCAGTGGCATAGGCCCAGCAGACAAGTCCACGGCGCAGGTGTGGCGTTTATCGTGCGCCGTCGGGGAGCGATCAAGAAATCAGGCGCGCTGCAGCATGTCTGGTGCGAGACCGATGCAAGTGATTCCGAGCAAAAGTTAGTGATGAAAAATGGCCAGATATTCGGTGAATGAACACGGTTTTGATGCAACCATGCTCAGAAGCGGATAAGTGGAAAGCTGGCTATTTTTTTCGGGCCATTTGTTTGATGAAAATGGGCAGCAGCTCGGACTCCATCCAATCGAACGCGGCTTTTAGTCCTTGTTCTTGATAAATGTTGCCAATTTTGGCTTCCACGCTGGTTGGGTTGCCGAAGGCGCTGAGAAAACCGTTGGAGGTCAAGTGAGTGAACCACTCGCCATCCATGCATTTGCGCTGTTCAAGCACGTAGGAGCGAGCGAAGAGGGCGAGCACGGCATCACCGATCCAGGCTTTTTCGCGTTCGTGGCGGATGTCTGCTTCGCGGCTTTGGCTCATGGTGTAATGATTTCAGTAGTAACTTGGTTTGAGCTTGCGCTGGCGTTCCATGTCCATGCGATCACGCAGCTCTTGTTCGGCTTGAGCATCCCAGTATCCAGGTTGCAATTCAATGAAAACATTTGCATAGGGGAGTGCTGATGTCGTGCGCACGACCAGGACATCGAAGCTGCGATTCGCATCGGCCATGAGCGTGAGCAGGGAGTCTTGTTCCAGCTGGCTCACCTCGCGGCTTTCCAGAGTGTATTGCAGCATGGCGCGCAACTCATCGACGCCCGGAGCGTCTTCATTTTTCATCGATCGCAACTCGCGAGTCAGATAGATGTTGGGGTGAACGTGTTGACTTTGATCCAAGGCTTGTAGCACGTAGCTGAGTGCCTCCGGGATCTCCGCGTTGGCGTTGATTTGGCGAATGCCGGTGCGATTGAACGCGGGGAATGAAGCTTCGGCGATGACAATCCAGTTGCGGAAACCCAGTTGCTTGGCTTGGTGATTGACTGCTTTTTTCCATGCATTTTCCCCCGAAGTGCCAAACATGCATGATCCCAGCAGCAGTGGGATGCAACAGAAGGCCAGACGTAGGCTGTGTGACATAGATGAATGCTCTTACGACACAGGGGCGCTGGTGTCAAATGCCGTTGCTTTTTCCGCTGGAAAAATCATTCAAGCACGACTGGAGATGCTCATCGATGACGGTTTGAATCGCGATGGATAACGCCGCCACGCGCTGCTCGAGTTTTGCTGCTTGGCTCGGGGTTTCGAACGTGAAGGAGAGCGGACAGCCGCGTTTGGCTAAAAAAATGGCCTCGGGCCATTGCTCGGGGATGTCGGCTTCGGGACGGTGATCGATCCAGCCGGGTGCGCGGGTGACGTGGTCATCGATGACAGTCATGGGCTCAATCGCCATCAACGGTTCGACCGCTTTGACGATGTTGAGGTAGCGTTGTGGGCAATCGACGGCTTGATTGATTTCGTAAAAATAAAAGCCTGAGGTTTCCCAGTCCTCGTGCAAACTAATCGACAAGTTCGGGCAGGGCATGGTTTCTAACCACGCGATGTGTGCTCTGATTTCTTCGCTGCGTGGCTGGAGGTAATCGCGATTGAGATCGATGTCATCCGTGTTGCAACGGCAGCCGCGCGCGTGTCCACGTGGATTGAGAAGCGGGCAAATGAGCCAATTGACATGAGATGGGAGCTGGCGCTGCATCCAATGAATCAGCGCCAGTGGTCCTGCGGGCTCATCCCCGTGGATGCCTGAGGAGAGATAAATCGTGGTTTTGGCGTCGGGAACCAACCGTGACCACGCGACCAGCGGAATGCCGGCAAAGTCGCCTAGCAGATGCTGGCGAAAGTGCGCTTCCTGCAGCACAGAGGCAGTGGACTCCAACAAAGCGTGCGTGCGGACGGGACTGGCGAAGGCGTGACTCACGGCAGAGGTATAAGCACGACTCGCTCACGGTCTCAAGCGCATTTCCACGCATCAACAAGCATTAGTCCGATGGCGCGGGTGCGTGAAGGCGAGGCGATCACAGATCCGGCAGGGGGGAAGTTTGCGCCTTGATTCGCACAAAATGCTGTGTCGCACCGTTTTCTGGCAAGGAGCTGATTTCCACCCGCGTCCGGCCATTGCTATTTTGGCTGCCAAAAGTCACGCCGAGGTTGGCGTCGATGCTGTGAGTAAGCCCGCTCGAACGCAACGTCGCGCGAGGATTCCAGGATTTGAGATCAGCACTCGTTTCCACAACCCATTCCACGTCACTGCGTTGTGGGCAGTAATCAAATGAAAAAACCTGCTGCTCCCAGGAAAAGTTGGGTTGGCTAGTGGTGCTGCGCGGGTCGCTGCCTAAGGCGTATTCGAGCAGGTCACTAGCGCCATCACGATCAGAGTCAAGGCCACTAGTGCTGCTGAGCTGGTGCACGGCTCGCCAATCCGCTAGGGTTTCCTTTGGCACGCCGAAAATTCCCATGACCTTGGTGTTGTAGTTGGTGTAGGACGTGTAAGTGCCTTGGAGCCAGAGCAAATGCTGCGAGCGGTGGTGATTCGCCGGAACAATCGGGCGAATGTTATCCGCGCCGGTGTTTTCTGTGATCCGTGTCCAATTAAAGCTCAATCCGCCATCAAGGGTAATGCCGCGCCAGATGTCATAACGTTCACTGACAGCAAGTGGCACTTGGGTGAGACTGCTCAGGTCAAAGGGTTTCGCGGCGTTGGAGGAAATGTAAACGACGCGTGGGTCCTCGGGGTCGAGGCTCATGCCGCCCCCGTAATCATCCTCGGCCGCGTAGAGTGGACGTCCTGCTTGGGCAATGAAGCGGCGTTGCCAGCTCGAACCAGTCCAACGGGCGTAGTAATAGTAAATGCGATCCTTGATCACACTGCTATCACTGCTGGCGGCATCATCGACTTGCACCTGAAAGGCGCAGACCGGATCGCCATTGGTGCCGTAGTGAATGTCCCACGTCCAGGCTCGACCGTTCGGTATCCAGTCATTGGCGCCTTGGCCTGCCGACCACGTGGCTGTGGAGAATTGATAGACGGTGGTGCCTTTTTCGCCACTATTGGGATCGCTGATCGCGCCGTGATTAAGCGGCAATTGAGCGAGGGTTTTCACAGCAGTGCCATCGGATTTGTAAAATGTCTCGCCTTGATAGTAGAGATGGTAAATGGAATTGTTCTCGTTGCGCGGATGGCCGTCGGTGTAGATCATGTCGATGCGATTGCGCTGATTTGTCACATACCGAGGGTAAGGTCGGGTGCCACCCGTCCCAACATTGATGACCTGGACGGTGCTGCCCCAGCTGGCACCGTTGGTAGTGGAGCGGGTGAGACATGGGTTGTAGTTGATGCAACGTGAGAAATTATAAATGGTGTTATTTTCACCCACACCGCTGCCGCTGAGGCGCATGGTGTTGGCGTAGGTGTTCCCGGCAGGGGTGGTCACGACTGTCTCCGCGCCCCAATCACTGAGCGAGCGTGGGTCGCTGTTAGTGGAGATGCGCGTGTAGAATTGATTGGCTGACCCGTGTTTGGAATAAGTCGCGAGCACCCGTTGATCGGGCAGAATGGTGAGCGAGGGGTTGTTGTGATCATCGACTTGGAGTGACGTCGCGGTGCCGATGTTGCTGTGAGTGGACTTATTTGTGGCGGGGTCATAGCGGGTGATGCCCGCGTAACCGTCGTTGCGCATGTAACCAGCGAGGAGCACGCCATTGTGCCAAATGGCGCGTTCGTCATTAAACCAAGTCCAAGTGCCATTCGGTGCGATCTGAGTGATGCTGCCAGGCGTCGGCAGCGCGGGTGCCGTGTAGGGATAAACCACCGTGACACTGGAGAGGATCAAGCGCTCGGCATCGAGATTGTTTCCGCTGAGAAATCCGATGCGGCTAAACTGATTGTAGAGAGTCGCGCTGGCATCGACGCCACTGATTTCTGTTAGCAACAACTCATCGCTCAGTCGATACAGCGAACCCGAGTAGGCCATGGTGGTGCCGCGTCTTGTCAGAACAAGCTGAAATCGATGAGCACCGGCGCTCAGATTGGCGTGACCTGTGGCGGATTGAGTTGCGCTGAGAAAACTTCCAGTGGCGGTATTACTGCCGATGTATAAGGTGCTGCTGCTGTTTTGACGGAACGCGCTGCCAGCGGTGCCGTTGGTGCCGTTACCGAGCCAGTAACCGGTCCATCCTGTCGCGTTGCTGGAGCCATTGTGATGAAACAAGCCCCAGCGAAATTGATTGGGATTTGTCGTGTCCACAATGCTTGTTTGCAGATTGACAATGCCACTGAGCTCCACGCTCTCGCCATCGGCTAGCACGATGGGGTCGGACTCGGGTGTCAGCAGATTGGAGTCGATGCTCGCGTGAACCGCCGTGTCATCCGCATCTTTATCCGTGCCGTCGCCCCAGAGCACGCCGCGTCCATAACTGTTGGAGAGCGTGCAAACAGCGGTGTTGTTGAGCCCGATCGACCATGAGTTGTTGCTGATCCCAGTGCTGCCCTCTGCGGCGGTGGCAAGGCTGTAGCCCAAGCCATCATACCAAGTGCGGCTATTCGTGCTGTTGCCGTTAGACGGACCGTTGGAAACAAAGACCTCCAGCACGCCGTTGTTGCCGACGGCTGTCAGTCCGAGATCCACCCGCGCCAGGGTGCGGTCAGCGCCGCCTGTCGCCTGTGTGGGCGCGAAGCTTGGGGAAAAAACACCGCTGCTCAGATCGGCCAGCGTCACGATTTGGTGGTCATTGCTGTAGGGGCTAAACGTGATTGCTCCAAAAGCGACGGTTTGTGTGCCACTGCGATTCACCATGTTGCTAGCACTGAGGCCAGTGGTGATTTGCCAACCAACGTTGGTGGCGACCCAGAAATAGGCGTAAACGTGGTAGAGTCCGGGCGCGATTCCGCTTTGGCGTTGTTTGAGGACAGGAACCGTCTCGCCACCGCCAGATTCATAGATCGTGCCGTGGCTCGCCAGGCCGGTGGCACTGCGCAGCGACCAATTGGAATCGGTATAAACATTGCTCGCTGTTGAGGGCGAAAAGGTTTGCCCGTCCACGCGTGACATGTTCGCTGGGGTGGCATCGATGTAAGTGATCTGAGCAAACAGAGTGAACGGCATGAATAATCCGAAGAATATAAGGGCGGCGCCATGCGCGACTAAAAGGCTGGCGCGTCTGCACGAATGCGAAAACTTGGTGGTTGGGTGAGTGTGCATGACGGGATTAAAGCGTTTTCTGGCATCATGATTGCCGCGATCAAGTTGTAAAGATTGCTGATCATGCGTTTGTCTCAAATTGCGTCATGGTGCCGACCTCGGGCAGCAAAGTTTTGCAAAAAACAGATTTGTCTTGTTTTTGCGTGGCCATTTCGATTCACTGACACCACCACACGATTAATGTGTGGCGGAATCTTGTTGATTCCACCCTTTTTGATGATTGACGATGAGGATTGTGAAGGGAGTGACTAACTCATCGTTAGTGCCAATCGCCCCCGCGGGTTGGTTTTTTGTTCAAAAATGATTGCTACTACATTTGCGGCATTGCCACTGGCGATGCCCCTTCAGCGTGCCCTAGAGGAGCTGAATTACTCGATTCCATCTCCCATTCAGGCGCAGGCTATTCCCATTTTATTGGAAGGCCGCGATCTCTTGGGCTGTGCTCAAACAGGCACGGGCAAGACGGCTAGTTTTGCCCTGCCAATCTTGCATCGATTGCAAGCTCACGCGCTCGCGCCCAAGCCCAAGGGCTGTCGCACGCTGGTGCTCACGCCCACACGCGAGTTGGCGGTGCAAGTGGGACAGAGTTTTTCCAAGTATGGCAAGCATCTCCGCTTGCGGCAAACGCTGATTTATGGCGGCGTCGGGCAAAATCCGCAAATCGCTGCGATGCGCGGCGGTGTGGATATTTTAGTGGCGACACCTGGGCGCTTGCTGGACCTGATTCAGCAGGGCTTCATTTCGCTCGCGTCGGTGGAGTTTTTTGTGTTGGACGAGGTGGATCGCATGCTGGACATGGGTTTCTTGCGCGATGTGCAAAAAATTGTGGCGATGCTGCCCGCGCAACGGCAGTCGCTGTTCTTCTCCGCAACGCTGGCTCCAAATATCGTGCAGTTGGCCGAGAAAATTTTGCGTCAGCCGGCTCGTGTGAGCATTGAGCCCGAAACAACCACGGCGGAGCGGGTGGAACAGCAAGTCTGCTTCGTCGATCGCGGCCATAAGTTTTCGTTGCTGGAGTCGCTGCTGCAGCATCAAGTTGTGCAGACCGACGCGCGTTTGACCATTGTGTTCAGCCGCACCAAGCATGGCGCGAACAAGCTGGCCAAGAGTTTATCTGCAGCTGGATTGGCGGCTGAGGCGATTCATGGCAACAAGTCGCAAGCGCAGCGCGAGAAGGCGCTCGATCGTTTCCGCAAGGGCTTGATTCCCGTGTTGGTGGCGACGGATGTGGCGGCGCGCGGTGTGGACGTGAAGGACGTGGGGCTGGTGGTGAATTATGATTTGCCGCATGAACCGGAGGCTTACGTGCATCGCATTGGTCGCACCGGACGGGCGGGAGCTGCGGGGCGAGCGGTATCGTTTTGCTGCGATGAGGAGCTGGACGATTTGCGCATGATCGAAAAATTGATTCGGGCATCGATTCCGGTTTGCAGCGATCACAAGTGGCATGCTGCGGAGTGGCACGCGCGTCATCAGCAGGCAGACGCGCAGCGAGCGAACCCAAAAGCGCCGACCCGCAATGGCGGTGGGGGAGGCCGGAACCGATTTTCTGGACGTGGAGCGACAACGGGTCGTGCTCCAACGGGTCGCACTCCAACGGAGGGCGCGCGATCCGGTGCTCCCACGGCTCGGCGTTGATGGGCTTGTTTTCGCTTGAGATTTTGCGCTTGGTCAACCGGATCAGCAGTCAACCACGTCCGCATCAGCGGGGTGGTTGATTTTTTGTGCCATGATGAGTGGCTCAGGCGCAAGGCAGCTTCACTTTTGGCGATTCGTGCAGCTGTGCGGTGCGTTTGCCGCTGAGGAGCAGCCACCATTCACGGGCACAGCCAATGACAATGATTGCCACGAAGATCAGGAACAGACCCGTGATGAAGGCATCGATGCGATTGTTCAGTGCAGCGGCATGGCGACCAGCTGCTTCATCGATGGCGGCGCTGTGGAGGAAACCGAGCGAGCTTTGGGAAAAGATTTTGAGGATGCCCGCCGTGAAAGTGACGACGGTGAGAAAAAGCAACGGGAGCAGCGTGGTCCAAGCGTAGCGTGCGCGCCCCATTTTGATCAACAATGTGGTGCCCAAGGCAAATGCAATCACGGCGAGCAGCTGGTTCGCAATGCCAAAGATCGGCCATAAGCTCTTCGCGATGCCATCGGGATACAACGCGCCTTGATAGAGCAGGTAGCCCCAAGCGCCAACCAGCATGGCACTGGTGAGCACGTTCGCACGCCATGATTGCGTGTTGCCGAGCGATGGGGAAAATTGTCCGAGCAAATCTTGTAAAATAAAGCGACCGACCCGCGTCCCTGCATCGAGCGTGGTGAGGATGAACAGCGCCTCGAACATGATCGCAAAGTGATACCACAAATCCAGCGCGTTGCCGGGGATCACTTGTGCAAACATCGATGCCATGCCTACGGCAAAGGTCGGCGCTCCGCCCGTTTTTCCGATTAAGCTGGGTTCGCCCATTTGCTGCGCTAGCTGTGCCATTTGCGCCGCATCGACAGGGAAAAACTGGTTCACTCGGGCCAGCGCCGCGCTCACAGCCGCCGGATTGCTGGGATCGACCGGACTGTTAATGGCGAAATAGACACCGGGCTGCAACGCGCAGGCCGCGATGATTGCCATCAGTGCCACTAACATTTCAGTGACCATGGCACCATAACCAACGATGCGAATGTCGCGTTCGTTTTCCAGCAATTTTGGCGTCGTGCCCGAAGCGATCAGCGAGTGAAATCCAGACACAGCACCGCAGGCGATGGTGATGCAGACAAACGGAAAAACGGGTCCCGGAACCACCCAGCCGCTGCCATCGATGAACGGCGTGACCGCTGGCATGTGCAAGGGCGGAGCTAAAATCACGATGAAAATGCCCAACAAGGCCACCGTGCCAAGTTTCATGAACGTGCTGAGGTAATCGCGCGGCGCGAGCAACAGCCACACCGGCAGCACCGAAGCCGCGAAGCCATAAATCATGATCGCCCACGCAAGGGAGGTGGCGGGCAGGGTGAGCATTTCTTGCACGGCGGGAGACAAGAAACGCCCGGCCACCACGCAGCCGAGCAGACCACAGACACCGAGAACGGTGGTGATACTAACACTTAGTTTGCCCGATTTGATCGCTAATCCCATCAGCATGGCGAGTGGGATTGTCATGGCAATGGTGAACAAGCCCCACGGGCTGTGTGCCAGTGCCTTGACAACCACCAAACCAAGCACCGCAAGAATTACGGTGATGATGAGCAGCAAACTGAGCATGGCGATGAATCCGATGAAAGGGTTGATTTCCTCCTTGAGCATGCGGCCCAGTGACTTGCCGCCTCGGCGCATGGAGCCGAACAGCACAACCGCGTCGTGCACCCCGCCGCCCAGGGTTGCTCCGATCAAAATCCATAAGGTGCCCGGCAAATAACCAAATTGCGCCGCTAAAACGGGACCGACCAACGGCCCGGGACCCGCAATCGCAGCAAAGTGATGCCCAAACACCACCCAGCGATTGGTGGGCACGAAGTCCTTGCCATCGGACTGAACCAGCGCGGGCGTGCAGCGTTCGTCATCGATCACCAGCACTTTCGCCATCAGCCAGGCGCTGTAAAAGCGGTAGGACACCGCAAAGGCACAAACACCAGCAATCACCAGCCACAAGGCATTGACGGGTTCACCACGCTGCATGGCCGCAATCCAGACAGAAAAACTGCCAAGAGAGCTGACGATCAGCCAAAGAAAGATGCGAAGCAATCGGTTCATAAGGATGTTTTTTTTGATTGAAATGATCGCTAGCCGCGATGCTTGTCGGGAAATACAGTGTGGCGCATGGCGCGAAATAACACTACAAAAATGCGCAAATGGGACTATTTCTTGCCGAGCATTGAGACAGAACTCAAGGATAAAACAAACGCAGAGCTTGTTGCAGCACATCGATCTTGCGCGTGGCAGCGTAAATGGCATCGGTTTCCTTGGACTCCGCACGATCAAAGTGATAGGCACCAAGGGCCTCAAAGGTGGCGTTGAGCCCGCCGAGCATGGGAAGGGTTTCGCCCGTTGTGACGACAAGATTTTCAACCATTCCCCAGGGCGTTAGCACGTGGTGTTGCTCCATCTCAGTTAACACCGTTTTTAGAGCCGCCGAGTCGGGGTGGATGGCCGCGCTCATCAGCACGTAGTGGGGGTGAATCACCATTTGGTTCGGCATGTCAACACCCGCGACGAGGTAGCCGATGCCATGACGGTTTTCCCCGGCGGAAAGTCCGAAAAATCCTTTTTTCACCAAGGGATTTTCCGGATAGAGCTGGGGAAAGTAAGCTTGTTGCTCGGCAAGCAATTGTCGTCGCACTGCCAGCCAGTTGGCTCCGGTGAGGGCGTCGGCACGTCCTTGAGAGAAATCGGGAAACAGCAGTGATTGAATTTCAGCAATGAAGCCCGTCCCTTGGTGCGGGCGGACTTGGTCGGACATTTTTGCCGGCAGTGGCGGTGCTGCCATGCGTTGCAGCAGCAGAACTAGCGCGGTTTCTCCACCCCAATCGCTCCAGACATGGGGAATGAGGGTTGCGCCGTCGAACATGAAACCGTGTGAAACGAAGCCGCTTTCAACTCGCAAGCGGGGAAAATCGATGCGGCGGATTTCTTCTTCGAGCTGCAGGGCTAGGCTGGTTTGTTCGAGCATTTGCGCCGCAATCAAGGTGCCAAAATAGAAGAGTGCGGTATCAATGGTCGAATACTCGGTGCCGGGGTGGAGCTTGAGCCGGCGATCGGCATCGAGCGTGCAGAAATGGGGCAGTAGCTGCGCCGGACCTTTGAGCGGACGAACTTGCGCGCAGGCTTTTTCCAGCACTTCGACCGCGAAATCGCGATTGACCACTCCACGCTCGGCGGCGGCGGCGGTGGCGAGGACAAACAGCCCTGTTGCGGACACGGAGTCGAAGGCACCGTCCTCCATGTGGGCACGGTCACGCACTAACCCAGTGGCAGGCGACCAGCACTGCAAGGCCTTGTTGTAGGAGCTGCAAAACCAGCGCAGGGTGTCGGGCATGTCCGCAGATTCTAAGCGCATTTCCAGCCGATCAATCTCCAAGTCCGCGTCCGGTTCTACGATCCAGTTCACCCACTTGACCGCGGTGAATGCTTGGTCGGGCAGGGTGTAGGTGAGGTCGCTCCAGTCGGGCATGGCGAGGATTTTGATCTCGGACCACAGGGTGAGGTTCTGGGCATCGCGCAGTTCGAGTTTGATGCGCCCCATGCCGCGCACCTTGAGCCGCAGAGCGGAAACGCGAGGCTGAAACGCGGGTAAGATCGCAGCGGGGTAGCAGGCGGAAAAATTCATCGTCGCATCGCTGAGTCGGGCCAAGCGCGACATGGAATGCCACATGCCCGCCCATTGATCCGGGCCAGCTGGGGTGCGCAGACTGATCTGACCGCGTTGCCAGCCGATTTCTCCCGCTGCTGGGCCGATGAATCCGAAGTCACTACCGATGTTGGTGTAGGAGATGAAGGGATTGACCTCCAGTCGGTTTTGTCGCCCCGTTCCATTGGGTTCGACAATGGTGTTGTAGTCGTTGATGATTTGCCAGTCGCTGCGAGCGCTCAGCTTGATGGGAATGAGCAGCAGGAGGAGGGAAATGCAAAGCCGAAAATGCATGCGCATCCCTAGAGTCTGCGGCGGCATCTGGCAAGCGTGCGGCAACAGGCGAAGCAAAAAAACGCGGGTTTCAGAGAATTTCCACCTTGCCCTGGCGATCACGCGCAAAGGCATGACATTGCTGGCCCGAGGCATCGATGTGACGCACCAGCATGCGGCTGGCATTGACTTGCAAGTGGGTGAAACCAAAGGCGTTTTTTGCAAAAGCGGCCGGGTGGGTGTCGGTGAGAGCTGTCAGTGGCGCGCCACCACCACCTGATACGACAAAGCTCGTGCGTAGGCCTTCAATTTCCAAGTGTTGCAGGTCGTGATCGTGCCCGCAGAAATAGGCTGCCACGCCATGTTTTTCGAACAATGGTCCCCAGTGTTTCACCAACTCTGGGGTATCGCCGTGCGGCCCATTGCTGTAAAGGGGGTGATGACCCATGACGCAAACGAACGGAATCTTGTCGTTTTTTGACAATTCCTTGCGCAGCCATTGGTCTTGGCGTTGCTGCTCCTCCTCCGTCATCCACCAAGCTTCACGTGCCACCAGGGAGCCGATGTGCAGCGGCAGATTGATGTCCCGCCAGTTGCTGTCGAGCGCAATGAAGCGCACCACGGGGGTTTCGCGCGGCCACTCGATGACATACCACTTTGCCGGCATGCACCAACGGGTTTGTGGGTTGGCGCGGTAGTAGTTCAGTTCGATCAACTCGCCATTGACGGTGTCATGATAATCGTGATTTCCCAAAATCGCCCAGCACGGACCCGGAAAACTTTGAGCGGGATACATGTCCTCGAATTCGGTTTGCCAGCGTGGGGAACGCACCCCTTTGTCGAGCTCGCCATAGAAGTTATCCCCTAGCATCCACACGCCGGCAGGAGTGATGTTTTGCTGCTTCACGTATTGCTGCATCGCCGCTGCGACTTGTTTCTGCTCCTCACTGCCGCGCCCCCAATCGCCGATGATCAAGAAATGCTGTTCCTGTGGGCTGCTGCTCGTGGCGACTTCGATGGCTTGGGAAACGCTTTTGCTGCCCAACACGGCACTGGAGCAGAATAAAGTTTTTAGCAAACGACGTCGTGAAATTTGCTGCCAAGATTCATGCGACGAGCCGGAGGGATCTAAATCCTGTGGAACAGTCATGACCCGAGTCTAGGACAATCGGAGGCGCTGGTCGATGCTAAAATCGTGACCGAAAAGTCACCAAACGCGTCTGATAACAGTCAGCCAAGCACGCCTTTTGCTCGTTCTAGCGCAGCGATGCCTCATCACGCTCAGGCAATTGCTCAGGCTCTAGCAAACGCTGCTGGATCAAAAATTGCTCCATCGCTTGCAGGCAGTGATCAAAATGGACATGACTGGTGTTAAAATTGAAAAACCGATGATCAGCGGCGATGAACTCGCGCAACTCGACTTTGTTGCCCTTCCAACGCAACCAGCGGCGGAAGGAGCGCACATGCTCCACGGGCGTGATGCGATCATTCAGACCCTGCAGCAGACACATTGGCGGCAGCTTGCGACGCGTCAGTCGCGATGGACTCAGCCGCCGCGCCATTTGCACGGAGGGAAACAAGGAGGTGTGATCGTTGCTATCAGCGGTGTTGACCAAGGCACTCAGAAGGATCAGCGCGGCAGGACGCGGGTCAAAGCCCTCCAGCTTTGGCAGCTGCTTGGGCATGGCGCAGTGCAAACAAAGAAAGGCTCCACCAGCGGCTCCCACAAGAATGATCTTCTGCGGGTCGATGTTGAGATTTTCAGCATTTTTTTTCACTGTCATCACCAGCTCCTGCGCGTCTTGGATCGATTCAATCGGTGTCGAGGCATGCTTCGAATGCACTCGGGTTTCGGCAACAATGGTGACGATGCCACATTGGGCAAAATGCAGACACTGAGGAACGAACTGGGTGACGGCTTGCGTGTCCCAGAAACCGCCATGAAAGCAAATCATGGCCGCTCGCGGTGCGGGAGCGCTAGGTGCTGAGGCGTGATGGGGTGGATGAAACACATGGGCGTGCAGGGGGCCGTGTTCGGTTTCTTTGTAGAGATAGGTTTCGGCATCGCGTAGCATTTCGCGATCGCGGGCTTCTCCAATTGGAGGGAGTCGATGAAAGACATTCACGCGCGTGGATGTGACAGATTTGTTGCAGAATGCCAAGAACCAAGCTTGAGCGAAAAATGGTTTTTTTTCTGCATTGTAGCATTTTTTAGTTGTCAAAGTTCACCATTTGGTGTTTCATCGCGCTCCCGAACGGCGGTTTGGCGGAATTGGTAGACGCGCTCGACTCAAAATCGAGTATCTCGTATGTGTGGGTTCGAGTCCCACAGCCGCTACTTTGATTGCATCAAAGTGTTCTTTTTAGTGAACTAGGTTTTAACCAGTTCCTGTTTTATTTGGTTCCACCAGAAATGAGTCCAGTTCATGAGGCAACAGGGTTTGCCAGCCAACAAATTTTCAGTTGGACATCGATTTTTCGATCCTTCGGTGTCTCAGCACCGTGGAAGTTTGCTGTGGAAATATCTGATGGCAGCAGCTATCGCTGTAGTGAGGTCTCGCAGCCAATCATTCCTCGCCGCGCGCTTGGCGCTGGGCCTCTTCCTCGTGGGAGTGAATTTGCAGGGTGAATTGCACACCTTCGCGGTCAGCGGCTGCTTTCATCACGCTGCGGATCGCGGAAGCGGTGAAACCATTGCGGCCGATTAGCAGCGCCACGTCGCTGGACTCCAAAATCAGGCGAAAACGCAGGCGCTTTGGTCCCAATTCGGCGACGCGCAATTGCGCTTGCGCCGGATGTTCGATCAGTTGGACAGCAAAATACTGTAAAAAGGAGCGAAGTTGTGTGGTCACCGTTTGCATGAAAACAGCTTGGCTTAAGTTTGACAAGCGAGCAAGGGAGAATGCGAAAATTTAGCCGGTAGGGCTGTCCACGCAGGGGGAATCGCAGGTAATGCTTGATTGCTCAATCGGTTATCGCTTAGTTGAAGACATGAAAATCATGCGTGCAGGGGTAGCGGGGGCAGGGGCGATGGGACGCAATCATGCGCGCGTTTACGCCGCTCTGGAACAGGCGCAGTTGACGGCGGTGTATGATGCGGATCGGGCGCGTGCCCAGGATGTGGTCGCGGAGTTTGGCGGGGTGGCGGTGGACTCTTTAGATGCCTTGGCGGAGTTGGTTGATTTGGTGAGTGTGGCGGTGCCCACGGTCGCTCATCGCGAGGTCGGCTGTCACTTGCTGGAGCGGGGCGTGCATGTGTTGATTGAGAAACCGATTGCTGCCAACGTTGCCGATGCGCAGGCCTTGGTGGATACCGCTCATCGCTGCCAACGCTTGCTCGGGGTCGGGCATGTCGAGCGCTTTAATCCGGTGCTGATTGAGTTGGAAAAAAAGCTCAACGCCCCGCGCTTCATTGAGGCACATCGGCTCTCGCCGTTTCCCAATCGCAGCATGGACATTGGAGTGGTGCTGGATTTGATGATTCATGACTTGGAGGTGATTTTGCATCTGGTCAAAAGCCCGGTGATTGGCATTGATGCTGTCGGCGTTCCTGTATTGATGAAGACCGAGGACATTGCGAATGCGCGCCTGCGTTTTGCCAACGGCTGTGTCGCTAATCTCACAGCGAGCCGCATCAGTCCGGAGCGGATGCGCAAGATTCGGGTGTTTCAAGAGGATTGTTATTTGTCGCTGGATTATCAGCAACAGGAGGGGCAAATGTATTGGAAGGATGAAAATGGCATTGTAAAATCCGAAGTGGAGATTGATAAGGGTCAGCCGCTGATGATGGAGCTGGCTTCCTTTGTCAGTGCCGTGGCGCGCGGGGAAACTCCAGCTGTGACGGGTCAGCAGGGACTTGCGGCGTTGGAGTTGGCGTTGAAAGTGACCGAACTCGCGAAGCTTGGGGCACAACCTGTGCTGAACGAGATGTGATGGGTGCAAGATGTTGTCGGAATGATGGCTTGCGGTTCACTCTGAGGTTGCTAGTTTGCGCTGATGCTTAAGCAGTTTGGCACTTGTGGTCGCGGTTGGTTGACAGGGGCAGCATTGGCACTGGCTATAATGGGGGATTCGTGTGTGTCAGCTCAAACGTGGCACGTGGCCGCGGATGGTTCGGCGCCGTATGCCACGATTCAACAAGCGGTGGACGCTGCGCCTGCGAATGCGACGTTTCCTGTGGAAATCCGCATCAAAGCAGGAACCTACCGCGGCCACGTGAACATTCCGGCGGATAAAAAAAATCTGGCTTTGATCGGTGAGAACGCCGAGACGACGATCATCACTGACGACAAAAATGTTTACGCGCACGATTCCCAGGGGCAGAAGTTGAGCACAAAAGCCAGCGCGACCTTGGCCGTTGATGCGGATTTTTTTTCCGCCACGCAGTTGACCATTGCGAACACGGCGGGCAACCATGGCCAGGCGCTGGCTTTATTTGCTAGCGGCGATGGCACTTGCCTGCGGCATTGCCGATTGCTGGGCTGGCAGGACACCGTGCGCGTGGAGCGTGGGAGGCATTATTTTGGCGAGTGCTGGATCGAGGGGCATTGCGATTTCATCTACGGCAATGGCACGGCGGTGTTTGAGCGCTGCCGGATCGATTGCTTGGAATCGGGCTACATCACTGCGGCTTCGACGCCGCCTGAGCATGCCTATGGGCTAGTTTTTTTGGAATGCCGCATCACCGCACGCGCTGCCGCAAAGCGGGTTTTTCTCGGTCGCCCCTGGCGTCAAGGCGCGCAGGTGGTTTATCTGAAGTGTGATTTGCCGGCGCAGATCGCAGCTGAGGGGTGGGACAACTGGCGAGATCCGAGCCGCGAGGCGACGTCGCGCTTCGGCGAACACCGCAATACCGGTCCCGGTGCGGATGTGTCGAAACGCGTGAAATGGTCGCGTCAGCTTGCAGATGCGGAAGCGGCGGCGGTGACCGTGGAGAACGTCTTGCAGATTAGCGATGCGGCAGCACTGCGCGGTCAGGGTCGCTGGCCTACCACGTCGGGGGCTTTGGTGGCGCTGGCGGGGGATTCCACTGTGACCGATCATGCCGGCTGGGGCTTGGGTTTTGCTGCGGTATTGCCGCGCGGGTTGCGCTGTCAGAATTTTGCTAAGGGCGGAACGAGCTCTAAGAGCTTTCGCGATTCGGGTCTGTGGCGCAATGTGCTAAACGCCCACCCGCGTTATGTGTTGATTCAGTTTGGCCACAACGACATGCCGGGCAAGGGCCCTGAGCGCGAAACAGTGCCGCAAACGACCTACCGCGCTAACATCAAGGCGTGCATCGAGGAATCTCGTGCCAGCGGGGCGCAGCCGATTCTGGTGACATCGCTGACGCGGCGGCATTTTCGCGGCGGGCAGATCGCTTCTGACTTACTCGACTACGTTGCCGAGGTGCACAAATTAGCGCGGGAGTGCAATGTGCCGCTGATTGATCTGCATGCGCATAGCATTGTAACCTGCCAACAACTTGGCCAAGATGGCTGTAACAAAATTTCGCCCATCGATCCCAAAACCGGTCGGATCGATGCCACGCATCTGAATCCAGAGGGTGGCATGTTATTTGGTCGTTGGGTTGGTGAGCAGTTCCAGCACCTGCTGCCGCCCCAACCTTGATGCAAGAGAGCTACCGAGGACGAATCAAGTGATGTGAATTATTGTTGAACGCGCCTCATCTGCGTTGTGTTGATTCAATGGCAGTTTCAAGCTCTTGCCTCGTTGCAAACCATGAAATTGCCTTTCCAAATTTTTCTTCATCAGATGGAGCTTCGGAGTTGAAGGCGGCGGGATTGAGAATGAAAAATCCAGCGCGCTCCCAATTGGAATCCATCCATTCTACGGGACGGGGCCGGGAGGCTTTTTCTCCGATGATTTTATTTTCTCGAACTTCACACCAAAGGACGTCACCTGGAATAATAATGGTAGCGGAACCCGCTTCTCGCCCGTCTGGCAATGAGATCATTCGCACCACTTCGCAGATTTCGCTGAGATTCTCGTCTCCTTCATAGACAAGTCCGTAAGGCAAATCCTGAATCTTTCCTGTAGCAGAATGATGCTTGCAAGACGAAGCCAACAAACACAACACCACACGGATTGCAGTGCCGCTTTTTGTCGATGAAATTGCAGTGATAAAAGACTGCAGGGCTAGTGTGGTCATGGATCGGAATCGCGGGCGAGGAAGCGTTGGTATAGGAACGAGGCAGCAAGCGCAATGATCGCGACGGCGAGCAGCGCACCGATGCGGTAGATGCTATCGATGTTCGCGAGATCATGCAGGAAGAGTTTTAATAACGTCATGACCATGAGGCCGATCCCTGCGAAGCGCACGCGGCGCATTTCGAGTTTGAACCCGATGATCAGCAGGCCGAGTGAGAACAGTCCCCAGCCGATGCTGTAGCACATGTCGCGGGCGAAATTGCCGCTGAACATAAAGGTGATGAATTGCTCTTCCGGCTCGGTGAAGTAGTCGGCGATCTCGATGTTGAGTAACAGGAACAGCAGCACGCCGCCGAAAGTTCCAAACAGCCCGTGGAGATTGATCGGACCCAGTTGCTCATGCGGCGGACGGATCAGCTTGATCGCGGCGAATTGTGCGGCAGCGACCAAGCCATAGGTGTAGAGGAACCAGTTGAAGATCGGGGCTCCACTGCGCTCGTGATAGCTGAGCACCTCGGGATTCAAGGCAAGACGAATGAACGCCACTGTGAGCAATCCGAGCGCGGTCCAATGCAGACCTTTGTGCGGCACGCGCTGAAACAGCCAACACAACGCCGCGCCCTCTAGCGCCCAGGCGATGGTGAGCCATTGGCGGTCGAATTGCAGCGGGAAGATCAGCGTGATGAAGAAAAGCGAGACACCACCAAACCAGGCGAGCTGCGAGAGTCGTGCGGGTGAGTCTTCTCGATGCTGTTTCAGGATGACGATCAGGCTCATGAGGGGTGGAATCGCAAAGGCCGCAGCGATGAGTCCTACCGGTGTTTGTGGCCAGGCTTGTAAGAACACTTGATGCACGAGCTCAAAGGTGCCAACGCCAGCGAGCGCAGCAGTGATCCAAGGTAGCTTGGTGTTCCTGAAGTGTTGGCGAAATGCGAAAGGGAACGCGGCGAAGAGCGCATAAAAGCCGAGATACCAGAGCAGTGGCTGCACGGGCTTGTCCAGGTCGAAGGTGTGGTCGTGCCATGAGTATTCGAGCAACAGCACACAAGCGAGAGCTGCGAGCCCTAGGCCTTGCGTGCGAGTCATTCTCGTCATTGCGAGCAGGAACCCGCTCAGCATCAGCGCGAGGCCGAATACCGGCATGGGGTTGGTGACGTGAAGTTCCTGCACGGCGATGATCAGCAGCGCGAAAGGCATCACGGCAGAGCAGATGGGAAGGGCGCTGTTAAGACTGATGCCCCAGATCTGGTTGTCCTGCTCATCGATGCGCGTGGATAGAAAGAGGCTGGCTCCGATGAAGATGATTGCGAAACCACCGACGACCAACAGGAAGGTCGGCAAAGCGAACGCGTGATGATGCGCTGGAAGTGTCAGCCAGAAAAATACACCGACGAGTGTGAGCACGATGCCAAAGAGCACAGGCAACAAACGGCAAGTCACCCAGGCGAGGCCGAAGATCGCGACATTAACCAGCAGCATCGCTGGCCAGAGCTGGAACGAGACACCGTGCAACCCAAACAGCGGCAGCATCATCAGCACCAGCGTGACCACTGGCATCCAGGGCGCCGCAGTCGCTGGTAGATTCTCATGCTTGCGCTGCCAGAGAAGACCAAACGCTGTGTGCAGCAAACCAAAGACCAGATAGATGCCGAGCGCGGTGGGGAGCATCGCCATGGTGAGCCGGTTCACGGTCCAGATGCAGAGATGAACGAAGGTGGCCGCCCCAACGAGACTCGGAGCCGCGCGCACGCGGGGTTCGACCCAAGCGACAAACAGAGCAGCGATATTGATCAGCATCACGAAGCCATAGAATAAAGCGGAGCGTTCGGTGATCGAGCCGTAGTCGAGCATCACAAAGGCCGCGATCATCGCAGTGGCGCTCATGCCGAGGGCTGATAAGGCGGGGAATGCATCCTCATCCTCGCGTCGCTTGGACCACCACGTTGCAGCTGCGAAGAGTGCGGCAAAGCCAAGGAAGATCGCCATCGCGTCGATGGTCTTGCTGCCTATATAATAGCGACCTGCGTTGAAAAACTCAGCAGCCCAGCCCCATTGCATCAGCGCGGTGCCGCCAGCGCCGAGCGCGGTGAGATGCAACCAGCGGCGATACTTGGCGACTGCGATGAGTCCGATGTCGAGCAAAGCGATGTAACTGAATAAGCCGAGCGGATTATCTTGTCCGGTCGAGCACAGGATCGGCGTGAGGAAGCCACCCACCATGCCGAGGATGGCGACGACTTGCGCCCGGAGCCGCACGGCCAGCGTGAAGCCCGTGACCGTAATGAGAGACATCACGCCAAACGTGAGCATGGGCGGGAAGAGGTGATAGAGCGACTGCGCAGCGAAGGTGACGCCATAGAGCACGAGGATGCCAGCAGCACTCAGCGTCTGCGCCAGTGCTTGATAGGCCTTCTGCTTGTGAACCCATAGGCCGCCGATCACGAGTCCCAGCCCCGAGAGGAACCCCAGCGCGATTCGGGCCGACGGCGGGATGAGGTTGTTTTCAAACGAATACTTCACCGCAAAGATGATGCCGAGGAAGAGCGCGAGACCGCCGATCCAGCCAATGAGCTTGCCTCCGACGAACTGCTCGAAGTTGATTTTTGGCGCGGGTTGGTCTTGATCGTAAATAGGTCGTGTAGCTTTGAAAGTTGTCGGTTCAATATCCGGTTCCTGATTGCGCAATCTCGTTATCGATGGAGGTGAGATGGACTCGACTTCCGGCACGGCCAACTTGATGGGAATCTCTTCCACACTGCCGACAAGCTCGGGCGGTTCGGTGTGCTCGACCTCGGCGGCTGCCTTCAGCGGCTCCTGAGTTTTTAAAAAATCGGATGAACCCCAGCGCTGGGGTTTGGGCTGATAGGTTTGCGGATCGCGGGTGTTCGCTTTGAGTGCTCGCACCTGCGCCTCAAGTCTTGCAATTCGTGCACCTTGTTCGGTTGTGAGCTTGGCGAGACGCTCACTTACCTCCTCAGCCTGCCGTCGTGCGGACGATGCCTTCACGATGGCGAGGATGGGCATGATGATAGCGAGCATGCTAACGATCAGGATGAAGACGATGATGATTTCAAACATGGCAACTCACAGCGTTGGATTAACCAGTTATCCTGCAATTTGGCAGACATGGCCAGTTGGGGATATAAAGTTTCTTGATGCGAGGATCGAGTCAGCCGTTATGGCTAGGACTTTGCTTTTAGAGTTGATATTCATGGGCAAGAAAATGAGGCAGCAACGAACGGGGGAATTGGCACGCGGTAAAAAATGAGCGGGAACATCATTTCGTGGTCGTGGATAATACGAGGCAAGCGACCAAGTGCGTGGATATAAACACGAAAGAAGGGGCTTGTCAGCACTCGAATGTTCAAGATCGAATCAAAACGGTTAGATGGGCAGGAATAGATGATACGTGAATTCGCCGGATACGCCACTTGCCCTTCGCTACCGTTTATGTTGCGCAAGCAAGGACAAATATTCTTCAGCGCCCAAGCGACAAACCGCGATGCAACGTTGACCACCCCTATCGCTGGGCGTGTCGCTGGGTATTTACATCACCTCCGTGAATTGGCAAAAGCAACGCAGCACTTACTGACATTAACTTCTGGGGTTGATGTGTTAAAAATAGAAAGGCGGAACCCGGAGCTTGATTGCCGGATTCCGCTCTCGAACGTATTTCTTCAAAAGTCTAACTGGAGGAATCAGGCTTTCACGACCTTGAGGCGGCCGAAGAGTTTCGAGTTGGCACCAGCTTCGGTGAGGTGGGTGACGTTGCCATTGCCATCGTAGTGATGGTGCCAGGCGGTGC
>CAZREM010000008.1:94812-96977 GCA_964599325.1 uncultured Verrucomicrobiales bacterium | reverse complement strand
GATAACGATGGCCTCTTGAATGGGCGTGAGGTCAATCAACTTGGGACCAATCCGCTGCTTGCTGATAGCAACGCCAATGGTTTGAGCGATACCTATGAGCTGGTGTTTCGCGGCAACATCGCGCCCTTCGTGCCACGCGTGGGGGATCGGGTGCGCTACGATCTCAGCCAACTCGGTTACCCAGGCACCTACAAATTGGTCGGCAAACTGCCCTCAGGCCTATCCTTCAATCCCGTCACCGCTGTCTTGGAGGGCAAGTTCACGGGAGCAGCGGGCACCAGCAAATTGACCATTCAAATCCTCAACGGCAAGACCGTGTTGCGCAGCATCCCGCTGAACCTGCCCGTATCGGCATTCCCGGCATCGCTAGCAGGGACATGGCAGGCGTTGTTAGAAAATGAACAAGGTCAACCCGAAGGACTGCTCACGGTTGTGATCACAGCGCCAGGCAAGTGGAGTGCCAATTACGACGGCACAGGCACGCGCACGATCCGCATGGCATCGGGAGTGTTTGATCTCACCGCGGCTCAAGAACAAGCCACGTGGAGCATCACCTTCCCGGCCATGAAAACGGTGCCAGCGGTGACGATGCGTTTGGGCATCGAGGGCCGCACCGCGCTGGCCGAGGGCACGCATGCGCGTGGCACGCTGCGGGGATTCCGTTTCGCCCGAGGAGCTGAGCTACCCGTTGCGACGCGAGCGATCACGCTGCTCATCGATCAGGGCACGCAAGACGGATTCCTGATTCCCGCCGGCATGGGCTGGGCCACGGGCAGCTTGAGCAATCGCGGCGTGGTGAGTCTGAAGGGTCAACTTGGCGATGCTCAGGCATGGACGACGAGCCTTTCACTCGGCGCCACAGGGCAAGCCTTGATGTGGCTCAAGCCTTACAAAAACGTCAGCTCCTACCTTGGCGGCATCGTGTCACTGCACGGCAGCGGCAGCCTGCCAGCATCGACCTTGCACCAGCAAGAAAGCGGACTGGTGTGGTATCGTGCAGCTGATGCGAAAGAACTCGCTTACCCGGCCGGCTTCGCGCCAATGAGTGTCTCTGTGGGAGTGAGAAGTCATCTCGTTCCCACAAGTGCTTTGGCTCTATCGCAAAACCTCGGACTCACGGAGCAAGTGATCCGTGGCGTGGTTTTCGCTGGTGGTGGTTTGCCCAATCCCTCGGCTTTCGCAAAATTGCCGGAGGCATTCGCCCTGGATGCCAGCTACAAAATGATCGCGCTCCCCATGCCCGGACAATTGATGGCCCCGTGGCAGGGTGCGATTGCTGCGCAAAGCGGAGGCTTTAGTGGCAGCCTTGGTGTCGTTGCGAGCAATAATGGCACTATCGCTGGCAATGCCGCTGTGAGTGGAGTCCTGTTTCCGACCAATGGCAGTGCTGTCGTCGGTGCCGGTGTGGTGAAAATCCCAACATCCGGCAGCAAGGGCGCATTTCGCACCGGAGCGATCCTGTTAGGCACGGAAAAGGAAAACTGATCAGCCGGCGTTCGTTGGGCGCCAGCTGCGCAGCGTGATCAGGAAAACTCGCTCGCATCCCTTCGATTATGGAAGAGGGAAGGTATATTGACCACGGAACACAGAGGGCGCGGATAAGGGAAGGCGATGGCGATGATCTGACAGGTGGCTGTGCCAAACTTGCGCCCCTTTCCGTTGGCAAGTGCGGATTCTGGGATCAATTGAGATGTTTCAAGGCTTCATCAATCTCACCTGCTCCCTTCTCCTCATGAAAGAGGTTTTGGGATAGATTCTAGCGTCGTTGCTTTCTACGTCATCTCGTTCAGTTCATCATGCAACAAAAAGGCAGAGCGCGTCACTGATGCACGCGGTGAAGTGGCCGCGCGTCCAGGTGCATCCATGGAATCATCCGCGACTCCCCATTCCGTGCCCACGCCTGCGGGCCGGGGTGATTTGGAATTCTTAAAACCGATGTATAGCTGCCCTGTGGGCAAGCCGGGATTTTTAAAAAGGCCGGTTGATAGCTTGACCAACGTTGGCTGGAAACCGCTACGCAATGCATTATATCACTATAGTATTGGCGAGGATCAGTTTTTCACCAAGCACTGGCAAGAGGCTCTTTTAGCATTTGAACTAGCCAAGGATCATGCTGGAAATGACACGAGCAAGCTGCGCGATCTGATCGATTTTAAGATCATGCT
>CAZREM010000008.1:31528-94712 GCA_964599325.1 uncultured Verrucomicrobiales bacterium | reverse complement strand
ACATTCAGGAGCCGCAACAAGCAGCGCCAGCGGACGTCGAAAATCCGTGAGAAGGAACTCAGCTTCCTTGCGTCCGTCGGATGTGCTACGCCATTTGGCATATAAACATGAAACGAAACTCCGCAACTGGTATGACCGTCTAGGATCGCTTGGTCTCATTTCGACATAAGTGAAATACAGCGAGGCAACAACTAGAATTCCGGTCAGGGAGTCGCTCAACAGCCGAAAAATCGGCGCAGGTTCTCGCGTGATTCTTGCGCGATGGCCTCGGGGGAGGGGGTGTAGTCGAAGACTTCGACTGAGACCCAGCCTTGATAATTGGTGTCATGTAGCGCCGTGACGATGGGAGCGTAGTCGATCATGCCCATGCCGGGGCCGCGCAAATTGGGATCGTTGGCGTGAAAATGCACGGTGTGCTGTTGATTGGCGCGAATGACATCAGCAATGGGTTGGTCCTCGTAGCTCATGGCCTTGACGTCCAAGTGCAGTTGGCAATGGGGGTGATCGACGCGCTTGATCAATTCCACCGTCTCCGCAGCAGAGGTGAGATAGTTCGTTTCCACAGCCCCAAGGGGCTCAATGGCAATCGTCACACCGAGTGGGGCGCAGTGTTCGGCTAAGTGGCGAAACAGCTCCGCGGCATTGCTCTCTGACTCCGCGCGCGACCAATCGGCGGCGATGTTGCGCTGCTTTGGCGAGCCCCAGACGAGGATATTTCCGCCCATGGCATGGCAAATGTCTGCCAGATGCTTGGCAAAGTCGAGTGTTTGTTGGCGAATCTGCGCATCGGGCGTGGTGAGGTGGAGTCCCTCGGGCTTCACCAGTAGCCAGTGGAGGCCAACAATTGACATGCCAAGCTCGTGAACAGGTTTTGCCATTTCCCGAGCTGCGGCAGCAGTGAGCGTGCGTGGATCAGCTGCGAGTGTGAACGGCGCGATTTCCAAGCCGCTGTAGCCCAGTCGCTGAGCGATGGTGGCGGCTTCAAGCAGGGAAACAGCTCCGAAGGTTTCATTGCAAATGGCAAAACGCATGGGTTCATGCTGCATCATCACACGGATTTGCCCATGAAAAAATGTGGCATGCAGGATGGCTTCTGATTTAGTCTGGCGCATGGTCACGCGTCGGGATTGGTTGCAGCAGATGGCAGGTCTCGGTCGGATGGTGATGCTCGGCGGTTGGTCCTCGGTGGGTTTTGCGGCAAATGCGACTCGCCCTGCCTTGCCCTGGTCGACCGTCTTTCGCGGGCGCGCGGTGTTTGATCGGATTATGGCGCAGGCGCGTTTGCAAGAGTGGGCGCGCTTGCCCTTGGGCGAGCGGGTGGCGCGGGTGGCGATGCAGCTGAAAGGAGTCCCTTACGAAAACTTCACACTCGAGGTTGATGATCGCATTGAGTCGCCGGTGGTGAACTTGCAGGCGATGGATTGCTGGACGTTTTATGAAAATGCGCTGGCGATGGCGCGCATGCTGGTGCCGGCCAACATCCAGCCATGCGCCGAGCAGATGCTGCGTTTGGTGGAGTTAGAGCGCTACCGCAACGGCATGTGCGATGGCACGTATCTGAGTCGCATGCATCATCTGGAAGAAGTTTTTGCCAATAATGAAAAAAGGGGCTGGGCGAACAACATCACTTCTTCATTGCCAGGTGCTCAGCGATTGCATCGAGAAGTTCGCGAAATGACCACGGGTTGGCGGCAGTATCGTTACCTGCGGGCGCAGCCAGAATTACTCGGGCCAATGGCTGAGATTGAGTCGCGAGTGTCGGCGCTGCCGGTGTGGCACGTGATGAAGTCTGATGTTGCTCGAATTGAGCCGAATTTGCAATCGGGAGACATCTGCGCGATCACGACGTCGCATGCGGATCAATACACGTGCCATGTGGGTTTGATCCTCAAAATGCAAGGAAAAGCGCATTTCATGCACGCCACGTCGGCACGCAATCAAGGGCGATGCGTGATTGTTGACGTGCAGATTTCACAATACCTGCAACGGGTGAGTCATCACGCAGGGGTGGTGATCTGTCGTCCGCTAGAAATACCGTTTTCCGTGTGGAAGGATGGCTGGAATCCGAGCGGGCAAGGGTAACAGCCTGCCGCCGCTCAATCTTCTTCGCCCGGACGCGGTTTCACTTGGCAGCGAGAAGGCTCACCACAGTAGGGGCAGCGAAACTTGTTGGTGAACAGAATGCAAAGTGCAACAATCGCGCGATAACTACCAAGTAGCTGACTCGCTTTGCGGTTGCGCTGGCATCGCTTCGAAAGCATGGGCTGGCTCCGGCACAGGGGACAACTGGCGCTGCCAGCGGAGATGCGATAAATGATCGCCGTTACCAGCACGCCCACCACGATGTAGAGCGACATTTCCACAATTTGGGTGTCAGCATGCCACAAACCAAAAGCCACGACTGAAATGCTGGCGGCGATGGCAGCATACATGATAATGAAGCAGATGGCACTAAGACGTAAACAGAATATTTGGCGATTGGAGCGGACGCGATGCATTGAATTGGCGTAAAGAAACCTTGCACAAGCATTGATGTAAGTAAACACAAAACATTAAAATTATCACAAAATAGCTAATTTGCCTTAGAAACAATAGACGACTTGGTTGAAAGGACTGGCAACCAGGTGTGGATCACTGAGAACCGAGGAGGATTAAAAAATCCATTTACATTTGATTGTTGTTGTTCTAAATCGTTGTTGCAATGGTGGCTAAGCAGATTCTTTTTGCGGGCAAGGTGCAGGGTGTGGGCTTTCGCTACGCTGCGAAGCAGATCGCGATGTCTTATGATGTCTGTGGTTGGGTGAAAAATCTCCCCGACGGCACGGTAGAATTGCAGGCAATGGCCGAGACCTCGGCCGAGTTGGAATCTTTTTTGCAAGAGCTAACGGAAGAATCGGCCGTGGCGCATCACATTCAATCCATGCACACCCGCATCATTCCAGCTTTGGAGGGTGTTAAGGGTTTTGTGATAGAAAATTAATTTTTTTGTTAATATTGGTTGGTTTTTTCATCAATTGGCTGGTCACACGTGGTAGCCTCGTCTGAAAGACCAGGATTGACTCGACTGGGAGTGGCATTGTCACGCGCGAGTGAGCTGTTTAACCAAAGCTGGTATTCGAGTGACATTTCATCGATCGCGATGACAATAAACTCTGGAGTTTGGTAGGGGTGTCGCAGACGCAGGCATGCTTGGATCTCAGTGCTGCGGTTGCGCAGTGTTTTGATCCACATCACGACCTCGGTTTCGTGATGAACCTGCTGTTCCCATGAGTAAATGGCCTCGGTCTGTGGCAAAAGCTTGACGCAAGCGGCGAGTTGCCGTTCGATCAGCTCTGCGCCAAATTGTCGCGCCATCGCCAGATCCGGAAAACTGGTCATCAGCAAGCATGGTTGAGGCGCGGCGGCACGTTCGATTGTGGTCATGGCATCTTTTTTCAATATTCGAATCACATGGCAACCGCGAATCGCAATTCAGGATTTATCAACAAGCTACTATCGCGTTTGGAGCGTCTCGATGCTTCGGTGGTGCAAGTGGTCGTGGATCGATTGTTGCAGGAAAAAGGACTATTTCAGCAGGTATTGCAGGCATTGCGCGAGGGGGTTTTACTGATGGATCGGGAGGGGCAGGTTTTTTTCATCAACGAAGCGGCTTGTCGCATGTTTGGCTTGAATGATGAGAGTTGCTTGAATCGTCCCTTGCATGACTTGATTCCCGGGTTGGATGGCGCAGCGCTGGCGGCAGCTCAGACCGTGATCAGTCGCGATATGGAAATTTTTTATCCCGAGCGTCGTTACTTGCATTTTTATTTCATGCCCTTGTCTCCGGATGAGTCGCAGTCGGACTATGCCATGATTATTAACGACATGACCACGCGACGGGCAGAAACTGAGGCTGCACTGGAGAGTGAGCGCATGAATGCGGTGACGCTGTTGGCGGCGGGAGTGGCGCACGAAATTGGCAATCCGCTGAACTCGATTGAAATCCATCTGCAACTGCTGGAGAGGCGGATGGCGCGGCTGAAGAAGTCGGACCGTGAGTTGCTCGGCAGTCATTTGAGCACCGCCCGGCAGGAAATTCGACGTTTAGACGATATTCTTAAGCAATTTTTGCAAGCGATACGGCCCACCGCGCCGCGACGTGAAATGGTGCGCTTGCCGGACATCGTGGGGGATTGTTTGACCTTGTTGGAGCCGCAATTGCGCGAGAGGGGCATTAATGTGGTGTTGAATTGGCATGAGCGTCTGCCCATGTTATCGCTCGATCCAATGCAAATGCATCAGGTGTTCCACAATTTGATTCGCAACGCGGCGCAAGCTATCGCGAGTGAGGCTGGTGGGCTGATTCGGATTGAGACAGTCGTCAACGATTATGAAGTGAGGGTTGGGATCAGCGACAACGGAGCCGGCATTTCTCAGGAACAAATGGGAGTTCTGTTTGAGCCATATCGCAGCACCAAGGAACAGGGGAATGGGCTTGGTTTATTGATTGTGCGGCGCATCGTGCGCGATCATGGAGGTGAGATCGAAATCGAAAGCACCGAGGGCAGGGGCACGCGGGTGACGCTATTTTTACCTCTCAACGAGCGTCCCTTGCGTTTATTGCCGAATGCTTCACCATTGATTGAAATCTAATCGCCATGCCCAAACAGCCGATATTGCTCATTGTTGACGACGAACGAGCCACCCGTGAGGGCTTGCGCGCGGCATTGGAAGATGAGTTTGAAGTCTATTTGGCGGCGAATGTCGAAGAAGCGAAGCGCTTGATGGCATTAGAAAAACCGCAACTCGTGCTCACGGATCTACGTCTCGGCGCCGACAGCGGGATGACGGTGGTGGACATGGCGATGGCGCTTCAGCCGCCGCCGGTGACTGTGATGATGACAGCTTATGGGTCGGTTGACACGGCTGTGGAAGCGATGAGGCGTGGCGCGTGGCACTTTGTCACCAAGCCGCTCAATCTGGATGAGGTTGAGATGCTGCTGCGGCGGGGATTGGCAACGGTTGAGTTGGCGGAGGAGAATCGCGAGCTGAAGAAAGTTGTGTCACAGCGGCGAGAATTAAAACGACTGATTGGCAAATCATCGGCTCTCACGCGCACGCTCGACATCATCGAGCAGGTGGCACCGACTCGAGCCACCGTTTTGATTGAGGGTGAAACCGGCACGGGAAAGGAAGTGGTTGCCCATGCCATCCATGAGCTTTCGGGGCGCCCGGTTAGCAAGTTTGTGGTGGTTCATTGCGCTGCACTTTCGCCGCAGTTGCTAGAAAGTGAGCTTTTTGGTCACGAAAAAGGTGCGTTTACCGGCGCGGCGCAACGGCGGATTGGGCGTTTTGAACAAGCGGATGGCGGAACGGTGTTTTTGGATGAAATTGGCGAGATTGATGCCGCGACCCAGGTGAAGCTCCTGCGCGTGCTTTCGGAGCGTCGCATTGAGCGAGTGGGCAGCAATGCATCGATCCACATTGATGTGCGCGTAGTGGCAGCAACGAATCGCGATCTGAGATCCATGGTGGAACGTGGCGAGTTTCGCGAGGATTTGTATTTTAGGCTCAATGTGGTCAACATTAAAATGCCACCGTTGCGGCAGCGAGGTGAGGATGTGGTCTTGTTAGCTGGAGAGTTTTTGCGAGAATTTGCTCAGGAAAATGGGCGTCCGCTGAAGCCTTTAAGTGCGGCTGCTCTGCTGGAATTGCGTCGTTATCCATGGCCAGGAAACGTTCGGGAATTGCGCACAGCGATTGAGCATGGCGTGGTGATGTCGAACCGTGATGAGATCGACCTGGAGCATTTGCCCTTGTTTTTGCAGCAACAAAGTCTGGAAAAGCAGTCGCCTGCGATTGCAAATGAGCAAATTGACACGCAAGCCACTGAAATCAAGCTTGCTACCGCGGCGGATTTGAACTTGGATAGGCTCGTCTGCGACGCAGTTCGCTCGGCCTTGGCTCTGGCTAAGGGTAATCGAACGGAAGCAGCGCAGATGTTGGGAATATCACGTCGCACCTTGCAGCGCAAACTCAGGGAGATGGAAGATGGTCCCGCGCAACAGATTCACTGATTATGCAACAAGCTCATTCTCTCGCACAAGTTGATGCCCCTACCTTGGTTCGGCGGATTTTGTTCTTTCTCCTGTTGGTTACTCTCACAATGGGGAACATTTTTTTGTTGTTTCGCGGATTAAGTGCGCCAGAGGCGATGGATCAGGCGCAGATTGCGCGTCAAATTGCTCGCAATGAGGGGTTCAGCACCAAGTTCATTCGGCCTGTGGCGTATGTGCAAAATCAGCGTGCCCCGGATTCGAATCCCAGTTTTGTGGGTTTTAAGGACACGTTTCATGCGCCACTGAACCCTTTGATCAACGCGGCGGTGTTCAAGCTGATTGGTGCGGGTGACAGTGAGCAGTGGAAAATTCAGAAAGATCAAATGGTTTATGATCTCGACCGCGTGATTGCCGGGGTATCGACCATGTTTTTTCTGATGTCCATCGGTGTGACCTATTTGCTGGTTTCACGGATTTTCGATGGCAAGATTGCGGGGGTCACGGCACTGTTGATGTTGTGCTGTGAGTTGATGTGGAATTTTTCACTCAGTGGGCTGCCGCAGATGTTGATGCTGCTGCTGTTTTCTTCAGCATTGTATTTTACCTATCGCGCGCTGGAATATTCGCTTGAAGGTCGCATTCCTATGACACCGGCGTTGCTGGCAGGGTTGTGCTTGGTGTTGTTGGTGCTCACGCACTGGATCACCGCTTGGATTTTGATCGGATATTTGATTTTTGCGGCCATTGCCTTCCGTCCGCGCGGCTTGATTTCGCTATTCGTGATTGCGATTGCGATCGCATTTTGTGCCGTGCCACTGTGGCGTTACTATCAATTGACGGGCTCAACTCTGGGCACGGGCTTTTTGGTTCTTTATAATGGTTTAGGTGAGGGCGAAGAATTCGCGATGCGCACCACCGATTTGGAATCGGCACCGCTGCGAATTGAGGGTTTGTTGCTGAGGATTGTTCGCACCACGATCATGCAAGGCACGGACATCGTGCCGTTCATGGGCTCCATTTTTGCTGCACCGGTTTTCTTCTTGTCGCTGATCCATTCGTTCAAGCGCGATTCCATTGCTCGCTTTCGTTGGGCTGTTCTGCTGATGTGGGTGTTCGCAGCGATTGGGATGTCAGTTTTTGGAGTGAAGTCTGAGGGAACCCATCCGAATCAGATTCACATTTTGTTTGCCCCGATCATGACAGCTTACGGCCTGGCCATGCTGTCGATCCTGTGGACTCGTTTGGAGATCGTTACCAGCATTCCTTTTCTTCGCAATGCTCACTACTTCGTGGTGGTTGCGCTGAGCATTTTGCCGTTGATTTTAGGATCGGTGAACGCAGCACGAATCGGCATGATGCGGGGCAGCAAGGGATTCCCTCACTGGCCTCCTTATTTCCCTGCGGTTTTGGATATCTACTTCAAGCAGCAGAAAGTGGTGAAGGAGAATCAGATCATCGTTTCTGATCAACCATGGGCAGTAGCCTGGTATGCGGATCGCATGTCGCTGTGGTTGCCGAAGAAAGTTAAAAGTTTCGAGGAATTGGAAAATCGCGCGGCGGATTTGAAGACTCCTTTTGCCGGCATTTTGGTCACACCGTCGTCTCATGGAGGACGTGACATGGCGTCGGTGGCGGCTCAGTATGAGGATTTCACGTCGCTGGTGATCGATGGACGCGTGTTCTTGTCCACTGTGCCACAGGGGATGACGTTGTTCGACAAAGATCCCAAGTTGACCACGATTTCGAATCGCTACAAGTATCACGCCACTCTCTTTGGCATGGACATTGTTTACTACAGCAGCATTCCGTTGCGACCGGTTGAGTAGATCAATTCTTCATTATGAGCCAAAAAACAAAGAAAGCGGTCTCGGAGTTGTCATTTGAGGCAGCGATGGAAGAATTGGAGTCGATTGTTCAGGCGTTGGAAACGGAGGAACAGTCTCTGCAGAAAGTCGTGGCGAATTATGAGCGGGGCAATCAACTGCTAAAAATTTGTGATCAAACACTCAAGCAGGCGCGTCTGCGAATGGAAACGTTGACCTGGCGTGAAGAAGATGAAAACGTGCTGGTCAATAGCGACACAACATGCCAATCTTCACCTCCCGCTCCACTGGAATCCGATAACGATGACGACACCATCCGCCTTTTCTGAACCTCCTGCTCTCGGTCCTTTGTTGTCCGGGATTCACTCACCTGAAGACGTTAAAAAGCTGGCGGATGCGGATTTGCCCTTGTTGGCTGAGGAAATACGTCATTCGTTGATCACATCGTTGGCGCGGACAGGTGGGCACTTGGGACCCAATTTGGGCGTAGTGGAACTCTCCATTGCGCTCCATCGCGTTTTTGAAACGCCGAAGGACAAGTTTGTCTTCGATGTTGCCCACCAAGGTTATGTGCACAAGATGCTCACAGGTCGAGCTTCATTGATTCACACGATTCGCACCTTCAAGGGGTTGAATGGTTTTTTGTTGCGCAGTGAGTCCGAGCATGACGCCTACGGCGCTGGTCACGCGGGAACAGCTTTGTCTGCGGCGTTGGGCATGGCATCCGCACGTGACTTGTTGCAGGAGGATTCCCACGTGGTGGCGGTAGCCGGTGATGCGGCATTCACTTGCGGACCAACTCTCGAGGCGCTGAACAACATTGCCGATACGACGCGCAAGTTCATTGTGGTGCTCAACGACAATGAGTGGTCGATTGACAAGAATGTGGGGGCAATTGCGAAGTATTTCAATGCCCTGCAGACGAGTGGCACTTATGCTGCTGTGCGACAAAAGGCGGCGCAGTTCGTGGAGAAGGTTGCTGGACGTGCCGTGCGCAATTTAGCGCACAAGGTCGAAGAGGGTGCCAAGAATTTATTGTTCGAGAACGTCTTGTTTGAGAAATTTGGCATGCGATACTTTGGCCCAATTGACGGGCATGATGTGGGTTTGTTGGTGCGCACGTTTGAGCATCTCAAAACGTTGCAGGAGCCGGTTGTGCTGCACATCATCACGGAAAAAGGCCGGGGCTATGAGCCTGCGTTAGCAAATCCGGGCAAATTCCATGGGTTGGGCACTTACAACATCGAAGATGGCTCGACTTCGGCTGGTGGTCCGATCACCGCTTCGGAGCTATTTGGACGCACAGTCACGGCATTGGCTCAAGAGGATGAGCGCATCACAGCCATCACGGCGGCCATGCCGGGGGGGACGCGATTTGATGTGTTCAAAATGGCGTTGCCTCAGCGATATTTCGATGTTGGAATCGCGGAAGAGCATGCTGCTTTGTTTGCGTGCGGACAAGCCACGCGAGGTTTGCGTCCATTTCTAGCGATTTATTCAACTTTCATGCAACGGGCCTATGACATGATCATTCATGACATGGCGTTGCAGCAATTGCCGGTGCGATTATGCATGGATCGGGGTGGTTTGTCCGGCGATGACGGTCCGACTCACCATGGTTTGTTTGACATTGGCTATCTTCGCCACGTGCCGGGCATTGTCTTCATGCAGCCGAAAGATGAATCCGAGCTGGTGGACATGTTGCATTGGATGGCCAAATATGATGCGGGACCGAGCGCCATTCGCTATCCGCGTGGACCGATCACTGGTCGTGCGGTTTCGGCTGAGCGTGGCGTGATCGAGTTGGGCAAGGCGGAGCTGCTGGCGGCGGGCAGTGATGTGCTCCTTCTTGGCTTGGGTGGGATGTGTGAGACGGCTCTGGAAACCAAGGCTGAGCTTGAATCCATGGGCTTGTCTGTTGCGTTGATCAATCCTCGTTTCATCAAGCCATTAGACGCGGATCTGATCCTGCAATACGCGCGCCAATGCCGCGTGGTTTGCACATTTGAGGACCATGTGATGATGCATGGATTTGGAGCGGCGATCATTGAGTTGCTGCACGATCACCAAGTTGCGACGCCCGTGGCGCGAATTGCGTGGCCAGACGAGTTTGTCGAGCATGGCAAGCCTGAAATTCTTCGTGATCTTCATGGTTTGAATGTTGCGACAGCGGTTGCGAAGATTCAGGCGTTGTTAGCCTAGTTTTACTGCAACTTTTCGTGATTTGTCAGCGTATGTGGAACAATGGTAACCCCATGGTTCAAGATCGCTGGTGTCTTTGTGTTCGGATGTGTTAGCGGCGCTGGCATGGATGCCGCCGAGCTCAAGGCAGGTGCTGTGGTTCAGAGAAAAAATGCGGCTCTGGTGATTCGTGATGAGCGCTGTGTGGTTGGTCGGCCCTTGGATGATCGCGCCTATTGGCAGAAAATGGCCATGATCATCGGACCCGAACTCATCTCGCGAGCTGAAGATGAGCTGAAGCGTCCTCTGACACCTTGGAGCGATGAGGCCTATCTCGAATACTCGCGCAATGGGAGTCGCGCGTTGGGTCAGCAGATGTTAGGGCCTCGCTGGGAGAGGATGAAGATTCTCGCCTTGGCAGAGTTACTGGAGAATCGTGGCCGGTTTTTGGCGGAATTGGAGCACACGTTGCTGGAGCTTGCCAAGCAGCCGTCGTGGGTTCTGCCTGCGCATGATCATGGGATGGAAAACTTTTACCATCAATTGCATAGTGTCGATTTATCTGCGGCCAGCAATGGCGCGGATGTTGCCATGATTTTGGTGTGGCTGGGTCAACGATTGAGTCCGCAAACGCGGGAAATCGTTGCGGCAAGCCTGCAACGTTATGTGATCCAGCCCACATACGCTGCTTGGGATCATCGCGATAAGCGCATGCAAGATCGACATTTTTGGCGTCGTGCGGACATGAATTGGAATGCCGTATGCACCGCTGGCACCACAACCGCGATTTTGGCGACTGAGACATCGGCGGAAATGCGTCGTCGTGCGGTCGAAGAAGCACTGAACAACGCGCAAACATTTCTTTCGGGTTTCACGGCAGATGGCTATTGCTCGGAAGGTGTGGGTTATTGGGGCTATGGATTTGGTCGTTATCTCTCTCTGGCGGAGATACTTCGAGTGGTGACCAGTGGCAAGGTTGATCTTTACCAGGCCAAGCATGTGCGGGAGATCGCCAAATTTCCTGAGGAAATGAGTTTAGATGGAAAGGTTTACCCGATTTTTGCCGATGGCACGGTGGGAACTGGCGCGGATGAGACGGTATGCTGGTGGAGCGAAGTGGCGGTATTGGGCCGAAAATCTCCTCGCATCAGCGCGGATTCGGTTATTCAACGCTTGAATTCCTTGGTTCAGTGGGTGCAGGTGGCTGAGATGTGCCTGAACGTGCCGGATCGCTCTCCAGCGTTGAAGACCAAGTTGCCGTTGCGTAGCGAATTCCCTGATGGTGGGGTCCGGCTGTGGCGCGTTTTTGATGACAAGCAGAAGGTTAGCTTTGCCGTGGCCATGAAGGCAGCTAACAATGATGAGCATCACAATCATAACGACGAGGGCACTTATGTGGTCGTCAGCGACGGACGTGATTTGGTGTTGGATCCGGGCCGAACGGAATACACAGCTGAAACATTTTCACCGCGACGTTACCAGCATCCGATTTTAGGCTCTTACGGTCACTCGGTTCCGGTTGTCAATGGCAAGCAGCAACGTGCTGGCGCGCAAGCTGTGGCCAAAGAGATTCGCCATGAAATTCAGCAGCATCAGGACGAGTGGACGGTTGACTTAGGTTCATGCTATGATGAACCGACTTTGCGGTCATTGCAGCGAACTTGGACATTGCGACGAGACGCGACTCCGCAGCTGGTGATTCGGGATGACGTGCGATTTCGTCAACCCGCGACATTTTCCACGGCGGTGGTGATGCGCGGTGAGTGTCGCAAAGCGGCGGACGGTGTATATTTGGTGCGGGAGGATGACTCGTGCTTGCGATTGACGATTACGGCTTCATCACCCTTGCATTTTAAGTTTGAAAAAATTGCAAATCCCAAAGCGTTTGAACCCATCCGCCTGGGAATCGAGATCATGAATCGAATTGATGCCGGTAAGATCGAGGTCACCGTCTGTCCAGCACCTTTGCGAGTTTGGAAAGAAGCTCAACCCGTGGTCTTGGAGTAATCCGCTTGTTTATTGCTGGTCTTGGACTAGTCTGCGTGGGTGGAAGCGCAGAATCGGAAAAAAGATTGGCGGTGGAGCTGGTGGCGTTACGCTGTGGGAGCGATGACGTTCGGTTTGTTGGTGATTCTCGGCTTTGCCTATGTGGCATCGGAATTGACCCTGCGTCCGGAGCGGCGCAGTCGTCCCGAGCGTTTATCGTCCGATGCCCTGAGATCGCGGAATCTGCTTTGTCATCGCTGGAGCAGTCGCGAGAGCATGCCGATGCTGATCTGTGAGTCATGGGCTGCGGATCCAGTCAAGCCTACTTCGAGTGCGTCGCCGCATCGTGGCACTTTGCTGTTGTTGCACGGTCATAAAGGTTGCAAAGAAGACATGTTAGGCTTGGCTGAGCGTTTTTGTGCTGAAGGATGGCGCTGTGTGATTCCCGACTTGCCGGCTCATGGCCAAAATCCCTTGCGGGACGCAACATTTGGTTTTACAGAGTGCTACCTGCTTGAGCGGATGTGGCAACAAGTCATCACAGAGCATGCAGACTGGTTGGTTCAGCCATTGGCGGTTTTTGGTTATTCTCAAGGTGGGGCTATTGCACTGCAGCTAGCGGCGCGACAGCAATTGCCGATTCACGCGGTGGTGAGTGTTAGCGCGTTTGATGATTTGCGGCAGCCGATTCGAGCGTCGGCGGGACGATGGGCAGCTCAGTGGCCACAGGTGGTGACAGTGCTGTCCACGATTTGTGAATGGGGCATTCGATGCCGTGCGGGTTTCTGGCCCAGTGAGACGGCTCCGATTTCGGTGGTCGAGCGCATCCGCGTGCCGACGTTGTTGATTCATGGCGAAGAGGATCATTTTGTGCCTTGTGTGGCCGCCAAGCGCATGTCGTCACGCATGAAGAATTGTCATGTCGAAACTGAAATAATCGCGCGCGCGGGTCATTTTGACGCTATTAAGGTTGGTGGTCGTCGATTGTCGCAAAAAATGATCTATTTTTTACGATCAGCAGCGGATCAATCGAAGTCATGAAGCTTGATCATGATGCTCAGATGAAGTTTTTCAATTAGTTGTCGTTAAAATTAATTATTTCATTCACATTTCCGAATTTTGTTGCTACTCATGTGATCGCTCACGCTAGCATAACGCGTTGGGCACAAGAGCCATGTCAGACAACGCCAATGTCCCCAATGCCGCTGCAGTTCACCCCTTGCGTGTTGGGGTGGTGACTTCCACTTACGCCCGCTCTCAAGAAGATCATCAAGTTCCTTGGATGCGCGAAATGACCAAGCGAACCGCGCCGCATTTGGAGCGAATTGCCATTTATGCTGCGACGTTTCGTGGACTACCGGATCATGAGATTGACGGCATTCCGGTTCGGCGTTTTCGCTACGCTCCTGCTGACAAGGAGACATTAACGCATGATTCGGGTGCTCCCAATAAAACTCGTTCGCTTGCCTACAAGCTCTTGGTGATTCCGTATATTCTCGGGGGGATTCTTGGAGTCTTTGTCGCGTGCATCAAGGATCGCACCAATGTTTTGCATGTTCACTGGCCGTTTCCACACGGGTTGTGGGCGCTTTTGCCCAAGTGGCTGTTGGGTGTGCGCGTGGTGACGATGTGTCATGGTGCCGAGTTAGCGTTAGCGAGGAACAGTGGGCTTGTATGCAAAATCATGGCTTTTTGCATGCGTCAATCTGATGAAATTTGTGCTAATAGCTCGCACACAGCTGCGGAGATCCGGCGTTTGACCGGCTTGTCCTCGCGCATTGTTCCCTATGGGGCAACGGTTAAGGAGGTCGATGCGGTGGAGGCTCCAGAAAATGAGATTCCGCTGTTACTGAACTGCGGACGATTGATCCAGCGGAAGGGGATTGATGTGTTGTTGCGAGCAATGCAGCTGATTTTGGCTCGACGTGATGTGCGTGTGGTGATCACGGGGGAGGGCGATCACAAAGAAAAGTGGGTCAAGATGTGTCATGAGATGAATCTGGATGCCTACGTTCGCTTTGCGGGCTTTGTCAGCAATGAAGAACTGGCCGATTTATACAAGCGCTGCGATGTTTACGTGCATCCAGCGATTTACGATGATAAGGGTGATACCGAGGGCTTGGGGGTGGTGTTGATTGAGGCTTTGGCTTACAATAAACCCGTTGTCGCCTCGGAGGTGGGCGGAATTGTGGATGTGATTGTTCACGAAAAAACGGGGCTGCTGGTTCCAGAAAAAAATGAGCAAGCCTTGGCCGATGCGATCTTACGGGTTCTAGGCGACGCCGAGTTGGGGCAGCGGCTGGGCTCTCAAGGTCGGGCTTATGCGAAAAAAGTTTTTGATTGGGATCGGTGCGCGCGAATGACGATCGATGCTTACGCAGGAAGGGATTCTGATCCGCTGGACGTGAACGCACTAGAAGCCGAAAAATCATGAGTTTCAAACGTTTTTTAAAGCCAGTGCTGCTATGCTGTGCTGTGGGAATCCCGGTGTGGGCGCTCAGTCAAAATTTTCATGCCGTGATGGCAGCAGCTCAGAACGCAAAGCTGGAATTATTCCCGTTGGTGTTGTTGGGTTTGATCATTTATACGATTGTTAATGCGTCTGTGTGGACCACAGTTTTGCATGGTTTGGGGCAGAATGTCACCCGATTGCAGGCGACACGCGCATGGATTGAGGCGGAGGCGATGAAGTGGCTGCCGGGGGGGATATGGGGGTATGCATCACGAGTGGTTCGAGCGCCACAGATCGGGGTGAATCGGACGATCGCATCCGCTAGTTTAGTCACGGAGTTGTTGTTGACGATTGCGGCTTGGTTTTTGTGCGCAGTGGTTGGAGCGTGGGCGAGTGGTTGGTTGACGAAGTTGTGGGAGGAATTGATGCCAGGAGGGAATCATCGCGGTTTGTTGCTTCTGGGGGCGCTCATCGTGGGCACTTTGTTGCTTGGCGCATTGATTAGGCATCCGTGGGTTCGCGGCAAGTTGGAAGCGCGTTTTGCACCCTTGCGCGAGGCGCAGTTCAAGGTTGCATTTTTGATTCGTGCATTTGTCAGTTACTTGTTGTTGTGTGTTTTTCACGCTAGTTTGTTGCAGCTGCTGGCGCATGCAGTGCATCCGGGGGGCATCAGTTTGGCGGAAGCGGGGTGTTTCGACGGCACGGCGTGGCTGATTGGTTTTTTTGCCATCGGAGTGCCGGGGGGGATTGGGGTTCGTGAAGCGGGTTTGGCTTACTTATTGCATCATTGCATGCCGATGAATGAGGCCATGGCGATCGCGGTGATTTGGCGTGCGTTGCAGATTGTTTCGGAGATGTTGGCGTTGGGTGTGAGCTTGGCCATTGGCAAAAGCATGCGCGCAAAGGCAGAAGCTGAAGCAGTGTAAATGAATCACACAAGATGTCACGATTGCTAAAAATGTTGATCAAGGCGCTGTGGCGTTTGATTGTTCATAGTCGCTGGTTGCTGCTATGCATCGGGGTCATTTGTCTGGGTTCTTTGTTGTTGTTTTTGACGGTATTGTGGCCTGCCTACAAGGACCCGGGTTCAAAGATGTATGACTCTTCGCTGGGTTATGCTGCGCTTGTGCGCCGCATGAAGCAGCCGTTTCCGGTGGTGACGGCTCCGGTGGATCATAAAACATTCACGCGGACTATTTTAGCAGAGGGCATATGTAGTTCTGAGCCGTATTTGGTGCCGGTGATTCCGATGGCGCGTGTTGAGGAAATTCGCGTGCGAGAGGGGGATCGGGTAAAGAAAGGCGATCTGCTGATTCGCATGGATCGAACCAAAGCTGAAATCAAATGGGAATCGGCAAAATTAGCGTTATCTACGGCACAGGCAGAGTTGAATCGCGTGATCGCGGGGTCTGCTTATGTGTTGGCTCAGGAGCGACCAGATCGCGAGAAGATCAATATTGATGCCACCAAGCAAAAGGCTGATAACGCCACGGAAAAGGTCACGCGTTATCGCGAGGCTTTTCGCAAAGGCATCATTGCACGCACGGCCTTGTTGGAAATCGAGAACGAGTTCACCGAGGCGATCAAGGAGAATGAGATGGCCAAGTTGTTCATGGCGATGTCGGAAAAAGGGGTGAAGGAAAGCCGCTTGATTGCAGAGAATGCGGTGCGAGACGCGCAAGAAGCGATTCATCATCGCGAGGCGGAGCTCGCGGAGCACGATGTGTTCGCGACAGTGGATGGCATCATCGAGCGGATTCTGATTCGAGCCAGTGAGTATAATCAGGAAAGTGGCAAGCCAGGACTTGTGATAGCGAAGGACATGTGGTTCGACGGTTACTTCGACCAAGTGGATTATCCATGGGTGATTCGTGGTCTAAAGGGGCGTGTCATTCTCGAGGCATATCCAGGAATTGAACTGGAAGCGACGACTCGCCATATCATTCCGATCGTGAGCTTCAGTCAGGGTGGTCCGGAAATCAATCGACCGTTGCGACCGCGTGGCACGGGCTCGCCCGAGTGGGCTGCGACGTTTCGTGTGGAAATGAATTTCGCTGATTTTCCTCAAGGAGTGGCGGTCACGCCGGGGATGACAGGTTTTGTTCGCATTCAGTCGCAGCGAACCTCCATGGCGATACCGCGTCGTGCACTGACGTCGGTTTCCGCTGGCACTGGCTATGTGTATGTGATGACGCCAGAGGGCAAGCATCAGCTGCGCGCTGTCACCGTGGGGATGGTGGACGAAACCGCTGCTGAGATTTTCAGTGGATTGGAGATGGGTGAAAAAGTGATATGTTATGGTCATTGGGGCTTGAAAGACACGGATCGGGTGACGGTGACCAGTGAAAATGGCTGGAATCCATGAAGCGGTTGCTCTCACACTTGCATCATGTGGGTCGCGTGGCAATCCGGCCACTGCGTGAGGTCTGGCATGGCTGGTTTCGGCGTGTGATGCGGGTATGGAATCAGTATGGTCCGATGACAGGTGCTGCGCTGTTGGAACAATTGCTGTCATATCAATGGTCATTGCCAAAGATTGGTTCGTTCGCCATCAGCGCGATGGGTGGATTGTTTTTTTTACTGGGTTTGTTGCTGCCGTGGATGGTTGCTCCGATGGGAGTGGACGTGCACGAAAAACTGCTCAAAGCTGACTCTCCGGTGACGCCGGCGTGGAAAGCAGTAGTGATTTTGGCTCTGATGCTCGGACTGTTTTGGGAAATTCATCAGTGGCGATTTCGTCGCAAGAAAGCCTTGGGTTCGCGCGTGATCATGGTGGCGGCGGCTACCATTCCGTGGCTGCTCGCTTTTCCTCAGGCAGTGATTGTTGGTTGTTCCGAGTATAGTGGTGACATTTGTTGGTTGCAGCAGCAGCATGATAATCTCACTTGGTTAGGCGGCGATGTTTACATGGCGCATACGAGTCGCTATCAGCCTGGTGGATTGCCGATCAATGTCCAGGATACGCCGGTGCGTTTGGCGGCGTTTCGGCCGCCATTGGTGGCGCCGTGGTCGTTGGGCATTGCGGAAATCCCAGATTTATTGTGGTGGTATGGCTATAATCCAGCATTCTGCCAATTTGCCGCAAAGGGATGGTTTTTGTGCATTTTTGGGCTCGTTTTTATGATTGTGGGGTGGTTGGGGCTCCAGCGTCGTGATGATGAAACGGGCAGCCGCGTGCATTCATTGAGTTCAGTCGCGGCCGCCTTTTTTTTGGCATTGACGTTGACGCTGGGCGTTGGACTGATTCCTAGCGTGGGAGCTGCGTATTACATCAAAAAATCGCGCCGATTGGCGATTGATGCTGATGTGACACCTGCAAGACAGGACTTATTGACAGCGTTGAAGTTCATGCCCGCTCTCAAGTTTGACACGGGGGTGATGCACCAGATGGGAGTATTTGACCGACGCATGGGCAACATGAATACACCGGAGGCACGCTTGTGGCAGGCACAGTTATCCAAAATTGAGGGATATTCCCTTCAAGCGAGGCAGGAAATTCGCGAGTTGGCGAACATGCCGCTGAGTCGTCCTCTGGCCCGTGAGGTTTCGCGAACCATGCTGCGATTTTGTATGGATGACATCAATACGAATCGCAATGAATCGGCGAAGCGAGAACTCCAAATTTTATGTGATCGTGAGCCAAATGCCATTCAGCCGCGTTTTCATTTGCAACTTGTGGCGCTAAAAACAGGAGACCATGAACTGAATCGGCGCTGCGCCATTCAGCTGAAGACGCTCTATGGCCCATTCTTGCGTAAGGAAAAAAAAGGCGTGATTGCGGCTTCGATGCTGATGCTTGCACAATCTGAGTTAGAACTAGGCGATGTTGTTGAATCCGCTCTGGCGAGGGAGGAATCTCGTTAATCACTTGAAGTTGCATCATGCCCATTTCTTCCCGAACTCGTTTGACCTGCCGCGTCCTGCTCTTGGCTGTTTGCGCTGCTTTCTCAGGATTGTGGTTATTGGAGTGGATCACACCCTCGGCGACGCTGATTCGTCCGATTGAGGCACCGAGGGATGCAAAATGGATCACAACAGCGGATCAGGAGCAATCCACTGGTTGTTATCGACGCGAATACTTTTTTGCGAGAAAAGTTGTTCATGCTTGGATGGCCATTGCCTGTGAAGGCGGGTTTGAATTGGTGTGTAACAATGACCCCGTGGGTGGATTTTCCCTGTGGAGGTCGTCGCGCCCCTATCAAAATGGACTCAATCGCCCGGGTCAGAAGATTTATTCTTCGGACCCCGCCATGGCCTTAAATTTTCCGCGAGAATACCAGTGGGGAAGCCATGATAATGCGGTGATTCCAACATGGATCGATATTCGTCCATTTATTCGCCAAGGGCACAACACGATATGCATCGAAACAGAAGGTCGAGCGCCGGGAACACGATTGCTGGTTTATGGAGAAGTTTATTTGGAAAATGGTGAGCATGTCTCGCTGCGATCGGATTCTCAGTGGATTGCTGAACCGTGTCCTGTGGGCGCGACCCAAATTGAGTGGGTGGACACAAGTTTGCGGATGAAAGATTGGCGTCAAGCAGTCGAGGTTGCTTCTCCCGTGCCTCAGCTCAAGGCTTCGATTCCCACTGGTGCCTTCACTGAGCCGTTTCGCGGCACATGGTTGGGGGCGGAGGTCGCTGATGGCATGGGGCATGATTATGTGATGCGGTGGCATCGCGAGAAGGGAGAAAACGAGGCTTTTTTGCGCATTTTGGCGAATAATCCGTTTCGAATCGATCTGAATGGTTTTCCTGTTTATCCCAACACGCGGTCGCCTAAGGGATTGGCTGATGGGGGGTGGTTGGTGAATTGGGAGGGACGGCGGCCTTTGGCGGTTGATCCGACATTGCTGGATCCCGACGAAGTCTCAGGCGCGTTTGGGGGCAAGACTTTTGAAAACCCGGCAACTGGGGATCCGACGACACTTGAATTTCATCGTTTCGAGAACACTCTCAATCGCACGAAAGAAACGCCAAACTCCACGGCACCAGGGCAAAATTTGGACGATAAGTTTGGTGAAAAATTGGAAAAAGGCAAAGCCAGCGATCCAAGGGGCTTTATCCTCGGTCCGGAATCACGAGAGCCAGAAACAGTGACGCGTGAGCGCAGCGAGGAAGTGTTCCAGGCCTACGGAATTGAGAAGTTGTTGAAAGAAGGCGAAAATGAATTACGCATTCGCTATCTGCCCTACGTCAGCGCCATGTATGGCAAGGTGCGCACGCCCAAATTTGCCGTGGACATGTGGGAGCGTCAGGGTTCGGGTTGGAAAAACATCACAAACACCGAAACCTGGCTCACACAGCCCATCATCGGCGATAAGGCGGAAACCTTAGCAATCAATAAAGGCATTGTTGAAACGATCGGCACCAAGTTCGCTCATGTGCTGTTCATTGGTCATGGGTTTCGTCCAGCCAAGCGTCGATTAGCAGTTCCGTTTTTTGGAGGTTTAATGCTGTTAAGCTCGCTGGCGGTGCTGCGTTGGACGCCGCATTCCGCGCTATCTCATTGGCTTAAGCGCGGCAAATGGCCGTCAGCTGCGGTTTGCATGTTGGCAGTATGGACCAGTTGTTTTGCAGTCAAGGCCTGCTTTTTTGAACGGAGCGAAGGCATTTGGTTTCGCGAGGCCGTTTCACCACTGTGCTGTTGCTTGGGGGGCTTCGCCCTGGGTCTGATTTTTTGGTTTTTTAGTCGCGGCAACAGAACCCATCGCTTGCGAGCCATTTTAACTCATCGACGCGGTGAGCAGATCGCGATGATCTCATTGCTGGTGTTGTGTTTTATTTTGCGCATCTGGAAAGTGGATTTTCAGCCGATTGATGATGACGAGTTTGCGTCGATTCAGGCAGTGATTTCGATCGCCGAAAAAGGTGTTCCGGAGATAGGCAAGGACATTTGGTATACTCGCAGCCCGCTGTATCACTATGCAGCTGGACTGGTGGCATTGGTATTTGGCGGGAATTTATGGGTGTTACGTGGTTTTTCAGTATTACAAGGCGTCTTGACAGGCTGGGTGCTGTGGAAATTGGCTAAGGATTTGTTTCCGGGACGTTGGATCCCGTTTGGAGCGTTGTTGATGTATGCAGTGCATCCGTTTTTGGTGTTTAGCTCCCACATTGCACGCTTTTATCAGCAACAACAATTGCTCTTATTGGTTGGAATATGGGCATTTATTCGTGGATTTGTTCAAGAAAATGGAAACAATGCGTGGCGCCTTGGTTGCTTGGCCGCGTTTTGCTCCGCGATTTTAAGTCAGGAAATTTCTCTGACCATGGTGCCGGTGATGCTGATTGTCTTCATCCTGTTTGCGAAGCGTTATTCTTTTGCCGATGACTTTCAGCTTGGCATCGCGGGAATCGCAGCTGGTGCGTTGATTTTTGTCGATATTTTGGCGTTTCAAGTGAAATGCATGACGCGTTCTGTTGGCATTTCACCGAACGTGGAGGCGACGATTGCTCCCAATTTCTGGGAATTGGGCAATTTTTTTGCGTTGATGATCGGTTATTCAAGATTGCATTTGATTGTCACGGCTTTTGTTTTTGTGGGTTTCTTCTTTGCTCTGCGTGCGAAAAAACGAGATGTTCTGTCCATTTATGCGGTGTGTTTTCTGATCATCTGTTGCTGTAATCTGCTGATCACATCTGCTAGTTTCCGCTATCAATACACTGTCATCGCCCCTTGGTTGTTGCTTGGCATGCATGGCGTATGGTCGCTGTGCTCGGTGATGGGGGGGCTATTTGCGACCAGCGGTGCCGCGCGGCGCTTAAGCTCGGTTCTCACCGCCATCTCACTGCTTGCAATCATGATTTCTTGGAGTCCCTGGCGCATTCCTGACTCCTACGATAAAAAAATTCTCGGTGATCCAAACACACCGTTGCGCTACGTGGCCGCGAACAAGCGTCCGGAGGATAAAGTGATGATCACCGAACCTCACCCTCACGCTGCAAAAATGGAGTTGGGCAAAGCGGATTTTGATCTTTCTGTGCCGTTATTGCATGATTTCACCTATCGCGACAAGCATGGCGTGCTTCGTGATCGCAATGGTGATGCTGAGGCAATTAGCAACCTCGCAGGTTTGCAAGAGGTCTTTACGAAGAATCAGCGGGTGTGGATCTTGCTCAATCGGGAAAAATTCCGCTCTCGAGGTCGCAATTTACGCTGGGAATATCCCGGGGCGCGGGAGGAGAATTTTATTCGCAAAAATTGCTTACTGGTCTTTCGTTCCTACCTTTGGTCATGTTATCTGTGGGATCAGTCTCGTGGTTATTACAAGCCATTTCGCTCAGAAGCTGGCGGCTGGACAGAGTAATCGCTCGAGCATCCAGCGCATGAGAGCTAGACTGATCAGTGTCAAGCTGGTTTGTGTTTTGTAAATTTTACCAGATGGCGAATCGAGGACACGGGATGACAATGCGCAGACTTGATGCAAAACACATGACATTGCTGTCATGTTTCGATTAAAGTTTTTAAAAAAGCATTGAATGTCAATCTTTTTGCGAGGGTTTTTTCTAAAAGATCACAAAAGATGGCTCATGTTAACGGTTCATTTGAATGCGTTGACTTCTTTGTTTTTGATTAACTGATCTCAATTCTCGTTTTTGTATTTTTTACAGTTTTTAGCCTTTGATTTCATGTATATTTTACATGATTTTTTAGTTTTCGGCAGATGGAGATGGGAGGGGTGAATTTTTTGATTTTTAAATAAGCGTTGGTAATCAGTTGTTTTTTCGATAAATTGCAGGCGTGACGATCCGCTGGCATGCAATTAGCATTATTATCGATGAAGTTGATTACATTGCATTGCAGTTGATGCCCCCACCTTTGTGACCTGAATTAGGAAATGAAGTAACATCAACATGTAGTTAAGTGACATCCATTTCTTGCAGTGAGGTTAGCATTGCCAACCTCACTGCAAATCGAATTTACTCTCATCGAATTGGCGTTGGGTGGGAGTATCGACCGCTGCCCGACCGTGGAGGTAAAGGCAGCGGTCATCTTTGTTTCATAGATAGAAATAGACGCAGCTGACGTCAGACCTCAAGTCATTTTTTGTCAAACAACACAATATATTTTTGACAGGTTCGCGACCTGATCTTTCGAGAGCGCATGCTTGTAATTAATTGGCAGAAGAACAATGCGAGCAGATGAATCTGCAGAATCATCGATAGAAGCCAACAGATTCCGTGCTGAGACAGGGAGCTTAGAGGATGGGGGGGTGAGCGATCCGAGCTTGGAAAGCTGACAGGGTCTGAAATGCGACCGCTTACAATCGCAAGGGAAGCGGCACTTCAACGAGTTGCATGCCAGCGGCGCGAGCTGAATCCATGCCTGCTGGAGCGTCTTCAAATGCCAAGCACAGCTCAGGGGATGCATTCAAGCGCTTAGCGGCAAGCAGATAGATTTCCGGTGAAGGTTTGCCATGCGAAACATCTTCGGCTGTGATCACTTCATCGAACCAATCCGAAATGCCTGCCGCTTTGAGGGTCTTCTCAATGACCATGCGTGTGCCTCCCGTGGCCACGGCCATCGGTATTTTACCTCGGCACTGTTCCGCAAAATCTACGACTTCTTTGATCAACTCCACGCTGTGCAAGCGCCGCAAAAACGCTTCACGCTTGGCTAGAGTGACCATGGTGGGATCTAACTTGAGGCTGTATTCGGCGTTCAGATCGTGAACGATGTCTTTGGATGGCCGACCTCCCATGGCGTAGAAAACATCTTCTGCAAGAATATTCGCGGCTCCAAAATGGGCTAGCGCTTCACACCAAGCCTCAAAATGTGCGGGCATGCTGTGAACCAAGGTTCCATCGCAGTCAAAAATCACCGCTGACCATTCTCCTTCTGGTATTTCTAATGTTCCCACCGTCGCCATCGCGGCATTGGTGTATCAGACTTGATTGATCTTACAAGCTTAGTGTCGTGTAAAAATGAAAAAAATTGTCTCGATTATTAGATTTTTTTGAAATCACGGAAATCAGTGTCGCTTCTCATTATTTGATCTTTGGTGGGGTGTGTGCTGATCGATTCTGATTCGTGGAGCCATCTCAATGCAATCGCTTGACCTTCAGATTGCGGAAATAGAAAATGCTCTTCGGGTCGTGCGCTTGTAGAGCCAAGGCCCCGCCGTTGGGTTGCAGCACACGGCCGATTCGATCAGGTTTGCGTGTGGGGTTTGATGGTTGTGAATAATCCACGGTCGTGGTGTCATTGACGTGAATCAGGATGCGACTGTCGCGCACAATCAGGCGAACATGAAACCACTGTGATTCTTGCACGGGTGATTGATCGAGATCCACGATGTCGTAAAGACTGCCAGTTTTGCGTTTTTCATTGTCCATGGAATTGAGCTGAAGCTCATAGCCAGTGCTGAGTTTGCGGCCTTCATTTGTCGCGGTAAAATCGGTATGAAAGAAGATGCCAGAGTTAGATTGGCCCTCGGCGCGCGCCTCAAATTCGAGCACAAAGTCGCGGAAGCGTTCAAATGATTGGCCCTGCTGTTGACCCACATAGAAAAGATGGGAGGTGGTGGGGTTGGCGTTCGCGCGAATGCACCCGTCCACCACCTGCCATGAATCGGGATGTTGATTTGCTTTCCAGCCAGACAAGTCTTTGCCGTTAAATAGGGATTGCCAAGGTGATGGCGTTAGCAGTGCGCGGGCTTGAAACAGCAGCTGTTCCGATTTTTTTTGTGCTTCTGCCAAGGGTAAGCCTGGTTTGATGCCGGGGCGCTTGAACTCACAGTGCCATAACCAAGAGTCATGGGTTAGCTGCTCGCGCTGGCGAATGATTGGCCAAACCGCTGCCATGTCGGGATTTTCTTGGAAGAGCTCATCCATGCGATTGACATCACGAAGATCGTTGGCACCCAGAAATGTTAAGATGGACTTCGCCATCACCCAATGGCCCAGCATGTCTGGATGAATCGCGTCGGCAGAAAAGTAGAATTTCGGATCATCTTGGCGATGTTTCGCTAATGCGTGGCTCATTTCAGTATGTAAATCAGCAACCTGCCAACCTCTCATCCGCTGTTCGCACAACCAGTTGCTGTAACGAGCAAGAACTTGATTGTAATCAAAGTTTTCCGGTTTTTTGCGTTGAGTGGCATCATAGACCGGAGGTGTTAAGTGAAGAATGGGAACCTTGAGCGCTGCGACAGCATCGTGTAGCCGATTCATGCCATTCTGAAAGGATTCGAACCGTTGAGGGTCGAAATCCAAGTAAATTCCATCGTTCATCCCATAACACGCGATGACATAATCTGGCTTAACGCGCTCGAGAATTCGCGCTAATCGCTCATGTAGGCAAGGTCGGGCGAAACTTCCATTGGCGTGATTTGGCTCAGAGAGGCCCGAAACCGTTTCGCTGCCCAGTCCGACGTTGATAAAATCGAGTTCACGATCGGGGAAGCGCGCGAGCAGATAGGTTTCCACCATGGCGCAGTAATCTCCGTTTTGGGTGATGCTATCACCCAGAAACAAAACGCGCTTCACCGCAGGTGGCAGCAGCTCGGCGGCACGACTGATGCCGTTTGAGATCAAAGAAAACAGCAAGGCAGCAATGAGCACCGCGCGGGTCAGTGGATGAGTCATGGGATTGGAAATGTCGTTTTTAAGATAGGTTTCGATGGCTTAATGCTGAAAATCTAGGCTCTCAGCGAGATCATGCACCACGCGCTCCCCACAAGTTGAGCCAAGCAGAGCGAAGGTTAGCACAGCGAAGGTCACCAAGAATCGGTGCGAAACGGGGAAGCTGGCAAATCGTCACTGTTAAACAAATTGCCATCGGCGACGTGATCCCATCCGTAGCGCACGGCAACTGGTTTTTCGACATTGGCAGCTTCCAGGTGAACTTCATCGCCAACAATGCTGGCGGTGGCGGGCTGAAACTGTTGATCTTCACCGGCAATCGTAAACCCGCGCAAGGCGCCATCTTTGGCCAATAGCCCCTTGCCCACGTGCTCGAATTTAACTCGGGCGATGCGATTTGTGACGTTTAACTGGAGGAAATTCGGGCCTTGATAAGCGATTTTTTCGCCATATGCCACCGCGCGAGCAGCCAGGGCGAGCCGTTGGCCAACTGGTTCTTTGCGCGTTGGGTGGATGTCTTTTGCATCTCCAATGTCAATCGTCACCACCATCGCAGCTGGCTGAATGAGCGGTAAAGCCTGAAGTTGAGCCTCGCGAATCAGCGGTGTCATGTTGTTAAATGGAGCGACTTGCACATAGAGAAAAGGCAATTTGGGCTGTTTCCACGCCTGGCGCCAGTCTGAAACCATGGTTGACAGTAAATCGCGATACTCAGCAGGGCGCTCGCGATTCGACTCACCTTGATACCAGATGACGCCTTTGATCGCGAACTCTTGCAATGGTGCAATCATGGCATTGTAGAGCACCGCTTGAGTGTTGGGTTTTTCAGGAGCAAGCTTGTTCTGGCGCGCTTCTTGGTTTTTTTGCAAAAACGGTCCTTGTTTTGGCTGTGTTGCGAGTCCTTTTTCGCTGATCCAGGATTCGATCATCGTGCCACCCCATGAGCTGAATAGGATCCCGATAGGAATGCCCAGGTGCTGCTGTATGTCACGGGCGAAATAATAACCCACCGCTGTGAATGAAGGCGCCGTTTCAGGGGAGCACACACTCCAGCTGCCTTGAGTTTCCGACTGCGGCGAATAGTTCATCGCGCGAGGAACGGCAAATTGACGCAATTGCGGAAAATGGGCACGCGCGGCTTCCTCGCGCCAGCCGATGAGTTCTTGCTGGCCTTGGCGGGGCCCGAGTTGACGTTCCATGTTGGATTGACCGCTGGCTAACCAAACGTCTCCAATCAGGATGTCATCAATGACAATCTCGTTATTGCCTTTAACGGTCAGTTTCATGCCCTTCGAGTTTGCAGGCAACGCAGGAAAGGTCACGCGCCATTTGCCATCTTGTGCGACAGTGGATTGATGCGCCTTGCCGAGCTGAACTGACACTTTTTCGCCCTCATTGGCTCCTCCCCATATCGTTATTTTTTGATCGCGTTGCAAGACGGCATGAGTTGTGAACAAAGGCGAAATGGTCACATCAGCACGGAGATTCCACGAGGTGGCAAGCCAAGTCGCACACAATCCGAAAAAAAGCGATGGGTTGATGGTCATAAAACATACAAAACTCGCTGGATTGGAAAATCTTTCACTATTTGGCTGTCATCACGTGTCATTTCGCGCCGCGGCGCGCCGCAAGCGGTCCATGATCGCCACGCCCAAACCAACTTCGCTTACGGGTTCGGCGATGATGCCATCCAGCCCTGCTTGATCGAGTTTGCGAAGCAGGTGAAACAAGCGCAGTGCGGCTTCAGGCAGCTTGCCGCTCCCAGGACTGAGTATTTCGATGCTGGCCCAGTCGTGCAAGTTGGTGTAGCCGCGATGGCTTTCGCCTGTGTAAGAAAGCAAGCCGTAGCGTTTGCCAGGTTCGGGGTGAAAGTCGGCAGGATTCTCCAGCAGTGTGAGAGGAGTGGTCGGGGCGTAGTGGCTAGCTAGCATGCCCGGAGCGGCTGGTGCGGTGGTGCTGGCCTGTTTGGCTGGCCGCTGCACTTTGCCAAATTGTCGCAGCATTTCTTTTGTGATCGGACCGGGACGCAGCCATGTGAGTATTACTTGTTTTTCACCAGCTTCGATGTGGATGATTGTGCTTTCCAATCCCTCAGAGCAAGCCCCACCATCGATGATGAGCGGGATGCGTCCAGCCAGTTCTTCTTCAACCGCCGAAGCTGAAGTAGGAGAAATGCGGCCGAAGCGATTGGCGCTGGGTGCGGCGATGGGTTGACCTAGCCCTTTGCCGATGGCGCGAAACATTTTGTGCGCGCTCATGCGAACGGCAACAGTGGGAAGACCGCTGGTGACGAGATCGGGCAATTCCGGTTTTTTCGGCAGCACCAAGGTCAGCGGACCGGGCCAAAACGCATGAATGAGTTTATTCAAGGTGTCTGAGCATTCTGGTGGAATGATGGCGACGCGTTCAAGCTCCTCGCGCGAAGAGACATGCACGATCAGTGGATCAAACGTTGGACGTTCTTTGGCAGCAAAAATTTTTGCCACAGCGGATTCATCAAAGGCATTGGCAGCGAGGCCATACACCGTTTCCGTCGGCACAGCCACGATCTCGCCTGCTGCGAGCAATCGCACTGCTTCTGCCACTGCTTGCTTGTGATCCTCGTCTGTTGCGATCAATCGTCGTGTTTCCATCGGTGCCTCAAACATCTGCGAGGCATTGTGACGCACAATTGTTGAGATGGGCGAGCAGAAAGTTAATGCGCAACGGGGGAACGCGGGTTTTCATCCAGCCAAGTGCCCTCGGTCACGCCAAGTTGCGAGAGTGCTCCCAATTGCTCACGGACATCTTCGGCAGAGATCGAGTTTTGTAGGAAACGTTGATAAAGACGAATCACGCGTTGGGATTGCTCTGCGTTTTCATCGAGTAGTTCGATCCGCACATGGCGCAAACCAGCTGCTTCCAGGGCGTTAAAGTAGCGCACACCTGTTTGCGCGCGTCCGTTGAACAATGTATTGCGGCAGCCGACGTCGGCACTCAGTCGGTGCAACTGCCCAACTCGATCGCGCAGATGGACGGTGTGTTTCTCGCATGGGCGTCCACAGTCCTTGTAGCTGGTGCCGGATGACATGAAGGTGCAGAACACGCAGTGCTCCATGTGAAAAAGTGGCATGTGCTGGTGCAATGTGAGTTCAAACCAATCTGGTGGAGCGTTGTGCAGCAGATCCAGCACTTGAGAAATCGACAAATCGTAGGAAATCGTCAAGCGGTCCAATCGAGCGCTGTCACGCAGCAATTGCGCTGTCAGCGGGTTCGCAACGTTCAGCGAGAAATCACCGATGAGACTGGCAGCCGTTTTTCCAGAATAGTGCTGCAAGGCAGACAAATTGCGAACCAACAGCGCAGACGCTCCCATGCGCTCAATCATGGTCAGATAGCCGGTTTCTCCAGCTTTGATGATGCGGGGTGTAGCGAGTATCACACGTTCGCTGCCAGCCAGAGCAATCGCATCGCGGTAGAGTCGCAGATCCTCGAAATCGCAGTAACATTGTTCGACTCCAGCTTCGATCGCTGCTTCCAGCTGGGTCAGATTGCGACACAGGCAGCGCAGCGTGACTGTTAACGGTTGGTCATGTGGGATGGAATGTCTGAGCGCGGGCATGCATTCTTTCAGGATCACGCCAGGCTCGCGCCTGACCTGCTGCGGCTGCGCAGAAGAAGTCTGCTCGCTTAATCGTTGAACGAGTTCGCGGCGCATGGCGTTGAGTTCAGAGACTGGCAAATGGCAATCGCCCTTCAGGTGATTGGTGAGCTCAGTTAGCACAAAAGGTGTGCCTCCTAAACGTTCTAACTGCTGCCAAAGACGATCGCGATTGAGCGGATGTTGCTGAGCGGCACAGAGCAATGAAGTGGATTCGACTTCCACGTCTCGGGCTCTCAAGTGCATTTTTTCACCAACCGCTCCCCATACCTCCGCGTGCAGTGATTCGCGCACTGGCATGAGTTTGGCTTTTTTCCAACTCTTGCGCAGTTCACTTTCTAGTTGAGGATCAGATGTTTTCCATACGGTGCAGCCCACGCGAATGCGCGTCCAGTCCAGAGGAGAAAAAGTGCGGTGAAAGTAAAGACGGTCGTTTTCGATCTTCCAGATGCGACCACCTTGTTCGTGATTGCGGTCTTCCCCAGCATCAAAAACCACGCCATCTCCGGCTTGAATGGGAATGGCGCGAGATTGTTCCAGTTCGATCCAGCCTGAGCCGACACGCACGATGGTTCCAAGTAGCGCCCCACGTTTTTTGCCAAAACGTCCGTGCGTGAGAGCTGGATGATTCGTGCCAGCCAGCCAGCCAGAGGAAAGACCCCGTGAAAAAGTCATTTCTAAGGCATACCGGTCCGCTTGGCTAGCTGGTTGTGGTTGTCCCGCGACTGCTGCGTCAATGGCTTTGCGGTAAACCGCCGTCACTGCGGCAACATACTCAGGAGATTTGAGCCGTCCCTCAATTTTAAATGAGCGAACGCCCGCAGTCAGCAAATCCGGAATGAGATCCACAGCGGCGAGATCCTGAGGCGAGAGCAGGTAGCGAATCTCTCCGAGAGGCTTTTTTTCCCCATCAACCACCAATTCATAGGGCATGCGGCATGCTTGCGCGCACTCGCCGCGGTTAGCTGAGCGTTGACCCAAGCTTTCGCTGGTCAGGCATTGGCCGGAGTAGGCAACGCACAAAGCTCCGTGCACGAAAACTTCGAGCGGCACTTGCGTTGGTGACTCTTGACCTGAAAATCGCAACAATTCCTTGATGGCTAATTCACGGGCCAATACCGCGCGTTTTATCGGTAAAATGGAAGAAATGAACTCCAAGCCCTCGGGTGAAGTGATCGTCATTTGCGTCGAGGCATGCAATGCGAGGCCAGGCGCGAGCTGGGCCACAAGGCTAGCGAGGCCAAGATCTTGAACGATGACGGCATCCACTCCGCATTGATCAAGCCATTGAAGCTGCTTCGCCGCCGCTTCCAGCTCTGCCGTGAAAACGAGCGTGTTCATCGTCACCAAGCCACGCACGCCGTGTTGATGAAGGTAGTTCATCAGCTCCGGCAGTTCGTCTTCGCGAAAGTTATCCGCTCGCAGTCGCGCGTTGAAGGCGGGCAAGCCAAAAAAAATGGCATTTGCACCGTTAGCAACAGCAGCACGCGCGCAATCCCAATTCCCTGCCGGGGCTAGCAGTTCGATATCGGTGGTAGAATATGACAAACGGGCAGGCATTGGTGGTCAATTAAGCACGTGACCCGAGCATTTAACAAGCATGATCCGAGCGAATTGAACGTTTGTTGCGAGGGAGCGTCGATCAGTGAAGGCGGTTCGCGCAGCATGGGTTTGTCTCAACGATTTACTGATGAATCCACCCAATTGCTAAGTTGTAGATGATATTGCTTTTTTTAGGTTTCCTTCATTTTAGGCTCGCATGCGCGCGATTTTTTCGCCATTAGCTCCTTGTCTCATAGCCTCAACCAATTGCATGGATCCCGAATCAACACAGTTATTTAATGATCGTTTAGCCCAATGGGTTTCTCGGCAGGGTTTTTGGTTCCAGTTGCGCTATTCGATGGCTGGAGGAAGCAAGACAATGGTGACTTTTCACGTGTTGCGACTTCTGGCTCGGTTTTCCATTTTTATTTTGGTGTTGGCCTTGATTGGGTTGTTCTTTCTGGCAAAACGTGCTGATTCTCAATCGTTTAAGATCAATCTGCGCACCGCGATTGTATCGGGTTTGGGCTGCGATTCTGGTATCATGCGCCAGTTTTCGCGAACCCAGAATAAGGCATCAATCACGCATTTAACTCTCGAAGGCGGGGCGCACAGCTTTTTTTCATCCTTGGAAGCGACGGGAATTCAGTTTCGCATGGGCTTGCTCGATGGTGTGATTGGCAGATGGGATGCGAAGTCGATCAATGTCGATCGCTTATCGATCGCACTAAAGGCCGGAGCCGAGTCGGACGACGAGGCAAAAACTCTTGAGGAATCATTGTTCCGCTCGTTCGACCAGTTCATGTTCCAGTCGATTGAGGTTAAAAATGCCACCTTCAATTGGGGTTATTCTGCCCGGACTAAGGGTGTGATCAGCCAGAGCAATTTGCTGGTGTTGCGCGAAAATGAAGGCTGGAGACTGCGGTTCACTGGTGGAACGTTCCAGCAAAATTGGATGCGCAATTTGCAAATCGACGAGTTGGTGTTGCTGTGTCGCAAAGGGCAATTGTTGGTCGAAACCGGTAAGTTTCACTGTGGAACTGGAACCGTTCGATTTGAAAATGTGAAGATGACCGGTGGTTTACGCCCAAGTTACAGCGGTAACCTGATCTTTGAGAGCCTGCCGATTGAGCTGATATTGCAAGATAGCTTTGCCAAATTACTCGAGGGCACCATTTCGGGAGATGTTAAAATTGGCGGTTCAACCAATTCTTCGGACGGCGTGACGATGACAGGACGCGTCGCTTTGAATGAGCGAGATCAGATCATCGTGCGCGGACAATTACCGATTTTAAATTCGTTGGCGATGCTCAGTCCTTCTGGGAGCTACCGAAAAACGGTATTCAAGGAGGGTTACTTTAACGTCGCTACCAAATCAGGCGTGTTGCGCGTTGATAGCATCCAGTTGACGGCACCGGGACAAATGGATTTGAAAGGTTCGTTTGAGGTTCGGCCTCCCACTCAGGCTGAAATTGATGATGCTCTGAAACGTGGAAAAATCACTGGTGACATGGCAGCGGGGCTTGGAGCTGCGGTTGTGGAAAATACCGTTGAGGTGGAAAAACCCAAGAATGATGAAATCAAGCTGAAAGACGCGGCGAGGATGGCAGCGAAGGAAAACAAAAATTCCACAGCCTTCATCGATGATGACATCGAAGTCGGAGTGCCGTTTCAAGCGGAGTCGATTATTCAGCAAATGCAGAATAAAACAGCAAACAAGTTGGCAGAGCTCCAGCTTTACAATGGCTCGTTGCAGATGGTTCTGCCCGTTTCAGCCTTTCCTGCCAACTCACCAGTTGTTAATGGATACAACAAGAGTCCGAATGGTGAGACAGTGACGTTGCCGTTGACATTGTCAGGAAACATGTTTGAGATCACGCAGACACTAGCAGAAGATTTGTTGCTGCGTGATTTGCCACGCAAGTGATCGGCTTTTTGCGCGCGAATTTGTTAGGTTTAGCATGCAATCATGCGTTTGCTGCATTTACTGCTTGGCGAATGGATGTAACTGTTTTACATGCTGCCCATGCCGATTGATGTTGAACACACGCTTGCAAGCGCAGCGACGCTCGAAGGAACCTCGTTGCACACAGGTGCGAAGGTGACATTGACACTGCGTCCGGCACCCGAGGGACATGGATTCAAGTTTCGGCGCATGGATTTAGCCGATCAGCCGTTTATTGATGTCGATGCGGATAAGGTCAAAACAGTTGAACGCGCTACTACCCTAGCAGAAGGATCAGTGAAGGTTCATACGGTCGAACATGTCATTTCTGCATTAACGGGAATGGGGGTTGACAATGCATTGATTGAGATGAGTGCGAACGAGCCGCCGATTGGAGATGGTTCGGCCCGACCTTTTGTTGAGTTGATCAAAAAAGCGGGTTTGCTCGCACAGCAAGCTCCTCGCAAAACTTGGGAAATTCGTGAGCCGATTCACCAGGAAACAGCTAACGGAACCATCATCAGTATCGTTCCGTGTAAAACCTTTCGAGTGTCTGTGACTAATGTGGGTCCCTCCGGTCGATTCACACAATATTTTTCAACCGAAGTTAATCCTCAGACCTACGAAAAGGAAATCGCCGATGCGCGGACTTTTGTTTATTATGAAGACGTCAAACCTCTACTTGAGAAAGGGTTGATTAAAGGGGGGTCGCTCGAGAATGCTGTGGTTGTGCGAGGCGATGAAGTGATGTCCAAAGAGTCATTGCGATACGATAATGAGTTCGCGCGTCACAAGGCATTAGACTTGATTGGCGATTTGATGCTTTCAGGCAAACGGATTCTGGGTCATGTGATTGCAATCAAGCCGGGGCACGGTCCAAACACGCAAATGGCAGCGACTCTGAAGCGGGAATACACCCGCATGCGTTCACTGGTGCCGCCGTTGCAAATTCCAAGTGGTGAAGCGGTTCTGAGCATACATGAAGTGTTAAAGATATTGCCCCACCGCTACCCATTTTTGCTGGTGGATCGCATCATTGATTTCGAAGGCGACAATAAGTGCACAGGCATGAAAAACGTGACCATGAATGAGCCATTTTTCCCGGGGCATTTTCCGGGCCATCCCGTGATGCCTGGGGTGCTGCAGCTTGAGGCCATGGCGCAAGTATCTTCAGTTCTGATGTTGCGGAAACCTGAGAATCAGGGGAAAATCGGTTACTTCATGAGCGCTGACAATGTCAAATGGCGTCGGCCGGTGCTGCCGGGTGATACTTTGATTATTGAGGCTGAAGTCATCAAAATTCGCGGCTCAATCGGGCAGACACGCTCACGCTGCTTGGTCAATGGCGAAGTCGTATCCGAAGGCGAATTGAAGTTCGCCCTGGTCGACGGATGATTGGCGTTGTTTTCGGTAGGTCAGTTGGCCTAAAAAAGCGGGATCATTTGTGACCGATCATTCGACAGCTGTCGGCGACGCAGCTGTGTCACTGGTGAACTTCGCATCGAATACATCATCGCTTTCAACCCAATCTTGAGCCAACACGCGTTTGATCTCGTATTGGCCGACGTCCATGCCCGCATCGCGGGAAATTTCGATGACGGTTCTTGCTGGATTCGATGTTCGCAAGATTTCATCAAGGGCTTTGTGCTGAGCAGATTTCAGCTTGGCATAGCCCCAAAGTGAACCCTGATGGTCTTCAGACGCGAGAGCAAAGCAGATCCATCGTTGCTCATCCTTGAAAATACCGTTGTAATAACTGTTGTAATTCACTGTCGCGCGAATGATGGCGTCGCAGCTATTCGATCCTGCGATCACGCTCCAAGGTTTGGAAGTGTGACGGATGTAGGATTCCAGATCCAAAACCCATTCATCCTTGTTGTTGGAAACTAGGTAGGCAAAACGCATTTTATTGCTCTCAAATGTCACCAAAATCGTTTCCATCGACAGTCCGTTAGTCTCAACGCTGCCGGACCAGTCAACACTTAAAACTTTGCCATCTTGAGCTTTGGTTTCGCTCAAACGCCGAAATGCGTCCTCAATGTTCAGCGATTTCAATCGCACATGCGGAGCCAGTAGTTCGGCAGTCTCGGCCGACATGGCTTTGTTATAAAGTTGCACACAATCAGCGCTGGAAGGATGAGGAACGGCGAAGGTTTCTTGATTCAAACTCACGACCTCGGTCTTCACTTCCTTGCGTGCCATTTGACCACTGATGATCCAACCTAACAGTCCAATGATGCCCAAAGCAGAGCCAATCACCAACACATAAACGTAATTACGAAACGTCGTGGAGCGAACGTTTTTGTTGCGCTTGCGGCTACTTTGTTTGTCGTAGTGTCGATGGATGCGTGCCAGTCTCCCGATGCGATTGTCCGTTGAATTGCTATCTTTAGGTGCTTGTGACACACCGCGATACACGTTTCTTGGTTTCATGAAATTTGGATTTATCGAGGTAAAAGGGTGATTCGCGTGTTGTCATAGCGATCTCGCGGGCTAAACAACCAACCGGGATTCTTGTCAACGAGTTCGTAATTTCTCAGTTGGAACTCGGGTAAAAATTGGTTGCTGTTGATGTCATAGACCTCACGACCGGTGTATCGTCCCCAGATGCGATATTCGTAATTTTGATCAAACCCATAGCTGGCTCCGGGTTTTTCATCTTCGATCAGTCGGTCAGGACATTTTTTAATCGATTCCAGCATCACAACCAGCTTGGCTGTTTTAGCACTTTGCCGCGGAGCGCGCAGATAACCCCAAAAACGAGTTTTCTTCACATAGTAGCGCCGCCCATAATAAAAATCACCGGTTGGCTCTTGAGCAATCGATTGCGCACGGGCGCTCTCTGTGGGGCCTTGCATGGAAGGCAATCGATGAGGTGAGCCACACTGAACGAGTAGTGCTAAAAAAAATAAAGCGAATATGTGATTAATTTTACGAAAATGCATCAAATGTGTTCCAGACTAGTCAATTTTTTTTGAATGAGCAAGCAACAATAAAGTCACATGATGACAAAAAAATCGATCTGGCATCCAATGCCAAATCGATTTGCATGATCGTAATGGTCAGTGATCCGCTTATAACTGAATTTCACTGCGCGAGATCACACGATCAACCAAACCATACTCCAAGGCGGTTTCAGCTGACATATAGTTGTCTCGGTCGGAGTCCAGCTCGATCTGCTCGACAGTTTTTCCTGTGTGATGAGCGAGAATGCCGTTGAGTCGTTTTTTCAAGTTAAACATGAAGCCAATGGTTCTCTCAACATCCGAAGCCGTTCCTTGTGCTCCGCCGGATACTTGGTGGATCATCACATGCGAGTTTGGCAGGCAGAAGCGTTTGCCCTTGGTTCCTGCTGTTAGCAGCACCGAGCCCATCGAAGCCGCGATTCCGATGCAATAGGTGTTCACATCACATGTAAGAAATTGCATCGTGTCATACATCGCCAGTCCTGCGGTCACCGAACCTCCAGGAGAATTGATGTAAATGTGAATGTCTTTTTTGGGATCCTGCATTTGCAGAAATAACATTTGGGCAATCACGGAATTGGCCACAAAATCATCGATGCCAGTGCCGATGAAAATGATGCGATCCTTGAGAAGACGGGAGTAAATGTCAAATGAACGCTCGCCCCGGCCATCGGACTCGACAACAACGGGAACGTAGTATGAATTGCGCGGCGTTTGACCAGAGAGAAATGGATTCATGATTCTGATTGGAGTGCTGAAGTTGAGGATGGCTGCTGAACTGTCGCACAGCTAACTAAAAAATCGATCGCTTTGTTGATCAATAATGAATTGCGCATGCTTTGCAAGCGTCCAGCGCGTTGGATTTTTTTAATCAAATCCTTGATCGGTGTTTTTTGCTGTTCGGCGATTCGCACCAAGTGAGAAATTAATTCTTGATCCGAAACAACCAATTTCTCCGCATTGGCAATTTCCTGCAAGATGAAATTTGTTTTAATACTGACCCTTGCATTGCGCGCAGCACGTTCAAAGATCTCAGCTTGCGCGGCTTCGATCTGTTCGCCGTTCAAGCCCTCGCGCATGGCTTGATTGACCATGCTGTCGATTTGGTGTTGCGTTTCGGACTGAAGTAACTCTTCAGAAACATCAAAATCCACGGCATCATCCAAAAATTTCACGATTTGGTTCACCTTGGATTCTTCAATTTCACGGTTGCGCTCGGAACGCGACATTTCGATCATTTTCTCTTTCAGATCGTCGATCGTGCCATGGTCGCCCAACAAGCGAGCGGCAAAAGCATCGTCTAGCTCTGGAAGCTGCTGTTGCTTGATTTCCTTGATCGTGGTGTGAAAAACAATTTCCTTCTGTTGCAAATCCGCAGTTGGGAACGTGTCAGGGATGGTCACGGCAATGTCGCGTTGATCACCGACGCTAGCTCCTACAAGACCGTCGGCATAGCCTGGCAGCAAGTCATCGTCAGACACCTGGATCCAGAAAGCGTCGCGCCCCGCGATGTCTCCGAGGGTCTTGCCAATTGCTTCTTCCAAAGGAGTGCCGTTGAGTGTGGTTTTGAAGTCAACCACCGCGAAGTCGCCCTTTTCAATGGCGCGATCAGTGATGTTGTCGAAGCTGCTGAAATGCTTGCGCAGCTCCTCCATTTTTTGCTGAATTTCTTCTTCTGTGGGTTCGCTTGTCGGGAGTTCAATCGCGATGCCTTTGTATTCTGGCAAGCTGAACTCGGGAGCGAGGGTAAGCAGAGTGGAAAAAGTGAAAGTGCCGTCATTGTGAAATGTCAGACCTTGAGGATTGCCGAAGTTGAGCACTCGCAGACCTTCGGTTTTTAACGAATGGTCAAAGGATTGATCGATCAAGCGCGCTTCCAGCTCTTCTTGGATTTCAGACTTGTAACGTTTTTCGATCAAAGTCGCTGGCGTTTTGCCGGGACGAAATCCGGGAACTTTCGCTTGTTTGGCATAAGAAGAAATCACAATTTGGCGCTCTTGGCTCACAGTGGCCGCTGGCACCTCCACGCGTAGCGTAGCGAGGCATTTGGGTTGACGTTCGACGATGATGTTCATGAAAAATTAATGTGCTGAATGGCGAGAGGGAGAGTTTAATGGCGGCATTTGGGCGTTGTCAATGCAAAAACCGGATTTGGGCGTGCAAGCAACGCTGAATTGTGACAATATGTTCAGAGAGCGCTGTTTGTTTTTTTACCTGAATCAGATACGCTGGAGGAATTGCAGTTTGGTTATGAATAGCAAAACATGGATGTCTCAGGCCACGTGTTTGGACCAAGGAATCGTCGAAACGGTGAAGGACCTGCGTCTGCCGGGGGAGGCACGTGGGCTTGAGCGTTTGATCATCGGAAGGCGTGAGTGGGTGTGGTTGCCTGAATTTGCCGCCCGTCCCATGGTTGCCAAAGTGGATACAGGTGCGCGCACCTCCTGTTTGCATGCAGAGGATTTGCAAACATCGGCGGATGGCCAGTGGGTAAGCTTTCGCACATTTGATGCTAGCATGCGCCAGGATGTGCAATGTTGTCGCATCCTTGCGCGTAAGGTCATTCGCAACTCATGTGGCGTCGCTGAGACGCGCTATGTGATTCGCACTCGCGCGGTTTTCTGTGGTGGTTTGACTTTGACTCTGGATTTGACTCTAGCTGATCGACGTGAAATGAAGTGTCCGATGCTGTTGGGGCGACGCGCAATCGCCGGTTTTTTTGTTGTGGATCCGCAAGCCAATTATTTGCTCGGAAAGCGCCACGAATTCTAATACCCATTTCCCCGACATCCCCATTCACATGAATTTATTGATTCTCTCCCGCAATCCGAGCTTGTATAGCACCAAAGCATTAGAACAAGCGTCGATTGAGCGTGGGCACCAGGTGCGCGTTGTGGATTATTTGCGGTGTTACATGAACATCACCTCCAATTCTCCGCAGATTTATGTTGATGGTGAGCCGCTTCAAGCCGATGCGATTATCCCGCGCATCGCGGTTCAGCACACCGCTTATGGCAATGCCGTGGTGAGGCAGTTCGAGATGATGGGCGTTTTCACTCTCAATGACAGCGTGGCCATTGCGCGTTCGCGTGATAAGCTGCGCAGCATGCAGTTGCTGGCAAAAAAGGGGATTGGGTTGCCGGTCACGGGGTTTGCGCATTCGATCGATGCCACGAATGAGCTGATCTCCATGTGTGGGGGGGCCCCGCTGGTGGTGAAGCTACTGCAAGGCACGCAGGGCATGGGTGTGGTGCTGGCGGAAACCAAAAAAGCAGCGGAATCGGTGATTGAGGCATTCAAGGAAGTGCGTGCGGATATTTTGGTGCAGGAATACATCGCTGAATCACAGGGAGCGGATATTCGTTGCATTGTTTTAGGGGGAAAAGTCGTCGCTGCGATGGAGCGACAGGGAATTGACGGTGAGTTTCGCTCCAACTTGCATCGCGGCGGGCGGGCGCGGGTGATCCAAATTTCATCGGATGAACGCAAAACCGCGATTCGTGCTGCGAAAGTGATGGGCTTGAACCTAGCTGGCGTCGATTTGCTGCGTTCGAAGCGGGGTCCCTTGGTGATCGAAGTGAATTCCTCTCCCGGATTAGAAGGCATTGAGGTTTCCACGAAGGTCAAGGTCGCTGAGTCAATCATCAAATTCTTAGAAAAATCGACGAATAAAAAGAAGGTGAAATCGATTGATGGCAAATGAGCGCGATCGTGGTCTCGTAGCGCTCGGATGCGTCACTGAGATCAGTTACTGTGGCAATCGGATCACGGGCAATGCATGGCAAACAAGCTGAGATTCGGGTCGATGGTGCTGTCGAGCGCGTTGGTTTGTTGTTTGCGCAATCGCAGCAACCCCGCGTAGCCGATCATCGCGGCATTATCGGTGCAGAGTTCCGCTGCTGCCAAGGAGATCTCAATGCCGTGGGTTTGGGCGTGGCTCAGGAAATAATCGCGCAGACACTGATTCATCGACACACCTCCTGAGATGGCAAGATGCCGGAGACCATTTTGTTTCAAGGCACGCAGGGACTTCTGCCATAAAACGTCGATCACAGCCTGCTGAAAAGAGGCGCACAGATCGGGCAACGCGAGATTGAGATCGTCAATGGCGGCGATTTGATAGAGAACGCTGGTTTTGAGACCGGAAAACGAGAAATCGAAATTCGCTTCATGCAGCAAGGCGCGTGGAAATTGAAAGGCATCTGTTCGGCCACAGCGCGCGAGTTTTTCAATGTGTGGGCCGCCTGGGTAAGGCAGATTGAGCATTTTGGCGACTTTATCAAACGCCTCGCCAGCGGCATCATCAAGCGTGCCCCCCAGTTTTTCGTAATTACCAGCAGCGCGAACAAGGATCAGCATGGTGTGACCACCGGAAATGATCAGTGACACATGAGCAGGAATTTCGGTTCTTTGAACAAAAGGTGAAAGCAGATGCCCTTCCAGATGGTTGACAGCGATGTATTTTTTTCTGCTAGCCAATGCAAGTGCCTTCGCCGTTGTGTTGCCGATGAGCAGCGACGACGCCAAACCGGGTCCAGCGGTGGCAGCGTAAGCATCCACCTCCGCAAGTGTCACACCGGCTTGTTTGAGTGTTTCATGGATGAGCGGCAGCAACATCATGGCATGTTGTCTCGATGCGATTTCAGGCACGACACCGCCATAAACTTGGTGCAGCGGAATTTGACTCGAAATTTCCGAGGCCAAAATTGAAACAGTTGGTTGATCTGCATCGATTTGCTCGCGCAAAATCGCCACAGCGGTTTCGTCGCATGAGGACTCAATGGCGAGAATGGTGGGCATTGTGGGTGAAAAAACTTAATCAAACAGCTCTGGATAATAGCGTTGAGCCATCTGACGGGATTCTTGGTAAATTTCAGCACTGATGGAGCGCTTGAGGCAGTCGTCAGCCATCACCGAACACTCAGCGTGTGACAGTGATCGAATGGCTTTGCGAATGCTCGGAACTTGGTGGGGGCCGACCGACAACTCTTCGATGCCAAGGCCAATTAACAATGGGGTGAGGTGAATGTCACCCGCCATCTCACCGCAAAGTCCGGTCCAAATGCCCTCATGTCGGGCCGCCGACACCGTGCGATGGATCAAACGAATGACAGCGGGGTGGGTCGGGCGGTAGAGATTTGCTACGTGCGGATTCACGCGATCCACCGCAACGGTGTATTGAATCAAATCATTGGTGCCGATGGAGAAGAAATCGACTTCTTTTGCAAGAATGTCAGCAATGACAGCAGCTGAAGGAACTTCGATCATGATGCCGACCGGAACAGCCGGATCAAACGCGATGTTTTGACGCGATAATTCGTCCATGCATTGTTGAAGATGCGTCTTGGCGCGGCGGACCTCCGTTAACCCAGACACCAAAGGGAACATGAGCGCAATCTTGCCAAAGGCGGAAGCACGCAACGCCGCGCGCAATTGGCTGCGAAAAATAGCGGGTCGATCCAGCGAAACACGAATGCCGCGCCAGCCGAGAAATGGGTTGGGTTCGGGTTCGCTGAGAGGTTCAGTCGGAAGTTTGTCTCCCCCTGAATCCAGAGTGCGAATGATCACTTGATGAGGGGCGATCGCTTTTGCAATTTGGCGGTAGGCCTCAGTTTGTTCCAGCTCACTCGGCAGCTCCTGTTGATCCTCGCGCAAGAGCAAAAATTCTGTGCGGTATAATCCAATGCCTTGAGCCCCCGACTTGCTGACCGCGGCGAGTTCATCCAGCAAACCGATATTGGCCGAAAGAGTGATGGTTTGTCCGTCGCGCGTTTTAGATTCTGCATCACGCAGGGCCTCGAGAGCGGTTCGCGCGCGCTGTTTTTTCTGATTGAGACTGCGATAAGTCTCAAGGGTGGATTCTGTGGGATAGAGAATTAACTTGCCGGCATAGCCGTCCAGAATTGCTGGGCTAAGTGCTAGGATATCAATGACCGCATCCTCAATGCCAACAATCGCCGGAATGCCTAGTGAGCGTGCAATGATCGCAGTGTGCGAGTTGACACTGCCCATTTCGGTGGCAAAACCCAGCACAAGCGCGCGATCCATGGATGCTGTGTCCGATGGACTGAGGTCGTAAGCCACCAGAATATGTCGGTCGAGGGTATTGCAGCGCGCGCGACCCTCGTTATTGACAAAAGAATGCAGGACGCGTTCGCAAACGTCCTCAATGTCCGCTGTGCGTTCCCGCAAGTAAGGATCAGGAATGCGCCGCATCGCCTCGAGAAAGTTTTGCATCACTGCGTAGAACGCGTATTCGGCGTTTTGCTTGCGATCTTCGATGGCTTGGTGCACGCGACTAAGCATGGACACATCGTCCAATACCATCGAGTGGGCTTCGAAAATGCGTGCTTCTTCGTCTGAAGATAATTCAGCGAGTCGTTCTTGTAACTCTGAAAGCTCACTCTTTGCTTTGAGGATGGCTTCATCGAAGCGCAAATGCTCTTCGGCAATGGCCTCCTCCGGCACTTCATAGACCTGTGGAGCTGAAAATCCACGTGCAATCACATGCACATTCGCCATTGCGATTCCCGGTGAAACCGGGATACCTTGAATGACTTGTTCTGAGTGTTGCTTGGAGCCCACCATGCCGACAGCAATCTTTCATATTGATCATTCGGTGTGAAGTGCAAACATTGAGGGAGAAAAATGTTTTTTTCATCGCCATGAATCACTTTCACCCGTTAATGGATGTGTCGTTTCAAGCAAACCCATGAATGATTACAATCGAGAATCCGAACATCGTGACTCGCGCTCAAGCCAAAGATCAGGAGATCGAGTGCGTCGACGTCGGCGTGTGATGAAGCAAAAATGGGATAGTCGTGGCGATCGACTGGAGAGAGAGCCGCGAGGCTGGACCCCATTTGCGCGGTGGGCAGTGCTGCTGTTTTCGTTGTTCATCGTGGTGACGGCGTTGATCCTTTGGTGGCATGGTAAAAACAAACCTGCATCGGTGGTTCTAAAGCAACAAACGCAGCAGAAACTGATCGAAAACGCACCCAAAGAAGAACAGTATTGGGATCCGGGCAAAGCAGAGGACTGGAAGGGTGCCTTGCCAGCGCAAGTAGCCGAACATTTCACCAAGGCCAAGACCCATGCCGAGCGGATCAAGTGGGTCAGGGAACCGGCTGTTGTGGACGGAATCATGCAGGACTTTTTTCAAAACGGTCCTGGCAAAACAGAGCATGTGCGTAAACTCTCTCCGATTGGAGGCGTTAGTTCCGGTGGGGCGGCTTACGATCGCTTCGTTGCGACCATGGACGATGGCTCGACACGTCAGGTCAATGTCGTGCTAAACGAGCAAGTGGCGAAAGTGGATTTCAAATCTTATGTGGGTTACTCCAGCTGCCATCTTAACGACTTGCTGGAGGGCAAGGTGAAGCATCAAGTCGAGATCCGCGTGACTTTGAATAAGGGCAATTATTATAATTATGATTACGTCGATGAGCAGAAATATCAATGCTACATCGGAATATCGCCAGTGGATGATAACCCGTGTTATTTTTACTGCCTAAAGGATTCTCTCGATCAAGATAAGTTGCTTGAGCTAACTTCAAAAGGTTATTCGCGTGCGACAATCGAAATCATGGCGCAGGGTGAAGGCTACAAACGCCGCCAGTTCATGATTCAGCGTTTTTTGGCTGCTGGCTGGGTGGTTCCCAATTTATAGGATCAGTTGGTGATGAACCTTGAACGCGTGTTTGTGATCAAATCAATGAATCCTTCAAGCAAATTTCATGGGTTTCAACGCTATTAGATTAGCCATGAAGCGTTGGAGTTTAATGATGATATTGTTGAGTTTTTTCGCTCATGCGAATGAGTCGAAAAATGGATTGAGTAAAGATTCGAACCCAGCGGGTGAGGCCATGGCAAAAGAGACACAAACAACGCTAGTGGAATCAAAAATGGAAACGATCACGTTAGGAGCAGGGTGTTTTTGGTGCATTGAGGCTGCTTATCGTCAAATCAAAGGGGTGAAGACTGCTGTTTCGGGTTACATGGGTGGCACTGTTGATCATCCGACTTACGAACAGGTTTGCAGCGGAGACACGGGCCATGCAGAAGTGGTGCAGTTGACTTATGATCCGCAGGTGATCGATGCGGAAAAGATCTTAGCTTGGTTTTGGGATTTGCATGACCCAACCACATTGAATCGTCAGGGCAATGATGTCGGCACCCAATATCGATCGGTGATTTTTTATCACTCAGAGCAACAAAAAGGTGTTGCGGAGAAGTCCAAACTCGCGGCGCAAGGGAACTTCAAGTCACCGATTGTCACAGAAATCAAGTCGGCGGGGGCTTTTTTTCCAGCAGAAGACTACCATCAGAATTATTACAGCCAAAACAAATCGAAAAATCCGTATTGTCGATTCGTGATTGAGCCGAAGTTAAAAAAACTCAAGCTCGATCAATGATTGAGCCGCAAGGTCGGCATGATGATCGCATGCGATACTTGTTTTTTGCGGAAAGCAATGATTGCGGGAAGGTGACACGCAAGCAGTAACAGGTGTTGAGGTGTCCGCAACTTGGTTTGCATGCCATGTGTCATGGTTTCAAGGTTGTCCTGGCTCTTTCAAGACATGCGTTGATATTTAGCGAAATTCCTGTTTGTGATTTTTTTCACAAAGTGTCTTGCACGCCTGAATCATGGAGTGCATAGTCGCTGGGCGGGCGTTTGATGCGCCTTAATGCAACTGCCATGAGCGAATCAACACAGGTCACTGCGGAAATCGAGCTATTGAAGCTGCCGAAGGATATTGCTGCCGAGAAGGGCATGGTTAATGTTCAGATTGATGGGGTTTGGCATCAGTTTCCTCGTGGCACTCGCATGATTGAGGCGTGTCGTGCGGTCAAGGTTGATGTTCCGCACTACTGCTATCACCCGAAGTTATCAGTGCCTGGCAACTGTCGCATGTGCTTGGTGCAGATGGGAATGCCACCACGACCAGCGCCAGGACAGGAGCCGGTGCGCGATGAGCTGGGTTACGAGTCCATTGGTTGGATGCCACGTCCGGTGATTGCTTGCGCGAACACTGTTTCGGAAAACATGGGCATTCGCACCAAGGGAGAGCTGGTGGAAAAGTGCCGCAATGGCGTGATGGAGTTTTTGCTGATCAACCACCCACTGGATTGTCCCATATGCGACCAGGCGGGCGAGTGTCGCTTGCAAGAGTTTTCGATTGGTTACGGTCGAGGAATTTCGCGGTTCCTCGACATGAAGGTGAAGAAACCGAAAAATGTTGAGATTGGACCGCGCGTTCGTTTGGATGATGAACGTTGCATCATGTGCAGTCGCTGCATTCGGTTCATGGACGAGATCGCTGGCGATGCGGTTTTGGGTTTCACTCAACGTGGCACACATACGACGTTGACTGTTCATCCTGGTCGCAAATTAGATTCAAATTATTCACTCAACACGGTGGATTTGTGTCCAGTGGGCGCACTGACTTCCAATGATTTTCGATTTCAGATGCGCGTGTGGTTTCTCAAAGAAACGCCAAGCATCGATATCAATTGCGGCACCGGTTGCAATACCACGATTTGGTCGCGTCAAGACGAAGTTTACCGGGTGACGCCGCGTCAAAATGACGCAGTCAATTCATGTTGGATGCCCGATTCTCATCGACTCAATTTTCATTATGTGAATGGAGAATCACGCTTGAAGTCGCCTCTGGTGCGGACGGTGAATTCAGGTCATTCAGTAAGCACTTGGGATCAAGCTTACGAGGCCATTGCGAATGGATTTTCTGGCATCCAGCCTGATAAAATTGCGGTCATCGCATCGGCGAGGATGACCAATGAGGAGATGCACTTACTGAAGTTGTGGATGGAGACTAATGGCGTTGTTCATTGGTCTATGGTTCCGCGTCAAGGCGAGCCTGATGGGTTGCTCATTGCAGCGGATCGGAATCCAAATACCGTTGGTGCTCAGTGCATTATGGGCACTGATCCTTACGCCAGCTTGGCTACGATTGTCGATGGATTAGCGAGTGGCCGTTTGCATGCACTGCTTGCATGGGGGGAGGACGCGATCAATGACATCGGCTTGACTGTTGAGCAATTACAAGCGCTGCAGTTTTTTGTTCACGTTGGCATTGTTGAATCACCCAGTGCGGCGCTCGCTCATGTGGTTTTGCCTGTTGCATCTTTCGCCGAAAAGTCCGGAACCATGATCAATTTAGCGGGACGGTTGCAGCGTTTGAATCGCGCGATTGCTTCGCCTGGGTTCGCACGTGAGGACTGGTTGGTATTGCGAGATTTTTGTCGCTTAAGTCAGTCAGCGGCGCCATTGCCGGTGACAATTGAGCAGGCATGTGAATTCGCGTTCGGCACATTGCCGGGAATGGAGCATGTGACATGGCAGGCGATTGGAGATCAAGGCATGGCTTTGATCGATACTGGTTATGAGATTGCTCTACTGCGGGATGAGCGTGCTAAGAAAGCGGCAGGGATCATCAACGGATAAAGCACTAATGCTCGAATAGATATGGAACTCATTTTAATCTTGGTGAATTTACTGAAGGCAATTGTGCTGACCTTTGTGGTGGTCTTACCTCTTGTTCCACTTTCAGTGTATTTTGAGCGCCGATTCTCTGCGATCATTCAGGATCGCGTGGGACCCAATCGAGTTGGAATCCCGTTGACGCTTTTGGGTGCGAAGAAGGACTGGAGCTTCTTTGGACTGATTCAGCCGGTTGCCGATGGGGTGAAGCTTTTTCTCAAAGAGGACTTTACTCCCGCACATGTTCGCAAGGTTTTCTATTGGATGGCTCCAGCTCTCACTGTGGCTCCAGCATTGATCACTCTGTGTGTGATTCCTTTTGGTAGCAGCATCACGATCCCGGGTTTGCCGCCGATTCCGTTGGTGATTGCTGACATCAATATCGGGCCACTGTTCATTTTCGCGATTGCCTCGCTGTCAGTTTACGGAATCACGCTGGCAGGCTGGTCTTCTAACTCCAAATTTCCGTTCATTGGTGGGGTGCGGTCAACGGCGCAGATGATTTCATATGAAATCGCTTTGGGTTTGTCGATTATTCCGGTTTTAATGTATTACGGTGATTTGAATTTATCAAACATTGTTCAGCATCAAGCTGATCATGGTTGGTTGCTGCTTCCACTCTGGGGACACACTGCTGAGCAAGGATTTGGTGAAAAAATGATCTTTTTCCTTCCGGCGTTGATTTCATTTTTTATTTTCACGATTTCGATTTTTGCAGAGACCAACCGCATGCCGTTTGATTTGCCAGAGTGTGAGACCGAGTTGGTGGGTGGCTATCACACGGAGTATTCTTCGATGAAGTTTGCCATGTTTTTCATGGGCGAATATGCCGCGATGATCGTGGGCTCTGCGTTGATCATTACGCTGTTTTTTGGAGGTTGGTCAGCCGGTTTTGGTTTTGATGCCTTGATTTCATCCTGGAGTTTTGGCGGCTTGATTCATTTGGGAATCTTTTTAACCAAGGTGTTGATCTTCGTATTGTTTTTCATTTTGGTGCGATGGACTGTGCCACGTTTTCGCTACGATCAATTGATGAATTTGGGTTGGATTGTATTTTTTGAGGCTGCGTTGATCAATGTTTTTTTTGGCGCTCTGATGATTGCTGCGCCCCATATCGGGTTTCTACCCACTACTTTTTCTTTTGTGGCATTGGCGGTTGTGAGTGGGTTGCTGATTAAGATTGCAAAATCTGCGGTGAAATCAGTGAAAATTTTGAACTAAGCTTCTGAAATTAAAGGCGTTATGGCAATTATCAAACTTTCTAGGCCTAAATTAGATGCGGGAGAGAAGCTCTATCTTGGAGCGATTTTTAAGGGTTTCATGCTCACGATGAAGCACGCTTGGCAGTCATTGTGGAATCATACTCGTGGGGCAAAGGCAATGGAGTCGTCTGGGTTGGGAATCACGATGCAGTTTCCTGAGCAGCGTTGGGACGCGCATTTGCCAGAGTATTATCGTGGTGCTCCCACCTTGGTGACGGATGAGTTGGGTCGCGAGCGCTGCGTGTCTTGTCAGTTGTGCGAGTTCATCTGCCCACCAAAAGCGATCAAGATCAAACCATCCGAGATTCCATCGAGCGATCCTTGGGCAAAAGTTGAAAAGAGACCTGCCGCATTTGATATTGATATGATTCGCTGCATTTATTGCGGCATGTGCGAAGAGGTTTGTCCCGAGCAAGCGATTTTTTTGCGTAAGGATTATTTGATCACTGGATTAACTCGCCAAGACATGGTTCATAACAAAGCCAAACTGTATGAAATTGGCGGAGTGCGCACGGGTTTGGTTAACAAGTGGAATGATTTGAAATAACGAGATCAAGACTATGCCTGCTGTTTTTTTCTGGATTTTTTCTCTGCTGATGTTGGTCGGCGCATTGATGGTGGTTGCATTGCCCAACCCGGTTGCCAGTGCGATGTCGATGGTGGTTTCATTCATTGGACTTGCTGGCTTATTTGTTGGTCTGAATGCGTATTTTGCTGCGGTGATTCAGATCATGGTGTATGCTGGAGCGATCATGGTGTTGTTTATTTTCATCATCATGTTGCTTGATTTGAATGAAGATCACATCACCAAACTGCGCATTGGTGCGGTGTTGTCTGCGATCGCGGTAGTGGTGGCTTTGACGATTCAGTTCCTCGGTAACTTGTCCCGCGTGGAGGATCAAAAGTTGCCAGTGATTGCCTTTGAGACAGCCGCTAAATCGTTCGATGAAAAGTCACACATCGCTCATGAACTGAGCCAGCAACGTCTGCCAGACGTTCATTTGGTCGGACAGGCGATTTATTCTGATTATTATCTGCATTTGCAAGTCGTCGGGATGATTTTGTTGGTCTCGACAGTTGGCGCGGTGATGATTTCGCGTCGCAAGCAACGGGATGCGTCTTAACTTACGATACCATGATAACATTAAATGATTATTTGCTCGTTGCCGGTTTGCTATTCAGCATCGGGCTGGCTGGAGTAATTGTTCGCAAAAACATCATTGTGATGTTCATGTGCTTGGAGCTGATGTTAAGTGCAGCGAATCTTACGTTGATTGCATTTTCACGATTCCATTTGGCAAAAAGCGGATTGCCAGAGATTTCCGCACAAGTGCTGGTCTTTTTTGTGATTACTGTTGCAGCGGCTGAGGTAGCTGTGGGTTTGGCCATTATTGTTGCTTTGTATCGTAGCCGCAAGACCATACAGGTGGACGAGCTAACGAGTTTGAAGGGGTGATAAGCAATCTTTTGATACGATTATGATAGAAATTTCATGGTTTCTCTTGTTGACGCCGCTGATCGCAGCTTTGGTGGGGCAGTTTGTTCTGCGTAAGAATCACAATCTTGTTGCTCTGTTATCGGCAACATCTTCGCTGGTTTGTTTGATTTTGGCATTTAGTCAATTGGGGCGCGAAACACAGTCTGCCTTTGATTGGATTAAAATTGGTGATTTTCGTTTGCAGGTTGGAATTGTGGTCGATCACTTGTCGTCAGGCATGATGCTGGTGGTCACGGGTGTGGGCTTCCTTGTGAATGTGTTTTCGCTTGCCTACATGAAGGAAGATGATGCCAAGGGGCGTTATTTTGTTTCATTGTCCTTTTTCTTGTTTTCGATGACCGGCATCGTGATGTCTTCAGGTTTCATCACAACGTTTATTTTCTGGGAATTAGTTGGGTTGAGTTCCTATCTGCTCATCGGTCATTGGTATTTTAAGGTTTCCGCTGCGGATGCTGCCAAAAAAGCATTTTTGTGCAACCGTGTCGGTGATTTTGGCTTTTTGATTGGCATCATGATGGTTTTTGCGTTGTTGCACACATTGAATTTTTCTGAGATGTCGGCGGCAGGTAAATCGTTTTTTGCAGTAATTCCACACGCCAAAGAGCTGTTTTCGGTTTTATTGTTGTGTCTGTTCTGTGGTGCGATTGGGAAGTCGGCGCAGTTGCCACTGCACGTGTGGCTTCCTGATGCGATGGAAGGGCCGACTCCTGTATCGGCCTTGATCCATGCGGCGACGATGGTCGCTGCGGGAGTTTACATGATGTTTCGTTTCCAGGTGTCAGTGGGTGTGGAGTATTTCCAGGAGTTGCCCGCTTCGGAAGTGATCACTTGGATTGGCGCGATCACTTCATTGCTGGCTGCTTTGATGGCGACGCAGCAGGATGACATCAAGAAAATCTTGGCGTATTCTACGTTATCACAACTCGGCTACATGATCATGGCGATTGGTCTAGTGCATGGTGAGGCGGGCATGTTTCACCTTTACACACATGCGTGGTTCAAGGCTTTGTTGTTTCTGGGTTCCGGCGCGATTATCTATGCTTGTCACCATGAACAAAACATCTGGAACATGGGTGGCTTGGCCAAAAAAATGCCGGTTACAACCCTGACTTTTGGATTGGGATACATGGCTCTCATCGCGGTGCCTTATGTGACCTCAGGATTCTGGTCAAAAGAGGAAATTTTAGCGGCAGCGTTGCATCATCCTCCAGTGTTTGTCATTGTTGCGTTTGTGGCATTGTTGACCTCATTTTACATGACAAGATTATTTGTTGTTGTGTTTTTGGGTAAGAGCCGATCGGAGGAAGCGAGTCACGCGCACGAGGTGGGTTGGTTAATGAAGGCACCGTTACTGTTGTTGGCGGTCATGGCTCTGTTGTCGGCGTCATTTTCGATTCCAAAGCTTTTGAATGCAGTCACTCCCGAGCATGGAAATCACGAATCAATTGTGCTGCTGGTCTCTGTCTTGACCTTATTGTTGGGGGTATCCTCGGCATTTATCATGTATCGCAACCGTGTTCAGGAACCTTTTACCATCAAATTATTTAAAAATAAGTTTTATTTCGACGAATTTTACAGCAATTACGTGGTCAAGTATGGCCAAGATGCTTTGGCGGCTGTGGTGCATTTCTTTGATGAGCTGTTTGTCAACTCGCTGGTTGTTGATGGTTGTGCGCGTGTGGTTCAGAGTTTTTCGTTGGTGATGCAGCGTGTTCAGGCAGGTAACTTGCAATGGTATATTGTGACGTTCTCAGTGGGTGTGTTGTGGTTGATTTATCTTTTGGTTTTTTAAGCAAGGTTTTTATATTGTATGATCGTCATTTCATTGATCCTGCCTTTATTGGGCTGTTTGCTAATGGCTCTGGGAATCAAGCCTTCGCTCAGCGCGCGAGGTGTGGCTCTCCTCAATCTGTTTTTTGGACTTTATGCTGCATTCACGTGGAACCATCCAATGTGGAATTGTGTGATTGCCGCGAAAGATGCGGCTGATTTTCAGCTTTCTTTTGGTTTATTAAATGGCACCTCCGCGGTGTTGCTGGCTCTCAGCGTTATTGTTTCAGCAACAGCGGTTCTGGTGGGAGACGTGGTGGCAGGACGTGAGAAGCTTCATTATAGTTCGATACTGTTGATGTCTGCCGGTATCATTGGAGCTTTCGTGTCGCGCAATTTGTTGTATTTTTTCGCGTTCCATGAATTGGCGTTAATTCCAACATTTTTAATGATCGGGCTTTTGGGTCGCGGTCAGCGCAAGAAGATCGCGTGGAAAATTACGATTTATTTGTCTGCTGGATCGATGGTGCTACTGGCTGGGCTGGTTTGGTTGGCAAATGTGACGGGAACGACAGACATGTCATATCTGGTTTCTCACGCCGCGGATTTGTCCCAAAAAATTCCGGTTGAGAGCCAACGTTCGATTGCTTTGCTACTAATCATTGGTTTTGGCACGTTAGTTTCCTTGGTTCCTTTTCATTCTTGGGCGGCGCCTGCCTACGCTAGTGCACCCGCTCCGGTTTCAATGCTTCACGCGGGCGTCATCAAAAAATTTGGACTCTATGGGTTGATGCAATTAGCGCTACCTTTGTTGCCCGAAGGCATGAAGTTTTGGATCACACCGTTGCTGGTTCTGTTACTCGGTAATGTGTTGTGGGTGGGGTTGATGACGATCAATCAAAAACGCTGGGATTTGATGTTAGGGCACTCCTCGGTGATGCACATGGGTTATCTTTTCTTGGCGCTGGTGGCGATGGTTCATGTGCCTTCGGCTCACGCACTTGGTGGAACTGCTGCTACCGTGTTGATGTTTGGACATGGTGTTTCAATCGCGTTGCTGTTTAGCTTAGTGGATCATTTGCAGAAAAGCACGGGTTCGCTTGACTTTGATGACCTCGGCGGTGTGGGCAAGATCATGCCGCGTTTTTCGTTTCTTGTCATTCTGGCTGGAATGGCGTCGATCGGTCTGCCGGGGTTAGCTAATTTTGCTGGGGAGTTGATGGTTTTTATCTCTGGCTTTCAAAGCTTCGCGAAAACGGGGCAAATGGATTCGGTAACGATTGCGACAATGATCTCGATGTGGGGTGTGGTGATTGGCGCTGTTTACATGCTCAGAGCGATACGCAATACTTGCCATGGACCGGTCGCAGCAGCCGTGATGAAAGGTCGTGATTTATCTCGTTTGGAGCATGTGTCGGCGTGGGGACTCGCAGTTGTGTTGCTTGCTGTTGGACTGTTCCCTAACTTGATCATCAAGTTCATTCTTAACCATTAATTTTTTGCGACCATGCCATCATATTATTTAGAACTCATGACTTTCGCCTTGGGCCTTATTTTGCTGATCTTGGATGCGTTTGTTGATCAATCAAAACCATCATGGACAGGAAAAGCCGCGCTAGTGGGGTTGCTTGCGGTGTTGGCGTCTTCGTTTTTTATCACACATTCTGATGCTGCAGTGGGAGAGCATGTATTTAAGGTGTTTTTTCTGATCTGTGCGATTTTTGTGGTGTGTATTGCGATGGATCACCAAAGCATTTTGGTTAAGTTTTCATCAACCGAAGCCCGTTCAGCTGATACCTCTGCATTTTATGCATTGTGTGTGATCGCCTGCGGGGCGATGATGACGATTGTTAGCGCGCGAGATTTCATGTGGTTATTTGTTAGCCTAGAGCTGATGACCCTTTGTTTCTATATTTTGGTCGCATACATGCGCCGCAATGTGGGGTCGTTGGAAGCAGGAGTAAAGTATTTGATTTTAGGTGCGTTATCCACAGGCTTTTTGATCTACGGCGTTGCATGGATTTATGGCACAGCGGGCAGCATGAGTTTTGATGCTTTAGCTCAATATGCGGCTGGGTCCGCTGTGTCTCCTGGGCTCTTTTTTGGTTTGGCTTTGGTTTTGATTGCCTTGGCATTTAAGATCGGTGCAGCTCCCATGCACTGTTGGATACCCGACGTTTATCAGGGAGCGCCGACTCCGGTTACGGCTTATTTGTCGGTTGGATCCAAGGCTGTTGGAGTGTTAATTTTATGGAAAATCAGCGCTGCGGTGATGGGCACTGTTGCTGGTGAAAAATTATCCGTGGCCTTATCTGGCATCGCAGCTGTCACCCTCTTGGTTGGTAGCATAGGGGCGGTTACCCAAAGAAATCTTAAGCGTTTGCTTGCCTATTCTTCGATCACGCACGCGGGCTTTATTCTATTAGGCATGGCGTCTGTGGCTGATAACGATGCCATGACTCATGTTGTTGGAGGTTATTTGGTATCGTATTTGCTGATGACATTGGGGATTTTCTTGGTGGTTTCGTTATTGCGCGTTCAGCGTGGCAGTGATCAGGTGGGTGCTTTGGATGGTCTCTCGCAGCGAAATCCGTGGCTGGCGATTGCTGTGACGATTTTGGCGGCATCTTTGGCGGGGGTGCCGTTGACTGTGGGCTTTTTTGCAAAGTTTCTGGTGTTCAAGTCGGCAATCATGGCGCACCTGTGGGGGCCGATGATCGCGGGTGTTGTGGCTGCTGCGATTGGTTTCTACACTTATTTTACTTTGATTCGTGCCATATGGTGGCATCAGGCGGGAGAGGCGAGTGTCTTGGAGTTGCCTTTGTTGAGTAAGGTGGTTTTGATGTTGTTGGTCAGCTCTGTTGTGCTTTTTGGAGTCTCACCTCAGTTATTGATTGGTTTGTTGCACGGATTTTAAATTTTCGAATTTATGAAAAAAGAAGTTTTGGTTCACGACAGTGTGGCAAAATCGGCGATAGCTCAGGAGAGTTATGCCGATGAAGTGCAAGATTTGGTCGGTGAAAACATGGTTCTGAACATGGGTCCTTCCCACCCGGCTACGCACGGTGTGTTGCGATTGATCCTGGAGCTAGATGGTGAAAAAATTGTCAGCGCTACGCCGGACGTAGGCTTCTTGCATCGGGGCGACGAGAAGATTGCTGAAAACATGCATTACAATCAGTTTGTCCCTTACACGGATCGACTTGATTACTTGGCTCCCTTGGCTAACAACATCGCGTATGCGTGTGCGGTGGAGAAGTTGATGGGATGGGAGTTGCCGCCACGCGGCCAGGCACTTCGTGTTTTGTGCTGTGAATTGGCGCGCATATCGGCGCACATGTTGGGCGTTGGTGTCTGCGCGATGGATGTGGGTGCGATGACGGTGTTTCTTTACACATTCACGGAGCGCGAGAAAATTTATAATTTGTGTGAGCAATTGACGGGTGCGCGCTTCACAACATCTTACACGCGTGTGGGTGGACAGGTGCGCGACATGCCAGAGGGTTTTGATCAGTGTGTGCGAGTGTTTCTTGAAGAGTGCGAGATCACCATCGGAGAAATTGGCAAATTGCTCGACAACAACCTTATTTTCATCGATCGCATGGCTGATATTGGTGTCATCACTCGCGAGTCAGCAATCGATTGGGGTCTCACGGGTCCGAATTTGCGTGCATCGGGGGTGACGCGTGACTTGCGGAAGGATCGGCCTTATTTGGGGTATGAAAATTACGACTTCGATATTCCGATTTCGGACGATGGTGATTGTTATGCCCGCTATCAGGTGCGAATGGAGGAGATGAAGCAATCGATCCGCATCTGTCGCCAAGTTTTGGATTCGATGCCGACCGGACCTGTCAACGTGGTCGATGCGAAGAGCACGTTGCCCAACAAGGAACGCGTGATGATGTCGATGGAAGAGCTGATTCATCACTTCATGGTGACAACTCAGGGCATTAGTGCACCGGCTGGCGAAGTTTATTTTGGCGCGGAAAACCCGAAAGGTGAACTTGGATTTTACATATGTTCTAAGGGCGGTGGCGTGCCGTATCGCTTAAAAATTCGCAGCCCCTCCTTCTGCAATCTCTCCATCGTTTCTCGACTTTTGATCGGACACTCGGTTTCTGATATTCCTGCGATCCTCGGTTCGCTCGATTTTGTCATGGGTGAGTGCGATCGTTAATGTTGTAGAAAATGTTTGAAATTAGAAAGATTCGCCCAGATTACGTTCATGTCCATTTTAGATCACAACATCGCATCTGAAGAAACTCCCGGAACACAGCATTTTCCCGCTTTTGTGATTACGCCAGAGCTGGAAGCAGAGTCCGCTAAACGTTTGGCACAGTTTCCCGAGAATCAGAAGCGCTCTGCGGTTTTGCCGTTATTGCATTACATCCAGCATCATCATGGCTTCATTTCTGCCGCGGCAATTGAATGGGTGGCAGCGACGATTGAGATTGAACCAATCAAGGTGTTAGAGGTTGTGACCTTTTATCCAGGATTAAGGCAATCAGCTCCGGGAAAGTTTCACATTCGTGTTTGTCGCACCTTGTCGTGCGCGATGGGTGGGTCTTATGAATTGATGGAGAAGTTGTGTGAATTGACGCAGATTGATCGCGATGGCGCGGATTCGCATCATCATCCGATTAGTGTGTCACCGTGCGGTCAATTTTCGGTTGAGTTTGCCGAGTGTTTGGCTTCCTGTGGCTCGGCTCCGGTGTGCATGGTCAACGATGATTTTCATGAAAACATCTCAGCGGACAAAGCTGCGCAGTTGTTGGAGAGCTATCAGCAAACGCTCAGCTGATGTGGAACGCTCGTTGAGGTGAAAACCGCACGCGTGAATCTGAGCATTGTTCAGCACGGACTTGGTTTTGTGTGTGATGGTGCTAGTATCTTATTATCATGGACATCACATCCTTACGGCAAGAGTTTCCCATTTTGGATCAATCGGTTCATGGACAGTCATTAATCTATTTGGACAATGCGGCAACGACTCAAAAGCCGCGCCGGGTGCTGAATTCCATGATTGAATATTATCAGGGATACAACGCCAACATTCATCGTGGCACGCATTACCTTGCCAGGATGGCGACCGAGAAATATGAGCATGCGCGCAGGGCGGTGGCCGATTTTTTGGGCTGTGATGATGCCGCAGAGGTCATTTTTACCTCAGGTGCCACGGATTCTTTGAATTTAGCGGCGCATTGTGTGTCAGCACGGTTGCAACCTGGCGACGAGGTGCTGATTTCCACATTGGAGCATCACTCGAATATCGTCCCGTGGCAAATGGCGTGTGAGCGCACGGGAGCGGTGTTGCGCGTGCTGCCTTGCGATGAATTGGCGCAGACGCGTGAGTCAGACGTCAAAAGCATGCTTGGTTCTGGGCGGGTGAAGGTCATGGCTGTGACTTGGGTCTCCAACGCCTTTGGCACGGTGAATCCGTTAACGCAGTGGATCCAGCTTGCGCGTGCGGCGGGAGCATTGGTGGTGATTGACGCGGCGCAGGCGATTTCGCACATGGAAATCATGGTGAAGGATCTGGATGCGGACTGCATTGCTTTCTCGGGGCACAAAGTTTACGCGCCGACAGGGATTGGGGTGTTGTGGGGCAAGCGAGATTTTTTGCAGCAATCTCCACCTTATCGCGGTGGCGGCGAGATGATCCGCGAGGTTAGCTTTGCCAAGACGACTTACAATGAACTTCCGTTTAAGTTTGAGGCAGGGACGCCCAACATTGAAGGGGCAATCGCCTTGGCAGAGGCATTGCGCTTTGTTCAAGAGATTGGTCTGGCAAACGTGGCGCGATGGGAAAAGCAGCTGTTGCGCGATGCTGAAGAGGGGCTGATGGCGATCGATGGCATGCGATTCTTTGGTCCGCCCGATCGCATCACATCGCTATCGTTCGAAATTGAGGGTGTCCATGCGTATGATTTGGGAACATTGTTGGATCAAATGGGCGTTGCGGTGCGGACGGGCCATCACTGTTGCCAGCCCCTGATGGCTCGATTTGGAATCAGCGGAACCACGCGTGCGTCCTTTGCGTGTTATAACACTCGCGAGGAAGTCGCTGTGTTTGTTGGGGCGGTTCGCAAGGCGTGGCAGATGTTGCGCTGAATTTGTTATGAATGCATTTCATCTTCCATGGCATGCCGACTGCTGATGGATGGGGGAAATGAATCAGCGAGCTCACTGGATTTGCCACACCATCTGTCGGTTGGCCTGCGGCGCGTGGTTGATCTGCATCGGCGCGTTGATGTTGCATCGCGTTCACGCAGCGGAAGACACGGCGCGGGCGGAGTTGGTGCAAGCCATGGCCAGTGAAGACGTGGGTGAGCAGAAAAAGCTGATTGCCAATCTGATCACACGTGTCAATCCAGAGATTTTAGAGCTGATTCGTCAATGGCGTGAAGGTGGCATCTATTTAATGACGATGGATGATGGTCAGCGCTTTCCGATCTACCTAGACGATGCGCAGAACGCCGAGGGAATGAGCACGGCGACCTATGTCCTTGATGGCAAGCCAGTGGTGGATGCTGCGCAACAGAAAAAAAAGCTCACGATTGAGGATCTTGAGACGTTGGAGACCAGTTCGGCTTTGCGACGTCAGCTCAAAGAGGTGACGGATGCTGCCGCATTGACGAATCCATCCGCAGCGAAGCGCTTGCGAGCTGTCCAAGACTGCGCCTTAGAACAGAATCCAGAGAAAATCCCTCTGCTTGAGCGCATGCTTGCACAGGAAAAGGATGCCTCGGTGAAAAAGGCTTTGCTTGAGGCGATCGCATTTTGTCAATTGGTTGACCCCGCCATTTCGGTGCGGATCGAAGCCTGTGATCGCCTTGGGCGCTTGGGCTCGATTGCGGCGCGGCAGGCACTGGAGACGGTGAAAAAAAAGGCGACAGACGCTGGGGAGATTGCCGTAGTCGATGCCTCTGCCAAGGCATTGAAAGCGATTGATCAGCACATCGCACGCGCCAACGCCGTGGGCACTTTGTTTCGCGGGGTGTCCTTGGGGTCGGTCCTACTCGTCGTGGCGATTGGATTAGCGATTACATTTGGCTTGATGGGTGTGATTAACATGGCGCACGGCGAGCTGATCGCGGTGGGTGCTTATACCACCTATGTGATGCAAAATGTGTTCGATAAGGGGCTGAAGTTGTCACCTTTTGGCAAGTCACTGGAACTCGCGGGCTTGCATCTCGGCGAAAGTGGCTCGATCTGGTATTTTGTTGCGGCGTTGCCTGCTAGTTTTCTGATGGCTGCTCTCGTGGGTTTGTTGATGGAGCGCTCCGTGATTCAATTTCTCTATCGCCGACCTTTGGAGTCCCTGTTGGCCACTTGGGGCTTGTCGCTGTTGTTTCAACAAGTGTTTCGACTCGTCTTTGGTGCCAATAATGTGCAGGTTTCGAGCCCGCCTTGGTTATCGGGTAACTGGACATTCAGCGACGTGGTGCTGGGGTGGAACCGCGTGTTTGTGATCGTGTTTGCTTGTGCCATCATTGTCGTGACGTGGCTAGTGTTGAATAAAACGGCACTTGGTTTGTTGATCCGCGCGGTCATGCAGAATCGCAACATGGCGGCGTGCATGGGAATCAAAACCGAGCGAGTGAACATGTTGACCTTTGCTTTCGGCAGCGGATTAGCTGGGTTGGCTGGTGCCTTTTTATCACAAATCGGCAATGTGGGGCCGTCGTTGGGGCAAAATTATATTGTGGATAGCTTCATGACCGTTGTGGTGGGAGGTGTGGGTAATCTATTTGGCACCGTGATCAGCTCCATCGGCATCGGCATGCTCGATCAGTTCTTGCAGCAGTATCTCGGCAATCCGGTGATTGGTAAAATCATCGTTCTCGCGATGATCATTCTCTTTTTGCAATGGCGTCCCGCCGGACTGTTTGTCACGCGTTCGCGCAGCCTTGATTGATCTATGAATTCTCCATTTGTCTCTCGCATCCACCTCACTGTCATCATCGCTGTCTGTGTGATTTTGGGCGTCTTGATGCCCTTGGCCAATGTGTGTGGCTGGGTTGAAAACTACACGCTCAATGTCTGGGGCAAGTATGTGTGTTATGCGATTTTTGCGATTTCGATCGATTTGCTTTGGGGTTACACGGGGTTGTTGTGCTTGGGGCAAGCGTTGTTTTTTAGTTTGGGCGGCTACATGATCGGCATGCATCTGATGTTGATGATTGGAACCTTGGGGCAATACAAAAGCACGCTGCCCGATTTCATGGTCTTCCTCGGGCACACGCAGTTGCCAGCATTCTGGAAGCCTTTTTATTCCTTTCCATTCGCAGCGATGATGGTGCTGTTGGTGCCCGGCTTGTTGGCCTTTGTTTTTGGCTATCTCGCGTTTCGTTCTCGCATCAAGGGCGTCTATTTTTCAATTTTAACTCAAGCCTTAACCTATGGAGCATCGTTGCTGTTTTTCCGCAATGATTTGATCATGGGGGGCAACAATGGCTTCACCGATTTTCGAACGCTGTTGGGACAGGATTTGCGTCAGCCGGACACGCAGCGGCTCTTGTATGTGCTGTCGGTGGTATTGCTAGCCGTGGTGCTGTTTGGTTGCAAGTGGTTGAGTCAAACTCGCTTTGGGATGATTCAGCGAGCAATTCGAGATAGCGAGAACCGGGTGTTGTTTTCGGGTTATGCGGCTGCGAATTATAAACTGTTTGTGTTCGTGCTTAGTGCGCTGATTGCGGCGTTAGCCGGGGCGTTGTATGTGCCGCAAGTGGGAATCATCAATCCCGATGAAATGACACCGGCAAAATCATTGGAAGCCGTGGTCTGGGTGGCAGTGGGTGGACGCGGCACGTTGATCGGTCCGGTGATTGGTGCTGTGAGTGTGAACGCCATGAAGAGCTGGGCCACGCGTGCGTATCCCGATTGGTGGTTGATTTTTCTTGGCGGAGCTTTTGTGCTGATTGTTTTATTTATGCCCAAAGGAATCCTCGGTCTTTTCCAGTCTCTGATCGAACGTTGCAATCGCAATAAAATCAAGTCAGCTGATTAAACAAACGGACGCACATCCGCCAACTGCATGAACTTAGCACCCAAATTGATCCTAACCGCCGAGGGCTTGAACAAATCGTTTCAGGGGTTTCAGGCCATTCGAGATTTGAGCATTTATCTGGAAGAAGGTGAGCTTCGCACGGTGATCGGACCGAATGGTGCGGGTAAAACCACCTTCTTGGATTTGATCACTGGCCGCACGCAACCGGATCATGGCAAGTTGGAGTGGCAAGATGGGGTGGATTTGTTGAAGCTCAACGAATATGAAATCTACCGGCTCGGGATTGGTCGCAAGTTCCAGACTCCAACGGTGTATGCGGATCACACGGTTTACGAAAATCTGCTATTATCGCTCGCGGGGTCGAGGAGCATTTTTCATGCCTTGTTCGCCCGAGTGTCCTCCCAGCAGCGTGATCGGATTCACGAGATTCTGGAGATCATCAAACTCGGATCACAAAAGCAGTGGAAAGCCGGTGCATTGGCGCATGGTCAGAAGCAGTGGTTAGAGATTGGCATGTTGCTGGCACAAGATGCGAAGTTGTTGCTGGTGGATGAACCCGCCGCGGGCATGACGGATGAGGAAACTTATCGCACGGGCGAGCTGTTATTGTCGTTAGCGGGCAAGCACACGATTGTGGTGATCGAGCATGACATGACCTTTGTGCGGCAAATTTCTCAGGGACGCAAAGTCACGGTGTTACACCAAGGGCACGTTCTCTGCGAGGGACCGGTGGATCGAGTGCAAAATGATGAGCGGGTGATTGAAGTTTATCTTGGCAGAAAATCAAAAACAACGGCATGAGTGAAGAAGCGACATGGGCTTTGTCGGTCAGCGACTTAAAGGTATCGATTGGTGGCAGCGCGATTCTCCGCGGCGTGGATCTGCGCATCCGGCCGCGCACGGTTTTTTGTCTGATGGGACGCAACGGTGTGGGCAAAAGCACAACCCTTAAGGCCTTGGTGGGGCTTCAGGCGGTTGACTCTGGCCACTTGGTGTTTGACGGAAAAAACCTTGATCGCCTGGATGCGGCGCAGCGGGCACGCACGGGGATCGGGTATGTGCCGCAGGGTCGCGAAATTTTTCCTCATCTGTCTGTGGAGGAAAACTTGGTCATCGGGCCGCGCGCACGCGGTCAGCGGGTGCGCAGCGAGCAGCTGGATCGCGTGTTTGAACTTTTTCCGATCATCAAGGAATTTTTGCGTCGAAAAGGTGGCATGCTATCGGGCGGTCAGCAGCAGCAGTTGGCCATCGCGCGCGCGCTGCTAACCGAACCCAGTTTGTTAATTCTCGATGAACCAACTGAGGGGATCCAGCCTAACATCATTGATCAGATCGGTGAGGCGATTCGCATTCTGCGTGCCGAGGGCAATATGAGTCTGCTGCTGGTGGAACAGTATCTCGATTTCTGCCGAGAATATGGCGACGATTTCTGCATCCTCGAACGCGGAAGCGTGGTGGCGAGCGGCGGGATGAATGAATTATCCGATCAAGTCATTAAGGATTTTCTGACCGTCTGATCTGTTCAATGCCTTGATTTGATTGAGCTTCAACAAGCTTTTTATGTGTTTGATCATGAATTTTATTGATAATCGATTTCCTTAATTAAATTGGCATGTCCTTTGCTCTCGGTTTTCTGAGGTTCGCGAAAAAAACCTCATGAAACTAACAGCATATGAAAAGAAAACAACATGGTATCGCGATGGCGGCAGTTGCCTTTGGCATTTTTGCACAAGGAGTGCTCAAGGCTGAGGACAAGACTTCCGGAACCTTAAATTTTGATCTTAACAGTCACTTCATCTCGTATGGAGCGGATGTGTGGAAAGATGGTCAATCTCTTGACAGTCCAACATTTAACCCATCCTTGGAGTTGGCATTGAAGCTTCCATGCGACTTGACCGCGACGTTGGGAACTTGGATGGATGTGAATAACCACACCACCAGCAACTTGGGTGGTGATATCCAAGAAATCGATCTCTGGGCAGGTTTGAGCTATACTTACGATAAGTTCACCTTCTCCGGCACATATCAGGCTTGGAATTACGCTTCCGCAACGGAAGAAGTTGTTGATTTCAAAATTGCTTATGACACCTTTCTTTCACCGTCATTGACGATTCACAATCGAATCGAAGAAGGTGGTTCCGGCGGTAACAATGGCACGATTTTGGTGTTCGGTGTTTCCAAAGGGTTTGAGGCAGGTCCTGTTTCAATCAGCGTGCCATTGGGCTTGGCCTATTTCTTGGAAGATGATTTCCATGGTTCGAGCATTGATTCTGGAATCGGATACGGCACGATTGGCTTGAATGCAACTCTGCCTCTTGCGGCCATTTCCGAGGATTACGGCAAGTGGAACCTTCATGGTGGCCTGACTTATTACATCACCAGCGGTGATGTGGTGGGTAATCCAGATGACCAGTTCGTGACTGCGAATTTGGGCGTCGGCGTGGCGTTTTAATTTTGTTGTCATGATGCGAGTGCCTGTGCTGTGAGGCATCAGTTCGAGTTAAGCCGCTGGGCACTCGCCGTTTTTTTGGAGTTCAAATTTAAGGGTTGTTGTTTATGAATATCATTTCGAAGTGTTTTTCCGTTGTGTGTGCAACTGCGTTGGTCCAGTTGCCGGTTCAGGCTGCTGAAACCGTGAAAGTCGGTGTGTTGCACTCGTTGAGTGGAACCATGGCAATCAGTGAGACGTCCTTGCGCGATGTGTTGTTGTTTGCTTTTGATGAAATCAATGCCGCTGGTGGTGTGATGGGCAAGAAGATTGAGCCTGTGGTTGTGGATGGAGCATCAAACTGGCCGCTGTTCGCTGAGAAGGCGAAGCAGTTGCTGGAACAAGACAAAGTGTCTGTGACCTTTGGTTGCTGGACATCGGTGAGTCGCAAGTCCGTTTTGCCTGTGTTCGAAGAGAAAAAAGGCTTGCTGTTTTACCCCGTGCAGTATGAAGGCGAAGAAATGTCGCCTAATATTTTCTACACCGCTGAGGCTGTGAACCAGCAAGCGACGCCCGCTGTGGATTACATGCTCGAGGAGGGCAAGACGAAATTTTATTTGTTGGGATCTGACTACGTTTACCCACAAACAACCAATTTGATTTTGATGGAGTATTTGCTCAGCAAAGGTGTGCCGATTGAAAACATTGGTGGTGGTTTCACCAAGGATGCTTCTGGTGCGATTCTTTCCGCCGGCAAATACACGCCATTTGGTCACACGGATTATCAACAGATCGTGGCAGAGATCAAGCAGTTCGCCGCCGGTGGCAAGGCTTGCGTGATCAATACGCTGAATGGAGACACCAACGTGCCCTTCTTTAAGGAATACGCCGCTGCTGGGTTAACAGCCGAGACTTGCCCCGTGGTGAGTTTCTCAATCTCTGAGGATGAGTTCCGTGGCTTGCCTGCGAAGCAATTGGTGGGGCAGTTGGGTTGCTGGACCTACTTCCAGTCGATCAAATCGCCTGCGAATGCCGCATTTATCAAAAATTTCCAAGCTTGGTTGGCGAAGTCCGATGTTCCTGGCATTGTCAAAGACGGTCGTGTGACTTGCTCGCCCATGGTGCTGTCATACAACGGAGTTTATCTGTGGAAGGCAGCGGTCGAGAAAGCTGGAACCTTTGATGTGGAGAAAGTCATGGAGACTCTCAAAGCGGGCGTTTCCTTCGATGGCCCTGGTGGCAAAGTAACGACGCAGAAAAACCATCACCTGACCAAGAACGTTTACATCGGTGAAACGAAAGCGGATGGTCAGTTCAAGATTTTGAAAAAATATGACGACGTTGTGGGTGAGCCTTTCCTGAAGGGCACCTTCAAGGCCAAGTAAGTTTTCATTGAAGCTTGTTGGTATTGGATATGACCTTGCTTCTTGTCATCGGAAGCAAGGTCAGTTTTTTGTGGGGTGACTGCTTAGCGGTCAGTGCCGTTGTTTTTGAATCGTCAGGACGTGGAGGCCTCACAAGCTCGACAACCGAGCTGACGTGCCCGACAGGC
>CAZREM010000008.1:0-31428 GCA_964599325.1 uncultured Verrucomicrobiales bacterium | reverse complement strand
CAGGCAGGCTGACTTGCCCGACAGGCCGGCTGACTTGCCCGACAGGCCGGCTGACATGCTCGACAGGCCGGCTGACATGCTCGACAGGCCGGCTGACAGGTTCGACAGGCCGGCTGACAGGTTCGACAGGCCAGCTGACACGCTCGACAACCGAGCTGACATGCTCGACAACCGAGCTGACACAGGATTCATCTGACCTCGCTGCGACGACTACCGCGCTAACGTGGGGAAAAGAGCGGCTATTCCATTAGATGATTGCCTGCAAGGGGGGAGTCGGTGCAAGCTAACCGGGCATGGCTGACATTTCATTTCAAACATTGCCGGGATTTCGCGATTTTTTACCGAGGGATCATGCCATTCGCCAGTATTTGCACGAGACCTGGCGGGCGACGGCGCGCCGGCACGGGTTTGTCGAGTATGAAACCCCGTTGCTGGAGGACACGGGCTTGTATTTGAAAAAATCCGGCGGTGAGTTATCGACCCAACTCTTTCGCTTCACCGACCAAGGCGAGCGCGACGTCACCCTGCGTCCGGAGGTCACGGCCTCGTTGGCGCGGTTGGCGGCGACGCATCAGCGCGATTTTCCCAAGCCGCTGAAGTGGTTCGAGATCGGCCAGTGTTTTCGATACGAAAAACCGCAGAAAGGGCGGGGACGTGAGTTTTTTCAGTTCAATGCCGACATCCTTGGAGAGGCAACGGCTGCGGCGGATGCGGAATTATTGGCCTTAGTGATCGATGCGATGCGGGCGTTGGGCTTTCAGGCGAGTGACTACGTCTTGCGGGTTTCGGATCGGGCGGCGTGGGCGCAGTATGCGGAGCGCGGTGGTTTGACCGAGTCTCAACTGGGTGAGTTGTTGCAGATCATCGACAAATGGGAGCGGGAAAAACCAGAGGTGCTGGAGGCGCGATTGCAAGGCTTGGGCTTGTCCCGACAGCAAGTAGCGGATTTCATGGGTGATCCGAACAATGCTTCCGCGCAGTTTCAAGCCATTGCCGCAGACATCGCCGCGCGCGGGTTGGAAGTGAACTTGCGGTGGGATTTATCGATTGTGCGGGGTTTGGCCTATTACACAGGGGTGGTGTTTGAGGTGTTCGATGCGCGTGGCTCGATGCGTGCCGTGGCTGGTGGCGGTCGCTATGATCATTTGGTGGCGGCGATCACGGATGGAGCGGTGGATTTACCGGCTACGGGCTTTGCGATGGGGGATTATGTGATCCGGCAATTGATTGAGGCGTGTCCGCATGCACTGATGCAGATGGAGGTCTGGCTGCAACGTTACCAGCCTGCATGTGACATTTACGTTGTCGTGGCCGATGAGTTGCAACGGCCAGCGGCGCTGCGTTTGATCACCGAACTGCGCCAGTTAGGCGTGCGGGTGGATTTTCCGCTAGTGGCAGTGAAGATGAACAAGCAACTGCAAAAGGCGGACCAGTCGGGGGCGCGCTTCGCCCTGATCGTCGGGTCCGAGTATCCATTGCTGAAGTGCAAAGTCCTGTCCTCGCGCACGGAGCAGAGCTGGGACCGCGAGGCCTTTCTCGCTGAAGTGCTGCTGCTGCTCGCTCGTCCGGATGGACCGTTGCTGGCCTGATGCGCGTTGCGCTTGTTTGCAACGAGAATTTGAAGAAAAACTTGGCACGGAATCAGCTAAACTTCTGATGTTACATTCGGTTTTTGGGTTTTCCGGTTGTTGCGATCATGACTGAGGCGAGTCTGCTACAAGCTTGGCAGGCTCGCCTCTTTTTCATGGAAAAATGAGCCGATCCATTTTTTGCGACTGCTTGGCAACGAATCGTCAACAAATCATGGCGCAAAAAAACAGCACAGGGCAAAACCTGTGCTGCGTGAATTGAACTTCATTGTCGATAACGACAGTCAGGACGACTCTTTACTTCAACAAATCTTTCACCGCGTCGCGTTCTTCGATCAATTCCTTGATGGAAGCATCGATTTTCTCACGACTAAAGGCATCGATCGGCAAGCCTTGAACGACTTCCCAGCTGCCGTTGTCGATGGTGCGGATTGGCATGGATGCGATGATGCCTTTTTCAATGCCATAGGAGCCATCAGAACAAACGGCGACGCTATGCCAATCGCCAGCTGGTGTTGGGCGCGACAAGCTCATCACGGTATCAAGTGCGGCATTGGCGGCAGACGCAGCAGAAGAAGCGCCACGAGCCTTGATGATCGCTGCACCACGTTGTTGCACCGTGCTGATGAAATCGCCCTTGAGCCACTCCACGTGGGAAATCACATCCGTCACGGGGCGGCCATTGATCTTGGCATTGGTGAAGTCAGGATACTGAGTGGCGGAGTGATTGCCCCAAATGCAGACATTGGTCACCTTGGACTGGTGCACGGCGGCTTTGCGAGCCAGCTGGCTCTTCGCGCGATTTTCGTCCAAGCGGGTCATGGCGAAAAAGCGATCATTTGGCACGCCATCCGCGTGCGTCATCGCGATCAAGGCGTTGGTGTTGCAGGGGTTACCGACAACGAGAACGCGCACATCCTTTGCTGCATTGCGAGCGATGGCTTTGCCCTGGCCAGTGAAAATTTTTCCGTTGATGCCAAGCAGATCGCCACGCTCCATGCCCGCTTTGCGCGGCACGGAACCGACCAACAAGGCCCAGTTCGTGTTGCGGAAACCCTCATTGAGATCGGCGGTTGGAACCACTTCGTTCAGGAGTGGAAACGCACAGTCATCCAGCTCCATCACCACGCCCTCAAGAGCAGGCAAGGCGGGTTCGATCTCGATCAAACGCAGATTCACAGGTTGATCCGGACCGAACACGGCGCCAGATGCGATACGAAACAACAAGGCATAGCCGATTTGACCAGCCGCACCGGTAATAGAAACGGTAATGGGAGCTTTCATGACAGGAGTGGCATAGGCTTTCTGGGTGATAAGGTCAAGGCAATGGAACAGAGTGAGTTAAAAAAAGTTAGTTTTCGCGGTGTTTTTTGTCGTTATTTTCCTGATCGCCGCACGGTGCTTCCTCGGGTTCGAGATCGACAAAGTGACGTCTCGATGAGAGCAAGTGCTTGCGCATTGCCTCGGCGGCACGTTCGGCCTTGCTGGCTTCGATAGCCAGGTAAATTTCTTCGTGTGTGGCGATGACCTCGGCATACCAGTCGCCATCGCCACGATTTTTTTGGGCGTAGGCGATGCAGCTTTTCTCCAGCGCTCCGAGCACGGTGGCGTAGAGTCGATTGCTCGAACCGCGCGCGATGCAGAGGTGGAAGGCAATGTCTTGACGGCTGAACTGAACGCGATCCGTGCTGAGTAGCTTCATTTCATTGAGGATCACCCGCAGATCACGCAGGATCGCCTCGCCCGCATGCCGAGCCGCGAGCATCGCGCACTCGGTCTCCAGCAAAATGCGGAAATCGATCAATTCCAGGAAATCGGCGTCTTCGGCGAGCACCGAATAGACCTCGATCACATTGCCAAGAGCGGTGAGGCTCGGTTCGGCAATGTAAGTTCCCGAACCCTTGAGGCTGCGCAGCAAGCCGCGTCCGCGAAGTTGCTGAATGGCCTCGCGAATGACTGTGCGACTCACGCCAAAGCGCTCACACAGCTGTTCTTCCGACTCCAATTTCTCTCCAGCGGCGAGTTGGCCCGAGAGAATTTCACTTTCGATGACCCGAATGATGGTGGCGCTGCGTAACATATTATTCAGTCCATATCACAGATTTTGGCTGACAATAATCAAATTATCTGTATGACAGCCGCAGGCCAATTCAACAATTAACCGATTTTTACTCATGATTCAAAAAGGCATCTTAAATCCTCATGTTCTTGATCTGGTGGCGCGCATTCGTCACACCAACACCTTGGTCATCGCCGATTGGGCGTTTCCGTATTGGCCGGAGATTGAAACAGTTGACATTTCGTTGACCAAGGGGATTCCAACGGTGTTGGACGTGTTGGATTTGTTGAGTGAGAACTTTTTGATTGGTCGCATCTGGCAGGCGGAGGAGTTCTTGAGTCACAATCCGCCGGAGACTATCGATCGCTTTGCGCGTTCGTTTGGAGAAGTTCCGGTGACGCGCGAATCCCATGTGGATTTCAAAAAACGGGTGCCGCACGCGATTGGCCTCATCCGCACGGGTGATCCAACCGCATATGGTAACATCATTTTGGAGTCGAAGTGACATCCTTAACACTTGCATGGCATGTATCGCTCGGCGGTGACATTGTGTGGCGTCAAAGAAGCAGCGGCAGGACCGTTTGTGTTTCACGGAGAATTAGCGCGGGGATTTGAGCACGCGGCGCGGCATGGTTTCGATGCTGTTGAGCTTTTTTTGCCGGAGCCAGATGCTGTCTCTGTGGTGGAACTGCGCGAGTTCGTGGCGTCTTCCGGACTTGCGATTGCGGCATTTGGCACGGGTGCGGGCTGGTTGCGACACGGTTTGAGTCTCACGGCGGGCACGCTGCCACAGCGGCGTGCGGCGCTGGATTATATCTTGCGCTTCGTGGACCTAGCAAATGCCTTTGCGGCGCCTGTGATCATTGGTTCGATGCAAGGACGCTGGTCGGCGGATTTGGATCGCGACGCAGCACTGGAGTGTCTAGCGGATGCGCTGCGGGAGTTATCGCAGCGGTCGGCGGCGGCGGGGCAACCAGTGATTTACGAGCCATTGAATCGATACGAAACCAATTTGCTCAACACGCTGGAGTCCGGAGCGGTTTTCTTGCAGCAGCACGGTTTGAATCACGTCAAGCTGCTGGCTGATTTGTTCCACATGAACATTGAGGAAGTGGATATCGCCGCCGCACTGGTCGCGCACGCGCGGTGGGTGGGTCACATCCATTTTGCCGATTCAAATCGCCGCGCGATGGGATTCGGTCACACGGCCATCACCCCCTTGGCGCAGGCTCTGGTCGCCATGGACTACCGTGGTTATCTATCTGCCGAGGTTTTACCACTGCCCAATGCGGACTTGGCGGCGCAGCAGTTCATCACTGCTGTTAGGGGGCTGGATGCTTTGGCTAAATTTGCTACAGTTTAGCGGGACAAAGCAGTCGATTTATGGTAGCAATTTTTCACTTTCTAACGATTAGATTACAATCATGCAAACACGTCCTCTTGGCCAAACCGGCATTGACCTTCCCGTGCTCTCCTTCGGTGCTTCATCGTTGGGAGCGGAGTTTCGTTCGATTCAGATTGATGAGGCCTTGCGCTCCGTGCATGTGGCAATTGAGCATGGCATGCGTTTCATCGATACCTCGCCGTTTTACGGTCGTGGCATGTCGGAGGTGCTGCTCGGCTTGGCGTTGAAGTCGGTGCCGCGTGATCAGGTCTTGCTGGGAACGAAGTTGGGGCGTTATTCGCTGAGCCACTTTGATTTTTCTGCGAAGCGTGTGGAGGAATCTGTTCACGTGAGTTTGCATCGCTTGGGCACGGACTACCTCGATGTGTTGCTTTTGCACGATGTGGAGTTTGTGTCATTGCCGCAGATCTGGGAAGAGACCTTGCCTGCGGTGCAGCGGCTCAAGGAAAAAGGCTTGGTGCGTGCGATTGGTTTTTCCTGTTATCCGATGGCGGCGTTTCATCGCGTTTTGGATCACGCTGAAGTGGATTGCATTTTGTCTTACAATCAATACACGTTGCAGAACACGCGGTTGGCCGATGACTTGATGCCACGGTTGGTGGAGAAAGGGATTGGTGTGATGAATGCGGGGCCGTTCAGTGCGCGTTTGCTCACCAATGCGCCGTTGCCGGCTTGGTTGAAGGAGCCAGAAGAGGTGAAACAAGCCGCGCGCGCTGCCGCGGAGTTGTGTCGCGAGCGTGGGGTGGACATCGCGCAGTTGGCCTTGCAGTTTTCTTGTGCTCATCCTCAGATTGCGACCACGGTGGCCGGTTCTGCCAATCCGAATAACATTCGCCAGTGGGCCGAGTGGTTAGAGCAGCCGATCGATCATGATCTCCTGGGTGAGGTTTTGGCGATTTTTGCGCCGGTGAAAAATTTGGGTCACGTTGAAGGCTTGCCGGAGAACAACTAAACCGCAAGGATGTGATATCGATGGCTGAAAATCATAGGATGCAAGAGAAGATGAATCAAGAGTCCGGAAAGGCAATCTGCTTCACAGCGCCGCAGCGAATTGAGGGGGTGGAGGTTGCAGCACCAGCAGTGTTGGGAGATGATGAGGCATGGGTGCGGACGCATCGCATGGGGGTTTGTGGCACGGATATTTCTGGGTATCTCGGAAAAATGCCGTTTTTTTCCTATCCGCGCATTCCGGGGCATGAGCTGGGATTGGAAGTGGTAGCAGTGGGCAAAAATGTTACACACCTGCGTGTTGGGGATCGCTGCTCGTTGGAGCCCTACATCAATGACCCGCTCAGCGCGACGAGTTTGCGGGGACACAGCAATTGCTGCCCAGGCGTGCAGGTCATGGGTGTGCATTGTGATGGTGGATTGCGCACATCGCCGTGGGCGGTGCCGGCGCGCAAGTTGCATGTGGGCAATGCCTTGAATTACGAGCAACTGGCGCTGGTGGAAACATTGGCGATCGGCTTGCATGCGGTGCAGCGAGGCAATCCGCAACCCGGCGAGACGGTGTTGGTGATTGGAGCGGGTCCGATTGGGTTGGCGTGCTTGGAGTTCCTCAAACTGCGCGATTTGCAGGTGGTGGTGATGGATCGGGTGGCAGCTCGGCTTGATTTTTGTCGCGACAAATTGGGGTTGGCTGAGAGCATTCTGTCCCAGGGCGACGCGGCCGCGGATGAGGCGGCGTTAGCGTCGCTGACGAATGGAAAAATGGCGGATGTGATCATCGATGCCACCGGCAGTGTCCATTCCATGTCGCATTGTTTCCATTACGCCGCCTTCACGGGGCGTGTGGTGTATGTGGGCATCACCACGGAAGAATTGCGCTTTCCGCACGCGCCGGTGTTTCATCGTCGCGAGTTGACTTTGTTGGCATCACGCAATGCCTTGCCGGCCGATTTTCCTGCGATCATTGAGTTGATCGAACAGGGGCAGATTAGCACAGACCACTGGATCACGCATCGCATGGCCTTTGCGGACGTTCGGGATCAGTTTGTCAATCTCACCCAGCCAAGTGCTGGGACGATTAAGGCCATCATTGAGGTGCAAGATTAATTTCACGACTCCCCGCTATGCGATCTCGGATGGCGAAACTCTATCACTTTAGCTTTTTTTACTAAGACAATCAACATGAAGACACTTTCTCATTTTTCATTCGGTGTGGGCGATCGTTTCGCGCACGAGGCGGAAGCGCAGCTGGCTGCCTTTGTGGCCGCTGCGGCGCAGGGCGTGGACATTGCTCCGGTGTGGAATAAGTCGAACCGCGAGCACAGCATCATCGGTTCTGAGCCGAGCGGGACGCGTGCGGCTGCTGATGCGGCTGTTGCTGCCTTGGCGTGGACGGGCGCTTATCATTTGGATGCGGATCACATCAATTTGAAGACGGTGGATCGGTTCATTGCGCCGTGCGATTTTTTCACGCTTGATGTGGCGGAGGACATCGGTCAGGCAGCTGAGTCCGCAGAGATTGAGGCCTTCATTGCCCGGCATCCGGAGTTGATTGGCGAGGTGGCGATCGCGGGAATCGCGGAGCCATTTGTGTTGAGCCATGCGCTGGTGACGCGTGTGGCGCAGCAGTTTCTCAAGGCCACGCAGCACGCTGGTCGTATTTATCGTCACATTGTCAGCATCAAGGGCACAGATTTCATCACTGAGGTTTCGATGGATGAGACCGATGCGCCACAAACGCCACCGGAGTTGTTGATCATTCTGGCAGCCCTTGCGGACGAGCAGATTCCGGTGCAAACGATTGCGCCAAAATTCACTGGACGCTTCAACAAAGGCGTGGACTACGTGGGCGATGTGGTTCAGTTCGAAAAGGAATTCCGTGATGACTTGGCTGTGATTGCGCATGCCGTGGCGCAGTATGGCTTGCCGACTTCGTTGAAGCTCAGCGTTCATTCTGGTTCAGATAAATTTTCCATTTATCCAGCGATCCGCCAAGCCTTGCGTGACACGGGAGCCGGACTGCACATCAAGACAGCGGGGACGAATTGGCTTGAGGAATTGATTGGACTTGCGGAGGCGGGCGGCGAGGCTCTGGATTTGGCCAAGGAAATTTATGCGGAGGCTCTCGCTCACAAGGATGAGCTTTGCCAGCCTTATGCGACGGTGATTGACATTGACGATGCTCGGTTGCCCTCGGCCGCGACGGTCGCGCAGTGGAGTTCTGCGGAGTATGTGAGCGCGCTGCGGCACATTCCGAGCTGCCCGGACTACAATCCGCATTTCCGGCAGTTGCTGCACGTTGGTTTCAAAATCGCGGCGAAAATGGGCACGCGCTTCACGACTGCTTTGCAAACACATCGCTCGGTGATTGCGAAGAACGTCACGGAAAACCTGCTCGATCGTCACATTCGGCCTCTTTTCCTCGACTAATTTGTGGTGCACGGTCTTCACCTTACCGCGCGCTCAATCGGGCGCGTTGCCGGAGGTGCTGGGGGGCGTGGGCGTGAGTTTCACACAGAGCACCGAAGCCACGGCATCCGGTGCCTTTTGTGGCAGGCTGATGCGAGTGCCCGCGGCTGAGGTCGCAAACTCCAGAGCCTGCTGTGTGGGATCGGCCAGCAGGTAAACTTTTTCAATCCGAGAGCTGACCGGAGGCAGGCTGAAGTCTTTTGTTGGCCAGTCCAGCAGGTGCACGTAAATGCGACCAGGTTTGGTGGTGCAACGCCATTTCCATGCAGTCACTCGCTTGGCGTTACTGGCGGAGTTGGTCGAATTGATGGGGCTCGATTCCGTCCCGAAGCAGGTTGGTCCGCTGCCGTAAATCGACTCGCCATTGATCTTGAGCCACGAGCCAAGGGCCTCGAGTCGTTCCACGGCTGGAGCTGGAATCACGCCATGGGCATCGGGTGCGACGTTGAGTAACACATTTCCGCCCTTGGAAGCGGCGTCGATGAGCTGACGCAAGAGGTCTTTGCTGCTCTTCCATTTTTCATCATGCGAGGTAAAGCCCCAGGTGTTGTGCGTCATCAGCGCGGCTTCCCAATCGCGATCTCTGAAACCACGCGGTGGCGTGTCGCGCTCGGGTGTCGAGTAATCGCCAGGACCGATGGGGCTGAGCCGGTTGTTGATGATCAGTTGTGGGTGTTGTCGCACCAAGGAGAGCATGCGCTCCGTTCGGGATGGATTCATGTTCTGTGCCGAAACATCGAACCACAGCACAGCGGGAACTCCCGCCCCGTAGCGGGTGAGTAGCTCACGCACCTGAGGAATCGCAACGCGATCCCAATAGGCATCGAAGTCACCATTTTGAGCTGGATCCCATGCCCCGTGACGCGATTTTCCACCCCCGGGCTGGGTGAAGTCGAGGGCTTGCGAGTAGTAAAATCCCAAGCGAATGCCTTCTTTGCGACAAGCGGCGGCGAGTTCTGCCAGAGGATCGCGGGCGAAGCCGGAGCTTTGTTGCAGATTAAAATCGCCATGCTGCGAGGGCCAGAGAGCGAATCCATCATGGTGCTTAGCGGTGATGATGATGTATTTCTGTCCCGCACGCTTCGCCAACTGAACCCACGCCTGGGCATCGAAAGAATCTGGATGAAATCGGCGTGCGTTGTCTCGATAGCTTGCTACGGGGATTTTGGCGCGTTCGTAGAGCCACTCGGAGGTCGGGTAGGGCTTGCCCTCATAGACCGCACCATAAACCGCATAAGGTCCCCAGTGAATGAACATGCCAAATTTCGCTTCCCTCCACCAAGCCATGCGCGCGTCCCGCTGCTCCTTGGTTTCATCAACTCGCCACGGGACAATGGGACGGCTCGATTGCATGGACATTTCTGGAGCGTCGCTGATCTGAGCGCGGATCGGCGTGCTGACACCCAGCCAGACGAGAAACAATCGCCTCATGGCAAGTCTGACCGCCCGTGAAACATGCGGGTGAAACGGTAATGCTGCGGGACAGGCGGAAGGCTTCAATGATAAGTCCAAGCACATGGAGAAAAGCGTGCGATGTTTCATTCCATCTGCCGCGTGCGTTGTCGCATCAGAGCGAGATCACAAATGATCGGCACAAGCTGATGGGCGAGCTGGGATTTAGCGGCGCGGGGCATTCGTGAGCAGCCATGGGGATCGATGAGGAGCAGCTCGTTGTCCTCCGCATCAAATCCCATTCCCGGTAGGGAAACGTCATTGCCAATCACAAGGTCACAGCCTTTTGCTAGCAGTTTGGCGCGAGCGTGCGTTTCCAGGTTCTCCGTTTCTGCGGCAAAACCGACCAATGTTCCTGTAAAACCATGCGGGCGCAAGCTGCCGAGGACATCCGGCGTTCGCTCAAGCTCCAGCGTCAGGGTCGCGCTGTTTTTCTTGATCTTCTGCGTCGAGTAGCGCAGAGGGCGGTAATCGCTCACCGCCGCGCAGCAGATCACCACGTCGCATCGATTGCTGGCAGCTAGTGTGGCTCGGAGCATCTCCTCAGCGGACTCGATGGGGATGAAATCGACGTGATCGGGCACATCCAGCGCCGTTGGTCCGGAGACCAGCAGCACTTGATGTTGAGCGTGAGCAAACGCATGAGCGAGAGCGTAACCCATGCGTCCGGAAGAGCGATTGCTCAGGAAGCGCACGGGGTCGATCGCCTCGCGGGTGGGACCAGCGGTGATGAGAATCTTCACGCAGCAGGTATGTCGCGGTGTCCGGATTGAATTAGGGTTTGTCCTTTGTCGGTGCTTCGTTGCTGGGTGCAGCGACGGGCGGGCTGGTGCTTGTCTCAGCAGCGGTAGGCGTGACTGCCGGCTTGGCATCGCTGGTGGCGGTGGGGGCAGCTTCAGCTTTGTTAGAATTGGCTTCGGCCGCTTTGCTCAGTTCCTTGCGCAATTCCTCCAACTTCTTTTTGCCCTCCTCGATGTCACTGGTGCTCGCGAGAGTGGAAATTTCACCCAGGATCGACTTCGCATCCTCGTTGCCATTTTGGATCGCAATGTTCGCCCATGCCCATGCCTGCGGGATGTTCTTGGTCGTGCCATTGCCCGAAGCCATCAGCCTTGCCACCGAAGCCGCAGCAGGGGCGCTGCCACGGCGTGCCGCAGCTTCGTAGATTTGACCGGCTTGAGAAAAATTCTGTGCCACGCCGTAGCCGCGTTCGTGAAGTGCGCCAAGATTATTCATGGCCACCAACGAACCATTTTGAGCGGCGCGCTGGAACCAGCCCGCTGCAGCTGAGGCGTCCACCACACCCATGGCTCCCGAAAGGTAGAACAAGGCCATCTCATTCTGTGCCTGAACAATGCCACCATTGGCAGCATTGAGCAAGGAATCGTAGGCTAAACGAGCGGCCTCAACCTTCTCGGCGTCGCTGCGTTTGTCGGGTTCTGGCGCTTTCAGCAGCTTCGCGGCGTAGCGGTAGCCAGCCATTGGATTCTTGGTTTCAGCTGCTTTGCGCAACCACTCCAGCCCCTTGGCATCGTCTTTCTTGACACCTTCCTTGCCTTCGAAATAAAAATCAGAAGCTCGCAGCGCACAATCCACTTGCTGGTTGCTGCCGCCGCGTTCGTATTGTTCCAGCGCGGCCTTGAAGTTTTTCTTAACGGATTCCTCAAAGTCACCCAACGCGAGGTAGGCTTCGTATTGCTTGTTTTCGATCGCCTTGCTGAGCAAATCACGACCTTCTTTCTCGTTGCGGATGGACTCATCGCCATTGAGCAATCGCGAGCCAACCGCCACCGTCGCGGTTTTATCTCCCAGAGTGATGGCCTTGCGGTATAGGGTCAGGGCTTTCTTGGCGTCTTTTTTGTCCTCGAAATCCTTCACACCGTCATACAAACGCGCCAATGCAAGAATCGAAGGCACGTCGCCGGCCTCGCTGGCGCTGGTCCACCATTTGATCGCTTCATCGAAGTCAGGTTTGCCTGTGATTAGCCCCTTGAGGTAAGTCTCGCCGAGCAGTCTGCCTGCTCCCGCGGGATCCTTTTGTGCCGCGCTTTCCAGGGTCTTTTTGCCTTCGTCGCGCTCGCTTTGTTCCTTGGAGTTCAATAGAATCAATGAAAGGCGATAAATCGCGTCTTTCTGTCCGGCCTCGCTGGCACGACGGTAGTAATCCAGTGTTTTCTCGCGCGAGGCCTCGACGCCGCGTCCGAATTCATGGGCGTAACCAAGCAGGAACAAGGCATCAGGATTGCCTTGTTCCGCCAACGGACGTGCGAGGTCGAGAGCTTTGAGATGGCGTCCTTCGTTGAAGGCGCTCAGAGCTTCCTTGATCGGACCATCAACTTCTGTAGGAACTTGCGGCGATTGATCCGTGCCAAGGGAAATGGCGGCGCTCAATGGATGCAGCAGCAGCGTCAGGAGCAGGGGTAGGGAACGGGTGAGTTTCATGTTGGTAGGAAAATGATGAATCGATGATCGGGACGACGGGGCAGAATTAGCGAAACAATGAGGGTTTGACAAGATGCTTTGCACATGGCTTGCACGTGGTCATTAGTGGATGTTGGGATCAACCACGCAAGACCGCCACCGCGGCGTCAAGGCTAGTGGCGTCCTCGATGCTGAGCACGGTGACCGAAGCATCGATTTTCCCCATCAAACCAGCGAGCACCTTGCCCGGGCCAAATTCGATGAATTGGCGGTGACCCTGCGCGATGAGAAGTTGCATCGATTCCGTCCAGCGCACGGAACCCGTGACTTGCTGCTCCAGGGCCGAGCGGATCAACTCTGGCGTGTTGGCGGTTTGAGCTAAAACATTGCTGATCACCGGCACGCGTGGTTCCGCGATTGAAGTATGAGCCAGAACCGCAGCGAGTCGGGCTTGTGCTGAAGCCATGAGCTGAGAGTGATAAGCCCCTGCGACATTCAATGCAATGGCGCGACGAACGCCAAACTCCTTGGCACGCGCGATCGCATCATGGATGCCCGCACGGGTGCCGGATAGCACAATCTGCCCAGGTGCGTTGAAATTGGCGACATCGACACCACACGCACGTGCCAACGCGATCACCTGATCCTGTTCACCACCGATCATCGCTGCCATGCTGCCTTCCGTGTTCGCGCAGGCTTCCTCCATGAAGAAACCGCGCTGTGCCACCAATTGCAAGCCGTCGTCAAACGAAAACGTTCCTGCGGCGGCGTGGGCAGTAAACTCGCCGAGCGAGAGTCCGGCAGCTGCGGTGATTTCTAGCTCGGGCACGCGTTCTTGCAATAAACGGAGAGCCATCAAGCCATGCAAATACAGCGCCGGTTGGCAAAAGGAAGTGCGGGTGAGCTGATCTTCTGGGCCCTCTAACATGGTTGCAGACAGCGAAAAGCCCAAAATCGCATCCGCCTGTGCGCTCATCGATGCGGCGGTGGCACTTTGTTCCATCCAATCTCGTCCCATGCCGACGCGTTGAGCGCCCTGTCCTGAAAATAATGCCACTGCTTGCATACGCGTGGGTAGTTTTACGCAGGATCAGGTCGCAGTGGCAATGCCAAAAGTGACCAAGCCGCTGCGGCGATCGCGGCGCGTTGCTCCAGGAGTGCCGAGCCTTGTTGGATGGTTTCCTCTAACGAAAGTCCAGCATCGAGCAGCGCATGCGTTGCTGCAAATAAGGGATGCTGGCGCAGTTCCTCGCTGATCCGGCCTGCCATGGCCAGGCACGGTCGCCCCAGCTCAGCCGCCATTTCAGCCACGCCGATGGGTCCCTTGCCGCCGAGGGATTGCTCGTCGAGACTGCCTTCGCCCGTGATCACGAGGTCGGCGCGCTCGATGCGACGACGCAGCTCCAGCGCGTGGGCGATGAGATCAAAGCCCGATTGCAGACGCGCGGAGTTTGTCCATTGCAACAGGCCAAAACCCAAGCCACCCGCGGCCCCCGCGCCGGGTTCCAGCGCACGCTGCTCCGCCCAACAGAGCTTCACCAACTGGCGCATCGCGGTGTCCAAAAAAACCACATCATCAGGACTGGCGCCTTTTTGCGGTGAGAAAACGGCCGCGGCCCCCATTTCGCCACAGAGCGGGTGATTGACATCGCAGGCAGCGATGATGGGCGGCAGGTTCACGCGTTGAGAGTCGTCAATCCGCACGATCCGTGAAATGTTGGCTGGGTGGGGAGCGAGTTTCTCACCCGTTTCATCATAGAAACACCAACCCAGCGCCGCTGCCATGCCGAGTCCGCCGTCATTGGTGGCACTGCCGCCGATGCCGAGAAAAATGCTAGCGAGTTGGTGCTGTTGGCTGGCGTGACGCAGCAGCTCGCCCACGCCGAAAGTGTGTGCGTGGCGGATGTCGCGCTCATCGGCAGCGATCCGCCATAGCCCTGCGGCCTGCGCCATTTCGATTACCGCGTGGAGCCCATCACTGCGCCGAACCGTGCCGTATTCTGCTGTGATCGCACGTCCGAGCGCATCATGACATGGCGCCTGATGCCAAGTGCCTTCGAGAGCCGCCACCATGGCCGCGCTGAAGCCCTCCCCGCCATCGGCGATGGGACAGAGATCCATTTCCAGACCACCAGCCGCGTGATTTGGCCAACCCTGGCGCCAGCCGTGAGCGATCGCGGCGCAGGCTTGTTGGGCGTCGAAACTGCCCTTGAATTTATCGCAGGCGATCAAAAGGCGAAAAGGTCTCACATCCAGGGGTTTTCTACTGACGACGAATAACGGACATTGCTAGAACCATGCGATTGACCGATCGATTCACGTCCCAGCATCGCGATATAGCTCACCGAGTCGCGAAAGTGAGCCATCGAGCCGGTGCAGACTGGGTCCCGTGCCGCGTGCGGGATTGAAATAGGCGTAGCGTTCGACCGAGCGCTCGCGTTCGAGAAATTTTAACGTTGGGCGCAGGAAATCATAGTTTTCCCGTTCGCTGCCGCTCCAGCCGTTGAATTCGGTGATCCAGATCGGCAGGCGGTAGCTGCGAGATAATTGTTTGATAAACGCTGAAAAATCATCGGGATTGCGACTTCGATACCAATGCATGGCGATCATGTCGATCCTGAGCTTGCGGCGTTTTGCCTCCGTCATGAAGGCTTCGAACCACGCCATGCCGCGCGCATCGGACGAGGGCGCAGGGCTACTGAGCGGCAGATTTTTTGCTGAGGCGAGGGCTTGCAAACGCGGCCAATGCTCCAGTGCCTCGGCCACGGTGAGATTGCCTTGATCGCCGCGTTCGGGTTCGTTGTAGCCGAGCAAGTGACGCACACCGGGCAGGCGCTCGATGGCGGTGAAGCTGCCATTGCCGCTCATGTCCTTGCGTCCCTTGATCATCGGCACGAATTCGATGGCGTCGTTGCGGTTACCGCCGTGCCACCAAGTGTAATACCAGTGGACGCCGAAAGCCCGGTGCATGGCAGGATCACCGCCGGCCCAGCCTTTTTTCTGCGAGTTGGAAATCGATGATGGCGACGCAGCCGCGAATGCTGATTGCGCCCATGCCGGTGCGGCGAGGAGGGAAAGTCCGGCTTGCAGCCATAAACGTCGATTCATGCTTCCCACCATGCGCAAAGCCAAAGACGACGCAAGGGAAAAGTCATGTCCTCTGCGCCATGGCGACAGCCCGGCCATTGGAACCCTCAGCACCAAGGGTGCGCCACATGTCAGCCTAGGGCAACGCCCTAGGTTTTGGGTCACCCACCAAGATGAGCCCTGAAGGGGCAGGCTCATGGAAAAACGGGGATGGATTGGGTCGCCTCTTTCAGAGCTGCGGGTGATTGTCTCGACCGCCAATCCAGGGCGTTGCCCTAGGCTGTCATGGCTTCGGACCCTTGGCCCTCATGAGGGAGGGCGGGGTGCTGTTTTGGGGCTTGATTTGTTGCGTTGCGAGGACAAGCTAGGGGGAAAAGCGCATGAGTTTTCATCATCTACCTTCGCCGCCGGAGCTGGTGCGGCAGTTTGAGAGCGGAGAGTTGAGTCGTGAGGAGTTGCACGCCATGATGGCCTTGCATGCTCGGGCCTTGATTGTGGAAATGGAGGAAGATCACGCCAATCCGCTACAAGCGATGCTCGAGTTATGGCGCAATCGGCGCATGGCTCAGCGCTGGTCCAAGCGTCACGGGGAGCGAATCCTGCGTGAATTGTTCGCGGCCATGGCACGGCGCGAGGACTTTTTGCCTGGTCGCTTGCTGTGGAACGCGCAGCATGGCGATGTGCCGCTGCACTGTTTTTTTCGCTGCACTCGAGAACCAGTGTTTCGGTTGTTGCAGCTCAAACTCGGAACAGACACGGCGGTTTTGGAGCTGGAGCACGGACCCGAACCGCTGCGGCGGGTGCGCGTGACATTTCAACGCGACGCGCGCTGGCAGTGGCAGTGGCTGCAAGCTGAGACATGCTGATATGGCGATGAGAGTGGTCGGCGGAGATGGCGATTTTTTTTATCCGTGAGCTTTGATGATTGATTGGTTGGGCGCATGTGGCATGGTGGCAGCATGAGCATAATCACCAAACGTGGCGATGTTGGCGCGACGGACTTGATGTTTGGCAAAAGCTGCGCCAAGACGGATCGTCGCGTGGAGGTGCTTGGCGCGTTGGATGAACTCAATGCGGCTCTCGGGGTCGTGCGCGTTTGCTTGGAGCGGGTGGATTTGTTGGATGTGATTGATGGCTTGCAGCAGCGTTTGGTTGCGGCGATGGGCTTGGTGGCGACCTTGCCAGAGGATCAAGCGCGCTACCGGACTGCGGGGTATCGTGGCATCGAAGCCGCGGACGTGGAGTGGCTGGAGCGGCATGCACTGGCGTTTGAACAAGCTGGGGTGCGTTTCACCGACTGGGCACGACCTGGGGAAAAAGGTGCTTTCGCCAGTGCGCAGATTGATTTTGCTCGCACCGTGGCGCGACGGGCCGAGCGTGTCCTGTGGCAGTTGCATGCCGAGCAAGGACCCTTAACAGAGGCGCAACTGCTGTTTGCCAATCGAACATCCGATCTGCTGTGGCTGATGGCGCGAAGTTCGGAAATCTCGCCCGAGCCGCCGACCGCCACAACATGCTAGATGGGTTATGGGCTAGATGGCGAAAGCGCCACTTGTGAATCAAGCCAGCAGGAAGGATCGGGCTAGCTTTTTTTCTTCGCCCACGTGTCGCGCAGTCCGACGCTGCGATTAAACACAGCGCGTGTGCCGGGCTGGTGGTCCTTGCGATCCGCGATGAAGTAACCGAGGCGCTCGAACTGCACAATGGTTTCCGCAGCGGCATCCGCGAGAGACGGTTCGATGTAGGCCTGGCGAATCGTGAGTGATTGTGGGTTGAGCACGGTTTGGAAGCCCGCCTCCACATTGTCGGGGTGCTGATCCGTGAACAAGCGATCATAGAGCCGCACCTCGGCGGCACGAGCGCGTTGCGCATCAACCCAATGAATGGCGGCGCGGCATTCCACGCCTTCTGGGGCATTGGCGCCAGCGGTGCCGCGCAGGATGGAGCAATTGAGCTGAGTGATCGCGCCCGTGGCATCGGTTTCCACCGCATCGCAGCGAATGATGTTGCCGCCGCGCAAACGCACGTGGCGTCCTGGCGCGAGACGGTAGAACTGTTTTGGCGGATTTTCCATGAAGTCCTCGCGCTCGATCCACAGCTCGCGTCCGTGTTCCAGCTGACGCAAGCCTAGTTCGGGCTGCTCCGGATTTTCCTGAACCTCGACGTCAAAGACTTCGCCTTCTGCCACATTTTGCAGCACCACCTTGAGCGGCTCCAGCACCGCCATGCGACGTGGCGCGCAGTGATTGAGTTCCGTGCGCAGCTCGTGCTCCAGGGCCTCGATGCTCGTCACACCGTTGAACTTCGTGACCCCGATTTTCTGACAAAAATGGCGCACCACCGAAGCGGTGTAGCCGCGACGGCGCAGGCCCGAAATGGTGGGCATGCGTGGGTCATCCCAGCCGGAGACGTGTTTTTCGCTGACGAGCAGGCTCAATTTCCGTTTGCTCAGAACGGTGTAGGAAAGATTGAGCCGAGCGAACTCGATCTGGCGTGGGCGCGCGGGCACTGGGCAATGCTCGATGATCCAGTCGTAGAGCGGGCGGTGATTCTCAAATTCCAGCGTGCACAATGAGTGAGTGATGTGCTCCACGGCATCCTCAAGTGGATGCGCGAAGTCATACATCGGGTAAATGCACCACGCGTCTCCAGTGTTGTGATGCGTGGCATGCATGATGCGGTAGAGCACTGGATCGCGCATGTTGAGGTTGGGCGAGGCCATGTCAATTTTCGCTCGCAGCACCAATTCGCCATTGGCGAACTCTCCCGCGCGCATGCGCCGAAACAGATCAAGGTTTTCCGCCACCGGACGATCGCGCCACGGCGATGGCGTGCCCGGAACGATCAGATTGCCGCGATTTTGCTTCATTTCCTCCGCGCTCTGAGCATCGACAAACGCCAAGCCCTTTTCTATCAAGGCCACGGCGCAGTCATAGAACATCTCGAAGTAATTGCTCGCGTAGCAGGGCTGACTCGCATCGAAGCCCAACCACTCGACATCCGCCACGATGCTGTCCACGTATTCTTGATCCTCGCGCGAGGGATTGGTGTCATCAAAGCGCAGGTTGCAGCGCGCGGCCTGATCAGCAAATTCTTGAGCGATACCAAAATTCAGGCAAATCGACTTCGCGTGACCGAGATGCAAGTAGCCGTTGGGCTCGGGAGGGAAGCGGGTGATGATGCTCTGGTGCTTGCCCGTCGCGATGTCGTGGGCAATGATTTCGCGGATAAAATCCAATTTTTTTTCCTCGGAAGCTGACATGGGCAAAAGCGTGTGAACGCGGTGGGGCAGGAAACTAGGCAGATTTGGTGCAAGTGAAAAGCAGATAGTGCAGGGACGCGGTGGAAATGTCACCACTGCGCCAGCTCGCGCAGCAAGTGCTGGTTGAGACGAATGCCTGCTTCGAAATTCGCCACGGGGAAGTTTTCGTTCGGCGCATGGACTTGCGCATCGGGCAGAGCCAGCCCGAGGAGCAGGGTGTCGGCACCGAGAATGTCGCGGAACTGTTGCACAATCGGAATGCTGCCGCCCTCGCGGATCAGCACCGGTTCGGCTGCAAAGGCCGCCCGCAGGGCGCGCTGCGCCGCCAAGCCCGCCGGCGAGTGGGGGTCGGTGGCGTAGGGCTTGCCATGATGGCCGAGGATCAGCTCGCATCGCACTTGGTCTGAGACATGTTGGGCAACATGCTGTTGAACCAAAGTTAAAATGCGCTCGGGATCTTGCGCCGGCACCAGCCGGAACGACAACTTGGCCATCGCAGAGGCGGGTAATACGGTTTTTGAGCCTTCTCCTTGGTAGCCGCTGGCGAGACCATTGATTTCCGCGGTGGGCCGGGCCCAAACCGCCTCGACCGCCCGGTAGCCCGATTCACTGGCCGTTTTTGGCGCACCGGTGAGACGCACGAAATCGGCATCACTCACCCCGGGCACGGACTGCCACATTTGCCGTTCCCAATCCGCGAGGGGCAAGACATCGTCATAAAATCCCGGAATGGCAATGTGTCCATGATCATCATGAAAGGTCGCCAGCAGCCGTGCCAAGGCCATCGCTGGATTCGCCACCGCGCCGCCGAAAATGCCGGAATGCAGATCACCGCTGGGACCATGAATCAGGATCTCCGCGCAGGCGATGCCGCGCAAGCCGTAGCCCAGGGTCGGCACACCGGGCGCCACCATGCCGGTGTCCGAGATGGCCACCACGTCGCAGGCGAGTTCGGCGGCGTGGGCGTGCAGAAATGGCGCGAGATGGGGGCTGCCGATTTCCTCCTCGCCTTCGAACAGGAAAATGAGGTTCACCGGCAGGTCGCCGTGTTCGCGCAAGGTGGCGCGCACACCCAGCACGTGGGCGAGCATTTGACCTTTGTTATCTGTTGCGCCCCGCGCCCAGATGCGACCGTCCCGCAGCTCGGGGGTGAAGGGGTCGCTGTGCCACAGGGAAAGGGGATCGACGGGCTGGACGTCGTAATGCCCATAAATCAGCACGGTTTTGCGTCCGGGTTGATGGGCGTTGCGCGCCACGATGACGGGATGACCCGCGGTGTTGTGGCGTTGTGCGCTCAAGCCCATTTGTTCCAGCTGCTGCCGTAGCCAGTCGGCACAATCACTGACCGCGCTCGCGTGGCGCGAATCGGTGGAGATGCTGGCAAACCGCAAAAAAGCGAACAAATCATCGAGTTCAGCTGTCATGCGCCATGCTGCGCAAGCCAGCCCGCGGCTGCAAGCCGAATGTGCGGTGGAGCGGGTTGTGATTTTATTGGAAGATTTCTTGGTGATTTCTCCGTATTGCGCTTATCTTGCTGCGCTTCATGGAACGTTACGACCTGCCGATCACCATTCCTGCGACTCACCGTGTGTGCTTCACGCATCAGGCTTTTGCTGCCGAAAATGCGTTGTTGCGCGATTTGCTGCATGAAGGCGGCGGCAGGCGGGTTCTCGTTTTCATCGAGCGGGCTGTGGCAGTTGCATGGCCGAAGTTGGTCACTGACCTGCGAGATTACTTGGCGACAACGGCAGTGGAACTGCGAGAGATCATCGTTCGCGAAGGTGGTGAAGTGGCGAAGCGAGATGATGCCTTGGTGCGTGAGGTGTGGCAAGCGGTGGAGCGGACGGGGATTGATCGGCATTCCTACCTCATCGCGATCGGTGGCGGGGCGTTTTTGGATGCGGTGGGTTTCGCCGCCGCGACGGCTCACCGTGGGGTGCGCTTGGTGCGATTCCCCACCACGACGCTCGCGCAGGATGACAGCGGAGTGGGGGTGAAAAATGGGTTCAATGCGTTTGGTAAAAAAAATTGGATCGGTGCCTTTGCGGTGCCTTACGCGGTGGTCAATGATTTCACGTTACTGCGCAGTCAGGATCCTCAGGTGAGTCGTCAGGGCTTGATCGAGGCGATCAAGGTGGCTTTGGTTAAGGACGCTGAGTTTTTTGAGTGGATTGAGCAGGAGCGTTTTTCCTTACTGCATGGGCAGGTGGAATCGGTGGAGGAGTGCGTGAAGCGCTCGGCTCTGTGGCACGCACGGCACATTGCCTTGGGGGGGGATCCGTTCGAAATGGGCAGCAGCCGTCCGCTGGATTTTGGTCACTGGGCGGCGCATAAGCTGGAACAGCTGAGTGATTTTTCCCTGAGTCATGCCGAGGCGGTGGCCATTGGTTTAGCGTTGGATGTGTGTTATTCGCAGCGGATTGGATTGCTGGCGCCGGAGCACGCAGAGCGCGTTTTACAGTTGCTGCGTGATTTGGCCATGCCGATGGATCATCCAGCGTTGCATTGGCGTGATGAGGCGGGGCAACTGCGCGTTCTCGCGGGCTTGGAGGAGTTTCGTGAGCACTTGGGTGGGCGGCTGACCGTGTTGCTGTTAAAGCAACCGGGTCAGGGCATCGATGCGCACGAGATGGATCATGCGGTGATTGAGCAATGCGTCACCGAGCTGGCGCGCCAGCAACAGCGTGCGGATGTGGCGGTGGGGTGAAACGTCGTGGGGCACGCGATTGGGGTCCTTATTCCGACGGGTGAAGCTCGTCGTGGAGTAAATCGCGCAGCGTGGCGCGGGCTCGAAAGAGCAGGCTTTTGACCGAAGCCACCGAGCAACCGAGTGTCGCGGCGATGTCCTCGTAATCGAGACTTTGAAAAGTGCGCAGCACGATGCAGAGACGCTGTTGCTCGGGAAGAGCGGCAATCGCGGCATCGATCTTGCGATAAAGTTCGCGTTTTTCGAGGGTTGCGTCCGGCTGCGGGCGCTCATCGGTCGGCAATTGCGCGGGATGAGTGGTGGTGTCGTCGATGGCGACCTCGCGCTTGCGACGGCGACGGCGGCTTTCATTGAACACCAGATTGCGGGTGATGGTGAACAGATAAGTCGTGAATTTGGCATCCGGTCTCCAAGTTTTGGCGGATTGCCAGACTCGAACAAAAACTTGCTGTGCAATGTCTTCCGCCTCATTGGGATCGTTGAGCATGCGCGCCACAGTGCCGATCACGGCGTTTTGGTGACGCAGGATCAGTTGGCGGAACGACCGCTCATCGCCGTTTGCCACTTGTTGCATCAGCGCGATATCGATGGCATCATCGCTGCTGCGGGACGTGGAGCTTGGTCGATCGTCTTCGTTCGGAAAAATCCCTTCCATGCAGAGTGATGCGTTCATGGTTTCCCATTTCCAACCCTCAACCAAGCGAATAGTTGCGAGGCTATTGGGATTTTTTTAACACAGGACGGCTGGCGCGTCATCGTAGGGTGCATCCGGGCTTAGCGACTTCGACCCGCAGCGATGATTTCTTCCAAGCGCTGGCGCAATCGCCGAACCTCATCCGGGTGCTGCTTGGCCACATTGTGGCGTTCAGCGGGGTCGCTCGCCAAATCATAGAGCGCGAACGGTCCGGCAGGTTGAGGGGGCGAATTAAGGGAAACGATGGCATTCGGCTTCCATGGTTGCTGGAGGCGCATCAATTTCCAACTGCCACTCCGCAGTGCCAGCAGTGAGGCATCATTGCCCTGTTGCAGGAGCTCGGTGCGACCGCGCGCGCCGGGTTCCCCGAGCAGAGCTGGCAAGAGGTTCAGGCTGTCGCGGCACGCGTTAGCGGCCAATGATTGTCCAGTGAGGGCGGCCAGGCTCGCCGCCAGATCAATGGTGCAGAGCATTTCATCCCCGACCTTTGGCTGGATGCGTCCGGGCCAGCGAACGATGAATGGGATGCGCGTGCCGCCCTCGAAGATACTATATTTCCCGCCGCTGTATGGTCCGGCAGGGAGGTGCGTGCCGAGTTTTTCCACCGCGTCATCCTTGTAACCATCATCGAGCACCGGGCCATTATCCGAGCAAAAAATCACCAGCGTGTCGTGGGTCAAACCGAGGCGATCGAGCGTTTTCATGAGTTCACCCACCGTCCAATCAAGCTGCACAATCGCATCACCGCGCGGGCCGTGACGGGTCTTCCCTTGAAAACGTTCGTGGGCCAGACGAGGCACGTGGATGTCCTGTGAGGCGTAAAAAAGAAAAAATGGCTGGTGCTGATGGGCTTCGATCCATCGCGCCGACTCCTGAACCCAAGCATCTGCAAGGTCTTCATCGCGATAGCGCGCCTTGTGGCCGCCGGTGTAGAAGCCGATGCGACTGACGCCGTTGTGGATTGTTTGATTGTGTCCATGCGACCAATCCATTTTCAGAGACTGACGCTGGGTCAGGCCGGTGGGGTGATCACTGGACGGCATTTGATCACCGACCCAGAGTGGGTCCATAGGGTCAAGGTGACGCACGCGATGATCATCGACAAAAACCTGCGGCACGCGGTCGTTGGTCGTGGGCATGAGGAAGCAGTGATCGAAGCCGATTTCCAAGGGGCCGGGGCGGAGTTCGCCATTCCAATCGGGGGCGGGGTCGCCGAGCCCGAGGTGCCATTTTCCGATGACAGCGGTGGCGTAACCAGCGCGTTTGAGGATGGCGGGCAGTGTCTCCGTGCCTGGTTGGATCAGCGCTGGGCCGTTGGGTGGGGCGATGCCGGTGCCACTTTGGCGAAAGGCGTAGGTGCCCGTGAGCAAGGAATAGCGGGTGGGCGTGCAGGTGGCGGCAGAGGCGTAGCCGCTCGTGCAGCGAAGACCTTCATTCGCCAGTCGATCAATCGCAGGGGTGGGAATGGTGGTGGCACCGTAGCACGCGACATCCCCGTAGCCGAGGTCATCGGCCATGATGAGCAAGATATTCGGACGTTCTGCTGCCAGCAGTGGCAATGGTGCGGCCAAAAACAACCAAATGAGCGGGAGATGGTGGCGTTTCACGGGGTGGTGTGTGGCGTTGCGGCGCGACCGCTGGGCCGGGCGGGATTGTATTGGGGATTGGGCGTGGGAAACAATGCCCCAACGTTTTTTTGCCAAACGCGGAGTTCGTCTTGAAGTTGGGCCACACGCTGCGGCTCGGTGGCGGCGAGGTCGTGTTGCTCGCCGGTGTCTTGCGCGAGGTTGTAGAGCTCGGTGCGCTGATCTTCCGACCACGAAATCAGCTTCCAGTCGTCGTGGCGGATCGCTGCGCCGGGGGCACCGCCCTGATTGCCGTAGTGAGGGTAGTGCCAGAACAAACTGCGTGCGGGCCACGTTGCGTTTCGGAACAAGGGCAGCAGGCTCAGTCCGTCCTGTGGTTTCCCGGGCACTGCGTCGGCATGAGCTGCTTCCAGCAAGGTTGGGAAAAAGTCCGGGCTGCTCACCGGAGTTTCCAGAATCAGTCCGGGTGCGATCACTCCGGGCCAGCGCGCGATGAGCGGCACGCGGATGCCTCCCTCATAGAGCCATCCCTTGCCTCCGCGGAGGGGCTGATTGGACGTGGGGGAGCCCTCGCTGGTGGAGAGCCCACCGTTGTCGCTGGTGAAAAAAATCAACGTGTTTTCGCGCAAACCCAGACGATCCAACTGAGCGAGAACTTTGCCAACGGCGAGATCCATGGCCTCGATCATCGCTGCGTAAATGGCATGATCTTGGCTGAGCCGGACGTCTCGTTCGCCCTCGCGGCCCCAGCGGGTGGAGAGTCCAAGCCGCTTGCGTTTTTCCAGATACTTATTTTTCAGATCCTCGCGCGCCATCAGCGGGGTGTGGACGTCGTAGAACGAAAAGTAGGCAAAGAAGGGTCGATCCTGATTCGCGGTGATGAAAGTGATGGTTTCCGTGGCGAGCCGATCCGGCAGGTGTTCGCCCGCTGGGCCATCGCTGAGACGGGGATTCGCGTAGGGCGAAAAATATTTTTTGCCACCATAGGGGCCGCCGAGGTCGATGCCGCCTTTGTTGACGTCGAACCCCTGGTTCTCCGGCCACCATCCAAGTGGACCGAGATGCCATTTGCCGGCAAAAAAGGTGGCGTATCCGGCCTTTTTGAGAGCTTTCGCCAGTGTTGGCGCCGCGAGATCGAGTCGATCCGTGTAGGGGGCGGGCAGGAGCTTGGTGTTGCGCTTCCACTGATCAGGTTGAAGTGGGGCGCCAATGTAGTCGGTCACGCCGCTGCGCTGAGGCCATTGTCCGGTCAGGATGCTGGCTCGCGTGGGCGAACACACGGGGCACGCGGCATAGGCTTGGGTGAAACGCGCGCCCTCTCGAGCGAGCTGATCGATGTTTGGGGTTTCGTAAAAACGACTGCCTTCCACGCTCAAGTCGCGTTGCCCCAGGTCATCGACGAGGAAAAACACGATGTTGGGTGGTCGCGTCGCTGCACCAACAGTGGCACCTGTTAGCAGTAAAAGAAGTAAACGGGCGAGGGTTTTCATGCAAGAATTGGTGGCCGAACGGCAGATCATGTGACGGGCAGTTTCTGATGGTCCTTGCGGGTTGTGGCCATGAACATTCAATGATTATCAGTCCTAACCACGACCGCTTGGTCAAGATTTTCTTCTGACAGCGCCGGTGGTTGGCAGTGGTTTGACCGCGATGCATCAATCAAAAATCGGGGGGCAATGAAATACGAATTCATCCACGGTTTGCTGATTTGGTGGATCATTTACTGGTTTCAAGATGGCGAAAACGACAAAGGTCGATGCATGTGGCATCAAAAAAGACATGAACTAGGCCCATGCCTTAAATTAAAATGTGGTGACAGACTGCCTGATCAGAAGTTGTAGCGCAAGCCGACTGCTGCGCCCAATTCTTTTTCGATCACGGTTTTACCCGATACCTGGTTTCCAATGAATGAGTCAGAGCCACATTGTTGTTCAGTTGATATCCGACAGTTCCTTCAACGAAACCGATGTCTTGATTCTTAACCTCGATGCCACCAACCGCAAAGCTAGCGGTGTGGAAGGCGAAGCGGTGGTGGCATTCAGTGTATCGGTAGCGCTGGCGATGCTGGCTAGGGGGATGTCCATCCGTCATGGCCCAGCCTGATCGGTGGGCGAATTTCGGGATTTTTGCGAATGCATTAAAATGATTCTTGACTCAGAGTCAAATTTTGATACAGGTAGTGCCATGTCCGCTGGCACTCGCAAGCAAAGAGAACTAGAAGCGCGCGAAGCGCTCATGCTTGACCATGCGCACGTGCTTCTCGATGCCAATGGATATCTTGGCCTGAATCTCGATGAGCTTGCCGCTCGGGTGGAATACTCTAAGGGCACGATTTACGGTCACTTCGAAACCAAAGAAGACCTGCTGCTGGGCGTGGTGGTTCGGATCACTGAAGAACGCGCCCGTCTTTTCAGGCATGCTTCGCGTTTTCCGGGATTGACCCGTGAGAAAATGGCGGCTGTCGGCATGGCTGACATTCTGCTCAATGAGCGACGTCCGACAGCATTCCAGCTCATGCAACTTGTCACAACGGATTCGGTTTGGCAGAAGACTTCTGAGCGCCGCCGCCAGCGTTTCAGGAATGCCAGTCAGCAGATCATGGAACCCCCGATGGCGATCATCAGGGAGGCCCTCCTGGCGGGGGACATCGCTGATCGCAAGACCCCGCCGGAACAGATTCTCCTTGGGCTTTTCACCATGTCGAAGGGAGCGATGCTGATCCAAGCAAACGAGGAATGTTTTCCCAGCGGCTGGATCTCGGTGGTGCGCAATACGATTCAGATCAACCGCCACCGCTTTCTCGATGCCTTCGGCTGGCGGCCGATGTTTGACGATCACGACTATGCCACTGTCGAGACGCGGATTCATGACGAGTATTTCGCCATCCCATTTGACGAAATCTGAACTTTTTTTGCACAAAAAACGACTCGAAGTCACACTTTTACCAAAAGTTAAAAAATGAGCTATATCGCCCTGCGCATGCTACTGCACGACCGAGCCAAGTATCTCGGCCTGATTTTCTCGGTCGCCTTTGCGGCGTTCCTGATCTCGCACCAAGCTTCGGTCTTTGCGAGCCTGATGGCCCGCACCACCAGCCAGATTGGCGACGTGGTGGACGCGGACGTCTGGGTCATGGATCCGAAGACGCAGAATTTTGACGAGGTGAAGCCGATGACCTCGAACGCGCTTTTCCGTGTGAGGTCGGTCGAGGGGGTGAAGTGGGCGCAACCGTTTTTCAAGAGTGGTGCCCGTGTCAAAAGCGCCGATGGCTTGTTCCGTGCCTGCATCCTCCAGGGAGTCGATGATGCCACGCTCGTTGGCGCGCCGAGATCCATGCTCATGGGTGACGTTGAGTCCTTGCGTGGTCCGGATGCCATTCTTTTGGACAAGGCGGGCTACCATTATCTTTTTCCCGGAGAGCCGCTGGAGCTGGGAAGGATCGTGGAAATCAACGAGCGCCGGGCCCGTATCGCTGGTATTTGTGAGGCTTCGGCTCCATTCCAAACGCTGCCCGTGATCTTTGCCCGTTATTCACTGGCGGTTACGTTCGTGGGGCGCGAGCGCAACACCCTGAGTTTCGTGCTCGCGGAGGCGCGGCCGGGCGTCGCGCCGGCAGAGCTGAGCCGCCGGATCAGCACGGCGACGGGTTTAGCCGCCATGCCCAAAGCAGAATGGAGCTGGAAAACAATCTTGTATTATATCGGCAATACGGGCATTCCGGTGAATTTCGGCATCACGGTGATGGTCGCGATCATCGTCGGCACCGTTGTTTCCGGGCAGACATTCTACATTTTCACCATTGAGAATCTCAGGCAGTTCGCCGCGCTGAAGGCGATGGGGGTGACCAATGGCAATCTCACCCGGATGGTGCTGCTGCAGGCGGCGATGATCGGCTTCATCGGGTGCGCGCTCGGCGTCGCCATGGCTGCCGCGTTCTTTCTGGCGACGAAGGACATCTCGCACCTCCGCGGATTCATCCTGCGTTGGCAGGTCTATGCCGCCACCTGGGGCCTGATCTTTGTGATCGTCGCACTCGCAAGCCTCCTGAGCGTGCAAAAACTGAGAAAACTCGAACCAGCGGTCGTCTTCCGCGGATAACACCATGATTGCAGTCCATTGTCACCAACTCACCAAGGAATTCGGCTCTGGGATCACCCGCACACCCGTGTTGCAGGGCATCGATCTTGAGATTCATACCGGCGCGATCAGCATGCTCGTCGGGCCAAGTGGATGCGGGAAAACCACGCTGCTTTCCGTGATCGCAGGACTTCTGAATCGGACCGCCGGCCGGGTGGAAGTCCTCGGCGAGGATATCGACTCCATGTCAGCCGCCAAGCAGGCCGAGTTTCGCCGCCGCAACCTTGGGTTCGTTTTCCAGCAATACAATCTGCTGCCGAGCCTGACCGCCGCCGAGAATGCCGCGGTTCCGCTGTTGGCCGATGGCGTTCCTTACGGCCGGGCCGTCGCACGAGCGAATGAGATGCTGGCGCGGCTTGAAATGAGTCACCGCGTGGATGCCCGACCAGCGGAGCTTTCCGGTGGCCAGCAGCAGCGTGTGGCCATCGCCCGCGCACTGGTCCACGCCCCGGCGCTGCTCATTTGCGACGAACCCACTGCCGCATTGGACGCACAGACCGGCCATGCCGTGATGGAAATGCTTTCATCTGCGGCTCTCTCGCCCGACCGCGCGGTGATCGTGGTCACGCATGATAATCGGATTTTCCCGTTCGCCCATGTCATCACCCACATGGAGGACGGCCGCATCACACACACCGAAAACAATCAACTCCCCGCCTTGAAATGAAACTGTCCCGTCAACTTCGCATGCTGTATTTCGCCCTAGCGGCGATTGTCTTCAGCCTCATTGCCGTCCGCATGATGGCGCCCCGTCCGCGCTCGGCGGAACCGCTCACCCCGCCACCGGTCTCACCTTCATTGCCTGCCGTCGCCGGTAGTGGCCTGGTGGAGCCCCGCAGCGAGGGCCTGTCCATTTCCAATCCCGTCGCGGGCGTCATCGTTCGCGTGGCCGTCCGGCCGCGTGACAAGGTGAAAAAAGGCGATGTCCTCTTCGAGCTGGAAACCCGGCACCTGGAGTCGGATCTATCCGCCCGGAGGCAGATGCTGCTCGCCGCAAAGGCAGCCGCCGGTGATGCGCGGATGAAACTCGACCTGCTCTCCGGAGTGGGCGATGCCCGCGCGATCCGGAAGGAGGAGCTGGAATCCCGCCGCTTTCAGGCGGAACGCGCCACAGCCATCGTCGCTCAAGCACAGGCGGAGGTCGAGCGGCTGGAAATCGAAATCGAGCGCCAGCATGTCCGGGCACCGATCGACGGGGAAATCCTCCGCGTCGAGGCAAGACCAGGCGAATTCGCACCCGCCGGTCGCATCGACCCGCCGCTCATTGTGATGGGCGACACCACCCGCCTGCATGTTCGTGCGGAGATTCCCGAGGATCTGGCCTGGCGTATTTCCCCCGCCGGGGCCGCCACCGCCAGCCCGCGCGGCCGTGGAGATCTTGTGCTCCCTCTCGAGTTCGTGCGTTTCGAACCCTACATGCGCCCCAAGCAATCCCTCACAGGAAATCCCGACGAGCGCGTGGATACCCGCGTTGTCCAGGCGATTTACGCCCTCCCTCCAGACAGCGCCGCAGTCTTCGTGGGCCAGCAGCTGGATGTTTTTGTAACGACCACTTCCAACCCCGCAACCCCCTCGGCACCATGAAACGCATTCCATTCCTCATTTGCACCGCTGGTCTCGTCGGTTGCGCGGTCGCTCCAGACAATCAACCGACCCGAACCGGATTGGAGACGTCCAAACACTGGACCGGCACGGGCGCGCAATCCTTGACTCGGGCCGAAGCCACCCGCGATTGGTGGAATCAGTTCGGAGACTCGACGCTCCGCAGTCTGATCACTGAGGTGCGGCGCGGGAATCTCGACGTGAGAGCTGCTGAAGCACGGGTGAAACGTTCCCGCGCTCTTGTCAGCGTCAGTTCTTCCGCTCTCTATCCCGTGCCTTCAGCGGCGGCTTCCTGGACCAGGACTCAATCGGGCGACAATCTGAACCAAGGCTTTCCCGGGGAAGACTTCAGCACGGCCGTCACCGCAAGCTGGGAACTCGACGTCTTCGGACGGGTGCGCAAGCAGGTGCAGGCGGCGGATGCCGAGGCCCGTGCCGATGTTTTCAACCGCGAGGATGTGCTTTCTCTGGTAAGTGCCGAGGTCGGACGCCGCTACATCGAACTTCGCGGCAACCAAGCCGGCCTGGAAGTGGCGGAGGCGAATGTGAGCACCTTCCGTGACATCGTGGCACTCAATGAATCACTGCTCGCCGCCGGCCAGATCAGCCAAGTGCAACTGGATCAGGCTCGGGCGAATCTTCGCCTGGCCGAGGCGTCGGTGCCGACGTTTCAGGCACAGGCTGAAGTCGCCGCGGACCGGATTGCCCTCTTGCTCGGAAAAACTCCCGGCTATCGCCGCGCGGAGTTGCTCCGCCCGGGCAAGCAGCCAAACATGCCGGGCATCGTCGCGGGTGGCGTTCCATCGGACCTGTTGCTGCGGCGTCCGGACGTTCGTGCCGCCGCCGAACGTGTCGCGGCGGCGACGGCCGGAATCGGCGTGGCCGAGGCGGATTTTTTCCCGCGCTTCTCCTTCAATGGATCGGTGCGGCTCGAGTCCACTAGTTTCGCGGATCTATTCACCTCAGGGGCGGCGGGATCTTCGTTTGGTCCCTCGCTCACCTGGAACGGCCTCGATTACTGGCGAGTGCGCGCGCAGGTGCTCGAAGCCCGCGCGCGCAATGAAGAACTCATGGCGGGCTTTGAAAAAACAGTGCTGGCGGCCGCGCAAGAAGTGAGCGAACAATCGATCCTGTGGACGCGTGAAAAACAGCGGGCGAGCGCACTGGCATCCGCTGTCGAGGTCAGCCGCGAGGCCGCATCCGTCGCACGCACGCGCTATGAGCGAGGTCTGGAGGATTTCATCACCGTTCTGCAGGCCGAACTGACCCGCATTTCCGCTGAAGCGCAACTCGTGCAGAGTGAAACCAATGCCCGGCTCGCGCTTGTCGGCCTCTACCGGTCGCTCGGAGGAGGATGGCGGCACTAAATCTCATCCGAGAAATGGTGGATAGCAGCGTGAAATTTTGAGAAGCGGTGCAGAAGTGCTAGAGATGAGCCAAGCTCAAATGGTAGAACATGGCGGATGGGCTGGGAAGCCCGCGGATGTGGTGTCATCGATTGATTTCATTGGATTCATTGGGTCACTTGTTTCTCCGGGTTCAGCAGAGCGACAGGAATCGGCGCGTTTCTTTGTCAGAAATTCATCGGAAAACTGCCATTCTGTCCCGGATTGGTGGATGGATTTGAAACCCGACCAACTGGAATCGGCACCCCGAAAATCCGGTGGCTGGCTTTGCTGGTCAGGTTTTCGTCCCTCAAACATCTGCCAGATTGGTGAGTTGGATCAAGGGCTTTCCATTCGCTCGCAAAAAAATACTGCATTCATTTTCTGAGATGTAATTTACCGCGGGCTCATTTGTTACCTTCACCACATTAAGCTGCCGTAATGGAATACACAAAATCACTGATCGCCCGACGGAAGGCTTCGTTCTCGACGAATTGTTTGTAAACCTGCGTGTCATCTTTGAGAAGCGTGAGCATGACCTTGGCGAGCGCCTTGTCGTGCTCGATGCGCGCTGCTCCGGGGGTGTTCTCTCTGGCGTTGCGGAACGCTTGGTCTTCCGCAACTC
>CAZREM010000007.1:0-100648 GCA_964599325.1 uncultured Verrucomicrobiales bacterium | reverse complement strand
CGAACATCGATGCGGGGATTGCGAACATCGATGCGGGGATTGCGAACATCGATGCAGCGATTGCGAACGTCGATGCAGCGATTGCGAGCGTCGATGCGGGGATTGAAAAAGTTCACCCCCCCGATTGCTAGCGAGTGAACGGCGAACGCTGGAGACGAAAGATGAAATGTCAGTCGTGAACTCGCATGAGCATCCACTGAAGTGAACTTTTGAAAGCCTAATGATGACGCAGGAAGGAGTAAGCATCGAAGGTCTGGCAAGCAGATGTGCAAAAGATCACTTGTAAGTGTTGTTTCGTCAATTAAAAAAAATCAAATCTGATAAAATTCGCATCAGCATATTAACCAATACTTGAAAATATCGAATCATCAATCATTTACAATCACATGAATAAAATCAAAATTTTATCAGCTTGTTGTGAAAGTCATCGCCAAGCTGTGAAACAAGCATCTACAAGGTAAAATCGTGCAAAAATCAACGCAAGCAAGCCCATCACTGCAAAGGCGTGAAGAGGCACCGGCAATTTGATGGGATAGCGATGTGAGTGCCAAAAATGAACTTGTGGCTAGGTCATCGAAGCGCGAAACAGCATTTTCCATAAAAGCATCGACCAAGCCAATTAATCGAATGGCATCAATGAAATGCATCAATTAGCAACACGCATGGGTGCTCCCCTGCCCTTGTTGTGGATGAGAGGGAGCAAGGAGGAGCGAGCGTCGGGATGGCACCCGTTCACATGCCGGGCGACGGGGGTTCCTCACCCGCAGGCGCTGGGTCTGCCGTGCTCATATCAGGTGCAGGCGGGAGAATGGCGGAACGATCGGGCTCGGCATCGTCGTTGCTGCGGCGTGCGTTTTCATCGAGCAGCGCCATGACCTCGGCCTGGATTTGCTCGACTTGATCCAACGGCACATTGGGATCGCGAATGAGAAAAATATCGCCCTCGCGTCGGTGCTCATAAACCCGCAACACCCCTGAGGGCATGGGCTGGCAATCCGTCTCGCGCAGGATCTTCTGGCGTTCCAGCATCACCGCGAGAATGAAGCGGACGTTCTCGGTGCTCTCCTGATCCTCATCCACCAAACGGCGCAGCAGCATCAGCGGGCTTTCCTTCAGCATCGCGGGTTTTTCCGTGGCTTGGGGGGCCTTGTAAGTGGTTTTCCAGTGCGAGAACGCGCGTTGTGCCTCCGCGCCACAGGCTTGCCAACCGGCGAGGCTGTAATCCCTCCGCAGCCAGCCCTCATCGGAGAGATCGCGATCGATCACAGCAATGATGACTTGGCCATCGGTGAACTTCTCCTGCGTGTGCGCGCACTGATGCGAGCGCGTGCGCAGGTGCCAAGACTCGTGAAGGGCCATGAAACGGGCGGGTGCGTGGGGGTCTCCGATCAAGCCAGCTCACCAGCATCTGCTGCGGGCGCAAGCGGGGCGGGCGTCAGCAAACGCTGCTCCAGCTCCTGGCGGAACAGCTCCACAACAGCGGTCACGGGCAGCACCCCGAGATCGCCCAGCTGACGGTGGCGCAAGGCCACCGCGCCAGAATCCGCCTCCTTTTGTCCGATCACCAACATGTAAGGCACACGCTCGAGCTGAGCATTGCGGATCTTCGCGCCAATCTTATCTGAAGAGCGGTCGAGACTCACCCGCAGCTTCGCCTCAGCCAACGCCGCGCTGACCGACTCCGCGAAATCGAGAGTTTTTTCTGAAATCGGCAAAATACGCACCTGCTCCGGGGCCAACCACAGCGGGAACTTGCCCTCGAAGTGCTCGATCAGCAGACCGGTGAAACGCTCCAGCGAACCAAACGGCGCGCGGTGGATCATCACCGGACGGTGCGGGCGGTTATCCTCGCCAATGTAACTCAGATCAAAACGTTCCGGCAAATTGTAATCCACCTGCACCGTGCCCAACTGCCAATCGCGGCCGATCACATCCTTGACCACGAAATCGATCTTCGGACCGTAGAAAGCCGCCTCGCCCAATTCCTCGCTGTATTCCACCCCGAGCGTTTGCACTGCCTGGCGTAGGGCGTTCTCCGCCTTCTCCCAGTTCTGCGGATCGCCGACGTATTTATCCGAATCCGGATCGCGCAGGGAAAGCCGCACGCGATACTCGTGCATGCCGAGCGTGCCCAGCACCTTTTTCACCAAGCCGAGGCAGCCCTGCACCTCATGCGCCACCTGGTCTGGGGTGCAAAACAAGTGGGCATCATCCTGCGTGAAGCCGCGCACACGGGTCATGCCGCCAAGCTCGCCCGACTGCTCCCAGCGATAAACCGTGCCGAACTCGGCGAGTCGCACGGGCAGATCGCGATAAGAATGCTGCTCGCTGGCAAAAATCTTGATGTGATGCGGGCAGTTCATCGGCTTAAGCATGTAGCCCTCAAACTCGCCGCTCTCCAAGCCATTGACCAAGGTCGCGCACGAGGCATCCTCATCCGCGAGTTTCTCGATCACACTGCGCTCGGGGATCGCCGGGTATTGGCTCTCCTGATAATACGGGAAGTGGCCGGAAGTGCGGTAGAGATCCAGCTTACCGATGTGCGGGGTGAACACCTGCGAGTAGCCCTGCAGATCCAGCTCGCGGGTGATGAAATCCTGCAAGGAACGGCGGACCAGCGCGCCCTTCGGCTTCCATAGAATCAGGCCCTGACCAACCATTTCATCGATGTGGAACAAGCCCATCTCGCGTCCGAGCTTGCGGTGATCGCGTTTTTTTGCCTCCTCTAGCTTCGTCAGGTGATCTTGGAGATCGGTGCTATTCTTAAAGCAAGTGCCATACAGGCGCTGCAACTGCGGACGGTCCTTATCGCCCTTATAAAAAGCGCTGGCAATGCTCATCAGCTTAAACGCCTTGCAATTCCCCGTGCGGCCGACATGGGGACCGGCACACAGGTCCCAGAAATCGCCATTTTTGTAGAGAGAAATCTCCTCGTCCTCGGGAATGTCTTGCAGCAGATCGATCTTAAACGTGCTGGCGATGGGGCGTTCCGCGATGAAACTGAGGCGACCACTCTGCGCCAGCGCCAAGGCCTCGGCACGGCTCACCACCACGCGCTCGAAGGGATCATTCGCCTTCACCACTTGGCGCATTTCCTCCTCGATGCGCGGAAAGTCATCGGGTGTGATGCGGTGGGACAGCTCCATGTCGTAATAAAACCCTTGATCTACCGGTGGACCAGCGGCGAATTGGACATCGGGCCAGATGCGCGCGATGGCCGTGGCCATGACATGCGCACAGGAGTGGCGCAAGCGTTCCAATTCGGACATCTGATGGCGTTCTTCGAGAGTTTTGCGTTCGGACATGTTAACGCGCATCAAGGCGCAAACGGGGGGAAGTTTCAATGCAAAAAATCAGCTCGCCCGCGAACGTGATCTTGGGTTAGCCTGATTCATGCCGTTACTGCTTCAACCGTGGGGATTGCTGGCCTTGTTGGGGATACCGGCGTTGGTGGTGGTGCATTGCTTGCAGCAGCGCCCGCAGACCCGGCGGGTGTCCACGCTGTTTCTATGGGAAACTGTGCCGATGTCCGCGACGAGCGGTCGGCGCTGGACGCGCTTTGATCCATCATGGCTGTTTTGGTTGCAGTGCCTGATGGTGCTACTGCTGACTTGGTTGCTGTGCCAGCCGCGATTCTTGCAGCGGCAGCCAATGGCGGCGGTGGCGATTGTGCTGGATGGCTCGCGCTCGATGCAGGCGTTTCGCCCAGAGCTGCGAGAAGCGGTGCAGGGGGTGATCCAGGACTTCTCCTCGCGCCGCCTGCCGGTGAACTGGTTGTTGCTTGATCACGACAGCGGTCGCGCCCGGCTCTATCAAGGAAACGACGCGGGCGCATTACTGGCGCGGCTAGATGCGTGGCAGCCGAACGACAACACCCGCGATCCCAGTGCGGCGCTGCGCCTCGCCCGCTCCCACGCGGGAACGGAGGGCAACGTGATGTTTTTGACTGATTCTGCTCCTGCCGCCCTGCCCTACCAAGCCGACTGGATCGCGGTGGGGCGGGTGTTGGACAATGTGGGTCTTGCTGGTGTGAGCATCAGCCACGAGGACTCGGGATACCGGTGGCAAGTGGCGGTGCTGAATCGCAGTAAGCATCCACAGCGGCGACGCTGGAACTTGAGGCTGGACAATGGTCAACAAACGCCCCAGCAAGAGCTGGAGCTACCGCCCGATGGGGTGCAACTGCTCGCCGGTTCCTGGCCTGATCCGTGTCAACGCCTTGAGCTGCATCTGGAAGCGGATGCCTTTGCGGCCGATGATCAGGTGGCGATGGTCCGTCCGCAGCCCGCGCCATTGCGTCTCCAGTGCAGTCCCGCATTGACGCCGCTGGGTCGCAAACTGGAAAAGGCATTGGATAATGTGTTGCTACTGACAATGGCATCAAACGAAGCCCCAGCTGACATCGACATGCTTGCCCTGCCGGGTGCCACTCCCCTGCCCGCGATGGCTCGGGCGGGTGTGGTTTTCCTGACTCCTGAGCCGAACGCGGCACCAACGTTGGCGGCGGAGCCGGTGATCACGACATCGCATCCGCTGATGGCGGGCTTAGAATGGCATGGACTTCTGGTGCCGAATGTGCCGCGCTTGCAGGCCAGTGCAGCGGCGCAGGTGTTGCTGTGGCAAGGGCAAACGCCGCTCGTGTTCCTTGAACCGCTCAACCGCAACACGCCCGGTAGTTGCTTGTGCTGGAACATGCCGCTGGAGGGTAGCCATTTGATGCAGATGGGCAGTTTTATCGTGCTAATGCATCGCTGGTTTGAGCAACAACGGCTGGAAAAGCGGGTGGCGGTGCAAGCGAACCTCGAGTGTGGCCAAGCGCTGCAAGGTGCGTTCGCGCTGCCTGAGTCGGATGCGTCAACCGGGCCTAGGCTGAGCTTGCAGCGACAAAACATCCACGGTCAACCGCAGGGCGAACGTGTTCCCATCATCGGTGCGGCGAGGGTCGAAGCCCCGGGCTTCTATCAGCTTAGTCGCGCAGGCTGGCCGGATGCCCAGCTCGCAGTCGCCGTGGCAGACCCGCAGGAAAGTGATTTTTCTGCCTGCGTCAGCTCCGCATCGCGACGGACTTGGGCAGATCAACGCCGGTTGCAACTCAGCGACGAGGACCCACATTGGCGCTGGTGCGTGTTAGCGCTGCTCGCGCTCTTGTTGCTAAGCTGGCACCTGGTGGCACAATCTGCCCGTCGCGCAGCGCAAATTTAACGCAACTCAACCACGCGCCTCTTTCACCCGCACCATGCGGCGAATCGCCCTCATCACCCAGCCCAAGACAGGAAACTCGCCATACAGCGCGTAAGATGCGTCCCAGAAATCTTCCTGCGACTGCACCAAGCCCTCGGCATCGAAGCGAAAATAGCTCACCCCCTGCAAGCTGCGTTCGGCGCCGCGGAATCGATACCACATCGTCCAGTGCAGGAAACCATGAGATTCATCGCCTTGGCTCGCGTTCACCGCGATGCGCAGGTCTTGCAAGTGCTTGAAACTATCGCGAAACGCGGCTTCGAGAAACACCAAGCCAGTGCCGCGATTGATCGGGTCTGTGAAGCTCACATCGGCGCGATAAAGCTGCGGCAGTGACGTGAGGGACGCGGGGCTCAGCGATTGAAAAAAACCGGCCAGGCGCGAGATGGGTTGCGTGTGCATGAGACAACCCTCGACGCAACTCGCGCGGTTGCAAGGGGAAAATCACGATGATGCCACGCTCGCCTCAGCACCGTTCAGGGAACCGCGCGCGCCAGATCGGCAGCGCGGCCTCGATTTCCTCACGCTTGCGCGTGGATGATAGCTCCCACACCAACGGGCAATGCGGTGGGAAATACGGCAGCAAGTTCTCGTATTGCAACGTGCCGGTAAAAGGCACCCGGTGATCCCGTGCCGGCCACTCGACATCGTGAACATGACCGCCAATGATGTGATGAGACACCTTGCGCAACCAATCCTCATGATCCAGCAAACCCAGATTGTGCTTCAGCTGCACATGACCGAAGTCATGCCAATAGCCAATCCACGGGTGATTCTTGAAGTGCTCCTGCAGGTGCAGCATCTCGCGTTCACTCGGGACATCATCGTAGCGCGAACGCGATTCCACCGCCAGGATGATGCCCAGCTCCTCGGCCTTTTCCACCAGGATTTCCAAGGCATCGATGGCACGTCCGAAGTAGAGCGGTGCTTGTTTTTCGCGTTTCTTGATGAAATCGATCTTCGCCTGCTGATACTTCAGCTCGCGCTGCTGACCCTCCGCAACCATCGCGGTGAGTTTTTTGGTGTAACCCTTGCGCGACAAGGGCACTGAACCCATGTGCAGCACCACGTAATGCGCCCGGAACTCGGCAGCGATCTCGAGTGTTTGCAGGGTCATTTCCATCGCGCGTTTGCGTTCCCACTCGCGATGCGATGTGTATTCGTAGGCATCGGGCGCATCGATCATCACTTCCACGGGTGAAGGAAAATAATTATGAACGCCGGAGCAAACAAAGCCTCCCCCGGCAAAGGCGCGGCGGATACCTGGCAGCTTGGCGATGGTCATGCCATGGGACAACTCAATGTGGTGAAAACCGATCTCGCGGATTTCATCAATCATCGCCTCGCCATCGCTGTGGCGGCTGTTATTCCAACAAGTTGAAAACGCTAACATGAGGTTGCGGGGGCTGAGGACGGGGTGGAGGGGTCGATCAGCAACACGATTTCCCCCTTGGGCGGATGGAGGGAAAAGTGCGCGAACAGTTCCGCGGCAGATCCGCGGTGAAAGGTCTCGAATTTTTTCGTCAATTCCCGCGCCACACACACCCGCGCCTGCGGGTGCTCGAGCTGCAAAAGCTCCAGCGTGGACAATAGACGATGAGGAGATTCAAAGAAAATCTGGGTGCAATCCGCCACCGCAGCGGCCCGCAGCAACTGAGCGCGCTTGCCTTTTTTGATCGGCAAAAAGCCGCCAAAGGCAAATGCATGCAACGGAAATCCGGAGCCAACCAAGGCATTGAGCACCGCCGAGGGACCGGGAAGAATCTCGTAGGCAATCCCCTCCTGCAAGCACGCCTGAATCAAGCGGTAACCGGGGTCGGAAATGCCCGGCATGCCCGCATCGGTGATCACCGCCAGCGACTCGCCATGACGGACAGCGGCAATCAGTTCTGGAACCCGACGCTGTTCATTGTGTTCATGCAGGGACACGAGCGGTTTCTGAATCTCATGGTGCTGCAGCAACGGAGCGGAGTGGCGTGTGTCCTCACAGGCGATTCGATCCACAGCCCTAAGCGTTGCCAGGGCACGCAGCGTGATGTCATCGCGATGACCGATCGGTGTGGGAATGAAGTAAATGCGTCCGGGTTCGCTCATAAAGCCGCCATCAATAGTCGTCAGCAAGCCGAGCGGTGATCGCCTTGCCCAAGCGCTGCATCGCATCCGGCAAGGCATTGTTTCGCGCCGTTTGCTGATTGGAGTCGATGAAAAAACGAGTAGAAACACGCGTTTCACCGCTCTTCAACACGCGCAGCGGCTGGCGTGCATCGGTGAGAGTCCATTGCAACTCGGCAGTCACTTCCATTTCCTCCGCACGCATGGTGTCGAATCGATTTGCGCGGATTTGCCGATAATGCAAGCTCGTGAGCACCCCATTCAGCACCGCATCGGCCTGTGCCAGTGAGGTTAGTTGATAAGTGCCATCGCTCGCCAACGCCGCAATCACCGCATTGGTTGCCACTGCCTCGACCCGTGGATGCAGGGTGCGATTTTCAAACAAATTCACCCGCAGCCGCTGCACATCCGCCAGCGCGGCAGGACGCTGTGTGCCGAGCCGATAACCCGCGCAGTTGCCGAACAGCAACAGGGCGATAACGATTGTGCCGTGAAAGAGCATGCGCTGCCGCTGAATTAACAATCGCGCGATAATGTGATGAAACATAACTGAAGTGATTAGATAACCGAGCGACCCAGCCGACACGCGATCACGGCTTGCCTAAGGACTGCAACCGCGCCTTCGCTGCATCGTGTTGTGGCCCACTCGAACTGAGATGGAGAACTTCGTTGAAGTAAAAACGCGCGGATTCGGTGTCTCCCTTACGCAGGTAAAACTCGGCAACCTCCAGCGAACGTTGCACATCTTGTTGTTCCAACAAACGCAGCTCTTGACGAGCCTCGGTCACGCGTTTGCCCTCTGGATAGCGATTGAGGTAGTCCTGATACGCCTCGCGCGCGCGGTCGAGATTGCCCTTGTCCTGATTGCCCCGCTTGGCCTGCTCGGTGAGAATGTAACCGATGCGAAATTGCCCCTCGGGTGCTTCTGGCGAATCTGGCCAATCGAGAACCAACTTGCGAAAGGCCTCAATCGCTTCATTGGACTTACCGCGCTTCATGTATAAATGCGCGATTTTTGATTGCGCTGCTGCGGCCATTGGCGACTCGGGTGCCGCGTCGCGGATTTTTTCCTGCATCGAAACCAATCGCGAAAAATCCACCTTGGTCTTCCACAGCAAGCCCACCTTGATCGCACCGCTCTCGGCATCGTTGACAATGCTGTTCATTTTCGACAGAGCCTGAGTGTATTGGGCATTGCCTTGATGATTCTTGATGAATTGTTCATACACATCGAACGCCTCCACCCGCTTGCCACGGTTGTCGAGCAGCTCGGCTTGGCGGAAACGTGCTTGAGCGGCCTGCGGAGCGAGAGGGTAGCGATCAGCCAGCTCTTGGTAAAGATTGCCAGCGCGTTTGAGCTTGCCCGCCGCCTCGGCGGTTTTGGCCTCTTGTTCCAATTCTTTGGCTTTGTTCGAGATCACCGGCACCGCACCAACCAAGGGCGGTGTCTCATTGACATGACTACCGCAGGAGCTGAGGGCGAAGGTTGCAAAACTGGCACATCCGAGGCAGAATAAAGCGGACTTGATCATGTGAAGGTAGTGAAGTTTTAACGGACTAGGCAGGACTTGACAAGCTCGAAAGCTCACGCGAGCGCGCTGTCGCAGCGGAGACGGCTTCGATGAAAGCACCACGCACCGCCAGACGCTCCAGCTCGGCCAGACCCGCAATCGTCGTGCCTCCGGGCGATGTGACCATTTCCTTCAAAATCGCCGGATGTTGCCCAGACTCCAACATCAAAGCCGCCGCACCGAACACCGTCTGCGCTGCCAGCTGCAGAGCCTCGGCGCGTGGTAGTCCATTTTTGACCGCGCCATCGGCAAGAGCCTCAATCATTAGAAAAACATAAGCCGGCCCCGAGCCAGACAGTCCGGTTACGACATCGAGCAACCCCTCATGGACACTAACCGCCAAGCCCACGCCGCTGAGCAGCTGTTGCGTCCACTCCGCATCGGCCTTGGTTGCTCGTGTTCCGAACGCCAAAGCTGCGGCACCCTTGCCAACCAAGGCAGGCGTGTTGGGCATGACCCGCACCACCCGCGACTGCGGCGGCAAGCCAGTTTCCAGTGTCTGCAAGCTCACGCCGGCGGCGATGGAGATCACCAGGCACGACTTCTCACCCAGCGCGGCGCTCAGTTCCGTCAACACCGACTTCATTCCTTGTGGTTTGGTCGCGAGGAGGATGGCCTCCGCCTCCGCAACCAGAGCCGTCATGCTCGATGCTCCGGTCACGTCACATGAGCGACAAAATTGTTCCAGCGCCAGCGCCGAGGTATCATACCCCACCACCCTAGCTTGATCGAGCACACCAGCGCGCACACCACCCTGCACCAATGCCGTCCCCATTTTCCCACATCCAATCACACCAAGTCGCATGGGAGCCAACGTATCACCCGCAGAAAAAGATGCGAGCGGGAATTTTATCAGAATTGCTGGCGGCTAAGGATCACAACCAAACCGCAGCAGTGATCGGTTGCGTCACGCGCGATCGAGCTGATCCAAGAACGCATCCGCACAGGCACGATGCGCGGCTTGTTTCGCGGTAGGCATTTTCTGCCATTGACGTGCCATCATCGACAGACGCGGATTGCCAGCAAAAAAGTCTTGATGGTCGGCAATGAAGCTCCAAAACAAGCCGTCCCATGTGTCGCACCATGGGCCTTTGGGATAGTGCGACATTTTGCGGATGTAATTGGAACCACTAATGTAGGGCTTGGTGGTGAACGTGCCACCATCGGCGAACTGGGACATGCCATAAACATTCGGCACCATTACCCAATCATAGGCGTCAATGAACATCTCCATGAACCACCGATAAACCTCATCGGGATCGATGCGACACAGAACCATGATGTTCCCCAACACCATCAAACGCTCAATGTGATGGCAATATCCACAATCGAGGGCGCGCCGTATCGCCTCGTCCACGGGCGGTAAACCGGTGCTCGCTGTGTAAAAAGCACGCGGCAATGGGCGTGTGTGATTCCAGAAATTACGACGTCGAATCGCCGCGCCGCGATGACGATAGATCCCGGCCATGAACTCGCGCCAGCCGATGATTTGACGGACAAAACCCTCCATTGAGTTCAGCGGCACACGATCCAGTCGCTGCAGCGCGCGATCGATGATCTCCTGCGGGTTCAACAAGCCAATATTCAACATCGGCGTAAGCAACGAATGAAACAGCACGCGGTGCTGGCGGGACAAGGCGTCTTCGTAGGCCCCGAAATCTTCAAGACGCTGATCGAGGAATTGATCCAGCCATCTCAAGGCATCGTCGCGGGTCACGGGGTAGTGGAAGTCTGCCACGCGACCCGGATGGTGGGCATAACGTTTCTCCACATAGGCTTGGGCCGCGCGCACGTCATCATTTGCCGCCACACGTGGATCGGGCGGAACGGGTTGATGATCATCAAAACGTCGGCGATTTTCATCGTCAAACGACCACTTGCCTCCAAGAGGTGACCCGTTAGGTTCGACTAAAATCCCCATGCGTGTGCGTTGAGCTTTGTAAAAATCGGCCATGAACGGGCGTTTGCGCGATGACCCTGTGTATTGATTCAAGAAATCAGCTGGAGTGAGGAAGTTGGGTGAAGCATGGACCACCAGCTCAATCCCTCTATTTTTGGCGAAACGCTGCAAGCGGCGCAGCAAGATGTCGTCACAAGGGTCCACGCATTCGATTTGTTGAACGTCATCTGGCACAATCTGCTGCAACAGCTCCACGGAATCCACGCCCGCGGCGGGAGCTTCGACACAACAAACATGGGCTCTGGCGCGCGCCCATGCTTGCATGGAGGCACGATGCAAGACCAAGCGCCATTTGTGAACAGCGAGCGGCCAGTGCGGATCGCCACCAAAGTAAAGTGGGTCTTCGATCAAAAAAACACATTGACCCTCGCGCACGGCGGGGTGGTTTTCGAAGAGTTGATGCGGATAGACTAAGGTGACGACATTCATGGGCACGAGCCGATGAGCATAAGCGAGATTCCCAGAGATGCCACAAGTTATCCCTCACGCTGCAACACGGCCCAAAAAAGATGCGCGTGGCAAATCTTTGCGCTTGGTCGGAGAACAAGATGCGGGCAAGGTGTCGCGCGATGTCCGCTGCCGCTCACAAACTCAGGATCGAACCATCGCGTTGGCCGGTGCTCGCTCTCACGTGCATCATGGGATCGCTGGTTTGGCCAAGCAACGCGCAACAGCCGTCAACGCCACAACAGCCGTCAACGCGGGCAGGCGCTCCACGCATGTATGCGTTTCCCGATGGGGTGCAGAAGGCGGTCAGCACGGCGAACGATCAGGTGCAGGCTCATGTGCTGCAGGGCTGGAATCATCTGCACTCGGCATGGGACAGCGAGGCGCATCGCCATTTTTCCTATGCTGTCCAGCTCGATGCCGATTGTTTGATGGCGCAGACGGGGCTGGCGATGTCCTTGCTCAATTGCGAGATGGATCAGCTTGCCGAGCGCAATCAGGCGATTGAGCGCTGCGTTTCGCTCGTGGAACAAGGTGCCGGAACGGACATTGAAAGAGGCTACGCTTACGCGCTCAGCACGATCATTCAAAAAAATGCCAATGCTGCGGCGCAGGTTTTTTCCACCATCTCACGTCGATACCCCGCGGATGTGCAGGCTAAACTGTTGGAGGCCGCGTTGCGGCGGCGTGGCTACAACGATCTTCAGCAGCCTGAGCCCGAACAACAGCGTGCGGAACAAATCCTGCAAGAACTCCGAAACCAGCAGCCGAACGCGCGCTTGTTTCAACACGCGTGGTTGAACCTGCGCAGCGACTCCCCCGCTCCGGAGAAGGATCTTGCGTTGGCGAACCAGCTCGCACAACAACAGGCCGATTATCCGGCGGTTCATCAACTGCTGGGTCATTACTTGTGGCGATGCGGCGACTTTGCCAAAGCCAATTTGGCTTTTGGGCGCGCCAGTAACTTGTATGGAAACTGGATGAAGTCCAACCGACTGCAACCGGTGGACTGTCCGGAGTGGATTCGCAGCGAAATCTATCGCGCCGTGGCCCTGGCGAGTGCGGAGGACAACGACTCGGCGCTGGCGATTGCCGAAGCTCTCGCTGCCATCCAGGTGTCAAGCGATCGCGCAGGCACAGCCAGCGGTCGGCTGCTGCTGTGGGAGGCGAAATCCTTGCCAGCTCGGATTCTGATGAGTCGGGGCAATGATGCCGATTGGCAAGCCGCGCTCAAAGCTCTGCCCGCCGCAGAAGCGATTAATGCGTTATCCGACGTCAGCACCGTGGGCGCTTTTCATCAAGGATTGATGTTGCTGATAGAAGGCAGGTTAGCGCTTCAGCATCAAGATTTGTCGCGTGCGCAGCAGCGTTGTGATCAGCTTGGTGCCTTGATCGAAGGAATCGATCAAAAGCAGGAAAAAATCACCAAATTGCGCGAGCGACGCTGGATTGAGCCTGCTCGTGTGTATTTGCTCGGGCAATGGAATGTGCTGCGTGGGCGTCTCGCGCTCGCCGGTCCCGAAGCGCAGCGATCGATGGCCTATCATCATTTCAGTCGCGCCTGTGAGTTGCCTCAGCCGATCACGTTTCTCATGCCGCCGCTGAGATGGAATTCACTGGAGGTCGAGCGCGCCAAGTATTATCTCGCGATGCAACGTCCCGATGAAGCCTTGGCAGTCGCTCTGGATGCCAGTGCGCAGCAGCCTAACGATCTTCCGTTGTTGCGTCTGATCGAAAGCCTCCAGCTGAGTCAGAAAAAAGATGCCGCCGCCACCCAGGCGAAGATTAACGCCTTGCTCGCACGGTGAAAACGGCCCATTAACGGGACTGTCGCCCGCTGCATCAGAATAAGGCGCGGTTAATCGAGCATTGATCGCTGTTTCTGCAATGAATTGCGCGACGCTCCGAAGTGAAGCACGGGGCCAATCGCGGCTCCTTGGTCTGCGCCCAGTCGCGATTCGCTCGCCGGCAGAGCCAACCAGTAGCGCCGCTGCTTCACACACCAGCGCAGCAGCAGGGACAGCGAGATCAGGGACAGCACATAGATGGCGGTCTCGCGGCGATAAACAGATAGAATACTCCCAGTGCCTGCGGTAAACTGGCGCACTATCAGTTGCATGGCAGACAATTTTTCTGCGGGCAACTCAACGACTCTCACATTGTTTTTCAACAAATTTTGCAGCCAATACAATCGCGGTTGTATCGCCTCGATGCCTGCGATGATCTGATCCGGTTCCGATTTTTTGGCCAAGGCGGCATACTGAACGTGATCGAAACAAATCTTGCGATACGATGGCGGCACCACACGCATCAGATCAGGCGACCAACGCAGTTCCAAAAAATTCGGGTTGCCCCACATCATGCAGAGCTGAATCCATGTTTTGTTGGAATCGGGACCCGCGGGCAAATCACTCGATTGCAAACTGCTCGCCACCCAAACCAAGAGGTCGATTTGCGGCAATCCCGAGGCTTCGCTTTCAGCACTGCGCAGCAGATTCGTGGCTTTTTCCAGAGCCTGCACCACATGTTGCTTCTGCTCGGCAGCAATCAGCCCCTCCGGATCTTCCACCAGTGTCGCGTGGGAAAATCCGCCGACAAACAGGCACAACAGCCAAGCCATGATCTTCCAGTTCATTTCAAAAAAGGGTGCAACACAGACTTCAGCAACGCGCGTTTTTTCAAAGCCGACGTGATGCCATTGATCACCTCCACGCAACCATCTGCATAAAATTCCTCTTGCCACAGCGAATGCGCGCGGCAAAGCACATCGAAAAGCATCCGATCAGACAGGTGGGGTTCAACCAATGCTCCGGTCAGGATCACGGCTGAGCGCACTTCCGGAGCGATGAGCAGAAGGATGATGCCATCGCGACGCTTTGACGCCCCGCCACTGTGAGCAAAGACACCGCGATTGAGCATCCACAGCCCGTAGCGCTGCAGTTCAGTCGTCGAAACCAGTTTCACCACATGAATCACCACGAATAACTGCGGAAACTTGCGCTCGAAGTCGCGCATTTTCTGCTGCAACATTTGGATCTGCAAGTGTCCGATGTTTCCAATGCGATCGTGAAATGAGTTGAATCGTATTTCCTCCGATCCAAACTCATCATCGAGACTCTGCATGCTACAATCGCAATGTGGACAGATCTCAGCGCGTGCGTGAACCTGGGACGAACAACTTGGACAGCGCATGGTCATGGTGGTGATTCTCGAACAATCAGCGGCAAAAATGGTCAGGCACGCCTGATGGCCTCACTTCATCATGCCGCGCACATAAGCTTGATCCGCGATCGAAAGTCGGCTGAACTGATACTCAATTTGCTCGCCTGTCTCCCGCTCCAACAGCACGCGATCGCCATCAGCGTGTGGCAGATACCGAACAAAGCGGGCTTTGAGGGATTTGCCAGCGTCATTTTTCCAATCGCGCAGCATGGGTTTCAGCGGAGCAGGTTCGATGGGGCGGGATTCTGGTTGTGGTGCGGTCACGGTTGACGACGGGAGAGGCTCGGTCGAAGGAATGATCGAGGATTCAACCTGTTTTCCCGACATTTGTTGCTTGATCCATGCGCAACCTTGCTGAAAACCGACCACTCCGCGATCATACCACGACTTGGGCGGTGGCTGATAAAGCATCCATCCCGTGAGAAGAGTCAAAATCAAGCCCCACAGCGGTGCAGAGATCATCAGAAACGCATGCGGGCGACGAATAATCTCTGCTTCTTGAGTGTCCACATCGACCATTTGTTGCGCCTTGCCGTAGCCAAAAATCCAGACAAATAACCAAACGAAAATGGTTCCCACGAGGTGACCGATCGTTACCACTCGCTCGTCAGGAATAATGTGAGGGTATTTTTGCTCAAACCAAGCATAAACCCAAAAACCGCATGCCCACAAAATGGGAATGAGAAAACCACCACGTGACCACAATGCCATGCCAATTCTTAGCCGATGTCGTCCAAGAGTGTAAATGAGAAAAAACGGGCGTTGGTGGCTTCGCGTTGTGTGGTGGGAGCGGACAGCTGCGCGCGTGTTTGAGGCATGTGTGAAAAGTCCAGCAACCCGCGAACGTGGGGCACCGAAAACCGTCCGCTCCATGTGGGTGATCAGCACCGCTTCGCCCATGTCCTGATTTGATCGATTGTCGCAGTCACGCCGCCGCAGACAATCACGATCACCAGGTTCAGCCCGTTGAGCTCAGGTGCGTTGTCATAGGCAAGAGCGAGACTCGCGCCGCAAGCAGGCTCGACAAGAATGCGATGATCTTCCAAAAATCGCTCGCAGGCGGAGAGAGCGCTTTGATCTGAGACCACCACGCTGCGGATTGGATGCTGGTGCCACCACTGCATGGCCCGTTCGCAGACGCGCTTCGCACCAAGCGACGTGGCGATGCTGGTGATTTGTTGCAATTCCACCGTGTGTCCTGCTGCAACCGCTGCGGAAAATGAGGCGGTGCCCTCGGTTTCCACCGCCAAAACCGGTGTGTCCGTCCAGCCATTGCGGTGAAGTCCTTCCAGAACGCCTGAAAGCAATCCACCGCCCCCCACAGACAGCACCAATGCATCCGGCTTCAAGCCCGAGCGAGCGATCTCATCAACGAGCGTGGCATGTCCTTGCCAGAGCAGCGGGTCATCAAATGGGTGAATGAAGGCGTCTGTCGCCTCCAGCAACGCTTGGGCGCAGGCATTAGCCTCTTGCCAAGAAGCACCATGAACGATGACCTCAGCGCGCTCCCTCCGCAAGCATTCGACGGCGCGAGCGGTGGTGGTTTCTGGCACGACCACCGTAACCGGAACCGCTAACAGGCGACCAGCGTGTGCCACAGCTAAGCCCGCGTTGCCTCCGGACGAACAAACAAAGCGCCGTGCCCCCCGCGCTTTGTGGGTTTCACAGGCGAGACCCACACCGCGAATTTTAAACGAGCCGGATGGCTGTAAGGCATCGAGCTTGAGCCAAACTGAACGACCGGTAACCCGACCCAATGGGTGAGATTCAATCAGCGGGCTTTCGATGTGAAACGCCATGCCGGGGTCATAGCGCATCCAACGGCACAAGTGAAGCCTTTATGATGCGAAGATGCAATCATGGTGCGCGATATCAACCGTGAATCAGGCGATCAGCCGTGATTGGAGACGCCGCATCATGACGCCATGAAGGAAGCGCGACGACGTCGCAAGGGATATAAGAATCCAACAACTGCCAGCACCAGCAAGGGAGCGTCACCCCAGTGCGCGTAGAGTGACCTCGGTGAGCGCAGCGGAACCGGCAACACCATCAACTGATGACCACGCACAAAGGTGCTGCCCGCGGCATCACGCAATACTTGAGATTCTCCACTCATCGAAATGGCTGCGGTGACTCCGGAATTCGCGCAGCGCAACATGGGGCGGCGCATTTCGATGCAACGGAAGCTGGCATTGGCAAAATGTTGTGCAGCGGCCGCACTCGTGCGAAACCATCCATCATTCGTGAGATTGACAATCACTTGTGTTTCATCGCGATAGAACAATCTTGTTTCCGCAGCAACTGTATCCTCGAAGCAGATCGACGGTATCACTGAAACTTCATGCCCGTCCACGCTGACACGCACAGGGTCGATGGATGTCCCAGCAGAAAACGCACCACTGTAAGCCGCTCCCGCTTGTTGTTCATAAATGCGCCGCAACCATGGCATGGCATCCAGCCATGGAATGTATTCACCAAACATCACCAAGTGCCGTTTGCGCGCCGTCTGCAATGAAAAATCTTGTTGAACATGAACCAGTGAGTTCCAGGCGCGTGGGTCCTCACGCTGACGATAACCCTGAGACGATTTTTCCGCCTCCAATTCCACCATACCGACGAAAACATCTTTCACTCCCAGCGCCAGCAGCCGTGCTAGGGTTTCTTCACTCTCTCGCCACATCGCGTGCGTGCCGTCATCGGCAGTGAGCAGTCGCCCGTTGAGAGCAACTTCGGGCAATAACAGCCAGTGCGGAGGCGCTTGACCATTGTTTAATGCGTCCTCGGCTTCATCCTCATAGCCCATGTGAATTTCTTCCGCACTCCACAATTGCTGACCTGCCTGTTGAGGAACATTGAGCTGAATCATCAAGGCACGTAGAGCGAAGGTTTCATGCTGGCTTAGCTGACGCAAACGCAGGAATCCGTAACCGAAAGCGAGCGCGGGCAGCACTGCCATGACACAACATGCAACAGTCCAGCCTGGCCAATGGCGTGGAGATCGCGATGTCCCGTGGTCGGATGCTTTCGGTTGACTGTCCGCCGTTTCGGCCCGAGCGTGTCGCCATTGCCACAGAATCTGCGCTAGCACCGATTGCCAAGCTAGCAGCAAAGCGGATACGCCCGCCACACCCAACAAATCAGCAGATTGGACCACTGGACTTGTGACGGGCAGTGCCACGGCCAGCCCATTCCATCCAAAACCGGTAAGGACATGCGCCCGCATCAGCTCCAAGCCTCCCCAAACGAATCCGTGAATCAAACCCCGCCCAAGAATACGTATTGCCCATGACCACGCGGACGTGCTCTTGCCTTCAGAAGAATCTCCGTGCTGATCAGGACGTGCCCAGGTGGCCGCGTAAAGCGCGAAAACCGCAGGATAAATCGCCAAATAAACAGCTAGGAGAATGGCGCCCAGCCAGGAAACCGTGGACAACCACAGCACATTCAGAACAAAAAAACCGAGTCCGAAGCCATAGCCGCAGGCAAGAGCGCGCGACCATTTCATCGCAGACCCGCCCCATAATTCGGCAAGCAAAGGAATCATCAAGACACAGGCCAGCCATGCCGCTCCGGGCCACGCCGCGTGAACCGCTAATGCATTCGGATACGCCAAGCTCAGCAACGCGCCCCAGCCGCAACAACGTGCCGGAGCCAGGCATGGGTGCAGAAATGCGCGCGCCAATCTGCCTTTCGTCGGAGAATGCATCATTTCACGCGTTGCGATTTTCCAGCTCGGCAATTTACCATTTGTTTCGTTCCGTCCGGTAATCGCACTGTCACGCTGGTATCAGTCAGCGAGCGCAATGATAGTGACTTCAGCTTGCCCGATTGCCAAGCGGCATCGACGCTCACACCACCGCGAGCGCGCAAGCCCGTGTATGAACCCGAGGGCCAAGTGCTGGGCAACGCAGGTAAGACGGCAATTTCTCCTGCGTGCGATTGCAACAACATCTCGGTCATCCCCGCTGTGATGCCCAAGTTGCCATCGATTTGAAACGGTGGGTGCGTTGTCCACAAATTCGCCATCGTGTTATGCGTCAGCAGGCCGCGAACCATCGCGTGCGCTTGCTCAGGCTCACCCAAACGCGCCCATAGCGCCGTTCGCCATGGCCATGTCCACGAGCGACGTGAATCCCCGGAAGTGCCACGTGCCTTGAGAGAAATGGCTGCTGCCTTGGCTAAATCTGGAGTTTTTTCCCGACTAATCTGGGTTCCGGGATAAACGGCAAACAAGTGCGATGTGTGTCGGTGACCATCCTGCGGATCATCACGATCCACCTGCCATTCCATCAACTGCCCCCATTTGCCAATTTGTGGCCCTGCAAGCCGGTCACGTGCCGAACGCAACTCCGTGACAAATGCGGATTTCTCGCCCAGTGCATCCGCCGCTTGCAGAGTATTGGTGAATAAATCCCAAATGATCTGTTGATCGTGCGCAACACCGTCCTCGCGCGGCCCGTGCTCCGGAGACCAACCCTTCGGTGCCACCAGACGTCCTTGACTGTCCGTTTTGAGATGACTGAGCCAAAAGCTCGACACCTCGGTCAACAAAGGCCAGGCACGTTGACGCAAAAAGTCGCGATCCAAACCAAAGGCATAATGTTCCCAAAAATGTTGGGCTAGCCAAGCCGAGGCGGGCAAATTCCATTCCCAGCCATTGCCGCCAAAAGGATTAACCGAAGTGCGCATGGTCCAACCCTTGGTCTTCTCTCCAAATGCTTTTAGTGTCGCTCGTCGCGCTGCTGGCACGCAGGCTTCCACCCAATCCAACAACGGCATGTGGCAGTCCGCCAAATTGGCTGTCTCGGCCTGCCAGTAGTTCATCTGAATGTTGATGTTGGTGTGATAATCGGAATACCAAGCTGGTTTGTTGGAGTCATTCCAGATCCCTTGTAAGTTGGCGGGCAGACAACCTGGACGCGAGCTGCTGATGAGAAGATAGCGTCCGTATTGGAACATCAAGGCTTCTAACTCCGGATCTTCTGCTCCTTTGCCATAAGCTGCCAGTCGCGATGGCGTGTCACCCGCTGCCGCAGCCCCCAGATCCAAGCTCACGCGAGAGAAAAACCGTTGATATTCCTTCGTGTGAGACTCCAGCAGTCGTGCCCACGGCTGTGCAAGCGCAGCACGCATTTGTTGATCAACCACAGGTTGTGGGTCGGCGCCGCGCCAGCCCTTGGATTCATCCATGATGTAATCCGTGGCTGCGGTAAGCACCAACATCAGCTCGTCACATCCGTCATAGCGCAGTGAGGAGCCCTCTAGTTGAATCTTCCCTCCCCGATGGCGCACACCGAGTTGCGCGGCATATCGCAGACCGTTCGATAACTTGCCGCCGAAAACCAGCACGCCATTGTCGGCAGTCGTCTTTTCCGCATGCGCGCCCTCCAGCCGCAAGACACCAGACAAAGAAGCCGGAGCGGATGCTGTTAAGCGCGTGATCAAGGCCTGATCCACAGCGGAAGCGAAGGTCTCGCGTGAGTAGTGAATGCCATTTTTTTGCCAGCTAGCGGTGTGCACCGCTGTGCTTAGGTCTAACACACGCTGATAATTTTGTTGTTTTTGTGACCGACCCAACTGGATCTCTGCCACTTGGAAATGGCTCGCATCCGTTGCTGGGGCGAACACAAATCGGTAGTGCGCGTAAGGCACCGATGGCTTCAGGGGGAAAACCTGTTCTTGTCCCCGAGCTTGAAACGGTGGAATGCTCTTTTGATCCAATACTTGCCATTGCTGTCCATCTGCTGATCCCTCGAAACGCCACTGGCGCGGATCGCGCTCGGCAACGTCATTGGCCGAGGTGAAGGTGTAACCATCCAATAACATGGGTCTTGGCAATTTTGTCTGCCACACCACGTCTTTTCCTCCATGTTCAACACACCATTTCGTCTGCGGATTGTCGTCAGAAGCTGCCTCTACACCTTCGTTAGCCGAGTAAGGCTGCTGCCCACTTGTGCACTGTGCTGGCGTTGCAACCTCCGCCGCATCGATGAATAAATTGCCGAATGACTGATAACAGCCAAACTCCTCAACCTTGTATTCGCCACTCTCATTCGCGCCACCCGTCCATAAGGAATCGACATTGAATTGGATGCGCTCCCGTTCCACGCCGCCAAAGATCATCGCGCCGAGCCGACCATTGCCCACCGGCAAGGCTTGGCTCTCCCAGTTGCGCGCGTCTGCCGCACCCGTGGACGCCATGGGATTGCTGGTGCCTTTGGAGCCACGCGCTTCGCTAGGACCAGGGTAATTGAATCGAATCTGCGGACCGGCTGTCGCGACCAGCATGGAGCCAGCCAGAAAGGCTGTGATACAAAACCTTGAGTTCATTGCCAGTGCCTACACAGCAATGCACGTGGAAGCAAGATCAGATCAGTGTTGCGTCGCTTTTTCTGCGCCCAAGCCTGTGTGCGCACGCACCGACAGCTCATCAAATTTTTCCTCAGCGGCTGCGTCCCGACCACCCAAGCAGGTGCCGATGATCGCGAAGGCAAAACCCAGCGGGATGCTCAAAATGCCCGGGTTTTCGAGGGGAAACAATGCCCCCTCCTTGCCCAAGACTCCCACGGGGCTGATGAGGATGAGACCAACGGCTGAAAGCAAACCACCGCCTAAACTCCACATCGCACCAGCAGTGTTGAAGCGTTTCCAGAAAACCGAGAGCACGATCGCCGGTAAATTTGCTGATGCTGCCACAGCAAAAGCCAATCCCACCAAAAACGCCACATTCACTTTCGGACCCAGAAGAATGGCGAGCCCGATCGCGAGCAAACCAACCACAAAGGCCGTCAGGCGCGCGACCCTGATTTCTTGGTTCGGAGCGGTTTCGCGACCGTGATGCAAGACATTGGTGTAGAAGTCGTGGGCAAACGATGTGCTGGCACTAATGGTTAAGCCCGCGACCACCGCCAGAATCGTCGCAAACGCCACCGCGCAAATGAACGCAAAGAAAAACTCGCCACCGAGCAGCTGAGCCAGCATCGGAGCGCTCATGTTCGGATTCAGCATGGTTTTATCTGGCCCTAACAAGGTGGCTGCTCCAAAGCCGAAAAACGTGGTCATGATGTAAAAACCACCAATGATCCACATCGCCCACACCACACTCGATCGCGCGGTTTTCGCATCGGGCACGGTGTAGAATCGAATCAAAATGTGCGGAAGTCCTGCCGTGCCGAACAACAACGCCGCTCCGAGAGACAGGGTTTCCCACGGATTCTTGAACTTCATGCCGGGAGCAAGAAAGTCGCGAAACACTGTTTTACCGTCCACAGTCATCGAGACATGCGTCAGAGCATCAAAAAAGGCCCCAAGATGGAAATCGTATTTTTTCATCACCAGCACGCTCAAAAATAGACTGCCCGAGAGCAGCAAAATGGCCTTAATGATCTGAACCCAAGTCGTGGCCAGCATGCCACCAAAAACGACATAGATGATCATCATCACCCCAACCGCACATACCGAGACATTGTAGCCTGATGTTGTTTGCATGAAGGGCACATCATGCATCAATTTGCTGATCAACACGCCCGCACCGACCATTTGCGCGATCATGTAGAAAATCGAAACGCACAGTGTGCTTAGACTTGCCATCGCCCGCACTGGGCGCGGCTTCAAGCGATAAGCCAAGACATCCGCCATGGTGTATTTGCCGGAATTTCGCAGGGGCTCGGCCACGACGTATAAAACCGTCAAGTAGGCCACCAAAAAACCCACCGAATACATGAACCCATCGAATCCAAAGCAAGCGATCATCCCCGCAATGCCCAAAAATGAGGCAGCCGACATGTAGTCGCCGGCCACAGCAAGCCCGTTTTGCCACGCTGTGATCGAGCGCCCTGCCGCAAAATAAGCGCTCGAACCCGTGTTCTTGCGCGCGCTGATAAATGTGATGACCAAGGTTGCCATCACGAACAAAACAAACATGAAAATTGCCATAGGAACGAAGGATAATAGGTAACGAAAAAAAAGGGAAAAATCGCTGTTCTACTGCGCTTGTTTTTCATCGAAATGACCAAATTGACGCAGCACATTTTGCGCTTCTTGATCAAACTTACTCGCCTGGCGCATGTAGAGCCATGCCATGAACCACGCCATCACGAACTGGGACAACGCAAACAGGTAAGCTCCATTCGCCTTGCCCAAAATCGGCTGACTCAACCACTTTGCATGCCAACCCACGAAGTAGAGCAAGGCAAAGTAATACAAGGTGAAAAACACGCAGCAGGGAATCACAAAGCGACGTTTCCGGCTGAGCAGAGCCTGATACTCGGGAGAACGCGCCATTGCCGTCCAGTTTGGCGTATTTCCTTGCTCTTCATGGGTTTGGTTAAGCATCACAATGCAAGCCATTAGCCAAAACGTCAGCAACTGTCAAAATAAAGTGACTGCTTCTCGGATTATGACGCGATCTCCATCTGGCGAACGCATGATTACGGCGGCAAGGTGGGTGGATGGAGGAAGACAAAGGCAGATGTTGATTCACGACCATCAGCTGATCATTCCTTGGCAGGTTCACCAATGCCCCCGCAAAAATGTTTTTTCTACGCCTATTCTGTCTCAAAGCTTGCGCAGCGGACACATTTGCGCCAAAGATCCTGGCGAACACCTGAATCAACATGTCACGTGAAGCCATTTTCTCTCAGTTGCGCCAAGTCACCCACGGTTTGTCGCGTCGCGCCGACTATCCCGATTACGACGTCGCGCAGTTGATTTCACAACCCAAACTCGCTGCTGGAAACAATCATGATGACTTCTGCCGCAACTTTACTGCGGTGAACGGCAAGGTCATGCACACCGCGGAGGAATTAATCACGTTTTTGCTAGCGCATCATTTGCTGCATGGTTACTGTGATCCGCAGCTGATGCCCACAATCGGTGACGTGCTGGTGCAGCACGGTTTTACCGTTGAGACAGAACTGGTGCGAGAGCGTTACGATGACTATCACTTCGGCATCACCTTGGCCACAGCGGCGATTGCCGAAACGGGTTCGCTGATTTTGGACGACCAACACACATCGGATCGGTTGGCTGCGCTTGCCCCATGGGTGCATGTCGCAGTGCTTCAGGATTCCAGTATCATTCGCACTGTTTCTGAGGCGATTGCTTCATTGGGTCGATCCTCGAATGTGATTTGGGCGACAGGCCCATCGAAAACGGCTGATGTCGAGGGCATATTGATTGAAGGCGTGCACGGGCCGGGTGAGCAAATTGCCTTCGTCACTAACGCGCCCTTGCCGGTGGCATCGGCCGTAAGCGAAGGAGGTTTGCCTTGATGCGTGAGCGTGTAACGGTTACAGACACGAACAAACGCGGTGATTGATCACACGCAATGATTGAATGGCGAACGCGACGAATATGAAGAAAATTGGCATTGGCCTAGCGGGTTGTGGCACAGTGGGCACGGGCGTGATCAGCACCCTAGAGCGCAATCGTTCCCTGATCGAGCACCGCTGTGGTAGCGCGTTTAGCCTTGAAGTGAGGAAAGTGCTCGTTCGCGATTTGCATAAGCAACGTGGCACTCACTTGAACCGCGATTGGCTGACTGATCAATGGCAGGAGCTTGTCAACGACCCAGGGGTTGATTTGGTTGTTGAGTTGATCGGTGGCACGACCACGGCTTATGAGTTGGTGGCCAGTGCTCTGCGTCTGGGTAAACCAGTCATCACAGGAAACAAGGCGCTATTGGCGGAGCGTGGCAAGGATTTGTTTCAGCTCTCGCGCGATTTCAAGGCTCCTCTGTTGTTTGAAGCCGCGGTGGCGGGGGGCATCCCGATCATTAAGGCAGTGCAAGACTCGCTTATCGGTAACCGCATCCGCACGATGTGTGGGATCATTAACGGCACGAGTAATTTCATTTTGCAGCGCATGTCGGAACAGGGGCTGGATTTCGCTTCTGCGTTGCAAGAGGCTCAAGAGCTTGGATATGCTGAAGCTGATCCCACGCTCGATGTCAATGGCTGGGATGCTGCGCATAAAGCCATTCTATTGGCAACTCTGGCTTATGGCTTTCCGATTGATCCTGCTCAGATGCACGTGGTGGGGATCGAACAGGTGAAGCCCCTTGACATCGAGTTTGCAAAACAACTCGGCTATGCGGTCAAGTTGCTGGCTGTCATCCGTGAGCATGATGGCGGCGAGGTGGAATTGCGCTTGCAGCCATCATTTGTGCCTAAAACCCATATTCTGGCGTCGGTCAACGGTGTGTTCAACGCTGTTGCTGTGCATGGTGATGCGATGGGTGATGCCTTGTTCTACGGCCGCGGAGCGGGACAGGATCCCACGGCATCCGCTGTTGTGGCCGACATTGTCGAAGCAGCGCGTGCGTTATTGAACCCGGGATCCATGCGCACGCTGGCACCATGGCGTGAGTGTGGAAAAATTTTACCAATTGAGCATAGCACCACTGCATCCTACGTCCGCTTCGATGTCACGGATCGGCCGGGTGTGTTGGCTGAAATCGCAAAAGTTCTGGCGGAACAGCGCATCGGCATTTCAGGCATTCACTCGCCGGTGCAACCGGAGAATCCCGATGCTGAGTTTGTGGATATGGTGTTCTTGCTGCACAGTTGTCCCTTTGGTGAACTTCAAACGGCTCTGCGCTTGATTGAGAAGCTCGATTGCGTGAACAGCGCGCCCGTGGTGTTCCGAATTGAACAGCTTTGATCATCACGAGACTTCCAGCAGGAACTGCGATTCTGATGCGAAAAACGAACTGATTAATGCGTTAAAAAAATTCGCACCATCATCAGACAGTAAGATTTGTGCCAGTAGCACGTATTGTTTGACGTCATGCCGTGTCATCTTGTTCGTATCACTCGCCAATTTCAGCTGCCTAAGCGCGCTCTGGTGGTTGCGTCCATGCTGAGCTTGATGATGACTGGGCCGCAACCGCTTTTTGCTGCTGAGGTGGAGCATCCGACCTTCAATCGTCACATCCGCCCGATTCTCTCGGAAAATTGTTTTCATTGTCATGGTCAAGATCCACAACATCGTGGAGGCAATTTGCGTCTGGATCTGCGCGAGGAGGCCCTCAAAGGTGGCGATTCTGGGCCCGCTTTTGTCGTAGGGAGTGCGACGCAAAGCGCGTTGATTAAGCGGATTTTATCGTCCGACCCGGATGAAGTCATGCCGCCGCCCAAAGCGCACTTGACCATTCAGCCGGAGCAGTTGCGCACGTTGCAGCGCTGGATCGATCAAGGTGCCGTTTACGAAAAACACTGGGCGTTTGAGCCACCAGTGAAGCTGGCGCTGGATGCCGCGAATGCCAACCCGGTTGATTTCTTTGTGCGGCAGCGATTGCAGGCAGAAGGGCTGACGCCAACCGCAAAAGCCGATGATGCCACATTGTTGCGTCGATTGTATCTTGATCTAACAGGCTTGCCGCCGGATTCTAGCGACATCCGTTCGTTTTTAAGTGATGATCGGCCTCAGCGTTGGGAGCGTTGGATTGATCGCGTGATGCAATCTCCACACTTTGCGGAACGAATGGCGATGCCATGGCTCGATGCTTCGCGCTACGCGGATACCAATGGTTTTTCGATTGATGATCACCGCGACATGTGGGGGTGGCGCGACTGGGTGATAGCGGCTTTCCAGAACAACATGCCGTATGATCAGTTTTTAACCGAACAAATTGCCGGAGATTTACTGCCAAATGCAACGGACTCACAGCGCGCGGCGACTGGTTTTTTGCGCAATAGCATGAACACTCACGAAGGTGGCACCATTGCCGAGGAATATCGTGTGGCTCATACGATTGACAAAGTCGATACCGTTGCCAGCACGACGATGGGGCTAACCATGAAATGCGCTCAGTGTCACAACCACAAGTTTGATCCGATCTCGCAGAAGGAGTATTACCAATTTTTTGCCTTTTTTAACACCAGCTCGGAACCGGGAAAAGGAGCCACCAATGGCAACACAGAGCCTTTGATTGAATACAGTTCTCCCCTGCCCAACAGCATGGCGCAGCTGCAACGTCGCATAGCGGAATTAGAGCAGCTCATGTGTCACCCCACGCCAGCGGTGGTGATGGCGCGCAATGCATGGATCGAAGAGCAACGCCAGCAAGTCGCTGTGGCGGTCTCGCCGGAGTCATTTCCGTGGGATGTCATCGATTTTAGCCAAACTCATTGGATATGGCACAAGCAACCACAGGACCAGCAGACGATTGAGCTCGAGCAAAGCTTCGATGTCGTCGGTATTCCCCAAGAAGCGTGGTTGCTGCTCAGCTGCGACAACAGCGGCAGCGCTAGGATCAATGACAGGTCCGTGACGCGCAATCCCGATTGGCGTGAGCCGAGTTTGGTGGATGTGCGCTCTGCTCTAAAAAACGGCAGCAACCTGCTGCGCGTGCAAGCTTTCAACATCGCTGACAAGGGCGGTGTCTTGGCGATTCTTACATGGAAAGATGAGCAAGGAAACTGGCATTCACTGAGCACGAGCCCCGAATGGAGGAGTCGCGATAAGGCCGATGCGCCTTGGATTAATGCGAGCAGTCAGGGCAAGTGGGGGCACATGCCATGGGGCGATCTTAAGACGCGTCTGGCGGTTGCTCCGAAATACCCGATGCTGCGTCGGATCATGGATATGCCGGCGGAGCAGCGTCAGGCGAGCGATTGGTTGGAACTGAATCGCGCTTTTGCAGAATCGGACGCGCCTGATGCTCAAATGATGAAGCATTTGTTGTTGAGCTTGACGGAAGAAATTCGCGTGCTGAAGCGTGATGTTTCCCGTGGTAAAACAACGGTCATGGTCATGGATCATAAGCCTGAATTGCGCCGGACACATGTGTTGACCCGTGGTGCGTATGATCAACCAGGTGAGGAGGTTCAACCTGGCACGCCGCAGGTGCTACCTGCTCTCGATGCGCAGGCCACAGCCACACGACTCGATCTCGCGCACTGGCTGACCAGCGCCAAGCATCCGCTCACGGCTCGTGTGGTGGTGAATCGCCTATGGGAGATGATTTTTGGCCTCGGCATCGTTGAAAGCACGGAGGATTTTGGCAATCAAGGCGCTTGGCCAACGCATCCAGAGCTATTGGATTGGTTGGCCGTGGATCTCATGGAGCACCAGTGGAATTTGCGTCACACCATTAAAACGATTGTGTGTTCGCAAACTTACCAGCAATGTGCGACGGCATCGGCTGTCGCTCTCGACAAGGATCCACGCAATCAACTGCTCAGCCGATCTCCAAGGCCACGCTTGGCGGCTGAGATCATCCGTGACCAAGCTCTTGCGGTGAGTGGATTATTGCAGCGTGACATTGGCGGTCCGAGCGTGCATCCGCAGCAGCCGGAACTCTGGCGCGACATCAGTCACTTTGGCCATCCAACTGTGTTTACAGCACAACACAATTATCCAGGCTCTGGTGCCTCAAACTTTAGACGCAGCCTATACACATTTTGGAAACGAACCATGCCACCACCGGCGTTGTCATTGTTCGATGCTCCCACACGCGAGACTTGTTCACTGCGTCGCAATCGAACGAACACGCCCCTGCAAGCACTGGTGTTGATGAACGATCCACAATACGTTGAAATGGGCGCGGCACTTGGGCGGCGGATGTTCGAGGAAGGTGGCAGTGACGTCGCTGCAAGGGTGAAGTATGGCTTTCGCCTAGCAACGGGTCGCGACGCATCGGAGCGCGAGACCGCAACCATGACTTCGGCTTTGGATCGATTGGAAAAACGTTACTCCCAGGATCTCCCCTCTGCATACGCGCTATTCGGCTCCATGCTTCTCAATCTTGACGAAACCATCACGCGGCCATGAACCTGTCATTTTTCGAACAACAGCGAATCGAATTTCAATCCCAGCTCTCGCGACGTAGTTTTCTCGGGCTGAGTGGTCTGGGATTGGGCGCATTAGCGACACAGTCCCTGCTCGCGCAAGACGCCGCGCCATCAGCACACGGACAAGCTTTAGAATCGACCCATTTTCCTGCCCGCGCCAAACGTGTCATCTACCTGTTTCAGTCGGGCGGCCCTTCGCACATTGATTTGTTTGATTACAAGCCGGAACTGGCGCGTTTGCATGGCAGCGAGTTGCCTGACTCGGTGCGCCAGGGGCAGCGATTGACAGGAATGACCTCCGGACAAAAAAACTTATCGGTTTGTCAGTCCATCGCCGCCTTCAAGCAACGTGGGCAAAGTGGACAATGGATCAGCGACCTTTTACCGCACACTGCGGGTGTAGCGGATGAGCTAGCGGTGATTCGCTCGATGCACACCGAGGCGATCAACCACGATCCAGGGATTACTTTCATCAACACCTGCTCACAATTCCCTGGTCATCCTAGCATGGGCTCCTGGGTGTCTTATGGGCTTGGCAGCGTGAATCAGAACATGCCATCATACGTCGTCTTGGTCTCGCAAGGCACTGGGAAAGTCCCCGATCAACCGATTTTTTCGCGACTGTGGGGCAGCGGTTACTTGCCATCGAGTCATCAAGGGGTGCAATTTCGCAGCGGCAAGGATCCCGTATTGTTTCTCAACGATCCCAACGGTGTCACACGGACGGATCGACGTCTGATGCTCGACGCGCTGGCTGAACTTAATCAGCAACAATATCAGCGCTTGAACGATCCAGAAATCTTGACCCGTATCAGTCAGTATGAAATGGCATTTCGCATGCAGGCGTCAGCGCCTGAACTCGCGGATCTGAGTCAGGAACGCGAGGATACGTTTGAACTTTATGGTCCTGAGTCGCGCAAGCCTGGAAGTTTTGCATACAATTGCTTGTTGGCCAGGCGCATGGCTGAGCGCGGCGTGCGTTTCATTCAATTGTTTCACCGTGGTTGGGACCAGCATGAATCCCTCACCCCGCACTTGGCTAATCAATGTCGCGATACCGACCAGGCGTCGGCGGCGTTGATTCGAGATCTCGCGCAGCGGGGCTTGCTCGAAGACACTCTCATTATCTGGGGTGGAGAGTTTGGACGCACGGTTTACAGTCAGGGCAAGCTTGGCAGCGGGCGCGATCATCATGGCCGCTGCTTTAGTCTGTGGCTGGCTGGTGGAGGGGTGAAAGGTGGCACCAGTTACGGTCGCACCGATGATTACGCTTACAACGTGGTGGAAAATCCTGTTCATATCCGTGATCTCAATGCGACGATTCTTCACTGTCTCGGCATTGATCATGATCGATTCACGTTCCGTTTTCAGGGCTTGAATCACAAGCCAACCGGAGTGGAACCGGCCAAGCCCGTCACGGGCATTTTGGCCTAGTGCGTGGACCGTTGATCCCAATGAACCATGCCATCGGTTGCGTGCATTTCAGCGTCGTCCGAAGCTTGCACTGGGACTTGGTTTAATTTTCTGGTATCACTTTGACAGTCTGGACAACACTGGAACGCAGCACCGTTCCATCTTTTGACTCCAGATCATAGTCGATTTTCATCTGCATCGCGGGTTTGAAATCCGCAAATGTGAGTTTCACACTGCGACCGTCGGGCAATAACTGTGACTGCTGCACGGACATGGTGTCATGCACGCGATATTTGTGCATCTCACTGTTCTGGGCGTTGGCTTCCGCAGTGGCATCTGGATGATCCATCGAAAACTCACCGGTTCCATATTGCGGCGTGCGCATGTATTTCCAACGCTCTGCGGTGAAGGAATGGACGTCATTTGCCAACTCTGGATCCAGTTCCACGTCAAAATGCAACACCACGCCTTGCTTCACGACTTCCATCGCTTGTGGCAACAGAACTTTCTGTTCTTTGACGTAGCGGACACGCTGCCAGGCGCAATCAGTGGCCGCATTGGTTTGCCAACCTCGAAAACCCAACACATACAACGAGCCATCAGCATGAAAGCGTGCGCGCATCGCGGAAGATTGCAAGCTGACGGGAATCTTAACGACCCCGCCCTGGATCTGATCGCCAACGTTTTGAGACAACACATGATAGAGCGAAGATTGCCCGTAGGACAAATGAATCAACTCGCCTGCCTTAACACCCCAATTCACCCCCGCTGGCACCCACACCTGCGAGCCGCCGCTGTTGTCCCACTCCATGGGCAAGTAGCACAGTGGCTCATGAAATGGACGATCCTTGCAAAGATCGTGACGACTCGGCTCGGTGCCCAGGAAAACGGGCGCTTGATCGGGACGGAAGAAATTGATCTTACAACGTGGCTGCCACGTGCCTTCATTCTCGCCAGTGGTGATTTCATCGTTTGGACCAATGGCTAAACCACCGGGGGCACGCAAACCCGTCGCGATGACTTCGAAGCGTTTGCCATCGGGGGATACCTTGGCGACAATTCCGTGGTGGGGCAAAATGGTCTCAAAACCGCGACCGCCACTGCGAACGGGTGATGCCTTGCAGAAATAGAAGTTACCCGCCCGGTCTGTTTGCAAATCAAAAGCGAATTCATGGAAATTGCGCGTGATGAGAACATCGCGATTAAACGACTCGAAGTAATCGATTTCGCCATCGTTGTTGTAATCGTGGAGACGGGTGATTTGATCACGACCGCGAACATAGATCACGCCGTCCACCACCTTGAGTCCCAATGTCTCGAACAAGCCGCAGGCAATTCGCCGCCAGATCAGCCCATTTTCTGGTTGTTGCAACCCTTTCACCGTCCAAACATCGCCATTCCACGTGCTCAGTGCGGCTGTATTCGCGTCAATCCAATCGAACCCACCAAAGCGCAAATTAGATTTCCACGGATTGTTCTTCGGCAAACCAAGCTGATCCACGACCCAAGATGAACCCTCGCTCGCCGTTCCAGCAGTCATTGTTGTTTTGACCTCTTCGGCATGCAAAGCTGGCCCACCGTGGGTAAGTTGACTCAGATCAAGCGCAGCGGCAGCAGTGGGCTTGCTTGTTGCACATGAAATTTGGATCCGCAGCGGCTCCTCGCCGACTGGCAATTTCAGGATCAATTGATGCGACGCGGTGTGCTCCAGTTGGATGCCAGGCAACAACGAACCTGTGATCAACCACTGCGCTCCACTGGCGGAACGGGCTGATCGACCATCAATCTCAAAACCCTGCGCATCATCGGCCAACAATACGCTGAGATTTCGGTCTCGCTTGCCAACCTGCAAATGCCGCACTACCTGCAGCGACTCAGCCGTGCTGTTTTGGCCTTGCTCAAGCAGATCGAGCACATCAGCACCAAGCACCTCATAATGGAAAAGCACACGCTTGCCATGCTTGTAATAACCGAGATAGCGACCGTGATTGGCTGGAATGTTTCCATGCCCAGGGATGGGACGCTCATCCAGCCATGAGCCAGCAGCATTCGCCCAACCCACCGTGGTGGCGGATTGCCACAGAGGTTTCTGATTTTGCAACTTGATCAATCCACCATGTTTTCCTGTCCACGGCGTTCCGTCCCATTTCACAAAGCCGGAATAAACTGTCACCCAGCGCAGGGTCTCGGTATCAAACAATGCCGCTGCTTTTCGGTCACCCAAGTCAACCAACACACCTTTTAGCGCGGCTACTTCGTCCGTGTTACCCCATTCTTGTAGAAAGGACTCTGACAATGCCGGCTCGATCACCATTTCTTCATACCACGGACGCGTCGATTCCGCTAACGCGGTCGCAAGCGAAAACGATGCGCATAATAAAAGCTTAAATCTAAAATATTGCATGCTCTCGATACTCGTGGAAAGAAAACATTTTATCATCAAGTGCATGATCCATTTGAACTACTTCAGCCATGTCCAATCGACGTCAATAACCAGCTGCGGGTGCAAACTACGAGCCACCGGGCACTCCAGCGCGGCAGCGCGCAACAGAGTGGCATGAGCGTGATCTTCTGCGATCGGCATGGCGATGTGCACCACCAATCGTCCCACGCGGCGTGGCAGATCATCCGCCATGTGCTTTTCTACCTGCACGTGCATTCCCGTGAGATCCAACTCTTTGCGCTGCGCGACAATTCCCATGACAGTGGCCATGCACGAGCCCAAGGCCGTGGCCAACAAATCAGTGGGAGAAAAAGCCTCGCCGCGACCATGATTGTCCACAGGCGCATCTGTTGTGAGCTGAGCACCGCTGGGACCATGCTCGGCGATGCAGCGAAGCTGGCCTAGATAAGTGATGTTGATGGGTATCATTTTTCGGTATTGATCGGTGTTTCTGGTTTGGAGCCCTCAGCTTTGAGCGCGTCGTTGTCCTCAAGTCGCGATACTTTGGCCAAAACAACGCGAAAGCCATAGGTGTTGTCATGAAAGTCTGGGCTGATCGGGTGGCGAAAACTGAGGTTTAGCTTATCGGATTGATGGGTGTTCCAGCCCCCACCTCGCAACACGCCTTGTTGACTCACTGAATCGTAGTCGTCAGCCACCCACTCGTGCACATTGCCGCAAAGGTCAAAAATGCCAGCTGCATTCGGTGCGAACATGCCGACCGGTGCCGTTTTTTCGTAGCCGTCATCGTATCCACGAATCACCTGAGTCTCGCGGATGCCCGTCGCACGCAGAGCGCTTTCGTCGGCTAAATTACCTACCCCAGGTGGAGGCGGCCACGATGCCCCCCACGGAAACCGTTCAGCACCCTGCCCGTCACGCGCTCCGGGACTATCGCCTTCTTCATGTTCCAAACCTGCCATGCTGCTCCATTCGGCATCGGTGGGCAATCGATACTCGTGCGAGAGCTGGATGCGCTCCTCCTTGCGCTCGCGCTCGGTCAGCCATTGACAAAAAGCCTTGGCGTCATCCCGCGACACATACACCACCGGATGATCGGGTGATTGTGTGAATTCCGTGACACGAAACGGACTGCGGTGCTGTTCTTTGAGAAACAATTGATAATCGCGAACTCGTGTTTCCCACACCGACACCATGAGATCCGAACCCAAAGGCACAAATCGCATGCCCAGAGCATTTTTCCATGGTTTTCCAAACACCACGCCTTGATTTTCTTGTAATTCCACCGGCACCTTCATGCGTTCGCCCTCCTGCACTGTAAGCTGAAAGGTCTTCGGTTTGTAGCCGTCGAGCAACACCATCACGTCCACGGAACCGGGGCGAATGCGATCCAGCAGCATCGCCGACGCCGCGCGGCCACGCGATTCGTTATTGATGTAAATCTCGGCGTTGGGTGGTTGCGTTGTGATTTCCAAACTGGCATAGGGCACCGGGCGCACAACAACGCGAAATGGTCGCCATCCTTTTTGCGAGAGTTCCTCACGGAATGCGGCATCTTGAAACGCGCTTTCCATCCGAGGCAGTATTTCTTGGTCTTCTGTCAAATAGGATGGGCGGGCTTCTGATTGCAGCCAGCGGCAAAACATCTCAGCTTCCGCGAGGCTCGTGACCACAATTTTCGCGGGAACTCCCATTTCACTGATCTGAATCACCTCTGCCACCTGTGAATCGCGTTGGTTCGCACGCGCATAGGCACGCCAATACAGCTCAGACACCAAGCGTTGCGACACATGACGCCGCTCCTCGGGGAGGTAGCGAATGCCCAATTGATCTGACCAAGCCACACCTTGAACCGGTGGTGCGTAAACTTCCAGCTTGCCACCGACCAATTGAGGCTCGCCTGAGGCTTTCACTTCATGCTGCACCTGCAAGACACGAAAACCCTCCTTGTGAATCGTGAAATCGACCACCGATCCGACGGGAAAACTTAACACCGCCGTCTGAGTCTCCCCGTAGTTCTTGCCGGCGGCATCGCGCACTTCTGCCCCCGCGGGTTCACTCCAGATTTTCACGAAGCCCATCCGAGTTTGTTCAGCATTTCCCATCTGAGCCTGGCCACGCTGCCACCACGCGATCACAGGATCGATCGCCTTGGCTTTCCATGCGACATAAACACCCGCCAACAGAATCACACCCAATGTCATCGCGACGCCCAAGCCCCTCCGCAAGCGACGGCGTTTGCCCCGTTGAATCCGCCGTAAGGCATCTGCAAGTTCCGCTGCCGAACGAATCGTGCGTTTCGACAGCTGTGGCTCGCAGACATCACAAATGATGCGATTGAGCGCGAGCCATTTTTTGCGTTCATCAGCCTCAGGCAATTCGTCAGGCAACTCTGGAAAATCCAAGCGATCCTTGCCCGTCGCAATTTCATAGAGAACTTTTCCCAGCGAATAGACGTCAGCTTGCGCCGAGCCTGGACCCTCGGGCGGAACAAAGCCTTCAGTCCCAACAAACGTGCGCTGACCTCTCGCGGCAACCAGCCCGATGTCGGCCAACTTGGCCTTGCCGCCGACAAAGATCACATTCGAGGGCTTCACATCGCGATGCGCCAGCCCACGTTCATGCAAATGTTCCAGAGCCTCAGCCAAACGCAGCCCGACTTCCAAGCACTCATCCACGGGCAATTTGATCCACTTTGCGGCTTTTCCATCCGCACGCAGGGTTTTGGCCTCATATTCCACGGGATGAATCTCCCGCCCGAGGCGCACGTCATCACCAAGCTCCATGACGTAGTAGTAAAACGAAACCAAATCTGGACTGCGCCCCACATGCAACACATGCACCAAGCCCGGATGATCCCGAGAAATGGGTTCAAACTTCTGAATCCCCTCAAACTCGCGCTCAAAACTGCGCTCATCCTCGAAGTCCTCGCGCCACACGACTTTCACCGCTCGCATGGCACCAGTTACCCCCCGCGCCAACCACACTTCCCCGTAGGCTCCGCCGCCGATTTTGCGCAAAACCTCGTGATCGGGGATGACAGGATGTGGCCGGCTGCTACTCGCCATCTTCGTTGAGTTTGTCTAGTTCTTTTTTCAAAACCGACCCCACCCGGTGCTTGGCAAGATAGACTTGTGCCATGCTCACTCCTAACTGATCCTGAACTTTTTTGGCATCCCACTGTCGCAGCACATAATAATCAAAAATCTGATATTGCTTGGGCGATACTTGTGCTTTCACGCGCGCTAGCGCCGCATCAGCCATGTTGCGCTTCCATTCTGCATCCCAGACCCGATCCAACACCATGCCGTTTGGATCTTCAAAACGATCGATCACAGCGGTTTTTCTCTCGTCATCCCAATCTCCGCCAGACATCGCTGTGTCTTTTTTTCGACGACGAAATTGATCATTGATGCGCCAGCGCGTCATGTTCATCAGCCAAACCTTAAACGAACCCTGTTCTGGGTCATACAGCTTTTTCTTGCTCTGCTTTGCGATCGACAGAATTGTCTCTTGCACGCAATCGAACGCTTCATCCGAACGCAGCCCTGCTTTCATGGCCACGACATAAATCAAACGCCAGTATGTCTGATAAAACTCATCCCAAGTGCGCTGATCTTCCCAATTATCCAAGCGAGCGATCAAACTTTTGCGAGTTTTAGCACAAATTGAGGCCAAGGCCTCATCGCGCTCGGGATCAACTTCCGACTCGCCATCTGCATCTGCTTCCATGTCGCTCATGCTCACCATATAGCACGCGCCCACGGACTTGTCTTTCAGGATTTTCATCGTTAGAGGACGCGTTTCTGATAAAGCAATCGCGGCGATGAGCTGACTCAACAATATATTCTGATTGCGCGGTTATCTGATTGATGTTTCAAAAAAAATGACTACCTTGGTCAATAGATGTTCTTCTGGAATGTCTGATATCGTGGTGTTTTTTTGTAAGAAATGACACCATCACCTCCACCTTTGACCTTTAGGCCGCCGCCACGGACTGATATGTCATCACACACCCATCATACCGACACCATTGACATTGAGTTGACTGCGTCTAAGCTAGATTGCGCTTCTACCGTGACTCATGACAACCCGACAGATCCGCGATCAGGTGATGATCACACTGCGGACGAAAAATCACGCCTCAATGGCATTGATCCACAGTCAATGATTGCCATCGAGGCCATGATCAAACGCGCGGTGAAGGAAACATTTCTCGCACATGAGCGTGAGCAATTGGAACTTCACAGCATCGTGGAGCCGTTATTGCGTCAGACCATTCGGCGTGTGATTGCGGAACAAAATCCGACGGATCGTCCATTTCAAGCTCCGGGATTGTTGAATCGTTGTTACTGGCGGCTACTGGCTCTATTTCAGAGTAAAACCTACGAGCAAATCGTCTTCGAGAAAACGCGGCGTTATCGCGTCGAGGAAGTTTTTCTCTTTAGCCGCAATCGCCAGGAGCTGTTGTCATTTGCCAGCGTGGACCCGAGCCGGCATTGCAGCAGAAAACGGGTGGCTCCCCGTGCGAACGAACTCATCAGTGAGGCGATTGATCGAACCGGTGCGCGCCGTTACACATTTGCGATGGGCGAGCATCGTGAAGCCCATTTGCGTTACAGCGATCACGCGTATTTGATTGCCGTGGTTTACGGGCACGCTCAGACAGTCTGCTTGCAGGATTTGGATCATCTATTAAATCGCATTCAGCTGCATTTTGGCTCCAAACTCGCGGCCCCAGTTCAGGATTTTAATCTGCTGCACACATCATTGCAGCCCATGCTAGAGGACTGCTTGCTGATTCAGGCACCTCTGGCGGCGGCTAGTCCGTGAACGAGGTGGCATTCGCATTTTGAGCTTTATGTGCGAGGGATAATCCGCTATGCGCTGCGCATGACAACCGCTGCCATCATCGTTGCTTCCGGGGAATCCCGACGCATGGGCTTTGACAAACTCACTGCGCCATTGTTGGGCAAACCGGTGTTGCGTCACGCTGTTGATGCCTTCGTTCGCTGTGCTGATATTGATCTTGTGCTGGTGGTTTGTCCAGAAGAGCGTTTCGCTGCGGTGCTCAATGATGATTTTCGCGTTCCCGTCTTGCGCGTGGACGGTGGCAACTTACGCCAAGACTCCGTGCGTGCGGGGCTGAAGGCGTTGCCACCAGAAGTCACACTCGTCGCCGTTCATGACGGTGCGCGCCCCCTGATTGATCCTGTCGCCATCAGTCAGTGTCTGGCAGCTGCCGCGGAGCACGGTGCCGCTGCTTTGGCTCGTCGCGTGACCGAGACGATTAAGCGAGCTGACACCGCCGGATTCGCGCGCAACAATGTTGATCGACAGAATTTATGGTATATGGAAACACCCCAGTGCTTCCGCGTTAATGTGCTGCGCCGTGCCTACCGTCATGTGGTCGAGCGCGGCTTGGTGGTCACAGACGAGGTTTCTGCGCTCGAATCCATTGGCATATCAACGTTTTTACTGGAATCCACCCGCCCCAACATCAAAATCACGGTGCCGTTAGATCTGGAGTTCGCGGCGCATTGGATCGAGTCAACATGATGCCCTCAGCACGGTGGAAGATTAGCCCGCGGATGAATGAGACTTGATCCACGATTTTTTAGCAGCGCGCCCCTGTTCCACGCTTGCCAGTTTGGTTGTTTGCAAGATATTGCATGTCATGCGCGCTTGCTGGCTTCTACTTTGTGTCATCGGAATCGCGGCATTGGTGTCATGCCAACGTGAAACTCAAGTGCAGCGTGCAAATCGCGAGGGAATTTTATTGGTTGGTAATGGCGGCGAGCCAAAAGCACTGGATCCGCACTTGGTCACAGGTGTGATTGAAGCTAAAATCATCAGCACGCTCTTACAAGGGTTAGTGGCGGATGACGCCGCCTCAGACACGGCCACACCTCCCGGCGCTGCCACACATTGGGAACACAGTGCTGACTTTCGTCAGTGGACATTTCACCTGCGTCGCAATGGTTGTTGGTCTGACGGAAAAGCGTTGACTAGCAAGGATTTTCTTTTTGCTTATCAGCGGATGCTAGAGCCAAAATTGCTAGCACCTTATGTGGAAATGCTGTATTTCATCGACAAAGCGGAAGCATACAATCGAGGCGAATTGCATGATTTTTCGCAAGTTGGCGTGAGTGCGCCCGACGACTACACGCTGAATTTGCGCTTGCGTGAGCCAGTGCCCTTTTTGCCATCGATGACGCGCCACTACACTTGGTTTCCCATCCCTGAGCACGTGGTGAGAAAATTTGGACGGATCGATGACCGATTCACCCCTTGGTGCGAACCCGGGAACATGGTGGGCAATGGTGCCTTTGTGCTGAAATCTTGGCGCTTGCATGATCACGTCGCTGTGGAAAAAAATCCTCACTACTGGGACGCTGCCGCCGTCAAACTGCAGGGCGTGCGCTTTCTGCCGATCGAAAATAGTGATTCGGAGTCACGCGCTTTTCTTGCGGGTCAGTTGCATACCACCTACCGAACTTCGCCTGACTTGATCGATCAGTTGAGCGCGAGACATCCGGATTGCCTCAAACAAGAGCCCTATCTGGGGACGGCATTTGTGCGTTTCAATGTCACACGACAAGGTCTTGCCGATGTTCGTGTGCGTCGTGCTCTGGCACTCAGCATTGATCGCACGCAACTTTGCAAATCATTGCTCAAGGGGTTTCGCCCCGCGCGGTCGTTGACCCCGCCGATGGGTCTGTATCAACCAGACGCACCATTGGACTTCGATCCAGCAAAGGCGCGGGCCTTGTTGGCCGAGGCGGGCTATCCTGATGCCAAGGGCCTGCCCCGCTATCAATTGTTGATGGGCGCGGGCGGCAGCCGCGCTGTCAGTGAAGCCTTGCAAGACATGTGGCGACGGCACCTGAACCTGCCAATTGACATCAAAACCATGGATCAAGGTTCTTACATCTCTGCTCAGCAACAATTGAACTTTGACCTCGCCCTTGCCGGTTGGATTGGTGATTATCTCGATCCCACGACCTTTTTGCTGATGTGGACGGCAGGAAATGGCAATAATAACACTGGCTGGCACAGTGGTGATTACGAGAAACAACTTCAGTCCGCGGCGCAAGCCACCGATCCAGATGAGCGATTGAAAGGCTTGTTGGCCGCTGAAATGCGATTGATGAACGAGTTGCCCATCATTCCGCTCGCCTGGCAGGCGCGAAACTATTTGCATCATCCCGCTGTGAAGGGGTGGTATCCTCTTTTGTTAGACAATCATCCCCTCTCCGCTGTGTCGCTGGACGCCCAAGCTGCGAATTCGATCGCACCCACTTCTACCCGAACCAACATGTCTGAGCCATGATCAAAGCCCTGATGCAACGTCTTTGCCATGGCTTATTGGTGCTGTGGGTTCTTTATACCTTGTCATTTTTTCTGATCAAGGCCTTGCCTTATGGTCCATTTCAAAGTGAAAAGGCCATGCCGGAGCACATTCTGCAAAAGCGAGAGGCTTATCTCGGCCTGAATCAATCGCCGTGGCAGCAATACCAACGCACGATGGGACAGCTCCTGCGCGGCAACCTGGATAGCTCTTGGCGACTCGAAGGTCGCGCCGTTTCCGACATCATCGGCCAGGCCTTGCCAGTTTCCTTGCAACTAGGAGTGGCCGCCTTTGCGCTCGCGATCATCTTGGGCATTCCCGCTGGGGTGATCGCGGCAAAACGGGCACGCGGTGGCATCGATGCTCTGGTCATGCTCACCGCGTTGTTGGGCATTTGTCTGCCATCATTTGTGTTAGGTCCCTTGCTGGCCGAGTTGATCGGACGACAATGGCACCTCGTTCCCGTCCTAGGTTGGAACGCCGCCGATCCGAGCACGTGGTTCTTGCCTGCTTTGACCTTGGGATTGGCAAATGCTGCCTATTTAGCCAGACTGACTCGTGCTGGCATGCTGGAAACCTTGCAGCTGGATTTTGTGCGCACAGCACGCGCCAAAGGTCTGCCTGAACACATCATCACGTGGAAACATTGCCTACGCGGAGGCTTGATCCCAGCGTGCGCTTATCTTGGACCCGCTTTTGCGGGAGTGATTTCGGGTTCGGTGGTGATCGAAACGGTGTTTCAAATCCCCGGGCTGGGACGACATTTCATCAAGGCCATTGAAACCAACGATCAGCCCGTCTTGCTGAGCATTGTTTTGCTCTACGGTAGCTTCATCATTTTGGGGAATTTGTTTTCCGATCTCTTGCAGCTCTGGCTCAATCCACGCTTGCGTTCTTGAGCTGATCACACCATCAACCGCTTTCATGATGAGCACGCCACAGCCACCATTTGATTCTCACGAAACCCCGTTAGCCGCTGCTTGGTGGCGATTGCGTCAGCATCGACCCGCGATGATCGGCCTGTGGCTATTGGCCATCATTGTGCTCAGTTGTGTAACTCTGCCACTCGTGCCGGGCTGGATCCAAGACCCGAATGCTCAATTTCTGCAAAACAAACTTCAAGGACCCAGTGCGGCGCATTGGCTGGGCACGGATCATTTGGGACGCGATACCTTTGCGCGGTTAATTTATGGTGGGCGCATTTCACTCGCCGTCGGTCTGGTCACCACCGCAGTGGCAATCAGTGTTGGCACGGTTTATGGCGCGATTGCGGGCTTTTCTGGAACTCGCACCGATTCGCTGATGATGCGTGTCGTCGATGTTCTCTATGCTTTGCCCTTTTTGGTCATTGTGATCTTGCTGGGTTCGCTGCTTCAGAAACAAACGAATGTGTGGACTGAAGCGGCAGTGATGCAGCTGGCAGGAAATCAGCCCAGTCGTGAGGACTTGCAGCACTGGCGCACCAGCATTGAGCCGTTGATGTCGCTCGTGCCATTATTCATCGCGATTGGCGCGCTGTCTTGGCTCACGATTGCGCGCATCGTGCGTGCTCAAGTCCAGCAAATCAGTCGGCTTGAATATGTTGAAGCCGCGCGCTCGCTAGGTCTAAGTTCATGGCAAGTGTTGTGGCGGCACGTGTTACCCAATGCCTGGGGACCGGTAATTGTTTACGCCACGTTGACAGTGCCCAGCGTGATGTTATTTGAAGCTGTTTTGTCTTTTTTGGGCTTGGGTGTGAAGCCGCCAAATAGCTCGTGGGGCATTTTGATCAAAGAAGGTGCGGAAATGATGCTAGCTCATCCGTTGCAGCTGCTTTTCCCCAGTTTGATTTTTACCATCACATTATTGGCACTAAACTTTGTTGGTGATGGCCTGCGCGATGCCTTCGATCCACGCGGTTCGCAACATTGAGCGTGTTTTTGCCCTTGCGGCTTGCGCTTTGCGGCGCGACCCATCAGCATTTGACCATGTCAGCCATGCTTCAAGTCCGGCACCTGCACCGCAGCTATCGCATCGGTCGGCGCACCCTGCCCATTCTTCAGGATCTCAACATCGAAATCGCCCGAGGCGAGATTGTGTTTCTCTGCGGTCCAAGCGGTGCGGGGAAAACGACTCTGCTCTACACCATGGCAGGACTGGAAACTCCCCAGCAGGGGCAAGTGTTGATCGACGGTCATGATCTTTATGCGATGAAACGAAGCGAACAAGCGCGTTTTCGCAATCGTCATCTTGGTTATATTTTTCAGAACTATCACTTATTGCCCGAACTCACCGCTCTCGAAAATGTGGTGGTTCCCAGTGCGATCGGGGGCAAATCGAACGGAGAGCTTGCCCAAGCCGCGCTGGAGCGAGTCGGGCTCAAGGATCGCTCTCACCATTTGCCCTCCGAATTATCTGGCGGTGAACAACAGCGCGTGGCCATCGCTCGTGCCGTGGCGCATCGCCCGAGCATTTTGTTCGCTGATGAACCGACGGGAAATTTGGATTCACGCAACAGCCACGACATCATTGAGATGCTGATCCAGCTCGCCCGTGAGCATGACATGACTGTCGTGATTGTCACTCACGATCAACAACTCGCTCGCCGTGGCGATCGCACATTACTGCTGAGCGACGGGCAAATTTTAACTGAAATGCACTGAAGATGAAATTGCGCTCGCACCACTGTGCTTTCCCGATTACATGTTGCCCATGATCACTGTTTCACCCCGTGCTTTGGAAGCATTATCAGATTTGTTGCGAGAGAAAGAGGCGGATCCAGGCGCTTGCTTGCGACTGGCAGTCGAGCGTGGGGGGTGCGCCGGGATGCAATACACCATGACCGTGACGGTTCCCTGTGAAGCAGATCATCAATTGGGCTTATCTGATCAAGCTCGCATTGCAATTGCCCATGACAGCGTCGCCTATCTTGCCGGCTGTCACATTGACTACTCGGACGCCTTGACCGACGCGGGCTTTAAGATCGAAAACCCCAATGCCGTGCGCTCATGTGGTTGCGGAACGTCCTTTGAGTTGCCCGGACAGAACACGCCAGCACTGGCCGATGGTGAAGCCTGCGCCTGATCCCTTGTCATGGTCAAACCGATTGCCAAAAAAAGTCGTCCTCCCTATTTTTGGTGGACTCTCGCCCATGGCTTGGCCCTGTGCTTTTGTGCCTTGTCATGGCTGATCACACTCTACATTTTTCAAAATCCGGAATTACCGCACAACTACAGCATTCTGCGAGCCATTCATTGCGCGCCCAAACTGCCCATTTTTACAGCACTCGAAGCTCCGACGGGATCGTCCATGCGTCCCGAATTGTTGTATCGGCACTTCGCCGCTTATGCTGGCAAGGAAAACGCCAACAAGCTGAAAATGCTTAATCAACACTTGATGCGCGCCTACATTCAAAATTACGAGGAAGCAGAAAAACCCCGCTATCTCGAGGGCGATTACCGCGTGCTGCAAACTCGCGCACTCACTCCGCAGGATTTCATCTATCCGGGCATTGTCGTGCGAGCCCATGCGCTCGTTCAACCAGATAAACTCCGTCCTCCCGGTCCATATCCTGTGCTGGTTGAATACGTTTTCCCCTGTGATCAAAAAGCTGCGTTGACGTGGTTCAAGCCCGGAGACATCATGAATGTCCAGAAAATTCCGAACTGCGCGACGGTGCTGCACGTGAGTCATCTTGGCACTGTCGATGAACCCATTGTCAACATCACCGTCATGCCACTTGTTTACGGCGAATATCGCATCGGCGAGCAACGGGTATTGCAGCTAATGCCGCCCGAGGCGTTGAATCTCAAGGGAAAATTTCCGCTCATGCAAGGCGACCTTCCCGATTTGCGTTAAGCGCTTGGCTTTGTTTGTCATGAATCGTTTGATCCGCCGTTTTATGCAACATCGTTATTGACGGTTCTCACAATCGTCATATGATGAACATGTCATGCGCGATGTTCGATCACGCGTGCAACGAATTAAAACGCATTTTTAATCATGCCAAAATACGCAATCAATGGATTCGGTCGCATCGGACGCAATGTCCTCCGTGCAATGAGCGACGAGGAGCTTCGCAATGTCGTTGCGATCAATGATCTGACCGATAATCACACACTGGCTCATTTGCTCAAATACGACTCAACACAAGGCAAGTTTGATGGAGAGGTTTCTTACGACGAAAATTTCATTATTGTTCGCGGTCACAAGATTCGTGCGTTAGCGGAGCGTGATCCGGCAAAATTGCCATGGGGCGAGCTAGGTGTTGACGTGGTGTTGGAATCCACGGGTTTTTTCACGGATCGCGCTAAGGCGGCAGCCCACCTTGAAGCTGGCGCAAAGAAAGTTTTGATTTCGGCACCAGCCACCAATCCTGACATCACGATTTGTTTGGGCATCAATGATCAGGACTATGATCCTGCACAGCATCACATTGTTTCCAATGCTTCTTGCACGACCAACTGCTTGGCTCCATTGGTCAAGGTGCTGAATGACAAGTGGGGAATCGAACGTGGTTTCATGACTACGATCCATTCTTACACCAATGATCAAAACATTCTCGATCTGCCACACAAGGACTTGCGTCGCGGTCGTGCTGCTGCAATCAACATTGTGCCGTCATCCACGGGTGCAGCTCGTGCGATTGGTGAGGTGATTCCTTCACTCAAAGGAAAACTCAATGGTGGCGCTTTCCGTGTTCCTACTCCGACAGGTTCTTTCACGGACTTGGTAGTGGAACTGAAATCTGGCGTGAATGTCACTGTTGCGGAAATCAATGCGGCGTTCAAGGAAGCGGCTGAGGGCCCAATGAAAGGCATTTTGTCCTATTGTGACGAGCCGATTGTGTTGCAAGACATCGTTTCCGATCCACATTCATCGATCTATGATGCTGAACTCACCTTGGTGATCACTGGCAACATGGTGAAAGTCGGTGCGTGGTATGACAACGAGTGGGGCTACTCCAATCGTGCTGCTGGTGCGATGAAGCTTTTGGCGACTAAAGCTTAATTGTTCCTTGCTCCGAAAGCGGAGCAGTTCACAGAAGGTTCGTGATGACTTATCACGAGCCTTTTTATTTTTAAATCAACGTTTTTTGAGAGTCTGTCATTGAATAACATTCCTCCGACTGGCAAGCACGCCAGCAAAGGTGGCGCAGACGCACCATGTTAGTGTGGCTCACGCCTGTTGCTGAACGGGCAGCAAACCAGGAGGCAGATCGAGCCAATCCTGTTCGCGAATCAGCTCTGCGAGCAATGGCAATCGTGTCATTTGAGGAATGATGTTTTTATTAGAGATGCTCGCGCTGTCCCATTCGTCTCCGAGGTGATTCAACACCAATCCGCGAATGCTAAGCCCCTGGGATCGGATCGCGTTGGCAGTTAACACACTATGATTGATCGCCCCAAGTCGATTCGCGACAACCAACACGACATCGCCGCCGATGCGTCGCGCAAAATCGCTGATGTTGCAATCAGAAGTCAGTGGCACTTCCCACCCCCCTGCTCCTTCTACAATGACGACTTCGTGTTCCAGCCGTAGGCGCTCAAGCCCCCGCCACAACAGTTCAACATCCACGTCAACTCCTTGCAAACTTGCCGCAACCATCGGTGCTGCTGCCGTTTGCAACCACAGCGGATTCACAACATCCAACGGCAAGCCTCCGGATGCCTCGCTGAGCAAAATTGCATCATCACGATCTCCACAGGCGACAGGCTTGTAGCCCACGGCATCGATCCCCAGTTGCCTCAATTCATGAATCCACAAGGATGTGAAAAATGTTTTTCCCACACCCGTGTCGGTGCCAGTAACGAAAAATGTCGATGATCGCATAGAATGAGACGTAGTCGCGTTGTTGGAGTAGAAAACTTCAATTCACAATTCGCTCGGCTTCACTGGACGAGCCTTCGGTGGTTTTCCATCACGATTCTCGGTGATGCTTTCATGGATGACATACCATAACGCGAAAGCGACCAACAGTGAGGCCAACTTAGCTTGCCAATTTTTTGTGAGGGTCTTTTTCATCGGTTGACGGTTTGATGCTCAAGAATAAATCTGCCAATTGCTTGCGGAAATCATCAGCGCCGCTGCAGCGCTTCATTTCCCCATCGATGCAAAAAGAAATCGTGCCTGTTTCCTCAGAAACCACCACCACAATGCAGTCGCTTTCCTCACTCACACCGAGCGCGGCGCGATGACGCAGCCCAATCGAGCGGTCGCCTAAATCGCGCTGGCTCACCGGAAACACACAGGCCGCACCGGCCACACGATCTTGCGCAATGATCATGCCGCCATCATGCAATGGGGACTTTGGAAAAAAGACCGACATGGCCAATTCTGGCGTGAATAAGGCATCGAGCTCGACGCCCGTTTCTAAAAACGGTTTTAAGCTGATGCTGCGCTGAATCGCAAACAACGCACCAAAGCGTTTTTTTGATAACATGATCACCGCATCCGCAAAAGTCTCAACAAATGCAAGCTGATTGGTGTTAGAGAACAAGAAAAAGCGACTGCTACCCAACTTCGCCAGCGCGTTGCGCAATTCAGGTTGGAAAATCACAATCAGAACAAAGGTCAGCACCGCACCGGCGCGAGTGACAATCCACGAAATGACCTCAAACGAAAACAATCGCGACATCAGTGTTAGCCCAATCCAGATCGACGCCAGCGCAACCAGAATGCGAGCTCCACGCGTGGCGCGAAACGCTCGGTAGATCTGATAGATTCCCAACGCCAGGATCAAGATTTCAACGACACCTCTCCAGTGATCCCCAATGAGCTGGATGATTTCACGCATCAGCAACGCGATAGCGAAGCCAATCGTGGCTGTCACGCACAAACCAGAAAAATATGTGGCGATGACAACGTTTGCGCCCGCGTGATCAAGCGTTCAATAAGCTTTGAGCCATGGCTCTTGCCGAGTCGCCACCTCCACCGAGCATGCGAACTAGCTCTAGCACGCGCGACTCTCCTTGAACCTGATACAACCGCGAACAGGTGCGTCCTTGCAATAGTTGCTTTTCCACCACGTAATGGCGATTCGCTACCGCTGCAACCTGAGGAAAGTGAGTGATTGCAATCACCTGATGCCGCGCCCCGAGCCCTGCCATCTTGCGCCCCACCGCACTCGCGATTTCCCCTCCCACATTGGCATCAATTTCGTCAAATACCATCAAAGGCGTGGCATCTTGCTCTGCTAAAGCGCTTTTGATTGCCAACATCACGCGACTGATTTCCCCGCTGGAAGCCACATGCCGAAGTGGCAACATTGGTTCACCTGGATTGGGCCCAAATAAAAACTCACAATCATCCAAGCCACGCAACGCAGGTTCGGACAAAGGGCGCAAGGTGACCTCGAAGGCCGATTGCTTGAATCCGAGATCGCGCAGTTGCTCCGCCACGCGTTGAGCGAGCACAGGTGCGGCTTTTTCGCGCAACTGCCTCAGAACATGTCCCAGCTGCGCCATCATGCGCTCCGCTTCCGCGAGCTGTTGATCGATGGCATTGAGCTTGCTGACTTTATTCTCCACTTGATCCAATCGTTGCATTGACTCGTCACGAAAATTCAAAATATCGGGAATGCTTGGACCGTATTTGCGTTTCAACGACTCCAATTGATTGATTCTTTCCTCTAATAGCGCGGTTTCGGCGGGATCAATATCAAGTTCCTCACTGTATTCCATCAAATGTGACTCCAGCTCGCGCAGTTCGATCAAAACGTTCTCTAAGCTGATCAGCTTTTCGTGCATGGATGGATCCAGTTTATCGATGTCGCGCAGGCAGCGCTGCAAATCCATCAGGCGCGCCATCACCGTGTTGTCCTGATCGCCATTGAGCACCTGCACGGCTTGTGAACATTGATCCAGCAACCGAGCAGCACCCTGACTGCGCCGATAGCGTTGCAGCAGTTCTGCTTCGTTTTCGCCGGTTAGCTGTGCTGCATCAATTTCCGCAATTTGGTGTTTTAACAAGTCGAGCTCGCGCGCGCTCATCACTTCCGCGTTGATCAAGGCATCGCGATCTTGAACCAACTGCCTCCATTGTTGCCAAGCCGTCCGATACTGTTTGCTTTGTGATTCACATCGGCCGAAGGCATCAAGCATCGCCATTTGCCGCTCGGTGCTGAGCAACGATTGATGATCATGCGGCCCATGCAAATCAACCAAGTGCTCGCCCACGCGTTTGAGCAGATGGAGGGTCACGGGGGAATCGTTGACGAATTGACGGTTCGCTTGAACACCGATAACGCGGCGAATAATCAATTCCGCTCCCTCGTCATGCGCCAATCCATTCTCATTGAGGATCCGCTCGATCTCCACATTCTTTTCTAAAGCAAACACCGCTTCCACAGTGCATTGCTCCTCGCCGGTGCGGATCATGCCTTTGTCCGCGCGTTCACCTAAAATCAATTTCAACGCCCCCACAATCACCGACTTGCCGGCACCCGTTTCCCCCGTCACGCCAATCAAACCACGCTCCAGCTCCCAATGCAATTCATCCACCAGCGCCAAGTTGCGAATTTTTAGTAACGTCAACATCGGAACCAGATTGAACGAAGCTCACGGCGAAATCAATCTTGTCTGTTGAAAAACTTACGGGATGACAGCATGAAACCTGCAGCGGTGGCGCCCACCATTTTCCAAGGTTTTGCTTGCTTGCACAGGAGAACAATTTAGGCTGACGGCGCTGCATGACTCCCGACATTCAAGCTTCGCCTTGCCGCATCACTTTTCTAGGAACCGGAACATCCACAGGTGTGCCCGTGATCGGTTGCAAGTGCGAGGTCTGTGGCTCGAATGATCCGCGCAATCAGCGCATGCGCTCATCGATCGTCATCGAGACGGATGAATGCCATCTCTTGGTCGATGCCGGCCCCGACCTTCGCCAACAAGCCTTGCGTCATGATCTTAGCCGAGTGGATGCAGTTCTCTACACACACGGACACATGGATCACGTGGTCGGCTTTGATGAGCTCCGCGCGTTTTGTTGGCACCGCCAGCATCCCCTGCCCTTATACGCCAATCCAGGTTGCATGGACATCCTCACGACGATGTTTGGTTGGGCCTTCAGTCCGTTGAATGTTGACAAAGGTTACGTGAAGCCCGACCCCAAGATTGTTCGTGAAACCTTCACAATCCGCGATGTTGAGATCACTCCGATCCCAGTCCTGCATGGCAACGTCGAGACAAACGGTTTTTTGTTTCGTTTTCGCAATCATAAAACGATGGCTTACCTCCCCGATGTGAAGATCATTCCAGACACCAGCTTGGCACTTCTGCACGGCTGCGATATTCTTGCCATTGATGCCCTCCACCACCGCGCGCATCACAATCACATGAATGTGGAAGAAGCCATCGCGGCAATCGCCCTGATCCAGCCTCAACAAGCCTATCTCACGCATTTGTCTCACGAAATCGAGCACCATGCGGTGGATCGTTCTTTGCCTGACAGTGTTCACTTGGCTTATGATACCCTTAGTCTAAAACTATGAGAAATCTTGATTTATCTCGCAAGATCGTGCTCGTGCTGGTGTTTGGGCTCGCGCGATTGAGCTTCGCTGCGTCCTCGTCTGAACCGACGATTGATGTCAATTCTGTGGCGATTCTCTACAACAGCAGTGACACGGAATCGAAAGATTTAGCCGAGGCTTATGCCAAAGCCCGTTCAATCCCGATCAATCATCTTATCGGTCTGCCGCTCCCAGACACTGAGGAGATCACACGCCAGCAATACAATAACACCTTGGCCGAGCCGTTGCGTGCTGAGTTTGACAAACGTCAATGGTGGAATCGCGGAAAATCTGCGGATGGCATCATTGTGGCAAGCAGCAATAAAATTCGTGTCCTCGTCACTATGAAAGGCGTGCCGCTGAAGATTGCTCGCGAGGTGGCTAACGCCGCACCAGCGAAGTCTGACTCTGCGGTGCCGGATCAAAATGCAGCAACGCCCGCCGTTGAGAACCCCCTGCTGCTGGCGAATGAAGCGGCGGTGGATTCGGAACTAGCTTTGTTCAGCGTCGAGCCATTGCCACTTAACGGCCCATCAAATAACCCTTATTACAAAAGCGATAAACCCTTCGCGGACAGCAATTTTCCCTTCATGATGTTAGTGGGGCGCATTGATGCCGCGAATTATCAGACATGTCATCGGTTGATCCGCGACGCACAACAAGCAGAACAAACCGGTTTGTGGGGTCGCGCTTACATTGACATCGCGAACAAATACCCTGAAGGCGACATGTGGCTACGCATGGCAGGGGCTAAAACGGAAGCAGCGGGCTTCCCAGTGATGTATCATCTCGCAGATGAAGTGTTCAGCAAATACTTCCCGTTTACCGATACAGCGATCTATTACGGCTGGTATGAGCCGCATGTCAACGGGCCATTCATCAATCCAGACTTTCATTTTCGCACTGGCGCGATCGCTGTTCATTTGCATAGTTTTAGTGCCGATACCTTGCGTCATGAGCGGTTGAACTGGTGCGCACCACTGCTAGCCAAAGGTGCTGCAGCAACCGTGGGCAATGTGTATGAGCCCTATTTGACCATGACTCATCATCTGGACATTCTACAGGAACGTCTGCTTGCTGGTGGCACTTTGATCGAATCCGCGTATTCCGCCATTCCCGTTCTGTCCTGGCAGAATGTGGTCATTGGTGACCCCCTCTACCGCCCATTTCGCCGTCTCGATGGTTCGGGCGAAAAAAAAGAAGAGGACCGATGGTATCGCGCGTTGCGGGTGATGCGCCTTTTATACGAAAATCAAGACTCCAAGCGACAAGCCGAAATGGAAAAGGTCGGTCGCAGTAAGCAAAATCCCATGATGTTGGAAGCTTTGGGGCTTGAATACGCCAATCGAAAGTTACCGGCTCAAGCGGCGTTGCATTTTCGTGATGCCAAGCTGCTGTATCGCAACGCCATGGATCGTTTGCGCGTGGATTTGTGTCTGATCGACCTGGATCGCAATGCTCAGCAAATCGATCTGGCCATTAAGGGACTTCGTGAAGCTCAAGCGGTTTACTCCAATTTGCCAGAAGCGGAATCGGTGCGATCCCTGCTCAGCATTCTCGACCCGCCAGCCCCCCCACCGGCCAGATTGCCCGATCCCCCCAAGCGCTGACTTGCCCTCTTCGCCACAGTGTTTTCGCCATTTTATTATCAAAAAAACCGATTATAACCACTATGCCACGCTACCTCGGCCTCGATAGCTCCACCCAATCCATCAGCGCGATGGTCATTGATGCGCAGACGCATCAGATCATCGTTGAAAAATCCGTCAACTTTGGGCAACATCTCCCGCAATACAGTTCACCCAGTGGGTTCATCCCCGGAGGCGAACATGGCGAGGTGCATGCCAATCCATTGATGTGGCTAGACGCGCTCGATCTGCTGCTGGATGGCATGCGCAACGAGTGCGATTGGAGCCAAATCGTGGCGATTTGTGGCAGCGGTCAGCAACATGGCTCAGTGTATCTCAATCGCAATTTTGAGTCGCAGTTGGCAGCATTGAGTCACGAAAAATCTTTATCCGAGCAGTTATCGAGCGCGTTATCACGTCGCACCGCACCGATATGGATGGATGCCTCGACGAGTCAGCAATGCCGCGAGATTGCAGCTGCCGCTGGAGGTGACGCTGAAGTTTGTCGTATTTCAGGCTCAATTGCGATTGAGCGATTCACGGGATCACAAATTCGCAAATTCGCCCAAACCGAGCCTGCCGCATACTCGCAAACAGCGTTCATTCACCTCGTCAGCTCATTTGTCTGTTCGGTGCTCGCCGGCAAAAATGCGCCAGTGGATGATGGCGATGGCGCGGGGATGAATTTGATGGATTTGAGCACAGGGACATGGGATCCCAGCCTTTTAGAGGCAACAGCACCCGATCTGCTGCGCAAGCTGCCGGTTTTGGCAAAAGCTGGCAGCCAAATCGGACCGATTCATTCGTATTTTGTCGAGAAATATGGATTTTCGCCGAGCTGCCAGGTTTGCACATTCACAGGTGATAACCCCGCCTCACTGGTTGGCATGGGTGCGAGCAAGCCTGGTAATGTTGTGATTTCTCTCGGCACGAGCGACACATATTTTGCGTCAATGCCGCAACCCCTTACCGATCCGCAGGGATACGGGCATGTTTTTGGAAACCCGACTGGTGGCTTCATGTCCCTGGTTTGCTTCCGTAACGGTTCGCTGGCGCGCGAAGCTCTTCGTGATGAACTGGGTTTATCATGGAATGATTTTGAACGAGAAACGCTATCGACCACGCCGCCCGGAAATAATGGCAATGTGATGTTGCCCTTCTATGGGCATGAAATCACGCCACGCCACGCGTTTTCCGAACCGGTGCGCGTCGGTTCGGCCAATTTCATGGCTAAACTTCATCCAGCAGAGCAAGTTCGTGCCTTGCTAGAAGGGCAATTTATCAATATGCTGTTGCACACGCGATGGATTGGAGTTCCGACGAATCGAATTTTGCTCACTGGCGGCGCTTCGCGCAACAATGGCATTGCGCAAATTGTTGCGGATGTGTTCCATGCCCCTGTGGAACGTCTCACTACGGCTAATTCGGCGGCTCTGGGCGCAGCATTGCTCGCAGCGGGTTCTGATGGCGAATGCGTTCAGTCATTGCAACAAGCATTCTGTCAAACAGATGACACCCCACGCATCGAGCCCTCCTCGGCGAGCGATTATTCCACAGCGATTGCGGCATTTCAGTTGGCTCTCAATAAAAGCATGTCCTGATGCGCACTTGAATTTTCCTAAAAGCGTATCACAAAACCACATCTTTTTGTCCTTCGCATAAAAGCCCGCTCTAACGAGCGGGCTTTTGAGTGCACACAACAAGCAAACAAACAACAAACCAACAAAAAAATCAATGCGAACGCTTGCGCCGCCACAATGTTGCGCAGAATCCCCCGAGCGTGACCAGCCATGTGCTGGGTTCAGGGACCAACACTGGCTCATATGAGCCATCAGGCAACTGAATCAGAGGAATAATCGAAATGGCATTTGGTGTCAGGAGCAGTGAACCGTTGCCATTACCTCCCGGTCGAGAAGTTTGAGCGGCGCTGCCAACCCCTAAATCAATGACAGATGAATACACAGAAGAATTAGAACCAAAATTTCGGCCGAAGGTGGCAGTGTTCGCCGTGAAATCAAGTGGATTAAATGGAGTGTCATTTTTCTTGGGATCTTGATCCACATTGACCACCTCTTTGTATGGTTGATCACCGTTTACTCCACTATCGCTGTCAGTGAAAACAAACTTGCCACTTTTTTCATCATTTGAAAACGCAACACTACCATCCTTATCACTGACACCGAAATACTTTCGGTCATACTCGCCATCTTGTGCGTTCACAAAGCGATAAATACGCTTCTCTGGCTTTGCGAAAATAAACCAGACGGCGTCCTGCGCGTAAGGTGTGAGGGATGCAGCAGAGATTAACTTGTATGATTCAATTTTTGTTTGGTAGTCACCACGCAATGGACTGAGCGGTTGGTAGCAGGACAGGATGCGTTCGTGACCCTGAAACGAAGCAGAAAACAATGAAGACCCGCTTGGAATGGCAAGTCCTAACTGAGCTAACGTTGAGTTCTTGGCATCATATTGGGTGAATTGAATACGATGATCAAAAGCAGTGCGAACTGTTTGTTTCTTGAGCGAAACTTCAAAAACCTCCCGCTGTGAATTCATCACAAACATACATGAGTCAACTTTTTCCGCCTCAACACAGTCGCTGCTGGATGCCAGTGAAATAGAGTGCGCAGACAAAGTTGAGAACAGTAACATTCCGCCTACTCCGACAGGCGTAGCGACGAGTGACACAACAAATGGAAAACGACTGATCATGTGGTAGAACTGTTGGAGGAGTTCAGTCCGCCTAACTTACTTTAAGTAGGCGAAGGAAAACTTATTGCAATACCGCATCGAGTCAAACAAAAAAAATATAATCTTACATTTCTCGCAATGGATAAGATACTTCACTAAACCACATCGGGGTCCGATAAGGCCATGCGCAACACCACACTATCGCGACGATCTTGACCCTTAGGATGAATCAGATATTCAACATGACGTCTAACGGCCAAAAATGGAGGAGAAAAAAATTGTTCCACATCGCGCGGACGCGGCACCGCCACCTCGATCCATTCACGGATGCGACCAGGATTCGGTTCTAGCACAAGAATCCGATCTGACAAAAACACTGCTTCATCCAGATCATGCGTGATGAAAACAATGGTAATATCGACGTTTTTCCAAATCTCCAACAAGTATGCCTGCATTTGACAACGAGTTTGGGCATCCAGCGCGCCAAAAGGCTCGTCCATGAAAAGCACCTTGGGTTGGTTTGCAAGAGCTCGAGCGATTGCGACCCGCTGCTTCATCCCTCCGGATAATTGGTAAGGATAAGCATTTTCAAATTGGCTCAAGCCCACAAGTTGAATCCACTCACGCGCAAGGCTTGCAGCCTGAAAAGCAGATTGTCCACTCATCAACGGGCCAAACATCACATTCTGCTTCACCGTCTGCCATGGAAACAACGTGTAACCCTGAAACACCATTCCGCGGTCAGGCCCTGGACCGTTCACAAGCTGACCATCCACCAAGATTTCACCACCACTCGGTTGCTCGAGGCCTGCCAATAAACGAACCAGTGTGGATTTGCCACAACCCGATGCGCCGATAACGCTGACAAATTCGCGATGATGCACTTGAAACGAAACACCATCCAGCGCTAGGACGGGACCTTGTGCTGAAGCAAACTGTTTGCTCAAATTCTTGACATCAAGAACAACCGGTCGTTGCCGCAAACGCTGAAATCGCGCGGCAACTTCGGGGCTTTGAACGCGATAGTCCAAGGCTGGCTGATGTTCGGTGTTTGCACTCATGACAGTGTGTGAGGTGTGATGCAGGTGCGCTGAAATCTCTTTTTCAGTGCCTGTTTCAAGCGACGAATCATGTTGCCGAACACGGATGTCTTGGGTGCCGCAGCCCATGGAAAAAAACGAGAATGCAGCCAAGACAAGCACTGATCGCAAAAAAATCCGGTGAGTCCAATCAGAATGATGACCGGATAAACCCGTTCGAAATTGCGAAAACGACCTTGGGTCTCAATGAATTCCGTGAGTCCACTTTTGACACCGATTAACTCGGCAATCACCAGCCACGTCCACGCCCATCCCAGCAAGATGCGCAAGTCGTTGTAGAGATGAGGCAAGATCGAGGGGATGACCACGGCTGTGAGTAATTGCCTGGACTTGGCACCAAGTGTTTGTGCTGCCTCGAGCAATGAGGAGTCCATGGTTCTCGTGGTTTTTGCAATCACCAGCACCATCTGAAAGACTGTGCCGATAAAAACGAGAGCAATTTTTGGAGCATCGGCAGCAAGTAACACTGCGACCATCAACGTTCCAAAGGTCGGCGCTGGCATGTAACGAAAAAAATCAATAAAAGGCTCGAACAGCTTTGAAATGGCGTCATAGACGCCACATAAGATTCCCAATGGCACCCCGACCAAGCAGGATAGCAAAAAGCCATAGATGATGATGCGCAAGGAATGCCTATATCGCTCGCCCATGCTCTGGCCATCGGTTGGGTGTTTTGGAAAAAAATCTTGCCACGCTGCCTCAATCACTTCGTGGGGAGCTGGCAAATAAACGGGATTAGCGGATTTACCCTGTGGCAGCAGCTTATATAGAGCAATGTCAGTGGAATTCTCGGCTGTGGCCGTTTGCATCAATGCAACATTGTCGCGAATGATCACCAAGTTTTCAGCAGACAGCGCCGCTGCTGCACCGGGTCGTGTGCCGGATGCGATGGATTGCCATAGGTCACGAAGTGCTGCATCGTCTTGTTCCTGATGCGAGCGCAACCATCCTAATCGAATGGCAAGAGGAGCCAACGCGCGCAACACCTTCATGTTGCTGCGACGTGCCCCAGATGTTGCTTGCTTAGCTGCGATTTTCCGTTGAATCTCAGAATTGTCCAGGCGAATCGATTCAACATACTCGGGAAAGAAAGCTCGACTCACATGATCCCCCGCCGTATAAACAGCGTCACCCACCCCACGCTCAGGTGCAATCTCCAATTTAATGTCCGGATGCCATAGCCATGGCGTGTAAGAAATCGCACACCACAGAGCGAGGGGGATCACGAATGACAACGTGGACAAAATCAAAGCGACGGCAGGATTGACATCTTGACGCACACGCAACAGGGACGCGAGCCCCCAACTGCGCGGCTGTGAGTAAGTTATAGTCGTTTTCATGTCACTGGACGATGGAGGTCAATCCAAGCCAAATCGCATCCATTCTATTTGGTAGAGATGTAAGCATCAAAAATCGATGCATCCAAATACTTGTTGATGTCTTGTGGTTTTTTATAAACCTCATATTTGACATTGAAAGCATCTACATTCTTGGATGAACCGGCAACGGAATCCAAACCAGAGGTCGCCTTCCAGCGTTTTTGCGCTTCTTTGGCGCTCAGAATGTAGGTTCCCTTCAGGAACGGTTCATATTCCTCAGGTTTCACATTGACTCTCGATGATAAAATCGTGAGGGCTTCGTCCAAGTTTTTTTCGTCGTGTAAGTATTCCACGATCCGATACCACACCTTGTTCACTTTAGCCCAATCGCTTTTGCGTTTTTCCAAGCTCTCTGGGGCGACATAGAGTAGATCATAGATGATCCCCGGCGCATCCGCGGAGGAGAAAACCGCCTTAGCGTTTGCCACAGCTTTCAGGGCCTGTCCAGAATTCGGCTGCCAGGCGGAAATCGCAGAAACAGCCTTCGAGGCAAACACTTGTGGAGTCTCATTGGTGGGAGTATTGACAATCTCGACATCGCTCTCCTGCATGCCGTTTTTTTCCAGCGCTGTGAGCAGCACCAAATGCGGCACAAATCCTTTTTCCAAGCCGATTTTTTTGCCTTTTAATGCCTTCACGTCCGCAATGTCTGGCGCCGCGACCACCATGTCATTTCCGTTAGAAAAATCATTGAGAATGATGCCAACCGACGGCTTGCCTGTCGCGCCCGTGACCAGAGCATCGCCATTGGTCATGCACACCGCATCCACCTTGCCGGCAACATAGGCATCCATGGATGGAACGTAGTCAAACCACTGAAAATCCACATCAACCCCTTCCTCCTTGAACCAACCTTTTTTAATGCCGATTTCCCATGCCACCCACCCGGGCCAATCCGAGTAAGCAATTTTCAGCGGATCCGCCTGCGCGAATGTGAGCATGGCGACCGCTGTTCCGACAGCACCGACTAGGATTCGATTCAAATGATTGATGATTTTCATGGCTCTGCGTGGTTATCAACATTGCATCAGTATGAAATTTGATGAAAATGTTCATACAGATTCAAGCAGCTGCCATGCCAAGAAATTGCAGAAAAAAGACGCCTTGCGCCTTGTTTCCATAAGGATGAATCAGCGATTAACGCTTTTGCGATTGGAACCATGACAGCGTGCGTTGGCGCTCTTGGTCGTGATTCACGATCGGGTTTGGGTAGTTTTTCGCGAGTTTCCTTCCGCTTTCTGGTGGTTTTTGCATTAATCCGGCAGGAACATCAGCCAGTTCAGGCACCCAAGCTTTGATGTATTGACCTTGCGGATCAAAGCGTGCGGTCTGGGTCCAAGGATTCTGGATTCGAAAGTAAGGAGCGGCATCTGCACCAGTTCCAGCTGACCATTGCCAGCCTCCGTTGTTCGCGGCAATGTCACCGTCGATCAAATGCTGCATGAACCATTGTTCCCCAATGCGCCAATCGACCCGAAGATCCTTGGTGAGAAACATCGCAACAATCATGCGGACCCGATTGTGCATGCGACCTGTCGCCAGTAACTCACGCATGCCTGCGTCAACGATTGGAAATCCGGTCATGCCGTATTTCCATGCGTCGAGAGCTGGATGCGTTTGCAGCCAGTCCAGACCACGCCACTGTGGATCAAATTCCTGCAGCAACACTTCGGGAAAGTGATGCAAAATGGCAAAATAAAAATCGCGCCATGCCAGTTCCTTGAGAAAAGTCAAGCCGCTGCTGTCTTGTTGCTCCAATGCAGTTGCACGCCATTGCATGACAGCGTGTGCCACCGTGCGAATGGACACGCAACCAAATCTCAGATCTTGACTCATTTGCGAAGTCGCCGCCAGCGCGGGGAAATCCCGCCGCTCGTGATATTGGGCGATGATGTTGTCTAACGCATGTCTTAAGCGCATTCTCGCTGCTCGTTCCCCAGCGTCAGGCAAGATGGCTGTCGGTGCAGGCAATCCCCAATCAGAGAGTTCAGGCCAAGAATGGTTATGAGCGTCGGAAGGCAATTGAGGAGGATAAACTAGCTTGGTCGGGATAGCGAGCGGTGCCTCGACGCGACATTGCAGCCACCGGCGGCTGTATGGGGTGTAAACGCGATAGGGACGACCATCTTGGGTTAAGATGTCACCAGCCGCATGCAGTTCCACACCAGTGAACCAGTGAGTTTTTACCCCGAGCTCACGACACATCGCATCGATCTGTCCCTCCATCGTGCGTCCATGCGGGTCTGGATCACGATGAGCGTAGAAATCGGTGGCTTTCGACTCCACAATGATGGCGCGCAAAGCTAACAGTGCGGAACCGCGCCGCCACAGCAATCGACTGCCCAGCGCTTGCAAATTCTGACTGAGTGAGGCGAGGCACTGTAATAAGAAACACTGCCGGGCACTCCCCGTCCATCGATGAGAGCCGCTCCAGTCAGACAATACATAAGCGGGATAGACACAGTCGCACTGTTTGGAAGCGGCAACCAAAGGCTCGTGATCAGCCACACGCAGATCGCGACGATACCACAAAACCGCTACACGAGAATATTCCATGCCGCAAAATCAGCTGACATGCCACACCGCGCAAGTGCTTATTTTTTCTTATTGGGCTTTGCCAGTATCTTCGCAATCTTTTTCACCGTGGCATCAGAGTGTGTGCCATTGACCAATTTGGCCTTCGTCAAGGTTTCGCGCAGCTGTTCCAGAGCTGCTTCAGCTGCCTTCAATGCTGGCTCCGGCCCGCCATATTGCTTGTCTGAGAAATAGCGCACAAATTGCTTGCCCTTACGGCTCACACACAACCGCCATCCTTGAAAAGCGGAATTTTCATATGTAAATCGAGTGAGGTTTTTTCTGGATTGATAGTCGTTCATCCTGTCGTAAAACGGTGATGCTAAGAGCATCCCGATAATTGACAACGATTTTTTTATACCACCAATGGGTCATATGCTGTCATATCATATCGCAAATTTTCTAATTTTTTGTAAAAAAACATTGCATTTGCGCTGAGATATCAGAATAATTGCCTCCCCGCGAGTTTCGTTGATTCATTTACCGTCGGTCCTTGGGCATGACATGCCACCACTCGTGCAAGGGTAACCCGGTTAATACCATTATTCCATGTCATCAATAACAGAAGAAACAGCTGTGAAGTCTGTCACCCAGCTCGGGCGATTTGAGCTTCCAAACCGTTTGGTTAAGAACGAAGACACCGCTACTGATGTTTACGCACAGTTTACGGCAGAACCATTTGAGCGCGGTTATGGTCACACACTCGGCAACTCGCTTCGCCGCGTGCTGCTGGGCTCATTGGAGGGTGCTTCGATCACCTCAGTGCGCATTTCGGGTGTGCAACACGAATTTTCCAGCTTGCCTGGGGTGGTGGAAGATGTGACGGACATCATTCTGAACCTGAAAAAGGTGAAATTCATTCATCACAGCAAAGAGCCGCGCATTTTGACGATTCGTGTTGAGCGCGATGGCATTGTCACTGCTGGCGACATCATTGAAGACACAGTGTTTGAGGTGGTGAACAAGGATCAGCTCATCTGCACGCTTGATCGCAAGGTGAAGTTTGATTGCGAGTTTGAAGTGCGTGTCGGTCGTGGATTTTCCACGGGAGATGAGAACAAGCGCAAAGATCAAGCCATCGGCGTGATCGCGATCGACTCGATTTTCTCCCCCGTGACTCGTGTGAAGTATGCGGTGGACACCACGCGTGTGGGTCAGATGACAGATTACGACAAGCTCGTGCTCGATATTTGGACGGATGGACGCATCAGCCCGCAAGACGCGCTATTGCAGGCTTCGGCGATTTTGCGCCATCACTTGGACGTGTTTGTCAACTACGACGACAAGGCAATCACCTTTGACCAAGCTCCGAGTGAGTCAACAGAGGAAAATGCGGCGGTGAAGAAGCTTCTCGCCATGAGCGTGAACGAAATCGAGCTTTCCGTGCGTGCGGCGAATTGCTTGAACAATGCTAACATCACTACCGTTGGCCAGTTGGCGACAAAATCAGAGGCAGAAATGCTCAAATATCGCAACTTCGGTAAGAAATCACTCAACGAAATCAAGGATAAATTGTTGGAATTGGGCCTGTCGCTGGGCATGTCACTGGATCCATCGCTTTACTCGAGCGCCGCTAGCTCGCTTCGCGCTCCTCGCTTGGGCGTCGATGACGAGACACCAGTGGGCTTGGCCGACTTGATTGCACAGAACTTGGATGACTAATTCACGATCACGATAATCAACCTTAAACTCAAACTTTAACATTCATTTCCGATGAGACATCGCCGTAACACGACAAAATTAAAGCGCACTGCTGCGCATCGCCGTTCTTTGCTCGCTAACTTAGCGTGTAGCCTGATTCAGCATGGACGCATTAAGACAACGTTGGCCAAGGCAAAAGCACTGCGTCCTGTAGCTGAGAAGCTGGTGACGTTGGCTAAGCGCAATGATCTGCACACTCGCCGTCAAGCCATCGCCTTCTTGCGTCAAAATGACGTGGTGAAAAAACTTTTCACTGAAATCGCACCCGCTGCGGCTGCCCGTCAAGGCGGCTATTGCCGGATCACCAAGCTAGGCCAGCGCATGACCGATTCTGCGGAAATGGCTTACATTGAGTGGGTTGACGCTGCGGTCGCAGCTGTCGTCGCTGCGGATGAGGCTGCCGAGACGACCAGCGAGAGCAACGCTTGATCTGCGAATCGCTTCTCAATGATTCAGCGGCTCACGCGCCATACACGGATGCATTGATCGATCAAACGCTGTCCTTTTGGGCAGCGTTTTTTATTGATTGAATGATTGATGATGGTAGGCTGTGGTCACGATGAAGCAAAATAATGTCCTAGCTGCTTTAGCGAGTTTTTTCATACCGGGGTTGGGTCAGTTGTGCCAAGGCCGATTGCTATCGGCCTTGTTCTGGTGTGTCATTTCCGGACTGCTCTGGTTGGTGATGCTCGGATGGTTGGGCCATATTGGCGCCACTTATTCGGCTGCTGTGTATTCTCCCAAATGACCATGGTGAACCCACGCGGAGTGCCGCCAAACCGCCTCTTATTCATCTTTTTTTGCAACGAAAGATAGACCTGCGCTGGATTTCCTGCTTTGAATCACCGCGCTGTCTTGTATCCTTGATTATCCATGTCCACTCACCTCACCCGCAATTTTTCCATTATCGCACACATCGATCACGGCAAAACCACTCTATCGGATCGTTTGCTGGAAAAAACTGAAACGATTAGTGTTCGAGAAAAACAGGATCAATTGCTCGATGCCATGGACCTAGAACGTGAGAAGGGCATCACGATCAAATCGCACCCCGTGACGATGTATTACACCGCCAAGGATGGAAATACCTACAAATTGAACTTGATTGACACACCGGGACACGTGGATTTCTCCTACGAGGTGTCGCGCTCGCTGGCGGCTTGTGAGGGCGCTGTCTTGATGATTGACGCTGCTCAAGGTGTCGAAGCGCAAACAGTGGCCAATTTGCATCTAGCGACTTTGCAAAACTTGGTGATCATTCCAGTGCTGAACAAAATCGACCTGCCTGCTGCGGATGTGCCGCGTTGCAAAAAGCAATTAGAGGACATTCTGGCAATCCCCGCGGAAGATGCGATCCCCGCTTCTGCGAAAAATGGCATTGGCATCACAGACATTCTTGAGGCGGTGATCGAGCGCGTGCCGCCGCCGCATGAAATGGCGGATAACCTGCTCAGGGCATCGGTTTTTGACTCTCTCTACGACACCTACCGCGGCGTGGTCTCGTATGTGCGAGTTTTCTCAGGCAGCATCAAGCGCGGCCAACGCATTCGGCTTTTTGCGACGAACAACACTTACGAAGTCAAGGAAGTCGGTGTTTTTGTCCCCAAAATGAGCGCCACAGCCGAGCTGGTGGCCGGAGACGTCGGTTATGTCATTGCCAACATGAAATCGGCCGATGAGGTTAAAATTGGCGATACGATGACTGACCACGTTCATCCTTGCCCTGAAGCTTTGCCGGGATACAAAGAAATCCAACCGATGGTTTTCGCGGGGATTTATCCGATTGACACTTCGGACTACGAGGCTCTCAAAGTGGCGATGGGCAAATTGCAGATCAATGATGCTGCGTTCACCTACATGAGTGAGTCCTCCACCGCACTGGGATTCGGCTTTCGCTGTGGATTTCTAGGACTCCTGCACATGGAAATCATTCAAGAACGTCTGCGCCGGGAGTTCAACATGGATGTGATCTCAACCTATCCTTCCGTGATCTACCAAGTCACGAAAACCAATGGCGAGGAAATCATCGTCGATAACCCCACGATGTTGCCAGAGCAGCCTCTGATTGAAGAAATCCGCGAACCGATTGTCAAAGTCTTCGTGATGGTTCCTGGCGACTACATTGGCGATGTGATGTCGTTGGTTTTGGAGAAACGGGGAGAAGTTGTGAATACAGAAACGGTGGATGACACGCGTGTGATGCTTACGAGTTTGCTGCCGCTGGCGGAAATTCTTGTCGATTTTAATGATCGGCTCAAATCCATGACACGCGGTTATGGTTCGATGGACTACGAGCATGCGGGTTATCGACCCGCTAAAATGGTGAAAATGGACATGCTGATTGCGGGTGATCCCGTCGAGGCCTTTTCTACGATTGTTCACCGGGACAAAGCGGAATCGTTCGGGCGCGCTCTGGCCGCTCGGCTCAAGGAGGTCATTCCGCAACAGCTGTTTGTGGTGGCGATTCAGGCTGCCATTGGCGGCAAGATCATCGCGCGCGAGTCGATCTCGGCGATGGGAAAAAATGTGACTGCGAAATGCTATGGTGGAGACATCACGCGCAAACGCAAACTGCTTGAAAAACAAAAAGAAGGCAAAAAGAAGATGAAGGCCATTGGTAAGGTGAACATCCCTCAAGACGCGTTCATCCGTGTGCTGAAAACGGGAGATTGAATTTAACCCGAACATCGGCGCGACATTTGCTTGCGCTGTCGCGTTTGAATGGTCTTTATCTTCTCAATATGGAACTAATCATGAAAAAAATTCACACATTTCATCTACACCGCCTCTGCATTGACAGGTTAGGTTGGAACTTCACGGGCATGTGCGCCGCCGCGTTGGCCTTTTTCTCAACGACTGGTTGTGAGCAACAGCAGAGCCATGAAATTGCGATTGGCGAATACGCCTCGCTGTCTGGGAAAGAAGCGACATTTGGGGTTTCTTCGCACGAGGGCACGCAGATGGCGATTGATGAGATCAATGCGGCAGGCGGCGTGTTAGGAAAAAAAATCAAGCTCATCACCGAGGACAATTTATCGAAGGCCGGTGAATCGGCGAACATCGTCAACAAACTGATTGCGAAGGATAAGGTTGTAGCTGTGCTGGGTGAAGTTGCCTCCAGCCGTTCACTCGAAGGAGCACCGATTTGCCAGCAATACCAAGTGCCCATGATTTCCCCTTCTTCGACGAACCCTAAAGTTACGGAAACGGGAAATTGCATTTTCCGCGTTTGTTTCATTGATCCCTTTCAAGGCACCGTCATGGCTAACTTCGCGACGAATACCCTTAAGGCCAAAAAAGTTGCTGTTTTTACCGATGTCAAAAGTGATTATAGCAAGGGGCTAGCCAAGTTCTTCAAGGAAAGCTTTGCGAAAAACGGCACCTTGTGCGCGGAATTGGACTACAATGGAGGCGACAAGGATTTCAAAGCTCAATTGACAGCCATCAAAGCGAGCAATCCCGATGCTGTTTTCCTGCCCGGATACTACACGGATGCAGCACTAATCTGCATTCAGGCAAAGCAACTTGGTCTGAATGTGCCGTTTTTTGGTGGCGATGGCTGGGAGAGCACCACGCTGTTGGAAATCGGCAAGGACGCGGTAGAAAATCATTATTTTTCGACTCACTACTCTCCCGAAGTGGGGTCGCCCAAGGGGAAATCCTTTGTGGAAGCCTATAAAAAACGCTATAATGGCAAGGAGCCAGATGCCATGGCAGCGCTGGGGTATGATTCTGCCATGATTTTGGTCGATGCGATCAAACGTGCCGGCACGGCTGAACCCTTGAAAATTCGCGATGCGCTCAGTGAAACGAAGAATTATGACGCTGTCACGGGCAATATCAGCATTAATGAGCAGCGCGATGCGGTGAAGTCGGCGGTGATTCTGCAAATCAAGGGTGGTAAATTCACCTACGTGGAAACTGTAAGTCCATGATCCACGTGGATGCTTTGCTGCAACAACTGATCAACGGCCTTGCGCAGGGTTCCATATACGCCCTGATCGCGATCGGATACACCATGGTGTATGGTGTATTGCGATTTATTAATTTTGCGCACAGCGATGTGCTCATGCTAGGGGCCTTTTCAGCGTTTTATCTCGCGCCAAAGTTGCAGCAGGTAGTCGCATTACCAGGGGTTGCGGGTGGGTGCCTGATCATGCTGCTCGCTGCCTTGATTTGTGCCTTGTTGGGCATGCTCATCGAATTTCTTGCCTATCGTCCATTGCGTCAGCGTCCGAAGCTGACGGTGTTGATCACCGCCATTGGCGTGTCGCTGCTGATTGAATACACATGCCAGCATCCCTTGGCCTTCGGTGCGGCAACTCGGGCGTTCCCTTCCTTGTTTCCTGCGCACGATTTCACCTGGCACAAGCTTGTCGTCAGCAGCACGGATTTGATCGTTGTGGTGGTCACGGGCGTCTTATTAGGCGCTTTGTGGTTCATTGTGCAAAAAACTCGCATGGGTGTGGCGATGCGCGCCGTTGCTTTTAATCAGCAGGCGGCCGCGCTGATGGGGGTATCGATCAATCGCATCATTTCCTTCACGTTTGGTCTGGGCTCGGCTCTGGCAGCCGTTGCGGGGATTCTCTATGCTCTCAAGGCTCCCGGGATTGAACCGCTGATGGGCATCCAACCAGGTCTGCGTGCCTTTGTGGCTGCAGTGCTCGGTGGCATCGGCAATTTACCGGGCGCGGCGCTGGGCGGCATGGTGCTCGGGCTGATTGAAACCTTTGCTGGTGGTGTGCCGATGCTCTCGAACTACCGTGACGCGATCGCCTTTGCCCTTCTGATTATTATTTTATTATTCAAACCAGCGGGTTTGCTCGGGAAAGCCAAGATTGAAAAGGTATGAAGCACTGGGGAGAAAAATGTTGGTTGGTGTGCGCGTTGGTGCTCGCGATCGTCGTGTCGCAGCTATCAGCGCGCTTCAATAGCTATTTCATGGGCGTGTGGCTTGATTGCGGCATGAACATCATCTTGGCTGTGAGTCTTAATCTGATCAACGGCTACACGGGGCAGTTCAGTCTCGGGCACGCGGGCTTCATGGCTGTCGGTGCCTACACCGCTGCGAAGTTCACCGAGCAGATGGCGTCGGTGTGTCCGAGCGCGTTTCATCCCCTGCTGTTTGCGATGGCGCTGGTCATCGCTGCGTTGTGTTCCGCTGTCGCAGGCCTATGCGTCGGGGTGCCGTCATTGCGACTCAAGGGCGATTACCTCGCGATCGTGACTCTCGGGTTTGCGGAGATTATTCGCGTGATCGTGCAAAACACCGAAGCCGTGGGCGGTGCGAGCGGCATGAGCGGCATTGCCAAGTGGAGCACTTTTGCGTGGACCTATGGCACAGCGGCACTCTGCATTTATGTGGTCGTCACACTTGTGCGGTCATCATATGGGCGCGGCTTCATCGCCGTCGCGGATGACGAGGTGGCTGCCAGCTCCATTGGGATTAACCCGGTGCGTTATAAGGTCATCGCCTTCGTCATTGGTGCCGCGTTTGCGGGCATGGCGGGTGCGCTGTATGCGCATCACAAACAAACGATCACCCCGACGCAATTTGATTTCCTCAAATCCATCGACATCGTGGTCATGGTGATCCTCGGTGGCATGGGGCGCACCTGGGGCGTGATCGCTGCGGCGATGATTCTCACCTGGATGCCCGAGCTATTGCGCGCGTTTTCTGACTATCGCATGATGATTTATGCAGCATTGATCATCGTTTTAATGATCTGGCGACCTGATGGACTGTTTGTCTGGTCCCAGCGCCAAAAATCAACTTCCTCGCGCGCATGAGTCAAACGTCACCACTGTTGGAATTGGACAGGGTCAGCATCCGTTTTGGGGGCTTGCTGGCGGTAGCGGACTTATCCATCCGCATCGGTGAAAATGATCTGGTTGGTCTGATCGGACCGAATGGGGCCGGGAAGACCACGGTCTTCAACCTCATCACGGGGGTTTACGCCCCGACGAGTGGCTCAGTGCGGGTGGATGGCACCTGCATTGCTGGTCAGAAGGCGCCTCAGCGCAGTGTTTTGGGACTGGCGCGAACGTTTCAGAATATTCGGCTCTTTCGGAGCATGACGGTCCTTGATCATCTGCGTTGCGCGTTGCAACGCCATTTTCCGCAGGCGGATCTGTGGCAAGCGTTGCTGCGAAGCACCGCTTTCCGCCATGCCGAATCGAACATTGATCGTGCAGCGATGGAGTTGCTGGAGTTGTTTGATCTGCAATCATCCGCACACGAACTCGCCATTTCCCTGCCCTATGGCGATCAACGGCGTTTAGAAATCATCCGTGCGCTCGCCACGCGTCCACGATTGTTGTTGCTCGATGAACCCGCGGCTGGGATGAATCCCACCGAAAAGGAAACGTTGATGCGCTTGATTCAATTCATTCAGCATCACTTTGGCATCAGCGTGCTACTGGTCGAACACGACATGAAGGTGGTGATGGGCATTTGCCAGCGAGTGATTGTGCTGGAGCAAGGCTGTAAAATTGCCGAGGGCAGTCCGACTGAAATCCAGCGCGACCCTCGCGTCATTGCGGCTTATCTTGGCACCGAGGAACCTGAACCCCTGATCCAACATGCTTGAAATCGAACAATTGCACGTGAGTTATGGCGCGATCAAGGCCGTGCACGGCATCAGCCTCCAAGTGCCCGAGGCAGCGATTGTCACGTTAATTGGAGCAAATGGTGCGGGAAAATCCACCACTCTGCGCGCCATTTCAGGCTTACAGCCGGTGCAGTCGGGGTGTGTGCGGTATGATGGCGTGGACGTGACACGCCTTCCTGCTCACGCCTTGGTGGCACGGGGGCTGTGTCATGTTCCCGAAGGTCGCATGGTGTTTGCTAACTTAACCATCGCGGAAAATTTGCGCATGGGTGCTTATCTGCGTCGCGACCACTCCGGAATCCGCGCCGATTTGGAATACTGCTTTCACATTTTTCCGCGCCTGAAAGAACGTTTGACCCAACTGGCAGGGACATTGAGTGGTGGCGAGCAACAGATGTTGGCGATTGCCCGGGCCTTGATGAGCCAACCCCGATGCTTGATGCTCGATGAGCCTTCACTGGGCATTGCCCCGTTGCTGGTCAAGAGCATATTTGAGCAAATTGTGACCATTAATCGCGAACGCAAATTGAGCATCTTGCTGGTGGAACAAAACGCTAAGCTCGCGCTGAAGGTTTCGCATTATGGCTATGTGTTGGAAACTGGTCGGGTCTTGCTCAGCGACAGTGCCGCGGTTTTGCAACAAAACCCACAAGTGCGCGCCGCTTATCTCGGCGAATGAGCGGGTCCGAACTCTTTTTCCGACATGAGTCAACCTCTGCCGATCCATGAAATCCACGAATTGTTTGGTGACGCTGCCGTCGCTGGATCACGCGTGTTGCTGAAAGCTCCAACCGGATCGGGCAAGTCCACCGTGGTGCCGATCTGGATGCAACAGCTGTGTGCTAGTGACTTGACCGTGGTGGTTGAGCCACGCCGCATGGCCGCGCGTCTGCTGGCAGAATGGGTCGCGCAGCAACAAGGAGTAGCGCTTGGTGCAGAAGTCGGCTATGCGGTGCGCTACGATTCCAAATACGGAGAAAAAACGCGACTCCTCTATCTCACCGATGGCTTGTTTTTGCGCATGTTGCAGGAAAACCCTGGCTTAAAGAGCATCGGCGCGGTGATTTTCGATGAATTTCACGAGCGTCGCCTCGCGGTTGATGTCAGCTTGGCGCGTTGCTTGCATCTTCAGGAAACGCGCCGACCCGAGATGCGTGTGGTGGTGATGAGCGCCACGCTGGCGACGGAGGCACTGGCTGCTTACCTAGGTCCTCGAACCGTTGAGCTTGAGGCGAAAGGGCGCACCTACCCCGTGAGCATACACTACCGCTCTGAGCGATCTGACGCGGAAACACAACGATCCGGGCAATCACGCGAGCTGGAGCTATGGGAACGAGTCGGGCGCGCCTGTCTTCACGCCGTGACACAGCCCGACGCGGGCAATGTGCTGATTTTTCTGCCCGGCGTTCATGAAATCCGCAAAACCATCGATTGGCTGAGTCAGCAATCGGCGTTGCGCGAGTGGGAAATTGAACCCTTGTATAGCGCGATGCCCACGGCGGCGCAACAACGCACGCTGGCGATCGGATCACGCCCGAAAATCATTGTGTCCTCCAACGTGGCGGAAACGTCCCTGACCATTGCTGGTGTGCGCACGGTGATTGACTCCGGCCTGGCGCGCATCGCGTTATACGATCCCCGGCGTGGCGTGGACACCTTGTTGATTCATAAAATATCGCGTGCCAGTGCCGACCAGCGCGCCGGTCGCGCCGGTCGCACCGCTCCCGGTCGCTGCTATCGTCTCTGGAGCGAGGCATCCCATGCGCAGCGTCCGGCCTTTGAAGAACCTGAGGTGCGCCGGATTGATCTCGCCGAGACGATCTTACAGCTTCATGCCGCGGGGTTTCCCGATGCGCGACGTTTTCGCTGGATCGATGCGCCCAGTGAAACCGCGCTGGCACGAGCTGAGACCTTACTGCAACATCTCTCAGCATGCGATGAACAGCATCAATTGACGCCACAGGGTCACGCCATGGCCGAGCTGGCCTTGCCGCCACGGTTTGCGAAACTACTGCTGGAAGGCCTGGCGCAGAACTGTGTGGCTGAAACCGCATTCATCGCTGCGGCGGTGCAGTCAGAAGCCATTTTCACAGGCAAAGGCAATGTGTCGCGACGCGATTTCCACTGGCCCGGGGTTGGCACTGACTTTGCCGCTGAGTATCAAGCGCTGATGTCAGCGCAGCACTTGCAGTTTGACCCACAACGCTGCCATTCCGCCGGAATCTCTGCGCGCGCCGCGCGAGAACTGGCGAAGGGTTTCGAGCGGATGCAGCAGATCGCCCGCCAGCGCCACTGGCCGTGGCAAGCCGTTGATTTCGCCACAAAGGCGGAAGCCGTCGGCCACGCGATGCTGAGCGCCTTCAGCGATCAATTGGCAATGCGGCTGAATCAAGGCACACTCGCCTGCCGCGTTCTCGGCCAACGTCGTGGCAAACTCGATGAACTCAGCGTGGCACGTCATGGTTCACTTTTTGTCGCAACGGAAATCACCGAGGTCGAGGGTCGCGATGTGGTGGTGCATCTGCGCCGCGCCACTGTGATTGAACCTGAGTGGATCCAACAGCGTTTTCCCCATGATTGCGGATGGCACGATGGGGTGGCGTTCGACGAGACCCGCAAGCGCGTCATCGCTCGACGGGAGTTGCGCTTCCACGACCTTGTGCTCGAGCGCAAGGAATCGGATCAAAACATCAATCCTAGCCTCGCCGCTGAACTGTTGGCGCAGCGGGTGCGCGATGGCGATATTGTGCTCAAGAATTGGGATCACGAGGTTGAACAATGGACCACGCGCCTGCAATGCCTGACAACTTGGTGCCCCGAGCTGGAACTGCCGGGCTGGTCCGAAACCGATCGCGTCGCGGCGATTGCTCAAATTTGCCATGGCGCCCTTTCTGCCAAAGAGGTGAAGGACGCCCCCGTCTGGCCTGTGCTGAAGGACTGGCTCAATCACGAACAACATCGTTTGCTCGATCTCCACGCCCCAGAGTGGGTGCGACTCGCATCGAATCAGCGCGCCAAAGTGACTTATCATGCCCAATCTGATCCGGTGATCGCCTTGCGGGTGCAGCATCTTTTTGGCATCCAAGACACTCCTTGCGTCGGTGGCGGACGCATCCCTGTGCTGATCCATATTCTCGCCCCAAATCAACGTCCTTGGCAAATGACGAAGGATCTGCGCAGTTTCTGGCAACATGGTTACTTGCAAATGCGCAAGGAACTCGCGGGCCGCTATCCGAAGCACAATTGGCCAGAAAAGCCTCAATCCTCGCTGCCAAGCTAAACCACTGCGGCATTTCCGCCCCCAGCAGTGGCATTTTTACGCTGATCGCGGCATTTCGATCACTTGATCGCCCTTATTTGTCACCGATGCGCACATTACGATCATTTAAGTCGATATTTCTGTCACATAGATGACTAAAAATGCGCGATTAATTGCTGTTGATGTCATTATACTGTGTGTTTCTGTGACTTAACTGTTCATGGATGTCTGCAAATCGGGCATTTCTGTGATCGAAGCCGACATTGATGTTTCCTATTGCGTGATTTCTGTTATCTTACCGCAGATTTCTATGAGTAACGCACCGATATCCCTGGTTTCGTTGGCATCTGCGCTTGGCAGTGTGATTCGTCTGAAGGTCTTGCGCGAACTCGCTGCGGGCGACGCCCTGATCACTGTGGAACTGGCCGAACGCGTCGGCATCAAGGCAGGCACGTTGGGACGGCACATGAAGGTGTTGCTTCGTGCTGGTCTTGTTTTACAAAATCGTGCGGGACAATACAGCATACCGCCGGGCAGACTGGTTTCGCAGGAAGAGCGCATTCTAGATTACGGCAGCTGCCTGTTGCGGCTCTAACAACGATGATCGCGCCATGAGCTTCACGCGCACCATGACTTATGATTGACTCAAAGCCGCTTTTGATTCACTTTTACTGAGTAAATGAATCCGGAATTGCCCTCCCAACGATCTTTCAAGTGTGAGCACTGTCAGCACGACATTTTCATCCCCTACGCGCTGCCACCGACCACCGCTCCCTGCCCGCATTGTCAGAAGACCATCACTTCTCCGGCGCTGCCTCAAGTTTCAGCGGCGAGTCCTTTTGTGATCGATGCCCCAGCTGCGAATTCGGTGGTGCAAACCTCCGTGAATGTGGCGTCTCAGGTAACGTCTGCCGCGAATGCTGCCCCTGCCGTGCCGGAGTCGATGCCCAAGGCCGTGCGTGAGTCAAGCTCTGCCGCCTCAGTGAATTCCCAGTCAACCGATAGCCCAGCCAGACGCAACTTGTTACTGATCGCCGCCGGTAGTGCGCTACTTCTCATTTGTGGAGTCGCGGCGTGGCTGATCTCGAGCGCCGGCAAACAGCAAGCGACGGTCTCGGAGGAGCAGGAGTCCGGTCATTCAATCCTCAATCGCGCTGAGTATTTGCGCACGGGTTGGCAGGTCGAGGCCCGACAAACGTTGCAAGGTTTTTTCTCGGCTCGAACACCTGAAGAACGCGCCAGTTATGTGATTGGTGGTCAGGAAACCTTGGCTCGGCTCAAACCCATTTATGGCGACTTATTGATGGCGCCGTGCGAGGCCCGAGTGGAGGATTTTGATCCCGTTCCGCTGGCTCCGGAAGACACGGATCGCATGATCTTCATGCTATCCTACACCCGAGATCAGCAATTTGACATGCGCAAGTTTTTCCGCCCGATTGTCTCGGTGGAGGCCCAACAAGGGGTGGAGGGGCTTCATCCGATGATGTCTTCGCTGACCGATCTGCGTCGGTTTTCGATGGATGCGATGAAGATCCAGGTTTATTTTCGCAAAACCGATGAGGGCATGAAAATGGATTGGGATGTTTATTTGCAGACGCGGCATCGGCGTTTGATGAATTTTTATCAAAAACCTCAGCTGAATCGGCCAGAAGTTTTTCGTGTTGTGATCGTCGAAGACGTGCCCACTCGCCAGCAATCCATGTCGAATCAACGAGTCTATCGAATCGGCGATCCGGCCGAAACGGAAGCGAGTTTTCGCGCGGTGGTCGCCAACGATTCACCGGTGGCGAAAAACTTGGTGAATCTCAACTGGCGCGATGTTGAAATCGAACAAGTTCCGATTGCGACAGCCACGGTGGAGCTTTGTTGGAAAGGCACAGCTGCTGAACCCGAGTTGCATTTGACGCGCTTGATTTGTTGGGAATTTCAGGGCATTGGTGGCGGTAACTCGCAATACAAAATTGATTCTGTGCAAAAGCCCGGTGACGTGCTCTACGAAAAAAATCGCAAAGAGGAAGTGCGCAAAAAGCTTGATGATCAGGAAAAGGAATCCAAAGTGGATCCATCCAACAATCAATGATGTTTACCGAAACGATCGCCGCAGTGGCGACAGCCTGCGGGAATGCAGCGATCAGTGTGATTCGCATTTCCGGTCCACAGTCCCTTCACATCCTTCAGGCTCTAGAAGATCCCCTCTCGCGCCAAACAACGGTCCGATCGCGGCCCGATCGTTGTGCTGTGCTGCTACATCTGCATCATCGTCACGGCGAGCTGATCGACGAGGCGTTGGTCACGGTTTTTCATGCCCCTAAAAGCTACACGGGCGAGACGGTTGTTGAAATCGCCGCGCATGGTGGTTTATTGATCACCCAGCGGCTGTTGGAAGCGATCGTCGCTGCGGGGGCGCGGTTGGCACAGCCGGGTGAATTCACTCAACGTGCTTTTCTTCACGGGAAATTGGACCTCACCCAAGCAGAAGCTGTGATGGATCTCATTTCCGCCGAATCCGATCTGGCGATTCGCGCCGCTCATCAGCAGCGTGCTGGTCATCTTGGACAAAAAACGCTATCCTTGCGTGACGCGTTGATTGAGGCATTGGCGCAGATCGAAGCTTTCATCGATTTTCCAGAAGAGGACATCAGTCCAGAACAGGGGGAGCAACTGCTTGCGAGGATCGAGCAACCTCGTCGTGAAATTGAATCCCTGCTCGCCACAGCCGATCGTGGACGTCAAATCCGCCATGGCATTGTCACTGTCTTGCTGGGTGAGCCGAATGTGGGCAAATCGAGTCTGCTGAACAGATTGTGTGGCTTCGAGCGAGCCATCGTCAGCTCCACTCCCGGCACCACGCGCGACACCATTGAACAAGGGGTTCACATTGGAGGACTCTTACTGCGGTTAGTCGATACAGCCGGGTTGCGTGAACGCACCAACGATGTGATTGAGCAAGAGGGCATGCGTCGCAGTCAAGAGCAGGCTAATCAAGCAGATTTACTGCTGCGGGTGTTTGATGGCAGCCAACCACGCCCTGCTGAGTTGCCTGTTCCGCTGCATCCGTCACAAAAACAGATCATCGTGCTGAATAAAGCCGATCTCGGTCAACACGCCAGTTGGCAAGATTGCCCCGATGCGATCGCGGTATCCACGCTTGTTGACCATGGCCTCGATGCACTGGCACGCCATCTCGAGAGCGGCGTGTTGGAGGCCATGAGCGATGGCTCCAATCAGTTGATCTCGATCAACACGCGCCATCAAGACTGTTTGCGCCGAGCACATGAATTTTTATTGGCCGGAGAGTCGTTGCTCGAAAATCAACATGGATTGATCGAACTCTGCAGTATTGAGCTGCGTGAGGCCATTCAATGTCTTGGCGAGATCGTCGGTCAGATTGATCACGAGGATGTCTTGGGCGTGATCTTTAGCCGATTTTGCATTGGAAAATAGCCGCAGCATGCTAGTTTGCGCGCACACATGTGTAGGGATTTTGTTGCAACGTCTGTTGATTGCCTCGCGTCGCAATGCAACCACTATCGAAAATTATTCGCGAGTGGCGTGGCGCTCATTTTCAGTTCATTCAACGTTCATGGCGAAAGTCAAAGCATCGAAGGTCCGATTGAGCGACTCGGTTCGGTTCGTTTGACTGAACGAGAAGCGGCACAAATGGAGTTGTGGAATCAAGGGATTTCTGCGAAACCGGCCTTGGAGCAGGCTCAAAACAGCCCGAACCCCGAGATCGCGCTGCGCGCGTCACAATTACTGCGCCGTCTCATGCTCGGCATTTCTCCCTCAAGTCCGAATAACATTGATCGTCTCGCCGATCAGTATCCGAGCGCGAGTTTAGCAGAAAAGCGAGAGATCCTGGTTCAGCTGAGAAAAATCGAGGCGTGGCAGTGCGCGCTTTACCTGTTCCATCGTGAAACCCCAACACCTCAGCGTCGCGAGCTGGCACCGATCATGAATGGGGTGGCGATACTGGCGACACGTTCATGCTTGGAACAAAATAATCGCGCGGCCGCACTGTCATTGTTAGAAGAATATGCAGATGATGATAGCTGCAATCTGGCGCGCATGTGGCTGCTCGAGACTCCTTCACTGGAACGCGCACCCCGCCAGCCGAATCGGCACGCAACAACACGGAATAACACCGAACTGAGTTCCTTGGAGCGAATCGCCCTTGCCCGCATCCACGGTCAACGCGATGTGGTGATCGAACTCACTGAAAAAGAGCATTTGCCTCAGCTGGGTGCAACGATGCGTTTGTTGTCAGGCGAAGCGCGCGATTGGTTGCAGCTCAATCCCACGCGTGCTCAAAATCAACATGTTTTATCCCACTACACCCGAGCGGCGTTGTCTGAGTGGATCGGCGATAAAAAATCGCATGCTTCTGTGCAAATGCTCGAAAAAATCGCACATGGCGATGATGATCAAGAATCGCGCTTGTTAGCCGCGCAAGCGTTGATGGGATTGGGGCGCAGCGAAGACTCCGTCTCCGTCATGCGAGTGATTGGAAGCGAAGCTTTGTTCGAGCATTATTGCGACATCGAGCGCAACACCGAGGCTCTGAAACTGCTTAAAATTCAGGCGGACTGCTCTAATCTCGCCACCTGGATCGAGAGTCAGCTCTCTCTGATCCTAGAACATCCAGAGAAATATGAGGTCGCGCTACCGACTCTGATGCAAGGTTTAGGATTTGCCGAACGCAAAGGACTTTACTCCGAAATCGAAAGTGGATTTGTGCCCAAAATGCTGGAAATGGCAGATAAACATCCCGAGTTTTTCGAAGAAATTCTTATCAGTTGTTTCACCCCACACGGCAAAATGCGTCAAGCAGCCTATGCGGGAATGCTAGTCGCCATCGCTCACGCTGAGCGTGATCCGTTGCGCTGGAACGCGATGTTGCTCCATGCCTTTCAACAACAAACCGGCTACAGCGAGTTGTGGCAGTGGTTACAACAGCTGTTTCCGCATTCTTCTCCAGCGGAACTGTATCGAAGCGTCTTGGTTCTGTTTCGACTGGTTCAAGACCGCCGTCATGAGCGCGAAGGGATGGTCGTTGTGATACACCGCGCCATCTCAGACATGAACACGGAACAACTCGCGAAGCACGAGACGATCATCGATTTGTTGCAGTCGCAAACAGAAGATCTGGGGCTGAGGTTCCAACAGTTTGACTATGCATCAAACCCTCTCGTGTTGATGATTCAACATCGCTGGAATGAAGCCATTCTCATGTGGCAAGCACAAATCAAGATCAAGCCTCGCTTGGAATTTAAGATCAATCTTGCCGCCTGCCTGCGAGCCGCGGGACGTGACCAAGAAGCATTGGAAATTGAAAAAAAAGTTCAACCACTGATCCTGGCCGACGTTTCGCTGATGGCACAAATGGCGCAAATCTACGCTGACACTGGCGATTTCACACGCGCTCAAGAATGGAATGATCGTGTGCTCAATTGCGGCTCAACCGATGACCCCAATTGGTGGCACGCATTAGCCGAAGAAATTGACTGGGCCATGGAGCGTCAGCAATGGCAGGTGGGCGCTGCGCTGAACGAGGCCTTGATTCTGGAATCATTGAATGGACGATTCTACGAAGCCAATTTGAGTCAATTGTTGCGCCTGCGCATCGCGGCACGCTCCGCTGCCTGTTTGACGAGAATCCAGCAACAAGCATCCGCAATGAATACGCGAGCTGAACAAGCGGCAACAGAAGCGGATTTGCAAATGCTGCGAGATGCGCACGCTAGCTTAGCAATGGATGCGTCATTAGCAGATCAATTTTTTCCAAGTTTGCGCGCCGTTGGGCTCGTTCAGCTCCACGATTCGCTGTTTCAAGATTCCTGGCAGCAATTTCTTCGTGCCTGTCAGCGTTTTCCACAAGATGATAATTTGCACAATTCCGCAGGCTGGTTAGCCGCGCGCGCCGTGCGTCAGCTCAATCAGGCGCAGCAATTGCAGCAACACGCGTTAGATCTCAATCCTCAGCAAGGAGCTTACCTCGACACGATGGCAGAGATTTCCTTTGCGCAGAGCCAACGCCAGACGGCGATCAATTGGTCGACAATGGCACTCCACGCCTCCCCGCAGGCTGAACCGCTGCGACGTCAATACTACCGGTTCATGCGCGAAGCGTTTCCAAAATAAGGAACCCCTCGCCCATCCGTCCGTTGCATCAGCGGCCGCGCGTCGCTGAGTTAGTGGCGGAAGTGACGGAAACCCGTGAACACCATGGCCATACCGGCGGCATCTGCGGCATCAATCACTTCTTGGTCGCGCATCGAGCCACCCGGCTGAATGCATGCCGTAGCGCCAGCGTCGATCGCTGTTTGCAAACCGTCTGCAAACGGAAACATCGCGTCCGAGGCGATCACGGAACCCTTGAGTGACAGACCGGCCTCTTTCGCTTTCCACACCGCGATGCGAGAGGAATCCACGCGGCTCATCTGACCAGCCCCAATTCCCAAGGTGCGATCCGAGTTGGCATAGACAATCGCATTCGATTTCACATGCTTAACGATTCTCCACGCAAAACGCATCGCTTGAAGTTCTTCTTGCGTTGGCGGGCGCTTGGTCACCACCTTTGACTCTAACTGCTCCAATCCCAGAGTCGTGTGATCCCGATCCATCACCATCACACCACCCGGACACGAACGAATCAACGGTTGCACCTTGTCTTTCAGATATTGAGCGTTCATCTTCATGATGCGCAAATTCTTTTTCTTTTTCAGCAACGCACTGGCATCAGCATCAAAATCTGGAGCGATAATCACATCGGTAAAAATTTCTGAGATCACTCGCGCCAACGCTTCAGTGATCGGTCGATTGCAGACAATCACACCACCAAACGGCGCCTGCCGATCCGTTTCAAAGGCTTTTTGCCACGCCACCCGCAAATCATCATCATCCTGACCCACCCCACAGGGATTGGTGTGTTTGAGAATGCCAACCGTCGGACGCCTAAAGTCCAAGATCAAATCTGCTGCTGCTTCAATGTCGAGGATATTTGTGTAGCTCAGGTCTTTGCCTTGGATTTGGGTGAAGCAGGAATTAAAATCGCCATACAGCGCCGCTTTTTGGTGAGGATTATCCCCATAGCGCAGTTCCTGATCTAAGGGAAGACTGATGGTGAGATGACATCTCGTGCCATTTTTGCACTTGCCCAAATAGTTCGTGATGGCCGCATCATACTGCGAAGTGCGCAAGAAAACCTTCACCGCCAATTCCTCTCGCAGTGGCAATGTCGTGCTTCCCTCATTCTCATCCATTTGCTCGAGAACACGTTGATAATCTTTGGGGTCTGTGATCACCGTCACACTCGAGTAATTTTTCGCCGCGCTGCGCAACATGGACGGGCCACCGATGTCGATGTTTTCTATCGCTTCCTCGAGCGATACTCCATCTCGCGCAATGGTTTGTTCGAAGGGATACAAATTCACAACCACAAGATCAATCGGCGGAATCGCGTGCTCCTCGGCTTGGGCCTGATGCTCATCATCATCACGTTTTTGTAGCAAACCTCCGTGAACTTTAGGGTGCAAGGTCTTGACTCGACCATCGAACAATTCAGGTGCCCCCGTGTATTCGGCCACATCAATCACGGGCAATCCTGCTTCGCGCAAGGCTTTGGCAGTGCCACCGGTGGACAGAAGTTCAACTTGACGTTGATGAAGACCTTGAGCGAATGCCACAAGACCTGTTTTGTCTGAGACGGATAAGAGTGCGCGTTGAATGGACATGATGATAACGATCGGTTGCGTGCTGAATCGCGACAGAGCGGGAGTAACGCAGGGCGAGCATCACTGCAAGCACGGATTTTAGCTCAAACGTGGAACACGCCCTGGCAAATGCGCACAAACACTTGTCAAACCTTCCCATTTTTCGCTAGTGTCTCCGCAGAGTGAAAGCCTATTTGTTGCGACGACTGCTGTTGATTCCCCCAACCTTACTGGGGATCACACTGTTAATTTTTTTGATCATGCGATTAGTTCCCGGCGGTCCGATGGAAGAGGACTTAAAAAAATCGTTGGGTCAAGGCGAGCAGAAGACGGTGCGTAGTCGTGAACAATCAGGCGTATCGCTGAAACCGAGCCAGCTGATCGAACTCGCTGAGAAGCACCACCGCGACCAGCCAGCATGGGTTGGCTATGGCGAGTGGCTCGGACTGCTGCCACGGATCAAACAGTCCAGTGCCTTGACCATCCAATCTCGCCAGTCGGCAGTCGAGATTCCCATCCCTGGTTCGGCCACTGAATTACGTGTGGTGTTTGACAGCACTGGACAGCCTAAATTTGATCCAACGATCCCCCAAGACGTCACACGTGACTGGAAACTGCGCGTGCAAACAGTGGCGCAACAACAACGCATTTGGCAGCAGTGGATGCCAGCTGGTGTAGCAATGCCTGCCAACACGCCAGAACGATTGTTGATGTATCAAGAAAGTTATGACGGGCTGCTTCAAGGCAGTCTCGGTGAGTCAACCAAGTATCAGGAACCAGTCTTGTCGATGATATTGCAGAAAATGCCAATCTCGCTGTTCTACGGCGGCATTGAAATTCTCCTGATCTACGGGATTTGTCTGCCGCTCGGCATTGTCAAAGCCATTCACCATCGCACCTGGTTTGACAACTTGAGTTCGATTCTTGTGTTTGCTGGGCACGCGATTCCCGGTTATGCGTTGGGCGCTTTTTTGGTGGTTTATGTCTGTGCTCACTGGGGCTGGTTTCCGATCGGCGGTTTTCATGGAGATTCTTTCGCTGATCTGAGTTTTTGGGGGAAGGTGCGGGATTTGCTCTATCACGCGGCGATGCCGCTGCTGTGCTATCTTGTTGGGGGATTTGCTGTGCTTACCATGATGATGAAAAATAGCCTGATGGATCATCTCGCGGCAGATTACGTTCGCACGGCCATCGCAAAGGGGAATTCATTTCATCGCGCAGTGTTTTTTCACGCTTGCCGTAATGCGATTATTCCGATCGCGACAACCATTGGCGGCAATGTCAGCATTCTCGTTGCCGGCAGCATGTTGATTGAGAAAATTTTTGACATCAACGGTGCTGGATTGATGCAGTTTAACGCTTTATTAGAACGCGACGAGCCGGTGATCATGGGCACACTGGCGCTTGCTGCGTTTTTGATGTTGATCGGGAATGTCATCTCTGATTTTGCCGTGGCAATCGTCGATCCCAATATCACCTTCGAATAATGATGAATCCTTATCGCCTGATCTCGCTTTGTTTGTTGATCGCTATTTTCGGTGCCGCTGTGGGTGAGTATTTTCATTGGGACTTGCCAACGCTGCGTTGGTTTTTTGATGCTCCTCGAGGTTTTTTTGAAAACGAAATGGAAAAAAACGCGGCGGCTCTGGCGACACTTGTTTCCGGAACGGCGGTGCTTGTTTTATTGCTGATGATGGCTGTCCTCTGTTGGATCAAGGGCGCACGATTTCAGTGGAATCCCATCACCATGCGCAGCTTGCAGCGTTTTCGTGCGATCAAGCGCGGCTACCGCTCGCTCGGGTTTTTGCTGCTAATTTTGCTGACGACTCTTCCAGACCATCTGCTGGTTGGTCGCCGCGCCGTGGCGGTGCTGCATGAAGGTCAGTGGCGCTTTCCTGCTCTAGTGAAACAGCGCTATCAGTTTCGTGACTTTGGCATGGATCGCGATGGCACCGTGGATTATTTGACTCTGCGCGATTTCTTTCAGAAACAGAACCAGGGCAATCGAGTCATCATGCCGTTGGTGCCTTGGGATCCGACTTTTCATACCGATGAGTTGCAGCATGTTTCATTGGAGCTGCGTGATGGAAAGTATTTCGAGCAGAATCACACGCATCCATATTCAGGCATTGCCAGTGTGTTAAATGAAGCTTACCGCGGTGGCAAAGAGCGCAGTGCCACGTTTCGCAACGGATTGTTGCAAGGCGAGAGCCTGGTATTCGATCGCAATGGGGATGCTTTGGTTCGCGAAACATGGCGTCGAGGCGAGTTGATTGAGAGCCATCCCAGCAATGCCACTTCTAGCTCCGCACGAGATCGTGACACGGCATTTGTTGTGACGCACTATGCGCCCAATCCCCCATCGTTTTCGCGCCAACATTACCTCGGCACCGACTCGCGCGGCTGGGACGTTTTGGCGCAACTTTACGGAGGCATGCAGGTGATCTGTCAAGCTGCCCTGCTTTACATCACCATCACGTTTGGCCTCGGCATCGCACTTGGCATGGTCATGGGTTATTTTGGTGGCAGTTTCGATCTCGTGATGCAACGCGCGATCGAGATTCTAAGCAATGTGCCCTTTCTTTTTGTTGTGATGATCATCTCTTCTCGAATTGGACGAGAGAATGTCAATCTCGGTAGCATTGTCGTGGTGATGTCGTTGTTTTCATGGATTGGCATCAGCGCGTATCAGCGCACCGCGGTTTTGAAGGAAAAAAAGCGTGATTACGTTTCAGCCGCAAGAGTTCTGGGAGCTTCGACCTCGCGCATCATTTTTCATCATATTTTTCCCAACGTGCTGTCCACGATCATCACGCTGATTCCGTTTTCGATCGCCGGCGTTGCTACTTCGTTAACTGCGCTAGACTTCATCGGCTTCGGGCTTCCAGATCAATATCCAAGTTGGGGAACGCTGATGGCGGACGGCTTGGCCAATCTTGAGGCGCCCTGGATCGTTGGTTCAGTCTGTTTCCTATTGGTTTTGATGCTATTGCTCATCACGTTCATCGGCGAGGCCATACGCGAGGCGTTCGACCCCAAAACTTTCACGACTTACCGCTAATGAAAAGTCAATCATGGCTCACATGCTTCATCTGTTGTTTGTGTCTGTTAAGCAGTTGCAAGCGTCATCAGTCCCTGGCTGTCTATGATAACACACCCGAGCGTCTAGCGTTTTTTCCCCGTTACAATCAGGATGTCCGTGAGCGAACCCTGCATGAGATCGTGACGTTGGAGAAGGAGCTAGACACGTCAAAGGATGATAACGCCGCACGCGATGAAAAGCTGCAAGCTCTAGAATTGCTAAGGAAACGTCGCGACCAAGGTGATTTTTTTCAGCTGCGCAGTGAAGCTGATTTGCCCAGAGACCTCAACTGGCAGACCAATCTCACAGATCCGGATGTGGGTTCGCCGATGGCGAAAAAAGGCGGCACTTTTCACACCTTTCTGCCCACGATGTCGTATCCACCGACCATTCGTTGCTTAGGAAAAGAAGCAAATAATGGCTTTCGTTCTTATCATCACGATTACATTGAAATGGGTCTGATCGCCACGCACCCCGATACCGGGCGAACGATTCCCGCTTTAGCGGATCGATGGGCTATTTCCTCTGACCGTCAAACGGTGTATTATCACATCAACGACCAAGCACGCTGGTCAGATCAACTCAAAGTGACCAGTGAGGACTTCGTCATGTCCTTCTACATCTACCTCTCGCCGTTTCTAACAGAGCCATGGTATCGAACTTATTACGGTGAGCAATTTAACGGGATCACAACATATGGTGACTCCTATCTTGCCGTGCGCCTGGCCAATCCCAAGCCGCGTCCGGAAATGAGTGCCAATTTGTTGCCATCGCATCGGAATTTCTATCAAGAATTTGGACCCGATTTTGAGGCCCGCTACAATTGGCGGCCCCGACCAACGACTGGTGCTTACCAGATTCTTGAGCAAGACATTGTCAAGGGCGAGTCGATCAGTCTGACTCGAGTCAAAGATTGGTGGGCGCGGGACATGCTGTATTATCGCAATCTGTATAACCCGGATCGTTTGGAGTATCGTCTGATCCGCGATCTCGAGAAAGCTTTTGTTCTATTTAGTCGAGGTGATTTGGATTGGTTTCCACTTGGTCAACCGAAGTATTGGTATGAAAAAACCGAAATCCCAGCGGTTTTTCGAGGCTACATCAATAAGGTAACTTTCTATAATGAATACCCACGAAGCCCTTATGGACTCTACTTTAATCAAGCTGTTCCCCTGTTGAAGCAGCAAGACATCCGCATTGGCTTACAGCACGCGACTAATTGGCAAAAAGTCATTGATTTCGACATGCGCGGTGATGCCACGCGCTTGAACATCATGAATGATGGTTTCGGCAAGTTTTCAAATTCAACGATTCGAACCCGTCCTTTCTCCATAGAAGATGCGGCCGCAGCCTTTGCGCGCGCCGGATTCACGCAAAAGGGCAACGACGGCGTATGGATGAATGCAAATGGACAGCGCTTGTCGTTCACAATTTCATACTCGAAGTCTGCGTTTCTCGATCAAATCATGCAGAGACTCAAAGAAGAAGCACTCAAGGCTGGTGTGGAATACAAGCTCGAGGGCTCAGATGGCACGGCTAATTTTCAAAAAATCTCACAGAAAAAACACGAGATTGCTTTTGCGGGATGGAACATCACACCACCATTTCCCGATTATTATGAATTCTTGCATTCCAAAGATGCCTACGAGCCCGGCAGTTTAACACCGCGCGCGATGACCAACAACATTCTTACTTATGCAAATCCAGAGATGGATCAATTGGTTGAGCGCAATCGCAACGCCACGGACGAAACGACAATTTTAGAAACAAGCCATCGCATCGAAACCCTGTTGCACGAACAAGCCGCTTGGTGCCCCGGTTGGAAAAAAGACTATTATCGCCTCGCCTTCTGGCGCTGGTTGCAGTGGCCAGAATCCTTCAACGTGCGCATCAGCGACGAACCCGAAATGAGCTATGTTTTTTGGATCGATCCCGCAGTGAAGCAGGCCACACAGAACGCCATGAAACGCGGCGAGTCGTTCGAGGAAAGCAATCGCGTTTATGATCAATACCGCCAAACCAAGTCCCCACATGAGTGATTTCCTGTTAGAAGTGCGACACCTAATCACGGCATTTGACACCAGCAGCGGTTTGCAGCGCGCGGTTGATGAAGTGTCATTTGAGCTGAAGCGTGGCAGCACACTTGGGATTGTCGGAGAGTCTGGCTGTGGAAAAAGCGTCACGGCGATGTCGATTGCGCAATTGCTGCCTCATCCTAGCGGGCGGATTTTAGAGGGTGAGATTTGGTTCAAAGGCCGAGATTTACTGCGTGAGTCACCGCGCACGATGCAACGCATCAGAGGGCGTGAGATGGGTGTGATTTTTCAGGAGCCAATGACAGCTCTCAATCCCAGTCAACGAATCGGCCATCAGTTATGTGAAGCTTTTCTGCTGCATCAGCAGCTATCACGACGCGAAGCATGGCAAAAAAGCATCGAGATGCTGCGACGCGTGCGCATTCCTGAGCCTGAGCTGCGGATGATGGACTATCCGCGTCAATTTTCCGGCGGCATGCGCCAGCGCATTGTCATCGCCATGGCGTTGGCGTGCGAACCTGATTTGGTGATAGCGGATGAACCCACAACGGCATTGGACGTCACGGTGCAGGCTCAAGTTTTGCATTTGATCAAAGATCTTCAGCAACAAAGCGGAATGGCGATGATTCTCATCACACATGATTTGGGTGTCATTGCCGAGACGTGTGATGAAGTCATCGTGATGTATGCTGGGCGGTTGGTCGAGCGAGCCAGCGTCGCGGCTCTGTTTGCCGACCCGCAGCACGCATACACAAAAAGTTTGCTGGAAAGCATGCCGCGCCTTGATTCACCACATAAGCAGCGACTGCCAACGATTCCCGGCATGGTTGCTAGTCTCAACGAACACGTGCATGGCTGTCGCTTCTGTCAACGCCTGCAACGCGAGGGCACCACTCTGTTAGAGCGTCCGTTGTGGCGTGAAATTGCCCCGCAGCATTGGGTCGAGGCTTGTCCAATTTGTGCCGGCTGATTCATTAATCGAACCATTTTATCCTTTTGCTCATCCATGTCTGCCCTACTTTCTATTCGCGATCTGGCCGTTCATTTTCCTGTCAGCAGTGGCTTGTTAAAACGCTCATTCGGAGCCATCAAGGCGGTCGATGGCGTTTCGTTGGATCTGCACAAGGGTGAAACTCTCGGGCTCGTTGGAGAGTCTGGCTGCGGCAAATCCACTTTGGGTAAAGCTCTAGTGCGCTTATACAAACCTCAGCGCGGAACAATCGAGTTCCAAGGAACAAACATCACGAGCATGAGTCAGTCAGCTCTGCGTTCGAAACGACGTGATTTGCAGATGATTTTTCAAGATCCATCCGAATCATTGAATGCGCGTCACAGTGTGCGGATGTTACTGGAGGAACCTTTTGTGATTCATCGAATGGGCAACCGTGCCGAGCGTCGTGCGTGGGTTGATGAACTGCTAGAACGCGTTGGTCTTCCTCGCCAAGCAGCAGAGAAATATGCATTTGAGTTCTCTGGTGGGCAACGTCAGCGCATTGGCATCGCACGTGCGTTGGCTCTGCGGCCTAAGCTGATCATTTGTGATGAACCGGTGAGCGCGCTTGACGTTTCGGTGCAATCACAAGTGTTGAATCTGTTGTTGGAGTTGCAACGCGACTTGGATTTGTCCTATTTGTTCATCGCGCATGACTTAGCGGTTGTGAAGCATGTTAGTGATCGAGTGGCGGTGATGTATCTGGGCAAAATTGTCGAAATTGCGCCAGCTGAAACTCTCTATCGCTCCCCGCGGCACATCTACTCGAAGGCTTTGATCGCCGCGATACCTTCGATGAATCGGCGCGCTCCGCGACATCTGCCATTACCAGGTGATGTTCCCTCACCACTTCATCCCCCTGCGGGCAGTGCGATTGGACATCGATTGCAGCATCCACGTTATGCCGAAACAGTTGGCAGGGAGCTGCCTTTAGTGGAAATCGCACCGCAACATTGGGTCGCAGCAGATCCCTGCGCACTGAGCGATGCTGATTACGAGTTGGCGCAACAAGGTCTTCTGGCAACCAATGATCTCGACTCCTGACACGTGGAGCCCGCATCCGCTCGCTTGGCGCGCTAGCGGCAAGTGGTTCATGTGCGATAATCGACGCATCACCATGCTCGCAGTCTGCTACGGACCATTCCCGCCAGGACAGAGCATCAATCATCGGCAAGCCTTCGAACAGATGCGCGTGCTGGGATTTAATAGTGTGCGTTGTTACGACTTGCCTGATCAGCAATTGCTCGATGCGGCAGCGGCTGCGAACATCTCAGTGTTTGCGGGGCTGGCCTGGGGTTACGGACACAACTTCATCGATGAACCGCATCATCTGAGCCAAGCACGCGTTCAGCTGGATCAATGGCTGCGACGCTTTGGAATGCATCCAGCGCTGCGGGGCGTTTACGTTGCAAACGAGATACCCACTGATCTTGTCCGTTGGCTGGGTGCTCCACGCGTGTTAGAAATCCTGGACCTGCTGATTTTAGAAGGAAAGTTCAGTGCGCCTCATCTGCTATTCGCTTACGCAAATTACCCAAGCACCGAGTTTCTGGAACCCTCGCATGCTGATTTCACCGCGATGAATGTTTATCTGGAACACATCGCGGATTTTTCGGCATACTTGCAGCGTCTGCATCACATCGCTGGCGATCGTCCATTGGTGATTTCTGAGTTTGGACTCGATGCGGTGAGACACAGCGAAGATCAGCAATCTCAGATGCTCGAGCAAGCTGGCCTAACCGCTCTGCAACACGCTGTGGCTGGCACGACAGTCTTTTCTTGGAGCGACCTGTGGTGGAATCAGAATCGACTGATCACCGATTGGAAATTCGGCCTGATGCGAGCCGATGGCTCCGCACGATCGGGCGCGCGATCGATGCAGCGCGCGCTGGAGGTTTTTTCTGCTGAACGCGAAGAAGCCACATCTCAACAACCGCTTTTTTCTATCATTGTCTGCACGCGTAACGGACGCCATCGCATTGGTGAATGTCTTGATGCGATTGCCAATTTATCAGGAAACTGGGAAGCACTTGTCATTGATGACGGATCAACCGACGGCACTGAAATCTTCGTGACTGATCACTATCCATGGGTTCGCGTTCACGTCCAAGCAGCTAGCGGACTCAGTGCGGCGCGCAATCGAGGCGCGTCACTCGCCAAGGGAAGTATCCTCGCCTACACGGATGATGATTGTCAGCCAGATCGGGATTGGATCGATCAGCTCGCACAAGGATTTTTGCGCAACGATGTCGTTGCGATGGGCGGCCCCAACATGCCGCCATGTGCCTCAGACCGTATGAGCGCGATCATCGCTGCGACAGCGGGGTCGGCTTCACACGTGATGTTGGATGACCAATTCGCCGAGCATTTGCCGGGATGCAATTTTGCTGTCAGACGCTCAGCTTTCGACGTCATCGGTGGATTTCAGGAAAAATATCACACGGCGGGAGACGACGTGGACTTTTGCTGGCGTCTGCTCGATCATGGCTTTCAAATCGGATTTGCACCCTGCGCCTTTGTTTGGCACCGACGACGTGCTTCGATGGGAGCCTACTGGAAACAACAATGGAACTACGGTCGCGCTGAAGCCGAGCTTATCCGCGATCACCCGCATCGTTTTCATCGCTACCATGGCGCTTCTTGGCAGGGGCGGATTTATCAAGGCGGGCCCGTGCGAGGCGCAGGGCAATCCATCATTTATCATGGACCATGGGGCACCGCGCCCTATCAAATCGGACTCTCGGGCATGCACCAGCAACGCCCAATCAACTTAAAGTATGACCACGCTTGGATGGGTCTTTGCCTGTTATGGGTGAATCGTTTCGGTCATTTGTTGCGAAGCATTGCGCGCAATTGGCACGCTTGGTCTGTTCTCAAGAGGCTTCAACCCGCTTCCCTATCCACAGCCGCAAGCGGGCGAGCATCGTTATTCGTTGATCATGTGTCCTCAGAGGTGTTTTTTCTGAATCTTCCAATTTCCCTCACTCGCATGACAGTCCTTCATCAGCTCAGCCGCGCCAATTGGCAAATGGCGTTGGACCACGATGAACACGATCTGCTTCTTCGGAGTGTTCGCTTGAGCGTCGCGCAGGAACATCCAATCGCATCACGACATCGGCTATGGTTTCGACTATCTGGACCCGCAGCCGAGATGCAAGCAGCAAAGACCGCGGTTCTTGCGACTCTCTCGGGCATGGCAGCGGATTAGATGCCGACAACCATGATAAAAATGAAACCACTGAACGATTTGTCGCCGATACCGCTTGGCATTTTTTCACGCTCCCACTAGGGTTTTGGCATGTCACTTTCGCTTTCAGATCAGCTGCAATTGCTCACTACCGGCACCGCCAAGGTCTTGTCGGAAAAAGAACTCGCAGACAAGCTTGCGCTTGGCAAACCGCTGCGGGTCAAGCTTGGTGTCGATCCAACAGCACCTGACATTCATTTGGGACACACGGTAGCGCTGGAAAAATTGCGTCAGTTTCAGCTTTTAGGTCATCAAGCCATCCTGATCATCGGAGACTTCACAGCAACGGTTGGTGATCCTTCGGGGCGTTCTGTGACCCGTCCACCGCTCACACGCGACGATGTGCTGGCCAATGCAGAAACTTACACACAACAGGCTTTCAAAATCTTGGACCGCGAGCGCACTGAAATCGTTTACAACGGATCATGGTTTCGCCATATGGGCTATGAGGAGGTATTGCGTCTGAACGCGCGGGTCACGCTGCAACAAATGCTACAGCGCGAGGACTTTCGCCAACGCGTCGATGCCGGCCAGGAGGTGCGTTTGCATGAGCTGCAATACCCGATCATGCAGGGCTGGGATTCGGTGATGGTGCGCAGTGATGTGGAAATTGGAGGCACGGATCAGTTATTCAATATTCTAGTAGGCCGTGATTTACAGAAAGAGGAGGGCCAACCGCAACAAGTGGTGATGCTGATGCCTTTGCTCGAGGGCTTGGACGGGGTGAAAAAAATGTCCAAGTCTTATGGCAATTATGTCGGGGTGAATGAAGCGCCTGCGGAAATGTATGGAAAGTTGATGAGCATCTCTGATGCATTGATGGATCGTTATTACACCCTGCTTTTAGGTGAAACGCGCGACGCCGCAGCGCATCCGATGGAAGCCAAAAAAGCCTTAGCCGAGAAACTAACGGCTCGCTATCATAGCGCGGCACTCGCTCAAGAAGCGCGAAGTGAGTGGGATCTGCGTTTTTCAAAGAAAGATCTAGCAGCAGCGGAGTTGCCAGAGTTGTCGCTCACTCACGTTGCTTCAGGTGCCAATGTGCTCGCAATCACGGCTCTTGCCTTTGCCCAAGCCTACGGCATTGAGAAATCGAACGGCGAATTGCGCAAGCAATACATTACCACCGGTTCCGTGCAACTCAACGGCGAGAAACTAACCGACCCTAATGCCGTCCCAATGTTGCAGTGCGGCGATGTGCTGAAGCTGTCGAAAAAACATGCGGTGCGTCTCATTGATTGATCCTATCACGCGCTGCCTCCATGACTGAGCTGGATCCGATCGTATTCGTTTACGGCACCTTGCGTCGAGGTGGAAGTAATTCTTGGCGCATGCACAGGGGGCAATGGATCGCGGCAGCTCAGGTGCATGGTTTTCTCTACGCTGTTAGTTCGTGGTATCCCGGGCTAGTCCTGGATCCTCAAGGATCTGCGGTGCGGGGTGATCTGTTTCGCGTCAGTGCGGCGCATTTAGCCGAGCTTGACGCGTTCGAAGGCGATGAGTATCGGTTAACCTTTGCAACTGTCGAAGACCCTGAACATCAGGCGCGCGAAGTGCTATTGTGGAATTATGTGGCCCCACTGACTGACGCGTCATTGATTGAGTCCGGAGATTGGTTGGTTCATTTGGACTCTGGCGATCAAGGTCTTAACTAGAGTGATGTTGATTTTCGCGAGTTGAACTCGAAAGATTTGTCAGATGTTGCTCCGTGTTCGCCGGTGGCTCTGATGAGGATAATTCGACTGAAACTTCTTGAGCACGATCAAACCCTGCTGCGACCAGACTATCTTCGGTTTCTGGTGAATTATTCAAACTCAGCAGCGGCTCGCTCGCGGACCACTCATCTAGTATTCGATACAACACCGCTAGCAATGTTGGTCCCAAGAAAACTCCGACTGGGCCAAAGGCGATCGCCCCTCCGATCACACCTAAGAAAACCAGCACAAATGGGATCTTGCTGCCATGGCTGATCAAGTATGGTTTGATGATATTGTCCACGCCGCTGACAACGAACATCCCCCAGATCGCCATGAACACTCCCCAGCCGGTGCGGCCTTCATTGAAGAGCCAAATCGTCGCAGGAATCCAAATCACCGGCGGACCAATCGGCAGAGCCGACAAAAAAAATGCGAGCAATCCAAGTAGCGCAGCTGCAGGAACGCCCGCGATGGCAAAACCAAATCCTGCCAACAAGCCCTGTGCGACCGCGGTGCCAATGATGCCATACACCACGCCGCGCACTGTATTGCCAGCCACGTTGATCAGGCGCTGACCGCGGTTTCCGGCAATTCTCGCAGCCGCTATAGCGACGCGCTGTCCGAGCGCCTGACCATCCCGCAAGATGAAAAATGTGAGCAACACGCTCAATGCCACTTGAACGAAGCCTTTCAGAATTGTCAACGTGACCCCCGGCAACCACGACCGCACCCATGCGAGCAAACGGCCCAGTAATTCGGGAATGCGCGAGTCCGCCGCTCCACTCCGCTCCGTCAATCCCGGCAGGACATGCGCTGGATCTTCAACCCCGATTTGGTCATTCGGTGCTACAATCGTCGCTTTGGGCGGAACATCCTCCGCTGCACGATTGATCTGTTCCATCCAGCGCTTGCGATCTTCGGTGAACTCACGCCAATAAGATTCGACTTCATTTCCGACAATGGGCAGTCGCTGCACCCATTCGGGAGGTTTTTCAGATCCAGATTCAATCCATCGCCGTGTGGTTTTGCCTAAGACCGCTGCATCATCAGCCAAACTGAAACCCAGCAACACCAGTGGACCGACAAGCAACAAAAAAACGGTGATCGCCACCACAATCGCAGCCCATGTGCGCCGACCTCCAAACCATTTTGTCAATAATCGCTGTGCCGGCCATAATGAAAAGCCAAGAACAATCGACCACATGATCGCGGTCATGAATGCCTTCAAAATCGTAAAACCACCGATCAGCAACAACAATAGCGCCAAACCTCCAAGCATTTGCTCGAGACGACGGGCAGGCAACGTGGTAGTATCGACAGACATAGCGTGCAAGACACTGACAAGGTTACCATGCAATGACAAGCACAGTATCAGAAATGCCAGATGCGTGGAAACTGGCAGTCACATCAATGGGTAGGCGTTTCCTTCAGATCAATTTCACTGCATCACTGACGCCGTTCATCCGGACGTCGCGACAAGGCAAAATACAATACATACAACCACGAAAACAATCCGGCCAACGCTGCCCAAAAAATCGATCGATTGCGTGACCAAGAGAAGGTCACGGCCAGCATCGATCCCAAACCAAAGCTCGATTGCGCGATGGTATTCGAGCTTTGAATCGTTAATTCTGCGATGTGCATGATGAATGCAGCGTGACCAATGACTCATTTAGGAAAACACCCTACTCAAGCGGTCAATTGCGCCAATCGGCGGCAGACCTCCTCCACATTGGCGCGGGAATTAAAGGCTGAGATCCGAAACCAACCTTCACCTGCGGCACCAAAACCCGAACCTGGGGTGATGACCACTTGAGCTTCTAACAGCATCCAATCAAACACTTCCCAGGAACTCTTCCCCCCTGGGCAGCTCACCCAGACATATGGCGCATTTTCCCCACCAAAAACGGTAAGACCGAGTTGATGGCACGCACGCCGCAATAAGTTGGCGTTTTCCATGTAATACTGAATCAACTCCCGCACCTGCTCCTTGCCTGAATCGCTAAACAGTGCTGCCGCAGCCTTTTGCACCGGATAACTCGCACCGTTAAATTTTGTGCTCTGACGTCGCAGCCACAGGGAGTGCAACGAAACTTCATCTCCTGAATCAGACAATCCAACCAAGGTTTTAGGGATCACCGTGTAGGCACAACGCACACCAGTAAAGCCGCCATGCTTAGAAAATGATCTGAATTCGATCGCACATTGATGCGCGCCGGGAATTTCATAAATCGAACGCGGAATCGACGTGTCGGCGGAATGCGAGTTGTTGTCATTTTGAATAAACGCCTCGTAAGCAGAATCGAACAACAGAATGCTACCGTGACGATTGGCGTAATCGACCCAAGCCTGCAATTGCGCCGCCGTCGCCACTGCGCCTGTGGGATTATTAGGAAAGCATAAGTAAATAAGATCCACGACCTCTTCTGGAGGCTGTGGCACAAAACCATTTTCCGCGTGACATTGCAGGTATATCAATCCCGCATAGCCACCTGAATCCAGTGCGTCACCCGTATTACCCGCCATGACATTGGTGTCAACATAGACCGGATACACCGGATCTGTGATCGCGATGCGGTTGCCTTGACCAAAAATATCGAGAATGTTACCCGTGTCGCACTTGGAACCATCCGAGATAAAAATTTCGTCTGCCGCAATTCCCAAGCCCGCATAGGCATTTTCTGCAATGGCATCCCTCAAGAAAGCATACCCTTGTTCAGGGCCGTAACCCTTGAAGGTCGATCGCGTGGCCAATTCATCCACTCCCTGATGCATGGCCTCTATCGCGGCGGCAGGCAGAGGTTCGGTGACATCTCCAATGCCACAACGAATCAGACGCTGAGCCAATTCAGGCTGCTCTTGTTGAAATTTCGCCACGCGACGTGCGATTTCCGGAAATAGATAGCCGGCCTTGAGTTTGAGAAAATTGGAATTGATTCGAGCCATATGCAGCACCTTCTTAGTGAGCTAACGCGGGGAATTCAACCAGAACATCTGCAAAATTCACAAATTCATGCCGTTTGCCAACAAGCATCCGTCGCTGCCCAAACTTTCAACACCATCGTCAATCCGAAACAAAACAAAGCGCGGATGCATGAACATCCGCGCTTTGACAAACATACAGAAACAACAAAGAAAAATAATGATTAGACCAAACCAGCCTTTTTCAAGGTGTTCAGCGCGCCGTTTTTTGTGATCGTTTTAATCGCCTTGCAGGACAATTTCATGCGCACATATTGACCAAACTCAGGCACCCAAATGCGCTTATTCTGAAGATTTGGCGACACCGAACGCTTCACTACTTTGGTCACGTGGCGACCAATACCACCTTTTTTCTTAGCAAGACCGGAGCGATGAATGCGACCACCGGAACGAACATGAGAACCGCGAATACTACAAATACGTGACATAAAATTGAGTGAAAGCTGTTGAGGGGCGGGAGAATGCTTGAAAAAGCCCACAATGGTCAAGCTAAAACTAAAAAAATCTCGCTAATCTTAATCTTTTTTCAACATCCTCGGTCTCACAGGCTCAAGCACCCTTGATCCATCGTGCCAGCTCGCATTCGAACCATGGCGTATGATTCAAAAACGGCACTCCTTATTTCCACATGATTGCTCGCTATGTCGACCTCAACCATGACAGTGTGATGGCATTTTTCGCATTAAAAAACAAGTCAATGTGTTAAAAAACATAGTTAGAAATTGATCACCTGCAAGTGAACTTAAATGAAAATTATACAATGACCTTCTCTAAGATTAGAGGTGAATTTTAGTAAAGTCGATAAAAGTATTGCAACTTGGTCGAGGCTCAAATATCGCCTTGCGGCGCCAATTCAACCCAGTAAAAAACGTTGTTTTTGCTAAGTTAGAAATCGTTGCCAATTCAAAAATGACTTCCACGCAAGCGGTCATTCATGTAAATCAATGCATACGATGTTGTATTCCGAATATCAAATTACATCAGATAATGTTAATGAAAAATGATTGAAATAAATGATATAACAAATATAATAGTTAATTCAATCAAATGCATTAACGGTGCCATCTATTTAGTTAGCTTTTTTGATGTGATCTTCATCTGCATCATTCGTCCATCCCATCGAAACATTTTATCACATCGAGTTGCGGCGCGATACGGTGTGCACTTATCAAACTGGAAATTTGCACGGTGCTTCATCGAGAATTTTTACCGGGAACTCAATTACCAGCGAATTTCAACGGAGTTGAATCGTCGATCGATGCGCCAGATTTTTTGGGCTAACATGAAGTTCTCGTTGGCATTCCCAAGCGTCTGTCAGGCACCCGCAACCTCATCTGGGGTCGCTATCTCATGCTGGAATCATTTCATCGCGGATGCGAAGATGTCGATTGACTTGCAAATCAACACCCGCCAAGCGTTGGAAGAAGGTGACTTTAGATTAGTTTTGCATTACGAAAATATCGCGCTAAATCGCGTCAGTTTTAGCCTGGCCCCAGGTCAGCTTTTTCAGGCGGGAGAGAATCACATTATGATCGTCGGCGGCAACCAAGGCTGCTCCGCTGAATTGGCACAACTCCAAGCCACAGCATCGCGTCAATTCCATGACATTCTCGCTGGCGACGTATTGGTTCTCTCGCTAATCGGCATTGCTCGTGCCATTTCGTGTCCTGTCATTGTTTGTGTTGGACTCAAAAATCACTCGCGCAACCAAGTGTATTCTACTTTTTGGAAAGAATCGCCTGAAATCCGCAATCTATACGACGCATTATGGCTGTCATACGACGCAAGCAAGATTGGCCATTATTATTCGATTCGGGCGGGTTATAACCCAACCGAAAAAGACTTACCCAAAGGCAGAAACAAGGGAAGAAAGTTGCGGAAACGAGGATTAAAAAATGATTTAATCTGCACTGCTCAGCACTCGTTTGAGCAAATCTGGTCCACTGCTGCAAAATCACGAACAAACCAATCAAGCCTTTGAGATTCGAATCACACCAAGGCTTGAATTTCAATCCGCCCTGCGTAACCATGCTCGGCGCCTACGTTAGCGACGCTGTGGGGTCAGCTCGCGTGGCACGTCATGAAATGGATTTTTTTCCAAGGCAGACGGTGCGGCATAGACGTCTTCGGCGCGCTTTCCTGGACGCAATACAATGGAAATGGGTTTGTTCTGTTTGCCATTTTCATCATAAGTATAAATGAATCGTCGCACCGGCATCTCTTCCTGAGTCACGGGATCACAGCGTTTGACTCGCGAATCGAACAGCTGTTCTTCCACAAGCCGACCGCTTTGGCGGTCATAGCCATAACGCGCTTTGAACAACTCCTGCTTCAGCCCGTCGAAAATCTTGCAACTCATAGGATTACCTTTTTTATCCATGCGGTAGATTGTTAACATCGTCAGCACCCCTGCTGGTGAAAAAGTGCGCTTCTCCAGAACATCGTTGCTCGGAGAACGCTGAAATATCGCTCTAGAACCATCCTGCAATCGCATAACGCGAACATACTGGCCATCAACTGCTTTTTTTGGATCGATATCTTGAGTAAACTGCGCATGAGTGATCGACAGCCAGCCCAAGCTCAAAATAACTACTAATATCAAACGATTCACAACTCATGCATAATCCGGCTGCATCGGAGATCAAGCTCATTTTGATTTCATCGTCTGAATTAGGACGGACATTTTCGTCGATATAACAAAATGGCACTGCTGCCGTAATGTCGCCGATCCATCAAAGTCCAATTTGCATGCTCGGGCGTCGCGGTTTGCTTGGAAACCTCTGCATAAAAAATTCCTTCGGGGGTGAGACGTTCATGCAAATCACCAGAATGCATCAAGCGAGCGATCCAGTTCACATCCAATGGAGATTTCACATAAGGTGGATCTGCAAAAACCAGATCGTAACTGCCACGATCGCGTTTCAGCCAAGCCAACACATCACTGCTCACGATCGTGGATGATCGCAATTCCGTGCGCTGAACATTTTCACGTAGCACACGAACGGCCTGCGGACTTTGATCCACAAAAACGCAGCTGCGAGCCCCACGACTCAACGCCTCAAGTCCCAATGCGCCTGACCCCGCAAACAAATCGGCAACTTGGGCGTCTGAGACAAAGTCACCTAAAATCGAAAAAATCGCCTGGCGCACGAAATCCGTGGTCGGACGCGTGACCGCCTGTGGCACCTTGATGCACATTCTGCCAGCTTTTCCTGCAATGATTCTCATGGTGATTTTCTTCTTTGCTGCCACATCTCCCATAACAGCGCTCGTGCATCACCAATGGTCTGTCCTTGGTTCGCGGTGATCAATGTCTGTTGCAAATGACCCGATATTTCGACCTCGCCAACGATACGATCTTCAGTGACAAAGGGCTTCAAATTGAGAGGCAAACGCGGAAAAAACGCTGTCCAGGTGCTCGCTGCATATGGCTGTGCTTGCGGTGGTAACACGAATCGCATGACACCGGCATGTCGCCCATCAAGGGCAACAATGCCATTTCCTAACAACGAAACTGTGTCGCCGATGAGTCGAAAATCAGCGCAGTTCAACACGCCTTGACGCAACTGCGCCAACAAAGACAGTCGATCAAAACGCGAACTTTGATGGTGGTAAGCGATTTCAATGTTTTTAGCCGCTAGCTGCATTTGAGCCTGAATGCTCAATGGCGACATCGCATAGCCGAGGCACTGCAAGTTACCTGTCAGCTTCTGCACTCCCCACACGCGTTCCTCGCAGGGCACAGAATTCTCGCGCATGGACACGCCAACCATAAAGGGTAGGCCAGGTTGACGCGCTAGCTGAATTTGTGCCTCGCCTTTTATGCCTTGCCACTCCCATGGCAAAACTGGCGTTTCCAAAATAGGAAAATGCCAGCGCAGAGGCACCACAGAATCCACTTGCAGGCATTGGCCTTTCCAACGAAGTGCATCGACCTTGAACATGCCACTCGCATCTGCCCCTTGAATGGGAATGTCGGCCGCAATGCCATCCATCTGCAAACGGTTTTCGCGTGAGTGATTTGAATAAATCTCAACAGCACCATCATGAAGAATCAGCCGCCATGACTTTCGCGGATCGATGGGTCTTTGCACTACCGGCGGGTTGACTAGGTGAGGCGGCCCCATCATTTCGATGATCTCAGGCTTCGTCACAGCTGGTGCTGGCAAGGCCGCAGTCAGATTTGATGATGCGTCGTTTTTCACAACGCCGTTTTGATTTATCTCAGGTAGCGGTGCCTGCTGCGCTAATTGTTCACTCGGCTTTGCATCATTGGGAGATTTGGCAACAACAGATGGCTCTGCGGTTAACGCTTGAGCTTTAATTTGATCACCGATAAGGCGCATCACACCCGCAAACAGCTCCACACTTAACCGTAAGCTCGGCTGGTGCACTTCAACCCGACGAATCGCCAGCATGGGATGACGCCAATGACTCCAATCCAATTCGATTATCACCCGCTGAAGCCTGATAATGGGTTGTGGATCGACAGCTCGGAGAGGTTCAATCTGCTTCAATCTCCAGCCATCGACCACCAGGGGGAAACCGGGAAACCACCACAGTCCATCATAACTCGCGTCCAAGCCCGCAATCGGCAGAAACTTTTCGTGCACCTTTCGCTTGAACCACCAAGTATTGGTGAAAGTAAGCGCCATGAGATAGCACCACAGTGGCAACAATATCCAAAACCAGCGCCTCGATCGCAGCCATTGAGCCCAACCCAGCATGTCTTGACTCAATCCTCTAGGTTGCATCGCTACTCAAAAAAATTCAGCATCAAGGCTTTTTGCTGCTTTTGGTGCCGGCATCTGCCTTTACTTTGCCTGCTGCGGCTGCTGGTTCAGGACGCGAGACAGGTGTCGGCGCATTAGCAGGCTTCTTTAATCGAACCACCACGCTTTTATCCAGCAAGATCGATCCTTCTGAACTAACTTCTTGAGCTCGATAAACCAAAAGAGCGTGACCGAGATCTGCTGTGACGCCGATCGCAAGATTTTCTTTCACCCGAGACAAACTACTGGTTTCTTCAAAGCGCCATTCCCGCCCTTTCCACTCGCCAAGAATGCTCATCGGTTCCGCATGAACATCAGCAATGCGCGACATGACACCATTCGCTGATTTCCATTGATCGGATTTTTCATCAAATTTTAGCGTCGAAAGCGGACCCGCTGCGCCGCTAGCTAAAATCAACCATTGTCCCTCGTTGGTGTGCCTAAGCAATAAGCCCACCTCCTCCACGACCTTGCTTTCGCGTTGCTGCCAAAGAACGAGATAGGCTGCGTATTCCTCCTTGGTCAAACCAAGCTTTTCGTCATATGGCAAAGGCACGCCAGGCTTGGCATTTTTTGAAAATTGTGCAAACCAATCGGGTTGGGCTGCGGCAGCTTTTTCTACCTTTGCGATGTATTTCTCAATATCGGGTGGGGGCAACACCACGATCACCTCTGCTTTCACTGGTTGATCCACCTGCAACCAATCGCGAAGAAATTCAGGTGCTTCTTGCGCTATCGCAACAGAACTCCATAACGCCACCATGCTGATCGCTAATTGATGCTTCATTTCAAAATGAGTGTAAAAAATCGAACACAATCAACGTGCCGCACTTTTCCGTCGCATTCAAGAGCCAATTCGGATTGATTGAGGATACACGGTGTGAAAAGATTGACCACAATCGTCGAATAATCTTTTGGTTCGGGTCGATTCACTTGAGCAATGAGAAAATGGTCGACGCGTCATGCGCGAACAAACTGCCACTCTGACATCTGGTAAAGCACAAATCCAATCTAAGGGTGCTGCGCTCCTATCCCGCCATCTCTTGATTACAAAAACCAATTAGCGTCAACATTTTCAATCGCGACAGTCACAGCCACGCAGTCGAGGCATTTCACCACGCAATCCACAAGCCCACAGCGCTGCTGACATCCGCTTGCTGCCCTCTAGTTGCACATCGCCGAGCAAAAGCACTCCCCCGCTACCCCAGCCAACACCCCATTGTCCGTCCGATTGCATGAGCACGCCTGGTTTCGCTGCTGCGTCCATCTGAAAACTGACAGGCGGGAATAGCTTCAAGCGCCGTCCATCCGGCATTTTCAAAAATGTGCCCGGCCAAGGATCGTAGGCACGAATCCGACGCTCAATTTGCGGCAAATTAGCTTCCATCGACAGCCATCCGTCATCGCGCATCAATTTTCCCACATGCGTGGCAGATTGATGATGTTGTTCGGTGCGCTGTGCAACTCCTGAAATCAATTCCGCATACGCGTCAGCCAGTGCAAGCGCCGCTAACTCCGCCAAACGATCATGCAAGCTGCCCCCGGTTTCCTGTGGCGATAACTCCAGCGCACGTTGCAACACGATGTCGCCAGCATCGAGGTCTTTCGCCACATGCATCACTGTGATTCCCGACTCTGCTTCACCCGAGTCAATCGCCGCCTGAATGCATGCTGCGCCTCGGAATTTCGGCAGCAGCGATGCATGCAAATTCCAGCACGCAAATCGCGCGCAACTGAACAAGCGCTGAGTCAATAACTGACCGTAGGCCATCACCACCATCAAGTCCGGCCTCAACGCTACAATTTCATCAATCACCTTCGACTTGCGGATGCTTTCCGGTTGTAAAGCTGCAACGCCTGCGGAGATGGCAAGCTGTTTCAAGCGCGAGACCGTCAACACCTGATGCCGGCCAACGGGTTTATCCGGCTGAGTCACCAGCGCCAAAACCGTTATCTGTTGCTGCGACAACAGCCATTGAAACGCAGGAATGGCGATGTCACCACTCGCCAGGAATACCACTTTCATGCTAGATAAATGTGCCAAGTTGACTCCGATAGGTGGGCAATCCGATCACACGACTGCTAATCAAATGCAGCACATGCATTGGCGGCATCGTGGCGTCGATTTCACAAATCAGATCCTTCGAGTAAAACTCCAACAAGGGTTTGGTTTCCTCCTCATAAGTCGCGATGCGACGCTGAATCACTGATTCATTGGCATCGTCCAAGCGATTATCCTTCAAGGCGCGCTTGCGCATGCGACGCGCCAACTCGGCACGATTAGGGCAAGACAAGTGGAAAACTTGCTCAACATCAATGAAATCTTCCATCAGCTCTGCCTGACGTCGATTGCGTGGAATCCCGTCCAGCACCAGGTAATCAATGTCTGGCTTGTATTCATGCATCGCACTCCAATTTGCGACCTGTGTTTTCCACAGTTCAACCGTCAGTTCATCGGGCACCAACTCACCGCGCGATGAATAAGCAATGAATTGCTGTCCGAGCGGCGTGCGCGTGTCCAGCGTTCGAAACACATTGCCACACTCGCAATGAAAAAATCGAGGGATGCAGCCGAGTATTTTCCCCTGTGTTCCCTTACCCGAACCCGGAGCCCCCAAGATCAAAAGCGCGGGTCTTCGTTTTTCAAATACTTTCGACATGCGCGACAGTGTTCAATCCAACCGCAATGATCAAGAACATTGCATCACTGATACTTTTGTCATCGACAAGGCCTGACTCATCATCAATGCTGCCACCGTGTTTCGCTTTTTTCTCTTATCAGGCATCGCGCTCTTGCTCGCGAACTGCGCGACTGAAGTCGAAGTTGGTGGCATTTCTGAAGTTCCCAACCCCACTGCCCTGATGGCACAACAGAGTGGAAAATCACTGGCAGCTCTCGAGCGTGGACATGAGATTTACATGTTGCGCTGCGGTGAATGCCACGCCTATCCCTTGCCAGAACAAGCCGCTGCTCAAGATTTTGCGAAAACTTTGCCGAAAATGATTCAGCACGCTGGCCTGGAGAGTTCTGACTGCTCTCATGTGCTTGACTACATTCTTGCCGTCAAATCCACTCAGATGCGTTGAATTTCGGAATGAGCGAGTCGGGAGGGATTAGGCGTTGCCGAAGACATCGTCAACCCAGATACCTTGATCCGGATGATGTCAATGCGGCGGAAGAGCGAACTCGTTTTAGCCAACAATTAGCGAACCATGCTCACCTGCTGCGCGGGCACATCACGATCACGATTCGCGTTTTTTTCCAGTGGAACTATACTTTCCCATGCTTTTTTGCGTATTGCTTCGAGTGCAGCACGAATCTCAGCCTCTTTTTTACTTTTGCCACGACCTTGTGCCATCACCACGCCGCGCCACAACACCTGAGCATGAAAAACCTTGCGGTGATCCGGACCACTCTCTCCAGAGATGACATATCGCGGCGGTTCAGCTGAATGAGCTTGCAGGACTTCCTGCAACGAGCCCTTCGGATTGCCCTCTTCGCTGCTATCGGCAACCGCAAGCACGTCGCTGGAACAAAGTCGCAACACCACATCACGGGCTTTATCGAAACCAGCATCAAGGTAAACAGCCCCGATCAATGCTTCCAGTGCGTCTGCCAATGTCGAATGTCGCTTGCGCCCGCCACTAGCTTCCTCGCCCTTGCCCAGCAACAGATAATCGCCTAGCTGAAGATGCAACGCTAGCTGCGCCAGGGCTTGACGTGAAACCAAACGTGCCCGCATTTTGGTCATTTTACCCTCAGGAGAATCTGGAAATTGACGAAACAAATGCTCCGTTAACGCCAACTGCAGCACCGCATCACCCAAAAACTCTAACCGCTGATTGTCAAATTGCGCCTTCTGCGACTCATAAGCCAAACTTGGATGCGTTAATGCCTCAGCCAGCAACAGTGGGTTGCGAAATTTGTATCCAATTTTTACTTCGATGCTCTCCATAACACTTGATTTTGCAGCGTGTTCATCATGCAGCTAGTCACCTCGCACGATGCTCTGCTCCCCAGGTCATCCAGCCAATCTGCATCAGATGCGGCATCACGCTGGTCATTTGCTTGATGTGGATCATGCGTATCAAAAAACACTGAATTAGCGTATTTGCAATCACAAGGATGGGGTGACCGACGGGACTCGAACCCGCAACAACCAGAATCACAATCTGGGGCTC
>CAZREM010000006.1:7682-104088 GCA_964599325.1 uncultured Verrucomicrobiales bacterium | reverse complement strand
CACTTCAGCCATCCTGTTTTTTCAAAAAACACTTCTTTGACTCTGCGCTTCTCGTTCCTGAACAAGAACCCACGCGTGTTATCTGCAAAGAGAGAATCAATTATCATTCGAACTATGCCAAATCCCCGTTTTTCATCTCAAGAACAGTTTGACAGACGTGTCGAAGCTCGCAAGAGTTCTTCACACCTCAATCATATGAAAAACACTGTAAACCGCCTGCTATTCATGAGTTGCATGTGCGCATGCCCAATGATTTTGAAAGCTGAAGAAGCCAAAGCGGAATCTTTTACTATGACTACTGACACACCATCCGACGTAAAAGCTCCGCCCGCTGATGCGGAGAAAACCGCCTCTGGGCTTGCATCTAAAGTCTTGCGTGCAGGCACTGGAAGCAGCAAGCCGACCGCGCAAGATACAGTAAAAGTTCATTATTCTGGATGGACAACCGACGGACGACTTTTTGATAGTTCGGTTAAGCGTGGCCAACCCATTAGCTTTCCTCTGAACGGTGTGATCAAGGGCTGGACTGAAGGCTTGCAACTGATGGTTGAGGGCGAAGTGCGTCGTCTATGGATTCCAGCGGAATTAGCTTATGGTGAAAACCCTGGTGGTGGACGACCGGGCGGGATGCTCGTTTTTGACGTTGAGCTGATCAACATCAAAGCAGCTCCGAAACCGCCTGAAGTGCCAGCAGACGTCAAACAAGCGCCTGCAGACGCGATCAAAACAGATTCCGGGCTCGCATCAAAAGTGCTGCAACCTGGCACAGGCGATGTTCACCCCAAAGCAACGGATCAAGTGACCGTGCATTACTCAGGCTGGACCACCAACGGAAATTTATTCGATAGTTCCGTCCTGCGAGGAGAGCCCTCCACCTTCCCCCTGAATCGCGTCATTCCCGGCTGGACAGAAGGCGTGCAATTAATGGTCAAAGGTGAAAAACGCCGCTTATGGATTCCAGCTAAACTGGCTTACGGGGAACATCCACCTTCCAAGGAAATTGCCGGTGATTTGGTTTTTGACGTCGAATTAATTAACATTACTCCATAAGTCTCGTTTCACAACATTCACCTCGGTCACAATTGATGCCATGAAGTGTTTGCCGAATTGGATTCGCCAGATTGCGGTGACGTTCGGCAAGCACAGGCGTGGTTAAACATTATCACCTGATATCCATGCCTCTTGCCTCGCTCCATGTCGGCGCCAGTTCTGTTTCATTACTCATCGCGCAACGTTGCGAGGACGGCAGCATCCAACCCATCGACTTTCTTGAGCAACCAGCGCCGCTGGCTCACGATATATTCGGGCAGGGTTTCATCAGCCAAAGCACCACGGAGCACATTGTCGAAATCATCCACGGTTTTCAGAACGCGCTGGCGGAATTGGGACGATCAACCGAATCATTAACCCGAGCTGTCGCGACTAACATTCTCTCTGAAGCCAGCAATCACGAGACTTTTCTCAATCGCATACGGATTGCTTGCGGTATTCGCATTGATCCGATCGACAACGGAGAAATGACTCGATTGATCTACTTGAAAACGCGGCGTCGCTTGCAGGACACACCGGCGATGAAACGCGACAGCACGCTGGTCATCCACGTCGGACCAGGAAACACCCGCGCTCTTCTCTTCAAGCACGGAGTCATTTCTCGCTATACCTCTTACCGTTTGGGAACCCACCGCAGCCGCGAGGCCGTGCATCAGTCCAACGCGGAGGGATCAGCCCTCTTGCAACTGATCCGCCAGCACGCAAGTGGCAATTTGGAGCAAATTCGCTTGGACTATGAAAACGAGGGGATTCAGGCGCTGGTGATCATTGGCTACGAAATCCAATTGATATCATCCGCCTTGAGCAAGCCCGGCCAGGCATGTCCCATCAAAAAACTACGCCAGCTCACCAACGAGGCTGCCAACTTATCCGATCACGATCTCGTGCGTCGCTACAATCTGGATTACCACACAGCTGAGGCGCTATTGCCCGCTCTTGAGATTAATATCTCCATAGCTGACATGCTGCAATTGCCGGAAATACATGTGCCATCTTCTGAATACGAACAAGGCTTACTGCTTGATTTGCTCGTCTCCAAAAAACTGATCGGCACCTTTGAGCAAGAAGTCTTGCGCGCGACGCACAATCTTGCTCACCGCTACCACTCGGATCCTCGTCATGCGGATCACGTGTCCAAGCTGTGTCAACATCTGTTTGAGCAACTGCAAAGCCTGCACCAGCTGGGGCCGCACGAAGCTCTGTTGCTGCAAGTTGCGGCCATATTGCATGAGGTCGGGTCATTTATTAGTCCGCGCTCACATCACAAGCACTCAGAATACGTGATTTTGAACTCCGAGATCTTCGGCTTAGATCGCTTGGATATCACGCTGGTCGCGCTGATTGCACGTTATCATCGTCACTCCTGTCCGCGGCCCGACCATCCTCACTATGCTGATCTCAGCACGGATGATCGCATCCGGGTGTGCAAACTGGCAGCGATCTTACGTGTGGCTGACGCACTCGAGCGCACCCACCACCAGCGGGTCGAGGAAATTGAAGTGCGAATAGTGAAAGACAAGCTGCATCTGCGGCTGCGCGGAATCAGCGACGCGACCGTCGAACAGCTGGCCATGGAATCGAAAGCCGACCTTTTCACGCAGACCTTTGGTCTCCAAGTTGTTGTCGAAACGGATTAATCGGCGTAAAGAGCATCGATCAGCGTGCGGCAACGTTCACCAGGCATCACGCTGAGTGTCATTTGATTCATCACGTAGGCGAAACTCAAGCCCGAATCAGGATCAGCAAAGGCGTGAGACCCTCCTGCGCCCGGATGCCCAAAAGCGGCAACGTTCGGACCATAGGTCTGGCGCAGCTTAATCCCGTGCTCATCAATGGGATCCAACTGACAGCCCGCTGAAAACGCTGTCTCTTGCAGAAGCACGCGATCCTCCCCCTGAATGCGTCGCTCCGCAAGAGCACGGCGACTCTCCGGATTCAATGGGCCGTCAAGATGCCCCAACAAAACTTGATAAAACTTCGCCAACGCGCGTGCGGTTCCAACTCCGCCCATGCCAGCTAAGCCCAAGGACCACGCCTCAGGGCGATTCATGTCCTGCACCGCTTGCAGACCTTCGGGAGAGCCAAAGGCACGACGAGTCAGGCTGCCCGCGCGCTGCATTTCTTGATAAAAGGGAGAAAACCCCTGTCCAGCGGCCATTCGCCCCGGCACCAACCGAGCCACGCGCGCCCATTCACGGGATGGCAACCCAATCCAAAAGTCCAACTGCAACGGTTGCGCAAACTCGTTTTGCCACCATTGACCCAGCGGATAGCCGGTCAAGCGACGCACCAGCTCATCCAGCAAAAACCCATAGGTGCGCGGGTGATACCCATGCCCTTCTCCCAATGACCAAGCAGGCAACTGACGCGCAAGAGCCGCTGCCACTTCTTCGTGACAAAACACGCTGACAGACTCATCTAGCGCTGCCAAGCCGCATTGATGCGATAACAAATCCCCCACTGTTGCGCGAGAGTCGACGCTAATGCCCCAAATCTCTGACACGGGTGTTTGCACCGAAAGTCCATGTTGTTGCAGAGCGAGCAGCAAAGCTGCCGCAGCTGGAGCTTTAGTCGCCGAATAAACGGGAATCAGCGTGTCCGCTCGCCAACTCCGCTGCTGTTCGGGCTCGCACCATCCCTGCGCCGCATGCAACAGCTCCTGGCCCCTCCACCAGATGCTCACGGACGCACCCAACTCACCGCGCTGAGAGAAATTTTCATCAAAAGCGGCCAATACCCCGCCCAGTTGAGATGCCGTCGCGCTCACTTCCGTAATCAAGGCCAAATGCGACGCCGTAGCAACCCAATTTCCTGGGCTCATCGACTGGATTGACCACTTTCCACGCAAATCCATCAATTCCAGTATTTTCGCTATTGCCAAGACGCCACTTGCTCGCTAACTCTCGCTGCGGTAACAATTAACCACCCTAACCATGTCAGAAAAGACTACAGAAGAACGCGTCATTGAAATCATCGTCGAACAACTCAACGTGAGCGCCGATCAAGTAACTAGCGATGCCAAATTCATTGAGGACCTCGGTGCAGACTCGCTGGACACTGTGGAATTGGTGATGGCGTTTGAAGAAGTTTTTGGCATCGAAGTGCCTGATGAGGAAGCTGAAAAACTTTTGTCGGTCGGCGACGTGGTGCGCTACATCGATAAGAGCGCTTGATCATCACTAAGATTGCACCGCTAGGTCGCAAACGGGGCGGTTTCTGAGGAAACCGCTCTTTTTTTTCCGCTTTTTCCTCTGTTGAGCGCAAGAGGCTAGGCAATTGGACCTTTCCGTGTCACTTTACCCGTATGAACGTATCACGCGACAGCTTTATCTACGCCATGGAGGCCACCAAGGTCATTCACGAGCCAGACCGTCGCATCGCCACTTTTGGAGAAACGCGTTTTGAGTTTCAATTGATCTGCGAATCGATGGATAACCCCAATGAAGTTCGCATCCGCACTGGTGAGCTAGAAGCCGCGCGTCCAACCGTCATTCGCGCGATGCCAGAAATCGAGTTCGAGGGCTTTAGCAGCGCCGCCGAGGAAAAACTGCGCCGGCTGTGCGAGATTTTTCGCGAGCAGGGCGAAGATCTGCGATTTTTGCAATACGGCTTTCGCTTTCGTCATACGTCGCTGAAGGAAGAAACCGCACATGAGCCGCTGGAGGCGATACGCGATCGGCTTCTGCAAGACCTGCGCCGCAGTGGCAACCCCATGCTCGCGATCATTGAGGGTGTTGATGATGCCTGGGAGGTTTCATTGCTCAAATTTTCGATGGAAATGATCATGCACTCGCACCGCATCAACACCTTCGATCTCAAGCGCCATCGCCTCCTCTGACCGAATCACATGCGCTTTTGGACATTCATCAAACTGATCTGTGCGCTGGTGGTGGCGATGATTGCGGCCGCCACAACACTGTTCACCATGCATGTGATGGGAAAACCCATACCCGCCCCGTTCCCGCAGTTAATGGCGCAGTGGATACCCGAACCCCAACAATTTCTTCCCGGAAGTTCTGTGCCCGCTGAACAGCTACTTGAAGGCAAGGAAATGGTTCACATCGATCCCGGTGACAAGGCTTTTCAAAAAGCTGCCGAACTGCTCGCCACCGGAAAAATCCCAGAAGCGCGCGATAAACTCACATTCCTGCTTCACTACTACCCTAGCTCCTCAGCCACCCCGCGGGCTCGCCAAATTCTTGGCGAGATGAACATGGACACCTATCTGTCTCCCATCGGCAACACCCTTTTGATCAAGCACACCGTCACTAAGGGCGATTCCTATCTCAAAATCGCCAAGAAATACGAAACTTCGATCGACGGTCTGTTGCACTTCAACAACTTTCTCGACCTGCGCCCGCTACAACCGGGGGATCTTTTATGGGTAATGCCCTTGAATCTGCATGTTACCATCGAAGCAAAACGCCAAGCGCTGACCCTGTGGAAAGGCAATGATTTCCTCAAAGAGTATCGACTCCTCGCCTGCCACAACCCACCCACCGCGGTCATCAACGGCAGCATCGACAGTAAGATCGGCTACACCCAAGGAAAAAAAATTCAGCCGGGCAGTCGCGACTACCGAGCAGCGGACAAAGCCCTCACCATCAGCAAAATTTGGAACCTTCTGCCCTATCCAGAAGACGGTGCGCTATCGCTCAAAGGCTTTTATGTCCACCGTGTCGATGCCGAAGAGCTCGCTCTTTTGCTTCGAATTGGAAATGAGGTGGAAATCCGTCCGTAATCCATGTAAATCACTTCAAGCCGACATGATCCAATTACTTGAATTCGAAAAACCCATCGCCGAGATGGAACGCGAACTGGAAAAGCTGCGCCACAAGTCCTCTTCTCAGCACATCGATCTCAGCCAAGAAATCAGTGACATGGAAGCCAAGTTGCAGCAAACCCGCTTGCAGATTTACCAAAACCTCACGCCTTGGCAACGCGTGCAAATTGCCCGCCACGTGCAACGCCCCTATTTTTTAGATTACCTGCGTCTCGCGTTCGATGATTTTTGTGAGCTACGCGGGGATCGCCACATCGGTGATGACAAATCCATGCCCGGCGGTTTTGCACGCATCGAAAATCGGCCCGTGATGGTCATCGGTCACCAAAAAGGCCGTGACACCAAGGAAAACCTCTTACGCAATTTTGGCAGCGCTCACCCAGAAGGCTATCGTAAGGCGCTCCGCCTCATGAAGATGGCGGAGAAATTTAGCTGCCCCATCATTGCATTCATCGACACCCCCGGTGCATTTCCTGGAATCGGCGCTGAAGAACGCAACATCGCCGAGGCCATTGGCTACAATCTCCGCGAGATGATGCGCCTGACAGTGCCAGTGATTGCCATCGTTCTCGGCGAGGGAGGTTCGGGCGGGGCACTGGGCATCGGGGTCGCGGATCGTGTGATCATGATGGAAAATGCCTATTATTCCGTGATTAGCCCCGAGGGGTGTGCCGCGATTTTGTGGAAACACCGCAAGCACGCTCCAGAAGCGGCCGAAGCGATGAAAATTGCCGCTCCCGACCTGATGGCTCTGGGTTTGATCGATGGCGTTATCGCTGAGCCCATCGGCGGTGCCCATCATGACCATCAGGCCAGTGCCGTGGCACTGCGTCAAACTGTGCTGCCGCTGCTGGATGAACTCAACAAGCTGGATCGCGCTGCATTGCTCGAACAACGCTATCAAAAATACCGCCGCCAAGGCGAATGGTTGTAGAACGACGAGCGCGCGACGTGGGCTTCCCCGCAACACCCGTGGCACTCATCAGTGTCTCACTCTAAGCGCTTGGGTTCACTGGCAGCCGAACTCGTCTGGACTGACCGCCAAACGTCATCAGACGAAGGCGGCCGATCAGAACCCGGACGCATACTCCAGCGTTTCCAGCATGCTTCCGCGCGCTGGTAATGCTCTTTTTTCAAATGACGCATCACCGCGACAATCGCCGCACTCACCGCACCTACATCATCCGACAATCCGATCATCGGCAGAAAATCGGGAATCGCATCGAGCGGCATGATCACATACCCCAGTGCGGCCACAATCGTGGACTTTGCCCACATCGGCGTGTCACGATCACACAAACAAAAATATAGCGCTAGCGCCTGCCTGACCAGCTTCTCTCCAGCCCAGCGTGCCGATCTACCAAGCATGCGCCACAAAGCCGCACGCGAATACCACGCCGCTGCCATGTCTGGCTGGCTTGCGTCATGGGGCGCATTCCAATCTTTGTTCTTCCACGCTTTGTTCATTGGCCTCGTCTTCATGAACTTAGAATGCGCGCCACCTGCAGCAAAAACAAGTTGAAGCATCAACGGATTTTCCACTAGCTAGTTAATCGCTCATTCATCACGGCGTCACCTCTTTTCACGCGGCATCGCCGAACTCCTGATAATCGATGCTTGCGGCGTTCATTGGATCATTTATTCTCATGACATGTCACTCATGCTTCGGTTCTTCTGCATCATGATGCTCACGCTAGGAACTAGCCTTGCCGAGGCAAATTTTTCACTGCCCTCCAGTTGCCTTCAATGCATTCTTGGTGTGGCACCGGATTGGAATAGCTCAAGCGTGACCCTGCGCTTGTTTGAGCGAGCATCGGCGCAACAGCCATGGAAGCTGGTGCAAGGTCCTTGGCCCGCACGTGTCGGAAAAAATGGCCTGATTTGGGGCCTGGGTCTGCATCCTTTATCTCAAAAGAATCACATCAAACGCGAGGGCGATGGACGCGCTCCAGCGGGAGTTTTCGCCATCGGCGATGCCTGGGGTAACGCCGCCACCATCGCCAAGCAGCCAGAATTGCGCTATCATGCTGTTACCACACGCGATCTCTGGATTGATGATCCACAGTCACCCCTCTACAATCATCATCATCGGCTCAACCACGAGCCCAGCACCGCGTGGGAACTGAAGCAACAAATGAAACAAAATGACCCCGCTCATGCCCTCAAGCTCTTTATCGCGCACAATGCCAGCACTCCGATCCGCCCCGGCATGGGCAGTGCGATCTTTTTCCACATCTGGCGTCGCGATGGCTCAGCCGCAACCGCGGGTTGCACCACCATGGCTCCAGCAACGCTCGCCGCGATGATTCAACGCATCAATCCCGAGCTTCAACCGCTTTATGTCTTGCTGCCCGCCAAGGAATACAGCGCACGAAAACCGACATGGAAACTGCCATGAATCCGGTTCCAGCGTCTGGCATTTTTTCACAATTTAGACGTTTACCTCTTCTGAAAAAAATCGCTATATTGCCCTTCATCACCACGTATTGTCTCCATGCCACGCGTCACGATTACCATTCCCGGCTCAACGCCGCAGCCTTATCGCTTTGATCTCTCATCAAAGGAGGTAAAAATTGGTCGAGCCACGGAAAACGATATTGTCGTGCCCTGTGGTTCGGTTTCCAGTCACCACGCCATCATGGCTCGCATTTCAGGCGGTTTTGAATTGCGTGACTCACAATCCACCAATGGCACCAAGCTCAACGGCACACGCTTAACGACGATCCCGCTGCATTCCGGCATGTCGGTGGAGCTGGGTGATGTCGTCTTCGGTTTTAGTCTTACTGATGAGGAACAGCACCAGCTGGATCAGGAGCTAGCAACTATGTCTGAGCCGCAGCCCTCTGCGAAGGATGAACTGCCACCGCTTCCAGAAAAATCCGTGGCGCAACCCACCAAGGCGCGTCGCGCGGCCACCGCCGCTCCGAGCAACAACGAATCTCACAGTGGTCTCATTTCTGCGGTTTTCATTGTTCTGGCGTGCTTGGCGTTTTTTGTCGGCATGTCGATCCGCCATCAAAAAGATACCGGCAAACCCTTGCTGCCCCTTCAGCCGGCGGGCAAGAGCGCACCAGTGCCGCAACAGCCGCAACCATGATTGCGGCAACGGACTCATTTCTTTGTTTCATTTCTATCCATCACTATTTTGACGCCGCATCCATCCGACTCCATGTCCAGCTCCCCTTCATCGAAGAAAAAACGCAGCGCACCTGCCGAAACCACCAAGTCCAATAAAAAAGGCTGGAGTCCAGCTCTGTCAGCGGAGCTCTATGGGTTACCAGACTGGGGGCACGGTTACTTTCATGTCTCCAAGCAAGGAGAAATCACTGTGCGCCTCAATGACGATGACGAAACGGCGGACATCAGTTTGAAGGAAATTGTCGATGGACTCAGCGACCGTGGCACCCAACTGCCCGTGCTGTTGCGCTTTCGCGATTTGTTGCACTCACGCATTGCGGAGTTGAACAATTCGTTTAATCGGGCCATCAAGGAGCAATCGTATCAGGGCTCATACCGAGGCGTTTATCCGATCAAGGTCAATCAGCAGCGCCAAGTGATCGAGGAAATCACCGATTTCGGCAAAAAATATCACTACGGACTTGAAGCAGGCTCAAAGCCAGAGTTGATCGCGGCATTGGCGCACATGCATGACCCACAAGCCTACATCATTTGCAATGGATACAAGGACGAGGAATTCATCGACCTCGCACTGCACGCTCAAAAAATGGGTTTGCGGATCATCCTCGTGCTAGAAATGCCGACCGAGCTTGATGCCATTTTGGAACGATCACGCGAAATTGGTGTGAGCCCGAATCTCGGTGTGCGCGTGCGCTTGGCCACGCGCGGTTCTGGCCACTGGCAGGAATCCGCGGGTGACAAGTCGGTTTTCGGCCTCAATGCGGCTCAAATCATCGAAGTCGTGGATCGCCTCCGCAGCTTAGATAGCCTCGATTGCTTGAAAATGCTGCACTACCACCAAGGCTCACAGATTCCCAGCATCGCATCGATCCGCGAGGGTGCCACCGAAGCTGTGCGCATGTATTGCGATCTGGTGCGTGAAGGTGCCCCCATGGGCATCCTCGACATTGGCGGTGGCCTGGCCGTGGACTACGATGGCTCGCACACGAACTTTCAGTCCTCTTGTAACTATTCGATCTACGAATACTGCGCTGACATCATTGAGGTGATCTCCAACATTTGCAACAAATCGGGAGTCAGCCATCCCGATGTGATTTCGGAATCCGGCCGTGCAGTTGTCTCCTACTATTCTGTATTGGTGTTCAATATTCTGGATGTCACCAGCGTTCAGTCATCCGACATCGAGCCTCCAACTCCAGAAATCCCCCACGAGCATTTGAAAAACCTATTCGAGGTCAATCGAGTGCTCTGCAAAAAAAACCTTCAGGAGTGCGTCAATGATGCCATTTATTACCGCGATCTCATCCGCGCGCAGTTTTTCCATGGCAATGCGACCTTGCGCGAGCGCGGTTTGGGCGAAGCTTGGTGCTGGCACATTCTCACTCGCGTGTCGAAGCTGCTGACTGATCTTGACGACATCCCTGAGGATCTGCGGGAACTTTCGAATTCCTTAACTGATTTTTATTACGGTAACTTTTCACTGTTCCAAAGTCTGCCAGATGCTTGGGCAATTGACCAACTCTTCCCTGTCATGCCGATTCACCGACTGGATGAGCGCCCGCGCCACCGCGCCGTGCTGGCCGATATCACATGCGATTGCGACGGTAAAATCGACCGCTTCATCGATCGCGAGGATGTGGCAAAAATTCTGCCCTTACACGATTTTCGTCCCGGAGAACCTTATTATGTGGCTGTTTTCTTGGTCGGAGCTTACCAAGAAACCTTGGGTGACCTGCACAACCTGCTAGGCGACACCCACGTGGTGGGAGTTCACATAGAAAACGGCCGCCCGGTTTATACCCACGAAGTCGAGGGCGATACAGTGGCGGATGTCCTCAGCTATGTGGAATATGACCCGAAGGATCTGATCGGTCGTTTTCGCAGCTTTGCTGAAAAAGCCGTCACTCAGGGAAATATCTCACCCAAAGAACGTCGAGAAGTTCTTGACCTATTCCGCACAGGACTGGCGGGATACACTTACTTTGAAAGCTAAAACGGCAAGCCGAGTCTGATCCACATCGACCGGTGGCCATTTGCTGTCTGAGCGCCACGACGGCTCCAACAAAAAAGCAGCGTGGATGATCACTCCACACTGCTTTTTTTGGTGCTCGTATCATGCAATGGCAAGCCTCGCAACGACTTACTTGCCCAACTCTTGCGCCGTGAATGGTGCCGTGCGTGACTTCAACGACGCGCGGAAGCCCTGCACTTGTTCCGGCTTCACGGGAGGAGCATCGTTGGACCACGATTGACGCACATATGTCAACACATCAGCGATCTCTTGATCGGATAAATCGACATGCGCAGGCATCGCGTTCACATAGGTCGTGCCTTTCACCGTCACTGGGCCTTGCAACCCCTTGAGCACCACCTTGATCGGCACGCCGACGTCATTAATCACCCATTCCGATCCATCGAGTGGCGGAAACACACCCGGAGTGCCCTTGCCATCTGGCTGATGACATGCCGCACACGTGCGATTATACACCAACTCAGCACGCTTAATCAGCTCCGATGACGCCTCAAAACGCTTGATGACCCGTGCAGACCCACCCGCCGTGTCAGGCTGAAATTGCCGCAGTTGATCCAGCGCCACAAGATAGCTCGCCTTAGAGCCCAGCGGGATCAGACTCGCGTCATCCCACCACGCCGTGCCGGTTGCGCCACCGTAACCACCAAACAAGCAATGCAAGAGAATTCGATCGCGATCACCAGAATCAAACTCAAAACTCACAGGCGTCCAATCCTTCGTGCCCTCGACACTAGTAGATTTGTTGTCTCCATGAGCATTCAACAACGCGCCTAAGCCGCCTGCCTTGACCACGTTGTCCGTTCGAACCCATGCCGAAAAACGATAGCGTGTGTTTTTGGCCACCGCAACCTCTTGACCAGCCCCGGCATCAACCGAGACATTAGAGGTGATTTTCAGCGCTGCAGACCCATTTCGCCCACCGTTAGGGTCGGCACTCAGAGTCACGTTCTTCGGATCACCTCCATAAATATTCAAATTCCAACCCTTCGGTTTGCCCTCGGAAATCTGTGAAAAATCAGCATTTTCCAACATATTTTTTGCTGGCGGTGGGGTGGCATTGGCCGCATCATCATGCTCGAAAAACGCGAGCACCGCTTTCTGATGCTGACGTGCTGCCATCTGCCAAGCATCAGCCAACACGGGATCTTCCAACAAATGCAAATCCGCGTTCTTAACCACCGCCGCCAGTGCCTTTGCGATCAACGCATTTTCAGGCGCGTATGAAAACGCCACGAGTAAGTCCTTCAGCGCCAACCCATCTTTTTTGGTGACCGCATCTTCAAATAAGGCGATAAGCACTTCGGCATGCGGCGCTAATTTCGATGTTTGAGCGAGAGCTACCCGCTTCGCAGCCACACTTTTTCCGCGCAATGCCGACGATAACGTCTCGTCATCCGCAAGATCCCACGCCACTAAAATGCCCAAGGCGTGTCCAGCGGCGACACCGCCCTGTTTGACTAAGGTCTTTAACTGCGGAGCCAGCGACTTCGCCCCCGCGAAAATCACCTCTGCTTGAGCACAATCGCGCCACAACATGTTAGGGTGCGACAATCCTTCCAGATAAGACAATGGCTTCTTCGGGTCAAACTGTGGCATCGCATCATTTTTGCTGCCTTTAGGATAAACGCGAAAAACACGGCCCAATTTTGTGTCACGCACTGGAGTTTCGTAAGCGTTGCCTTTGCCATTTTTCGCATCCATCCCGGCATTGTCTTTGCGCGGAGTCGGATTGTGTTGAATAATCAAATTATACCAGTCGCAAATCCACACAGCCCCATCAGGACCGACTTCTGCTGCAACGGGGCCCGACCACGCGTCCGCCGAGTTGTATAAATTGTTCGGCGATTGCTTGGACACGAACCCAGCGCCCTTAGGCTCAAACTCAAATTTTCCGACCAATTTGCCAGTGGGTTCGCATACGAAAGCGATGCGCTGTTGATACTCCTTCGGAAAACGCGTCGCGTTGTAAAATGAGTGCCCGGCACCAGCTGTGTAACGCTCGAACTGATCGACTTGGCGAATGTCGTTCGAAGACGGGTTAAAAATTGGATTATCATCCGTGCGCGGTGTTTTGGGCTGATCCAGAGAGAACGCAGCATAACGTTCGCGCGACAACGAGTGATACCAGCTCGGATTGCCATTCGCTGTCGAACCCAACACATCGAAATCAGCAGTAAACCCAAGACCCCAGGTGTTGTTGGTGGTGCTTTGAAGAAACTCCAGCTTCGAGCCATCCGGACGGAAACGGAAGACTCCTGAACTGAACTTCCACTTATCTCCCCCAACTGTTCCATCGAATCCACTGTAGCCTACCGTCGCGTAAACCCACTGATCCATGCCGTATCGCAAATTAGAAACACCCGCATGAGTGTCGAACACACCGAAACCCGAAATCACGGTCTGACGCACGTCGGCCCGACCATCACCGTCGGTATCGCGTAAAAACAAAATCTCTGACGCATTGGTGCACAAGATACCGCCATTGACGTAACACACCGACGAAGGGATCGACAACTGATCCGCGAACAATGTGAACTTGTCTGCCCGCCCATCGTGATCAGTATCCTCACAGATCGTGATTTTGTCGTTGCCCATGCGGTTTTCATGCAAATTGTTGGGATAATCCACCGATTGCAGCACATATGCACGCCCCCGTGCATCCCAAGTGACACTGATGGGATTCACAATGTCTGGCTCACTCGCAAAAAGCGATATCTCAAATCCAGGAGGCACTTGAGCCATCTTCAGGGAATCCGTGGGACTCAGCGGCTTCTGACCCTGAGTGATCAAACGCCTTTCCTTGTAGCCCGGCAACTCCATTGCCTCCGTTTCTAACTTTGGCAATTTCAATGCCTGCAATTGCTGATATGCCTTGGTGCCCACACTCCAGTATATCGCGTTTTTTAGCAATGCATGAAATTCGCTCCGATCCCACACACGATGATCGTGACCTGAAGCGGTGTAAAACACACGTCCCTTGCCTTGTTCGCGCACCCAGGTCCAAGGCTCCTGATCCCGAACCTGCAAAATCGTGCGATCCTGACCATGCTGATCATGCACGTAGGTCTCATCCCATGCACGCATCGCCGGCAGCCCCTGAGTCACTGGATGCGAACTATTAATCGTCTGCGGCTCAAATTCCCCCGTCGTGTGCGACTGAAAACGCCCTCCGACCAAGCGAACGAATTCCGGTGAGCCTCCATAACAAGCAGAAGCACAATGAATCGGCAAAAAACCATGCCCAGACTCCACATACGCGGTCAACGCCTTAAGTTGCGCCGCGGGCATGGATCCCTTTTGCTCCCAGTTACCATACATCATGAGCGCGTCAAAGTGCTCCAATGTCTGAGGATTAAATACCTCGGCAGGATTTTCAGAGTAGGTGAAATTAATGCCCTCCGTGCCCAAGTTCCGCTTGATCACTCGATAGCGGGTGATCGGATCATGCCCCGGATGCGCCTCAGTCGGAGCCCCAAAAAACAACACTTCCAACCGTCGTCCCGCAGTCGCATTTTTTTCTGCTGCCACAGCAACAGTCGCAGACACACAGAGAAGCCAAGGAATCAATAAACGTGTATTCATGTATAACTCAATCAATTCGATTTTTCAGATACTAACAAACCAGCAGCAATGTTTCATTCAGACTGCATGACGCACATCAACGATGACACAAGCTCAACCCATCTGATGGGGTCAATGTTGAATGTCATAAACTTGAACTTTCTTGGTCAACGGCAACAAAACACCGTGAACTTCCTTAAGATGATCGGGATGCGCCTCGTAAGCATGCAAATCACTCGCATTCGCAAACTCAACCACCATGCCGACGTCGAATGAATCATCCACCACCGGACGATCACTGGGCAGAGCCGAGCCAACCGAGAGCGATCGCACCTGCGGCAAAGCACGCAGGCGCTGCAAGGCATCCTCCACTTGTTGACGCTGAGAAGCATCTTGCGGACGCTTAAGCCAGAAGAAAACCGCATGCGAAACTGCGCCTTTGGGAGCTTGTGCGGCGTTTGCCCCAAATTGCAGTGATGAACACGATGTGCTAGTCAACACAGCGAAGCACGAAACCAAAAAACCAAGCAAATGAGAGCGTCTCAACATGCCCGTTCATAGATCATTCGGGCTAACTCTGACAAGACAGGAATGGGACAAGCAGCAAAACAGCACAGAAAAATCACCAAAATCGCAAACGATCAACTCAGGCTCGCTTCAGACAGGTCAAAAACGCTGAAAAATGCTCCACCCCATCCAACAAATCTTGCACCGCGATGTATTCATTCGCCGAATGCGCCTGCGCAATCGAGCCAGGTCCCAAGCAGACAGATGGCAGACCAGCCGCACTCAGATGGGCGGCATCAGAAAACCACGGTGCAGTCACCGCTTTGGCTCCCGGTCGAGCATGAAGGAGCAACTGCACTAAAGGATGCTCCAACGATGTTTCCATCGGCAGATTTTCGTGCTGCCGCACCATTTCAATCGGCAAGTTCAGCGCCTCAATTTGCTCACGCACCAACGCCACCGCGCCGCCTGCCGCTTGCAGCCCGGGGGTCGTGCGAATGTCCATTTCGGCCTGCGCCCAGTCAGGCACTATGTTCGCGCGCGTGCCGCCATGAAACGCCCCCACATTGATGGTGTTTTTGCCCAAAAACGGATGATCATGGTCACCCAACCGCTCTTGCACCGCAGGCAGTAATGTCGCTAGTGCCGACGCGAGCTTCAGCACTGCGTTGTCGCCCATGTGCAGCATGGAACTATGTGCCGCCTTACCGCGCGCTGCCAGAACGATCCAACTCGAGCCTTTAGTGCTATAAACCACGTCCAGTGACGTCGGTTCGCCCACCACCGCAAAAGCGTAATCGCTCGCGTGATGCTGCGCAAAGTGCTTCGAGCCCCACTGACCCGACTCCTCTCCCATGAAAGCCACGAAGTCCACTGCAATCGGCATCGAGGCCAGATCCGCTTGGTGCCTCATCAGCGCCCATAGCATGGCTGCCATCGAGCCCTTGGTGTCCGAGGCCCCTCTCCCCCAAATGCGTTGATGATGAAGCTCACCGCCGAAGGGATCAATCGTCATGCCTTCCACCCCCACAGTGTCCATGTGCGGTCCAAACAACACTCGCGGACGACCATCGAGAGGCGCAAACCGCACGATCACATTCGGTCGTCCCGGTTTGACCTCTTCCACAATCACCTGTGCCGACGTTCCAGCAAACATTTCCACCAAAAATGCCGCCATCGCCCCTTCCCCAGCCTTCGCCTGCTGAGAGAGATCATCGGGATTTTCCGAAGGAATACGGATTAAATGCTGAAGAAGCTCAATGGGTGACGCAAACATTGGATCGGGGTTTGGCTACGACGTCTAAACTTGCGACTTTTCAGACCATACACAACTAAAAACATGGCTCAACAGTTGAATGAAAAACATCCCGCGGACAATTCGCGCTTGTAAGGCCCCGCTCGCTTCGCTACCTACCATCCCAGACTAACCACACGATCAATTATGGGACGAGCCTTTGAATGTCGCCGCCGTGCGAAAGAAGCCCGCTGGGACAAGATGTCGAAAGTTTTTCCAAAACTGGCCAAGCTGATCACCATGGCGGCTAAAGATGGGGGTCCCGATCCCGAAACCAATGCCAAACTGCGCTTGGCGATTGCCAACGCCAAAGCAGAAAATTTGCCAAAGGATAACATTGATGCCGCAATCAAACGCGCGGCCGCAAAGGACGCTCAAGACATTGTCGAAGTGCAATACGAAGGCAAAGGCCCCCACGGGGTTCTTATTTACGTCGAGTGCGCCACCGATAACACCAATCGCTCTGTGACGAATGTCAAAACGCATTTCAATAAAAATGGTGGTCAAATGGTGCCCAGTGGATCGCTAGAGTTTCTATTCCAACGCAAGAGTGTGATCGAATTCGCCCGCCATCCGGACATGAATCTCGAAGAAATCGAGCTGAATCTCATTGATGCCGGCCTCGAAGAACTTACTGAAGAAGAGGGCGTGCTCTCGGCCATCGGCGATTACACGGCATTTTCCACTCTCACCCAAGCGGTGGAGGCTCTGGGCATCGTGCCACAAAAGGCAAGTCTCCAGCGAATTGCCACCAATCCCGTCGAGTTAACCGAAGATCAGCTGCAAGAGGTAGAAAAATTGCTGGATCGTTTGGAGGACGACGACGACGTGCAAGCTGTTTTTACTAACATCGCCTAGCCGCATCTGCTGAGAGATTCTTGACCCATTTTTCGGCGGAGCCATCGATGCGGTGAACCCCATCACTGGCTGAGCTTCGAGATACGCCAATCCCGTTGCAGGCGGCTTACTCGTTGATGACTGTGTCACCTGACCAAGGTAAAATTTCAGCAATCTCAAAATCGATCAAACAAAAACGTCCAAGCTGCGCACTGTAAGTCACGTTGCGGGGTTCTGCATCGCCGTGGCGCACGCCGAAATCACGCTCAAGCTCGGCAAACAGAGCATCGGCACGCTCTTTAGTCAAATTGGGTGCTGGGCTCCCACAATTGGTGCTGACAAGCAACAGCTCATCCGCGTGCGCTTCCAGCAATCGCGGCACATAGGGGCAACCGCGCTGCTCCAACACCCGCAAAACCTCCACTTCGCGCGCGAAGCGCTCTTCTGCCCCCGTGCCGCGAAAGCGCTTGTGCACCTTTCCTTGCCAATCAATACGCACGTGGGCACGAATGCCATCTTTCATCTCTCTCATCTGATCCGTTCGTTCAATGATTGCCTGGAATCAGCCCGCTCACACCGAACGAGGCTTGCCTGAATGACCGCTAAAACGCCATGATCGAAAGCGCGACGCTGAAGTAAATGATCGTGCCCGTCACATCGACCGTCGATGACAAGGCAGGTGCCGAAATCACCGCTGGATCCAAGCGCACACTCTTCGCCAGCAATGGCAACATCGCCCCTAGCAAGGTCGCACTCAACACCTGGAAAAACAAAGCAAAGCCCACCACCATCGCCAATTTCGCATAGGTGATGCCTTCTTGTGAGCGAAGATGCGGTAAAATGAGCAACACCACCAATGCAATCGACAAGCCCAACGACAACCCCAACATCAATCCTGTTTTCGCCTCCTTGAACGCCACTCGCAGCGCCTTGCCCGCATCCACTTCCCCTAACGACATCGCGCGCACCACCATCGTGGCCGCTTGACACCCAGAATTTCCGCCAGCTGCCGATACCATAGGCAAAAACAACGCCAAAATCGAAGCCTCTTTCAACACCCCACTGAAACGATACACCACATAACCGCTCAAAAAAGCCATGAAAGCCAAACCAGTCAACCAAATCACTCGCCGCCGAAAATGACTAAACTCCGAGGTATTCAGATAATTCAACTCCGATTGCTCACCACCGATGCCTGCCAATTTTTCCAAATCCTCAGTGGATTCTTCCTGCAGGATTTCCATGGCATCATCGTAGGTGATCACTCCCAACAAATGATCAAACTCATCCACCACTGGCAACACGATCAGATCATACTTTGATAGCATTCGTGCCGCTTCCTCCTGATCCAAGGTCGCAAGCACACGCTCATCTGCATCCTCCATGATGTCTCGAATCGGCGTCTGCCAGGGATGAAATGCCAAATCGCGCAAACGCACTTTTCCGACCAAACATCCCTGAGCGTCCACGACAAAAATCCGCGACAGAGTCTCCGTCGATTCCTGATCGCGCCGCAATACGGTGATCGCTTGCTTCACGTTCATGTCGGCCGTGATGCGTCCAACACGCGTGGTCATGCGTCCACCCGCGCTGTCCTCCTCGTATTGCAACAACTGCCGTGTCAACAACTCATCATGCGGTCCCAGCAACGCAAAGTAGCGCCGCTGATTCTCCGGCGACACGATCTGAAAAATATCCACCCGATCGTCATCCGATAAGTTGCCCAAGATGATCCGCAGCTGGGCCGGCTTGAAGTGCTGTAAGGCCTCTTCAATCAACGTCCACGGCAACTCGCCAATCAAATCCGTCGCCAACTCTGGACCGACCGTCTTGAGGAAAAAATCGCGATCGCCCTCATCCATCTCCTCATAGAGATGAGCTAAATCCGCGTAATGCCAATTCTCCGCAATCGACAAAAGCGCCGAGCCATCGCGTGCCGCAATGGCCTCTTTCAGCAAGTCCGTATCATCCTCTGCTTCCTCGTTCGGCACGGCGATAGCGTAGTCCGAATCACTCAGCTTCTACAAGATGAAAGCAGAACTTAGGGAATAAATCGAATGCTTCCGCGAGCAGATAGATTTTCCCTCGCCATCGCCGCGTGTTGCTCATCGCTACAAGCCGCATTAGTCGGTGCGTCCGCCGCCTCATCGCGAAACGCGATCAAGCCTTGCTCCGCCATCCAGCGCTCCACTTCCTCGCCAGAGACGTCCGCTAACATGTGACCATTCACTTCCACGCAAGGAGACAATGGCTGACCACTCTTGGATTCCATTTCCCAGCGGAAAGCGGGATTTTTGATGATGTCTTTTTCCTCAAAAGGAAGACCATACTTGCGCATCACCGCCCGCACCCCCTCACTCCATCCACAAAATGTCTTCAAATAGGCTACAATTTTTATTGTTTCGGCACTCATACTTCTTAATTTGCGCGTTGCTTTGTTTGCTAATCAAAATAGCACAGCTCCGATGCTTGACAAGATCGGAATCCCCTAGTCGGATCATCTAGCATCCACGCATTCAAATCAACCTCACAGAACCGCTGAAATCAGGATCAATCACGCGATAAATCAACGTTTTTCATTTGAAATAACGCGTGCAGAGTTTCCGCGTTTTCAGCCAACATCAGCTTATCGCGCGTCTCGGGTCGAGTGAACATTCTCGCGATCGCCGCTAATGCGTGTAAATGCTTGTGATACGAATGCCGTGGCGAAATGAACAAGACCACAAAGTGGGCCGGCATGCCATCCTGAGCCGCAAAATCCACCCCTTCGCGCGAACGCGCGAATACGGCGATCACCTCGCTGATGTGCTCCGAAAAAGCGTGCGGAATTGCCACCCCTGCTCCCACGCCCGTGCTGATCATGTCCTCACGCTGCCGAAGCGATGCCAAAATTTCTGCGCGCCAAGCCCCTTGCACATCACCAATTTCAATCAAGTGATCCAACAGCGCCTCGATGGCCTGCCAGCGATCCATTGTCTGCAAATTGGGGAGAATGTGTCGGATGGACAAGAGTTGCGACAGCTTCATGCGTTACAAAGTTCGATTCATTAACGACGAAAAAAGCTGGTGACAAGCCCTTTTCTGCAAAAAAGCACGAATGCCTGAACGCGCTCCAAAAAATCGAAGCGCACCTTCAAAACAACCTCAGTGTTGGACCCATGAAGGCTCCGTGCTCTCAAACTTCAGCTCTCGCTGCTGCAATGGATGCATGAGTCTTAATCTCCACGCATGCAGACACAGCGGATCTGACACGGAATCGAGCGTTTGAGTTCCACCGAGCTGTTGATCGGGCAAATAGGTGGCATCACCGCAAACTGGATGACCCAAATGCCACAAATGCACCCGAATTTGATTGGTGCGTCCGCTGTGCAGAGACGCTTCAATCAAGCTGGTGCCGTCCGCGCGTCGCTCACGCACAATGAAATCCGTTTGAGCGGCTAAGCCTTGCTCCCAGTTCACTTCTCGAGCACCTGCAGCGCTGGGCTCGCTGCTTATCGGCGCTTCGCATCGCCTTTCCTGCCACGACGGATGTCCCTGCACCAACGCCAGATAGGTTTTTTGGACTTTTCGCGCCAAAAACTGCTGCTGCATCAGCTTGCAGACATGCCGAGTTCGCGCAAACAAACACAGCCCCGTGGTGTTGGCGTCGAGCCGATGCAATGGGCGTGGAGCTTCGGGATGATAAGCGAGATTGATCATGTGCTGCAAGGTGTTGCGATTGAAGCGTCCCGAAGGATGCATGGGCAACGGCGCGGGCTTATGAAAAACCAACAAAGCTTCATCCTCGTAAATCAAGCGAATCTCTGTCGCCACCTCCGGCTCGGCCGCACAGGGCATGATCTGCTCAAAGCGCTCGCCACTGCGCACCCGCCGAATCGCATGAGCGATCTGACCTTTCTGATCCACAAATCGACCTTCCTCCAAACGCTGACGCCAGTCCTGCTCGTCGATGTGTGGGAAAACCTGACACAATACCTCGATCAACGTGAGTCCATCTGCCGTGGCCTTGATGGAAAATGGCCGCCGATTTTCATACGGAACACTGCCTGGCAACGGCCGACAAACCTCATCAATCCGCTGCTGGCGGCGCTGCACTTGCTCGCGGCGTTTGTCCTCATCACTGCTAAAACAGTAAGGACAGCTCACGCCCGATTGATAGCGGGGATCCGCTTGCTCCTCCGCATCCAATGGCGTTTGACACGCATAACACACCGCCGCCGGCGTCTCGCGCAAACTAGGATCCACTCCAACGCGTTGATCAAACACAAAGCATTCCCCCTGATAATGCGCGCCCCCAACTTCCTCAAAATACTTCAGAATCCCGCCCTCGAGCTGAAAAACATGTTCAAAACCCTGCATTTCGAGATAGGGCGCTGCCTTCTCACAACGAATTCCACCTGTGCAAAATGTCACCACCGGAACCTGTTTCCAGTCCTCGGGCAAACGACTCACCGCCGCAGGAAAATCTCGAAAATGATCCACGCCGATCGGCACCGCCCCTTCGAATGTTCCCAGCTTGACCTCGTAATCGTTACGAGTATCGAGCAGGCGCACCGGACGCCCCTCGTCGAGCCACTGCTTCAGCGTGGCCGCAGGCAATCGCGGGGAAGTGTATTTTGCCGGATCAACAGCTTCGACACCAAACGCGATGATTTCCTTTTTCAGCCTCACCAACATGCGTGTGAAGGGCTGATCATCGCTCATGCTGTATTTAGCGCGAAAATCCTCCAAACCGGGAATGCTCCGAATGAGCACGATGACCCGTTCAATCGATTCCGCAGCACCTGCTAAAAACACGTTGATCCCTTCCGGACTGAGTAAAATGGTTCCCTTGAGTTGTTCCTGCTGACAACAGTCGAGTAACTGACGGCGCCAGTCCTTCAAATCCTGCAAGGGCGCAAAACGATAGCCGGAAATGTTCGTGATCAGCGGTGACAGGGCGGACATGGCTGGATTTGCTAACAAACACAAGCCACCGTTGCCAAGTTCAAAGCTGCGTCAGCGCCTCAACTGTGCATTTTTTCTTAAAAAACCACGCGAGATCGCTTAATGTTTGCACCTGGCGCAAGATTAACGCTAAGGAACACGTAACCTGCCCAGCTCCCGTATCCGATCATGTCTAGTAGTTCAAATTCCTCAACCCAAACGCGTCCGTTAGCGATCACTCTGATTGGTTCACTTGCCTGTCTCGGTTTAGTGGTCATGCCATGGCTCGCAGGCACCCCCAATGGGGAAGCCATGCCGGATCTGGTTCGTTTCATCGGCCGTTTTCACCCCGTCATCTTGCACTTGCCAATCGGCATGCTGACCTTGGTTTATCTGCTCGAATTAGGATCCATCCTCTTTCGCAAACCCAGTCAGACCTCCTCCACAGCACTCTTTTTTGCCGCAGTGACCTCAGTGGCAGCCGTGTTTGCCGGATTCCTGTTGTATCAAGGAGAGAGCGACTGGGCCGCTTCCCCCGGTGCCACTAGACATTTGTGGTGGGGCATTGGTTTTTCCTGCGTCACGATTTTGACCTTTGTGAGCCGATCATGGCTGGATCGAGGATTGGCGAATCCGATCGGCTACCGGGCGATGCTCGGTGTTTCTGCCATCGTGATGACGATGGCCAGTCACGAGGGCGCATCGCTGACTCACGGACCGGATTACTTGACCAAATATGCCCCTCCTGTTCTGAAAAAAGCTCTCGGCGAACCCGTTAAATCGAGCCCGAATCAACAGACCACAGCCGCACCTGCTGACTTGGTGATTTACAGCGACATCGTCGCGCCAATGCTCGAGGAAAAATGCTGGAAATGCCACAACTCCGAGAAACAAAAAGGCAAGTTCCGCATGGACACCTACGATTTCCTTGTCAAGGGCGGCAAAGAAGGGGCCGGCATAGTTGCGGGGGACGCGGCCAAGAGCAACATCATCATCCGCGCGGAGTTGCCCATAGACAACGATGAGCGCATGCCGCCCGATGAAAAACCGGGTCTGACGGCCGAGCAGCTCGTGGTGATCAAATGGTGGCTCAACCAAGGTGCTTCGGCCACGGCCACACTTTCTTCAGCTCAAGTCCCCGCCGAAGTTGCTGCGGCTCTGACAACGCTGAAGCCCGCTGCTAAGTCCGCCGCTGGCCCTGCGACTCCACCGGCTACGGCTGAAAAAGGCAAAGAAACGGCCGCTCACGTCGATAGCGCAGCTGCCCCCGCTGCAACGACCTCTGCTAGCCAGGACGCCAACCTGAAGTCCGCGATCGCTGATCTACAGAAAAAATACCCCGGTGCGGCGCAATTCGAATCGCTTGGATCAGACAACATCACCTTCACCGCAGTCAGCATGCGGGGCAAATATGCCGATGACGATGCAGTGAAGCTTGGCCCGGTGCTGGGCCACCTGATCAGTGCGGATTTTTCAGCAACCGAGGTCACAGATCGAACTGTCGCCTTGCTAAAAGAGGCAAAAATCCTCAAATCATTGCGCCTGTCCGAGACAAAAATCACCGATGCCGCTGCGCCGAATTTAGCCGCTCTTGCTTCGCTTGAATCGTTGAATCTCTACGGCACCGCAGTGAGTGATGCCACAATTCAGCAATTGACGGCATTGCCGAAGCTCAAGAAACTTTATGTGTGGCAGACCAAGATCACCCCTGCTGCGATCGAAGAGTTTAAGAAAAAAGCCCCACAATGCCAAGTGATCAGTGGACTATGAGCACCATTTGGCCCAGAAGACACCAACGCGGGGCAAGAAAATCAGCGCACCAACCGCCATCGCGATGATGGCGGCCATGAGCACGGCAAATGCCGCGATATCCTTGGCATGTTGAATGCGCTCCCGCCAGTCGAGCGTTAGTTCATCAGAGACAAACTCAATGGCGGTGTTCAGCGCCTCCGCCACCCCAACCATGCCGATGACAATCAATAGAGAGACCCACTCCCATTTCTCCAAGCCACAAATCACTCCCATCACAACCACCAGGATGGAGGCCATTGCGTGAATCTTCGCGTGAATCTGGGTTCTCCATAGCGCTCTCCCACCACACAACGCATCAACAAAGGCTCGGTAGCGCGCCATCAAGCAGTTGCGATTCAATCTCTTTGGGGCTTCTCCCATGCCGATTTTCGTCATCCGATGGATCAAGCGCCACCCTGGATCAATCCAACTCGCGCCCCTGCAAGCCGAGCAACTGCTGGGGTGCGTCCACCACATGGGTTGGCCCGCAATCATACAACGAATCACGCGAGTTGAACCCCCATGTCACCGCCGCACAATCCACCCCCGCTTTTTGCGAGGCCCGAATGTCTCGAATCTCATCGCCCACATAGAGCATTTCCTGGGCTTGTAGCGAAAATGTCTTGCGGATCGCTCGCAGATGCTTGGCTTTTCCGGTCAATTTAGAGGTTGATGACACAAAGGTGAAGTGTTCGCGCAGACCATGCATCTCGAGAAAAAGCTCCACATTTTCCGTCGCATTGGATGTCAAAATCCCCACGGTCTTCACGTTTCGACTTAGCTCCGGCAACACCTCTGCCATTCCAGCAATGAGAGGAATTCGTGTCATGCGCTCTCTGAGCATCGATGTCCCACGCGACAACAATGAAGGCACCTTGAGCTTAGAAATTTTCAAGTGATCCAACAACTCTGTCAGCGAATAATTGCGCAACTGCTCCAACTCATTGGCCGCCACTTGGCGCAAGCCATAGTGAGGCGCCAGCTGATTAAAAATACATCGAGTTTCCTCAAGGGTATCCGCCAGCGTGCCGTCGAAATCAAAAATTATCGCTTGATAGCTCATTTTTTGTGATCTTAATCAGCAAAAGCTTGATCGAGCAAGCGAGGAATCAGCACGTCCTGTGCCGAGCCAAAGGCGAGCATGCGACGCTTCAGCAAGAGAACTTGATTAAACAACGTTCCGGCTGTGGCTAAGTCATGATGCGAGGCAATGATCAAACGCCCTTGCAAGGCGAGTTGCTCCATCAGTTCCGCCAATCGCAAGCAGGCGCGTCGATCCAATCCTGTAAACGGCTCATCCAGTAACAGGACATGGGCTTCCTGTGCCACCGCACGCGCCAAAAACGCTCGCTGTTGCTGCCCTCCCGATAAGGCACGTATTTGCCGATGCTGCAAATCGAGCAAATCCATGGCCTGCAGCGCACGCTCGACAGCCGCGTCATCTGCATCCGAATATCTCCGCCACCATCCTGTCTGCGGGTATCGCCCCATTTCCACCAAACCACGCACGGTGATGGGAAACGACCAATCGACTTCCTCGCGTTGCGGCAAGTAGGCAAACTCGCGTGACCACTGTGCAACTGCGGCACCACGCCACCGAATCGTGCCCTGCTGACGTGCCACCAACCCAGCAATCGCTTTCAGTAACGTCGATTTCCCCGCACCGTTCGGTCCGATCAACGCGACGCGATTGCCGCAAGACGTGGAAAAACTCACTTGGTCCAAGGCCAACACTTTGCGATACCGCACCGCCAAGCTTTCGATCACCAACTCGTGGTGATCGCGGTGATGCGCGCAGCAGGCATGTTCGGTTTCTGTCATGGCAATTCCCATCGTTCATCCACATCCCCAATGCCATCAAAAACCCGCGTGATGCTGTCACTGCCATCGGGCTCAATCGCTATTTTCACAAAAACCCGCTGCTCGCGTGCCGCTGGTTCCACCTCCACCTGCACACCAATCACCGATGGCAACCGCTCCCAGTGACCTCGCCATTCGTGAGCCGCTTCCCACTTCAGCTCCCACGTCGGCTGAGCCGCAGCAGCGTCATAGAGTCGGACACGCGCGATACCCGGCGAAGGTTGAACAACAAAATGCGCCGCTGGTTCAGGCATTGACTCACCCGATTCTTTCGTCGCTATCGATTCGAATTTTTCCCGCCGAGCGCCCTGACCGACTTGTAGCAGCCCCCCCACCAACGCAATCACCATGGCAATCCACAACCCTCTCCACAACGGCGCTCCTTTCATGGCGAGCAAATTGAAATAAAAAAACAAATCTTGCAAGCATGTTGCAACTAGCGTGTGGTTCCAAGTCGCCGTGTGGCCATGATGCATGCTTCGATGACCGGCAATTTCGATCAAAAAATCAGCCAGCAGATTGTCGGCGCGCCGAAGAAACCAGGCGATTGAAAAATTCAGCGCAAAAAAAGTCGCAGATTTATCATTTTAGAGTTACCTTTCTGCCAGTTGGGCATGAGCAGAAAAAAAGTTGTGATAATCGGTGCTGGTCCTGGCGGGCTCACGGCAGGCATGATCTTGGCAAAACGCGGCGTCGATGTGACCATCGTCGAAAAACGATCCTGCGTCGGTGGCCGCAATGCTGAACTCAAAGTCGGGGATTTTTCTTTCGACACAGGTCCAACCTTCCTGCACCAAAAGTTTACTTTGGATGAAATTTTCGCCGAGGCCGGGCGTCGTGCGGAAGATTATTTGGAATTCATCGCACTTGATCCGATGACCAAATTGACCTGGGGAGATGTGTCGCTCGAGACAACCACCGACATGGCGCGCATGGAGGCCAACGTTGAGGCAGCATTTCCGGGCCACGGTGAAGGCTATCGCCGCTTCATGAATGATCATGCGATCAAGCTAAACGCCATTTATCCCTGCTTGCAGAAGCCTTATCACGAGTTGCGCGCGTTTCTCAGCACCACTCTCATGAAGGCGCTGCCCTATGTGGCCACACCGAAGAGCGTGGTCGATGTCCTGAAAGATTACTTCTCCGACGATCGACTCAAACTGGCGTTCACCTTTCAGGCGAAGTATCTTGGCATGTCACCATGGCGTTGTCCTGCCCTGTTTAGCATCCTGTCCTACATCGAATACCGCTACGGAATCTATCACGTGCAGGGAGGACTTTGCCAAATTTCAACCGCGATGAGCCGTGTTTTCGCAGAACATGGCGGTGAACTCCGCTTGAATTGTGGCGTTGCTGAGGTGAAGTTCACCGGAAAACAAGCCAGCGCAGTTCTGCTAGAAAATGGTGAAACCATTCTCTGCGATGATGTCATCATGAACGCGGATTACGCTCACGCCGTGACTTCCCTGCTCAATGGCCAATCGAAGCCCACGGCGGAGCTGGAGAAGAAAAAATTCTCATGCTCCACCTTCATGCTCTATCTCGGCTTGGATTGTGTTTACCCAAATGAGCCGCACCACCACATTATTTTCGCCGACAACTACCGGAACAATGTCGAAGACATCCAGAGCGAGCAACGGATTTCGGACGACATGTCGGTTTACATCCGCAATTCATCCATCACCGACCCCCATGTTGCGCCTGCTGGACAATCTGGTCTCTACATCCTCGTTCCAACCATCAATACGCGCCATAATCACGATTGGGAACAAACCCGCCAAGAGTATCGCGATCGCGTGATCAGTCGAATCGAACAAAAAACCGGCATGCGTGACCTGAGCCAGCACGTCATCGCCGAAAAAATCATCACGCCGAACGATTGGCGTGACCACGGAGACATCTTCATGGGAGCCACTTTCAATCTGGCCCACACATTGGATCAAATGCTCTACCTTCGTCCGCACAATCGCATGCAAGGCTTCGATAACATTTACCTCGTCGGCGGAGGCACTCATCCGGGCAGTGGATTGCCCACTATTTATGAAAGCGGCCGCATCTCGAGTAATTTGTTGTGCGATCGTTACGGCATCACATACGAACGCGTTGATTTAGCTCCCGCTTTCGTCTGATCCAGCCCACAGTCACCCGGCCACGCGCGCGACGGCGATTCTTCGTCCTTTCGCCTCTGCAGGGCAATCGGCAGTTGCACTTTCAGAAATCCAGCGGAAGCTGATTCATGAGCTGGATCCGATTTATTCAATTGTTTCGCATGATCTTTGGTCCTGCGGCACGGATCGACACGCGTCGCATCGAGTCCATGGGTCTATTGGCGGTAAAAATCGCGCAAATGTATGCCATCCGTGGCGATTTGTTGGCTTCAGCAAGCATCGCAAAACTTCAGTGTCTCTACGAACAAGCCACTCCCATGAGTGGCCGCGAATTTCTCAGCCTCTTACAGCAACACGCGAGTCCTGCTTTGCTAGCAGCTCTTGGACACGTGGAAAGTGAACCCCTGGCTGTCGCATCGCTAGGACAAGTTCATCGTGCCTCGCTCAACGATGGCCGACAAATCGTGATCAAGATTCTGCGCCGTCAGCACGCGGCGGCATTCGCCCGCGACATTCGCTCGTTGCGTTTGCTGATCCGCTGCGCCCTTTTGTTTTATCCTAAACTTAAGCGTTTGGCTGATCCATTAAACACGCTTGCCAGCATTGAGCATCACACCATGGCCGAAATGAATCTTTTGGCCGAATTTGAGGGCACGGCCAAACTAGCTGCCATCCGCGATGAAGCAGCACCGAGGCTGCCGCATCTGCTCCATTTGAAGTTTCCGCACATCGATCAAACGTTGTCCAACGACGCAGTGCTGGTCAGTGAATTCATCGCCGCTCCCACCGTTCGCGCTCTGCTCGAGCAAGAAAGATTTTCCTACAGTGATCTGCTGCTGCTCTTTCGCATCCACGGCTATTTTCTGTTCGGCATCGGTCGATTCCATGGTGATTTTCATCCCGGAAATCTTTTTTTTGATGGAACGGATTTCACCTGGATCGACAACGCCAATGTCGAAACCGCAGATCCTGCTTTCACGCGTGGACTTTTGGAATTCATGGTTCATCTCGGGCATGGTCGCATCGATGATGCGGCCGCCGCCATCGAGAAATTAAGCCTCAAGCCCCTGACACAGCCCCTGAACTTTCGCCGTGAATTTTCCCAGCTGTATCAGGATTTTGGTGCCGCACCGATTGGCGAACTCAGCTTAACCAAGCAAATGATGAAAACCATTCGATTGGCCGTAGATCATGGTTTGATTTTTCCCGAGGGAGCCTTTCCGATCATCAAAAGCTTGATGTATCTCGATGGAATGGCAATCCGCTGCGCTCCAGAAAAACGTCTGCTCGATGATGTGGCCCTTTTCGCCTCAGACCTGTTGGGCGATGCCGTCCATCCTCTGCCACCCCCATCATCACCGATCAGCTCAATGCGGCCAAGCTGATGAGTAAAAAAACCCGCCCTCGATTCTTAGTCAAGGGCGGGCGATGCGTTGAGTGGAACTAGAATTATGCCGTAATTGCCGTCTCGTCTTCTTCTGGGAAGTCGCCGTCCTCATCTGGCACGAACAATGGCTCGGGCTCTTCAACCGTCATCTCAATTTCTGTATTGCGGTGACGCTCGAATCCGGAACCCGCTGGAATCAAATGCCCCATGATCACGTTTTCCTTGAATCCCTTCAAGTAATCAACTTTGCCCAATGTCGATGCCTCGGTCAACACCCGCGTGGTGTCTTGGAACGAAGCAGCAGAAATAAACGACTCCGTTTCCAATGATGCCTTGGTGATGCCGAGCAATACCGGCTCGCCTTCCGCAGGTTTACCGCCATTGGCGATGATCTGCTCATTCACGCGCTGGAACGTGGTCTTGTCAACCTGATCACCCCAGAGGAACTCATCCGCGTCACCGGGATCGGTGATTTTCACTTTGCGCAACATCTGGCGAATGATCACCTCAATGTGCTTGTCATTGATTTCCACGCCCTGAACCCGATAAACAGATTGCACTTCGTTGACCAAATGCTCCTGAAGTTCTTGAGCACCACATGCCTCTAATAAATCTTCTGGTGAAACCGGTCCCTCCGTCAATTGATCGCCACGAGACACACGATCGCCCTCGGTGACAATGATGTGACGACCCATCGGCACCAAGTGCTCGACTTCTTCACCCGTGTTGGAATCGGTGACAATGATCCGTTTTTTCGCGCGGATATTGGCGCCATAAGAAACTTCACCGTCGATTTTTGCAATCACACAAGCGTCCTTCGGCTTACGCGCCTCAAACAACTCGGCAACTCGCGGCAAACCACCCGTGATGTCCTTGGTGCGTGCCACCTTGCGCGGGGTCTTAGCCAACTGCGTTCCCGCCTCGACGATTTCTTGATCCTTGATCGACAAGTGGGCACCGACAGGAATCGAATACCGCGCCAACTCCGCACTGGTCTTGGGATCCAAAATGACCACCATCGGGTGCAAATCCTCTTTGTGCTCCGTCACACGCATGCCGATTTTACCGGTTTCCTTATCCGTTTCCGTGATCACAGTGATGCCCGTGATCATGTCGCGGAAAGTTGCCAAACCCGATTTCTCAGTCAAAATTGGCACGTTGTAAGGATCCCATTGCACCAGCGTGTCGCCAATCTTCACATCATCTCCATCCTTGATGGGCAAGATCGAGCCGATAATCACAACATGGCTTTCAAGCTCCAATCCTCCTTGATCGCGGACGGAAATCGAACCATTTTTGTTCAGAGCCACCCAGCCTTGCGGAGTCTCCACCACACGCAATTCCTTATAAACCACGTGACCGGAATTTTTAGCCTTGATGATCGGCTGTTTAAACGTCGCCGCCGCCACACCACCCACGTGGAACGTCCGCATCGTCAGCTGCGTGCCGGGCTCACCAATCGACTGCGCCGCAATGATGCCCACTGCTTCACCATTTTTCGCCGAGCGACCCGACGCCAGATTGAGGCCATAGCACTTAACGCAGCATCCGCGCTTCGATTCGCAGGTTAACACCGAACGAATGCGCAGCTGCTCCACTCCCAGCGCCTCCACAGCGCGTGCCGCTTTTTCAGTGATGATCTGATCCGTGTCCAAAATGACTTCCTTGCTGACAGGATCCAAAATTTTCTGCAAAGAAACACGACCATAGATGCGCAGAGACAGCGACGCCACTTCCTCATCACCATCATAAATGGGCTTCACGGTAATGCCATTGACAGTGCCGCAATCTTCTTCGGTGACAATCACATCCTGAGCCACATCGACCAACTTGCGTGTCATGTAACCCGAGTCAGCAGTTTTCAACGCCGTATCCGACAAGCCCTTACGCGCACCGTGAGTCGAAATGAAGTATTCTAACACCGACAACCCCTCACGGAAGTTCGCCGTAATCGGACGCTCAATGATCTCTCCCGATGGCTTAGCCATCAGACCACGCATACCGCCCAACTGCTTGATTTGGCTCTTGTTGCCCCGAGCACCCGAGTCAACCATCATGAACAACGGGCTGATCGTGGTCTTGCCCTCGTTGTATTCAATCTTGGTGTAGAGCTTGGTGGCAATGGAATCCGTGGCCTGCGTCCAGATGTCGATCACCTTCTGATAGCGCTCGCCATCGGTAATCACACCGTTGCGATACTGCTTGGTGACCTTCTCCACCTTATCGTAAGCGTCTGCAATGATGGCTGGTTTTTCCTCCGGAATCACCATGTCCACAATTCCAACGGAACATCCCGATCGCGATGCCTCGCGGAATCCCAAACTCTTCAGCGCGTCCAAGGTCTCAACCGTGCCTTTCTGACCGGCAACCTGATAACAACGCCAAATCACATCCGACATTTTTTTCTTGCCGACTGTCTCATTGATAAAACCCATCGCATCCGGCCAAATCTCATTAAAGCGCACACGTCCAGGCGTTGTTTCAATGATTTTGTTCTCCTTGTTGCCGTAATGAGTGTCGATGCCGTAATCGGGGTTGCGAATGCGAATCCACGTGTGGTAACCGATCTTGCGTGAGGCAATGGCAAATTCGACTTCATCAGTGCTCGCAAACAGAGGCAGATGCTCTTGTTTTTCACGATCCTTCTGCGTCCGCACCGGCGCCCAGGTCAGATAATACGACCCCAGAATGATGTCCTGAGAGGGCACCGTGATGGGACGTCCGCTCGCAGGCGAGAAAATGTTATTAGGAGCCAGCATCAACTGCCGCGCCTCCAACTGCGCCTCAACCGACAACGGCACATGAACCGCCATCTGGTCACCATCGAAGTCAGCGTTAAACGCGGTGCAAACCAGCGGATGCACCCGAATCGCCTCGCCCTCGATCAATTTCGGCTCAAAGGCCTGAATCGACAAGCGGTGCAGCGTCGGCGCGCGGTTTAGCATGATGGGGTGACCTTTTGTCACCTCAGCCAAAATATCCCACACTTCTTTGGTTTTGCGATCGATTTGTTTTTTCGCCGAACGAACCGTGTGACAATGACCCAGTTCCTTCAAGCGACGAATGATGAATGGCTCAAACAACGTCAAAGCCATCTTTTTCGGCAAACCACACTGATTTAATTTCAAGTCCGGACCAATCACAATCACTGATCGTCCCGAGTAATCCACGCGCTTGCCCAACAAATTCTGACGGAAACGCCCGCCCTTGCCCTTCAACATGTCGGACAACGACTTCAGCGGACGATTTCCTGCACCCGTGACGGCGCGGCCATGACGTCCGTTATCAAACAAGGCATCGACAGCCTCCTGCAACATGCGCTTTTCATTGCGAATGATCACATCGGGAGTCTTCAATTGCAGCAAGTTTTTGAGACGATTGTTGCGATTGATGACCCGACGATACAAATCGTTCAAATCAGAAGTCGCAAATCTTCCACCCTCCAACGGCACCAACGGGCGCAAGTCTGGGGGGATGACCGGCAGCACCGTTTGCACCATCCACTCTGGACGTGACTTCGAACCCGCAAATCCTTGCGTGATTTTCAATCGCTTCGCCAATTTCTTGCGGTTTTGTTTCGAACGCGTGGCAGCCAATTGCTGTTGCAACTCGGCAGCTAAAGCCACCAGATCAATTTGACCCAGCAAATCTTGAATCGCCTCTGCTCCCATGCGCGCGCGAAACGCTGTCTCGCCATAGGCGTCTTCCGCCTCACGCAACTCGGTTTCGGTCAACAACTGACCCAAGGTCAAATTCGTTGTCCCCGGCTCCGTCACCACGAAATCTTCATAATAAATGATCCGCTCAAGCTGACGCGCGGTGAGATCCAGCATCAGCCCGATGCGCGAAGGCATGCACTTATAAAACCAAATGTGCGAGACTGGCACCGCCAATTCAATGTGTCCCATGCGCTCACGCCGCACACGCGACAGTGTGACCTCCACTCCGCAACGATCACACACCACGCCTTTGTGCTTGATTCGCTTATACTTTCCACACGCGCACTCCCAGTCCCGCGTGGGACCAAAAATTCGCTCACAGAACAGACCACCTTTTTCGGGCTTAAAAGTCCGATAATTGATCGTTTCCGGATTTTTCACCTCGCCCTTCGACCAAGAACGAATCACGTCCGGAGACGCCACCGTGATCGCAATTTGATCAAATTGCTCGATTTTCTCCTCTACTCCAAAGATCTCACGCAAGTTTGTGTCAACGCTCATAGCTGTATTTATTTCTGATTTTGGGTTCGGGGTTAATCACAGTGTCAAATCATCCAAGGAAAAGTCATCGACTCCACCGGTCACGCCAGAACCTTGTTGGCTGCCGCGACGTCCGGGTCGAACATCCAATCCCAAGGACTGCATTTCTTTAATCAAAACGTTGAAGGATTCCGGAGTTCCTGCCTCAAGATTGTTATCGCCCTTAACAATTGCCTCGTAAATCCGAGTTCTGCCTTGAACGTCATCGGACTTCACGGTCAGCAACTCTTGCAACGTGTAAGCAGCGCCATACGCCTCAAGCGCCCAGACCTCCATCTCTCCAAATCGCTGACCACCGTATTGAGCTTTACCGCCCAGAGGTTGTTGAGTGACCAAGCTGTATGGACCAACGGCACGCGCATGAATTTTATCAGCAACCAAGTGGCCCAACTTCAGCATGTAAATGTAACCCACAACCACCGGATTGTGATAGGCATCACCCGTGCGGCCGTCATAGAGAGTGGATTTGCCCGCTGTTGTGCCATCCTTGCCATCACCAATCCACGTGTAACCGCGGCCTTCTGGTTCGTCCGGACGGCGTTCACGAACATCGCCGCGATCCCCAACAAGACGAATGCCATCCACTTGTTTAGCCTTCGACATGAAATCCCAAATGCGATTTTCCTTAATTCCATCAAAAATCGGAGTCGCTACCGTGAAACCCAATGCCCGTGCCGCAACGCCCAAATGGGTTTCCAACACCTGCCCCACGTTCATCCGCGAAGGCACACCCAGTGGATTCAACACGATATCAACCGGTGTTCCGTCATGCAAAAAAGGCATGTCTTCCTCCGGCACAATCGTTGCCACAACACCTTTATTACCATGTCGTCCAGCCATTTTATCACCAACCGACAACTTGCGCTTCGCGGCAATGAAAACTTTGACCTCTTTGATCAACCCAGACTCCACATCATCTCCCGCTTCCATCTGATCCAATCGACGCTCACGCTCGCTATCCACTTCAGCAAATCGAGGCTCAAAGGTGGTAATAATTTCAATGATCTTATTGCGAATCGGGCTAGGGTCGATTTCGATATGATCATAAACTGACGCTAATTTGCGCAACAAGGTCTTGGTGATTTTGCGATTCGAGGGAATGATGATTTCGCCCGACTGCGCATTGACGACATCAAGAGGAATTTTCTCTCCCAAGAGAATGTCAGACAACTTCTCCGTCAATTGATCGTAAAGTTGGTCCTTTTTCTTTTTGTGCTCATCATTGACTTTCTTGAGCTGCTTCTTGATTTCGTTTGGGTCAATCTTGTCATTACGACGCTTCGCACTGCCGTGACTGGCAACGCGGACATCCTGCACAATGCCTGTCACCCCCGACGGCACGCGCAACGAGGTATCTTTGACATCTGCCGCTTTCTCACCAAAAATGGCACGCAACAATCGCTCCTCCGGAGCAAGCTCTGTTTCCGACTTCGGCGTGATTTTACCCACCAAAATGTCACCAGGCTTGACCTCAGCACCGATGCGAATAATGCCATCATGATCCAAATTCTTCAGAGCATCTTCACCCACGTTCGGAATGTCACGCGTGATTTCCTCAGGCCCTAATTTTGTATCGCGGGCGGCCACATCAAATTCTGAAATGTGAATCGAAGTATAAATATCCTCCTTGGCCACTTTTTCTGAAATCACTATCGCATCCTCGAAATTATAGCCATTCCAAGGCATGAATGCAACGAGCACATTTCGACCAAGCGCCAACTCGCCATGATCCGTATTGGGTCCATCTGCTAACACATCACCTTTCTTAATCTTTTGACCGCGACGGCATAGCGGCTTTTGATTGATGCAAGTGCTTGCATTCGATCGCATGAACTTGCGCAATGGGTAAGCCATGATGCCTTTCTCGACATTGGTCTTCACGCTCTCTGGCTCAGAGAGGAACTTTTCATCTGGAACCGGCAATGTCCCATCTGGCGTCGTCACAATCATTTCAGCTGTCGCAGCGGCAACAATGCCATCCAACTCCGCGACAATCACAGCACGCGAATCGCGCGCGGCTTTCGCCTCCAAACCTGTCCCGACCAATGGTGCCTCCGAAACCAACAACGGAACACCTTGCCGCTGCATGTTCGATCCCATCAATGCGCGGTTAGCGTCATCGTGTTCCAAGAAAGGAATCAATCCGGCAGCCACCGACACCAACTGCTTGGGCGACACGTCCATGTAGGCCAAATCAGCATCCGTGGGCGACACCTCGATGAACTCTCCCCCAGCTTCGCGCGCTGTGATCCGCTCGGTGGTGAATTTACCCGTCTCGTCGATCGGATTGTTTGCTTGAGCGATTTTATAGTGTTCTTCTTGATCAGCTGTCAGGTATTCGATTTCATTGGTCACACGACCATCTTTCACCTTGCGATAAGGCGTTTCGATGAAACCGAACTCATTGATGCGCGCGTAGGTGCACATCGAGTTAATCAAACCAATGTTCGGACCCTCCGGAGTCTCGATCGGACACATGCGACCATAGTGTGAAGGATGAACATCCCGCACTTCGAACCCTGCACGGTCACGATTCAAGCCACCCGGCCCCAGCGCCGACAGACGACGCTTGTGCGTCAATTCTGCGAGAGGATTTGTCTGGTCCATGAATTGAGACAACTGACTGCGACCAAAGAAATCTCGCACCACCGCACTGAGTGCTTTCGGATTAATCAACTTAGAGGGCATCATGCCCTCGATGTTCACATCGAACAATGTCATCCGCTCCTTTACCAAGCGCTCTGTTCGAGCCAATCCAATGCGACACTGGTTCGCTAATAGCTCACCAACAGCACGCACGCGTCGCGAGCCCAAGTGATCGATGTCATCAATGATGCCCTCACCTTTTTTCAGCTTCAAGATGTATTTCATCGCTCCCAAGAAATCTTCAGGAACCATGATTCTCTGTTCAGATGAGACGTTTAAGCCGAGTTTCTGATTGATTTTATAGCGCCCCACTCGAGTGAGATCATACTTTTTAGGATCGAAAAACAGTCGCTTAAGCAATGCTTTGGCATTTGCAGCCGTCGGCGGATCTCCTGGGCGCAATTTGCGATATATGTCTTTCAGCGCCGAGTCTTCATCACGCGACGGATCCTTGCGCAGAGATTTGATTAAAATTTCGTCCTCACGGCTATCGATCACGTCGATACTCTTATGCCCCAGCGTGATCAGCTGTCGCACGATGCCAATTGTCAAAGGCTCATAGGCCTTGGCGACCACAATTTCTCCATCAAGAACATCCTCAAACGGAACCTTATTGCCGAGTTCATTCTCATCCAACTCATCACTCAAGCTCAATTTCTCAGGATTGTAAAACTCATTGATGATTTGTCGATCTGTCGAATACCCCAGCGCGCGCAAGAAAGTCGAAGCCAAGAACTTGCGACGACGACGACGGCGATCAAGATAGACATAAAGCAAATCGTTCGTGTCAAATTGCACTTCTAACCAAGATCCGCGATCGGGAATGATGCGAAACGAATGCAAAATTTTGCCGTTCAAATGCTGCGAGGTCTCAAAACAAATGCCGGGCGAGCGATGCAACTGCGAAACAATCACGCGTTCGGCACCGTTGATGATGAATGTCCCACGCCGAGTCATCATCGGCAACTCACCCATGTAAACACGCTCTTTCTTCGCCCCAGACTCATCCTTCAATCGGAAAGTAACATAAAGAGCTGCGCTAAACGTCTCGCCATGGCGCAACGACTCCAGAGATGACACCTTCGGATCCTCTATGTCATATGACACGAAGTCCAGCGTGATCGCTTCGTCATAACTCTTGATCGGAAACACTTCCTGAAAAACCGCTTGCAATCCCGTGTTGCTGCGCTCAGATAACGGTATTTCCTTTTGCAAAAACTCTTCGTATGAACGACTTTGAACCTCAATCAGATTTGGAGGCTCAATGACTTCCTCAAATTTTCCAAAATAAAGACGGTCTGGCATAGCGGTAATGGTGGTTGGTGGATAGCAAATGAAGCCCGAGCCGCGTGACGACTCGAGCGAGGACAAATCAGGAAATGGAATAACAGGACGAAATCGACGAGAATAGTTTCATGTATCGAAACTGAAGTGCTTGAAAGTAACCATTCTCGTCCATCACGTGGTGGGCAATACTCCCGAGGCAGCGCGCCACACTCGGGAGATTACCGAATCGCAAAAAATTATTTGAGTTCGACTTTTGCGCCAGCCTCTTCGAGTTTCTTCTTGGCAGCTTCAGCAGCATCCTTCGCAGCGCCTTCAAGCACTTTAGCAGGAGCACTCTCCACCAATTTCTTCGCGTCGGCCAAGCCAAGTCCCGGAGCCACCTCACGCACTGCCTTAATGACAGCGATCTTGTTGGCGCCGCCATCAACCAGCACGACATCGAATTCAGTTTTTTCTTCAACAGGAGCTGCATCGCCACCACCAGCAACAGCAACAGCTGTTGGTGCTGCAGCAGAAACACCCCATGCTTCTTCCAATTTTTTCACCAACGACGCCGCTTCCAAAACGGTGAGCGTGCCCAATTCTTCTACAAGTTTATCTAAGTCAGCCATTGTATTGTTATCGTTCGGTATTGTCGCATTCCAAAGCCTTGGAACATTTCAAATGATTGGCCAATCATCCGACAAGGAACCATTTATTTGTTCAAAATCGTGTTGCCACGACTTATCTGTTCAAAGGGTTATTCAGCAGCCGGCGACTCATCAGAGTCATCAGCTCCAGGGTTGTATTTCTGCTTGATCACACGGGCAATCCGAGCGGCAGGCTCATTGATCGTGCCAAGCAATTGTGAAAGAACAGACTCGCGCGAAATGATGCTAGCAATCGCCTTCAGCTTGTCTTGGTCGAGAACCATTCCGTCCAACACACCAACTTTCATGGCGGGCTTTTTGAACTCCTTCTCGAAGTTGCTAATCGCCTTAGCCGCCGCGAACACTTCACTCGTTCCAGTCACAAAAGCTGTTTGACCAACCAAGCTTTCGCTCACATCAGGCAACCCAGCTTCCTCCATTGCTTTGCGAAGATAGCTGTTTTTTGCAACATGACATTCAGCACCAGCCGCAGAAAGTCGATTGCGCAATTCAGAAAACTGCGGCACCGTCATGCCTGTGTAATCAAACACAATCACATACGGAGATGCATTGACCTGCTCTTGCAGCGCGTCGATGATGATTTTCTTATCGGGATTCATAATATTGCTGCAATGGTTAAATTATGCGGATGCTTTGGTGTAAGTGGCAGCCTCCAGCGGAATACCGGGGCACATGGTCGCTGAAAGCGTAACGCTCTGCATATAGTTGCCTTTGGCTGTAGCTGGCTTTGCACGCAAGACACTATCGATGAAAACACGCGCATTCTCGATGATCGCCTCATCGGAAAATGACAGCTTTCCAACAGAACCTGCAACGTTGCCGTTTTTATCAAGCTTGTAATCAATACGACCCGCTTTGACCTCCTTGATCGCTTTGGCTGTGTCATCTGTGACCGTTCCAGTTTTAGGATTCGGCATCAAACCACGCGGACCCAAAACACGAGCGATCTTCCGAACTTCTGTCATTGCATCAGGCGTCGCAATCGCCACATCGAAATCGGTAAAACCACCTTGAACTCGAGCAATCAAATCCTCGTATCCCACAAAATCCGCACCAGCTTCCAGTGCTGCTTTCGCAGCTTCACCTTGCGCAAACACAGCGACACGGACATTTTTACCCGTTCCGTGGGGCAGTGACACAGAGCCACGAACCATTTGATCACTCTTACGTGGATCCACACCCAAATGCACCGAGATCGTGACAGATGGATCAAATTTAGGCGCTGGCAACTTCTTGAGCGACTCAACGGCGGCAGGTAAGCTGTAGGACTTTGATGAATCAATCAAAGCGACAGCACTTTTATAACGTTTGCTACGATGTTTAGACATTGTTTTGTTTGGTTTGCAGTTCTGGCGGATACAAACATACCCTCCTGCGTGATGATCTCACAATAGAGACCATCGAAATCACATTCCCTCCACTTCGATGCCCATCTGACGCGCAGTCCCCGCTAAAATGCGAGCTGCAGCTTCAGGATTGCGCGTATTCAAATCGGGCATTTTTCGATTCACCACTTCCATCAATTTCTCTTTGGAAAGCTTGGCAACCTTGATCTTGTGCGGCTCCTTCGAGCCAGAAGCAATCCCCGCTGCTTTTTTCAGCAAATTTCCTGCCGGCGGCTGCTTGGTCACGAAAGAGAAGGACTTATCCTTAAAAACAGTGATCACAACCGGCAGAACATCACCGGATTGACTTTGAGTCGCAGCGTTGAACTCTTTACAAAACGCCATGATGTTCACACCACGCTGACCCAAGGCAGGACCAACAGGCGGCGACGGATTCGCAGCGCCGGCGGGAATTTGCAACTTAATGTATCCGGTAATTTCTTTAGCCATGATGAATGAAATGTTAAATTTGAATGCTTGCCTCCGACTTCTATCCCACGAGGACTCGGCTCGGAACCGATAGCGATCATGAGGTTCGCTCAACCTGCCAAAATTCGAGATCCACTGGTGTGGATCGACCGAAAATCGACACCGCCACGCGCAACTTGCCACGCTCTGGATCAATTTCTTCAACCACACCACTCTGACTCTCGAAAGGACCATCGGAAACACGCACTTGGTCCCCGACCTCAAAAACAATAGAAGGCCGCACATTCTCCTGACGCTCCAAGATTTGCGCGCGCAAGGCCTCCACCTCCCTTAATCGCATCGGCACCGGACGATCCTTCGTGCCCGCAAAACCAATCACGCCCTCCATTTCCTTAATGAAATACCACGTTTTCTCGATAAGCTGCTGATCACTGGTAAACAAATTCATGTTGACAATGATGTAACCCGGAAAAAACTTGCGCCGCGACTCTGTTTTTTTCCCCTTACGCACCTCTGACACGGTTTCAGTCGGAACCAAGACTTCGAACACATGATCCGCCATGTCCTGCTCACGCATCTCACGAGCAATACGCTCCCGCACGCGCCCCTCTTGACCAGAGAGAACATGAACGACATACCACTGATTGCGATTTTCGATAGATGAAGACATTACGGATGCGCAGAAAAATAAGTTGATTTTCGCGGGGGAGCGATTTTATCACGAAGAAAACAAAGTTGTCAAGTAAGTCACAACTTTTGTCAAAATAATATCCCAGACATTGACAAAACCGGCTAGCAACACCATTGCGATCAAAACCACAATAGTAGAATCCACCAATTCCTTGTATTTTTTCAACCCTTTGACTTTCGGGTCTGACTCCCAAGGCCAACTTGCTTTGCGGAGCTCCCCTACAACTTCATGGAAAAATCGAGAAACATTCACGGAATTATGATGCGATTAAAAATGCTTGATTAACTAATTTGATCACGATGGCAGGGCAAGTAGGACTCGAACCTACAACCCTCGGTTTTGGAGACCGATGCTCTACCAATTGAGCTATTACCCTATCATCGTGACCCTCCCCTGACCTCAATGGACGAGGCGAAGGAAGCTGCACGCATCATCATGCGTGCAGCTTCTCGAAAAATCAATGCAAATCTTATTCAATGATGTCACCGACGCGACCTGCACCCACAGTGCGGCCACCTTCGCGAATCGCAAAACGCATGGTTTTCTCCAAGGCAATTGGAGTGAGCAATTCAATAGTCAACTCCACGTTGTCACCAGGCATCACCATCTCTGTGCCTTCTGGCAACTTGATGCTACCTGTAACGTCCGTCGTGCGGAAGTAGAACTGCGGGCGATAGTTAGAAAAGAACGGCGTATGACGTCCTCCTTCTTCTTTCGAGAGAACGTAAATCTCAGCCTTGAAATGTCTGTGACCTTTCACGGTTCCTGGTTTTGCAATCACTTGACCGCGCTCCAGATCGTTTTTCTTAAGACCACGCAAGAGAAGACCCACGTTGTCACCAGCGCGACCTTCGTCCAGCAACTTGCGGAACATCTCGATGTCAGTCACTGTGGTTTTCTGCGTGTCACGGATGCCAACGATTTCGACCTCCTCCATCTTCTTGACAATACCACGCTCAACACGACCTGTGCAAACAGTTCCACGACCTTCAATCGAAAACACATCCTCGATTGGCATCAAGAAAGTCTTATCAATCGGGCGCTCAGGCTGAGGAATATAGCTGTCGACAGCATCCATCAACTTATTGATGGATTCACGATAGGTTGCATCGCCCTCAAGAGCGCGCAGCGCTGAACCTTTCACGACAGGAATGTCATCTCCTGGAAACTCATAGGTGGAAAGCAGATCGCGAACTTCCATCTCAACCAAATCCAACAATTCCTCATCGTCCACCATGTCCACTTTGTTCATGAACACCACGAGAGCAGGAACACCCACCTGGCGAGCCAACAAGATGTGCTCACGTGTCTGAGGCATTGGGCCGTCAGCAGCAGACACCACCAAGATTGCTCCATCCATCTGAGCTGCACCGGTGATCATGTTTTTGACGTAGTCGGCGTGACCAGGACAATCCACGTGTGCGTAGTGACGGTTGTCTGTTTCGTATTCCACGTGAGCAGTGTTGATGGTGATACCGCGCTCACGCTCCTCCGGAGCAGCGTCAATATCAGCGTAACCTTTTGCCTGTGCAAATCCCTTCTCCGCGAGAGTATTGGTGATTGCAGCGGTCAGTGTGGTTTTGCCGTGGTCAACGTGCCCGATCGTGCCGATGTTGACGTGGGGCTTATTGCGTTGGAATGATTCTTTTGCCATAATATTGTTTGGTTCGCTGGGCTGATTGTATTGATTCTGGACTTCTGAACGGCAAGCGACACATGGAGCTCGTGGGGGGAATTGAACCCCCGACCTCATCCTTACCAAGGATGCGCTCTACCCCTGAGCTACACGAGCAACTTGCATTGCTAGCTGTCCCCCAGGGGGTTGGCAGGTGACTGTCAGCCGTCCGGGAAAAGCGGGCGGGAAGTTAGCAGATGAGCATACGCTGTCAAAAAAAAAAATTCCAACATGTGCAGCATTCGCGAAAATCCCTTATAGATAAAAGAAAAATCCTCACAAAACTTTTCCAAAAAAAATCAAATCGAACACGAAATCCATCATCACAATTGAATAAAAATACAGATTTCTTCTGACGCTCCGAATACTCCCCACGGGACTCAACCAAAGTTTTTAAAAAATAAAAAAACACGTTAACTCCTCGAAAGTTCAAGTCGCCACTGAAAGCGTGAATCAAATCTTCCGCCATTGTTTTCAACGCAACAGCGCCGACAAGCACTCGGACGCTGAAATGGCCGAACACGCTGTATTTTCATCATGCAAACCGGACAAATGTAGCACCATTTGCGCTTCAGCACTCGTTTTGCAAGCGGCATCTGATGCGTCACCGGTGCTCCGGGAATGCCCAGCTCGATACACGCACGTTGCCATTCGGCACCGTGAGGCTTCAATGGTGATTTGCGCGCCCATCGGGCATAAGCGATCAAATGTGCAAGCTCGTGTCGCAGCGTGTGCTCGATTTGTTCAGGCGCCACCTTTTGCATTCGCGGATTGAGGTCAATGCGACGATCCTGACAATATGCGCGTCCCGCCGTGCTTCGCATTTTTGGATTCCAATAGACCAGCACATGCCGCGCCAGATCACCATTTCCCAGACGTTCGCACTCGTCTCGGCATAACTGGATCAACTCAGGATCTGCGAGCAAATGTGATAAGAATTTGGAACCTGACCTTGGCATGGTAAACTTTCAATGGTGCTACATCAGCAGATGTCCGACAGCCAATCAAAAAAAATGAATGCCTGACTTGACCTGAACCTTATCTCATCGCATTTTCTGTCGCATGCTTCAAGATGCGCTTATTCAGTTGCAACGCAGCCTCAGACCCAGTCGCAGCTGTCATTGGGTGCTGTTGTTGGCTGCAACATTCTCGCTCAGTTCTTGCTTTTTTGGCAATGACACCCATCAAAATCCACGCGGGAATTATCTCGCTGGCTTGGGTGAAATCAAATATTCCTCTCACGGAAGTGGACCAGCACCGGCCATTCCTGATGATGTCTCTTATTGGGATGGTGACGATGTGAATGGCCCTGCTCTGATCCGGATCAACCGTGCGCAACAAAAGGCCTTTTTCTACAAAGGCTCCACACTTGTCGGTGTTTCTCGAATTTCCACCGGTAAAGAGGGCACCAACACACCCGCAGGCAAATACAAGGTCACTGAAAAGGACAAGGACCATCACTCGAGCTTTTATGGGGTATTCAAGGACAAAAAAACCGGCCAAATGGTGAATGACAATGTCGATATCCGTGTGGATAAAGTCCCGCCCGGTTGCATCTATTATCCAGCTCCAATGTTCAATTTTCTGCGATTTAATGGCGGCATCGGCATGCACACTGGTTATTTGCCAGGATATGCAGCATCGCACGGCTGCATCCGAATGCCCGATGCCATTGCCGCAAAATTTTTCGATAACGCGCAACTCGGCACTCCTGTTATCGTTGAATAAAGGCCGAACCAAGCAATTTCAGCTGCTTTTCAGTGATGATGAAGCGTCAATTCCACCTGCACGTTTTTATGGAGCAGGGACGACTTCTGTGTCGCTGGCAGGATGGGGTGCCAGCGGGTGCTCACTGGGCACGATCTTTTGTTCGACCAAAAATCCCATGCGTTCGTTGATCGTATGCAGTAACACCCCATACAATTCGTGACCGATCGCGCCGTATGATCGAGTGATTTCAAGCTGATCCCGCGCCATTTGATAAAGCCACAAGGCGTGACCAGAGTCATAGTCCTCCCATGCTTTTGCTGCTCGCCGCGTCAAATGCCGCATGTAGTAATATCGAACACGATACACGATCTCGCGATGCATGAACGGATCAAGCAATTTCTGAAAAATCGGAGCTGACTCCGCATATCTGCCCAAATCATCAAGCATCAACGCCTGATTCAATTGGCTAATGTATTCCCAGGGATGACGCTTTTCCACTTCGCAAAATTCCAAATACGCCTCATTCAACTTTCTGGATTCGACATTGGAGCCATCGCGGCACATCGCGGTTGCCAAGGAAAAACCCAATTCGCGATGGATCCGATAATCCTCCAGCCATTGCTTCGCCTGTATCCAGCATTTTTCTTGCTCTTGCGGGGCTTTGATTCGATTAACCAGCGGGCGGTCCACAATCATCCACACCGCGGCATGACGCCAAAACATGAAACACGTCAGCGCCGCCGCCGCCGTGTAAAGTCCACGCAGACCCCAAGCAGGCCAACCCGCTCTTGGAGTTTGAACCTGATCGTCTAATGGCCAAACTTGTTGCGTGATGTAACCCAAAAAAACGGCAAAAATGATAACGTCTGGCTGGGTATGAAAAACAAAACTAAAGAAACTCTGAACCAGCATGGCAACCATCGCGATCATGGCCCCAAGCACAGCACCGTTGTCTGAACGAGCGCTAGCCTTGCCCTCGTCAGGAATCGCGACAATGATCAGTGCGCGAAACAAACACAATCCAACAACAGATAAAACCGCGATCAAGCCCACAACGCCATAATCACAAGCCGCTTGCAACAGTTCATTGTGAACAAAAACGGGATCAGCATAATCGTGCCTCATTCCAGAAGCTTTCCAGATCTGCGGATCCAAACATTTGTATGAATAAGCCCGACTTCCGTGTCCTAGCAGGGGTTCTTGCACGATCAATTCCATCGCCGCACGGCTCATGGACCAACGTCCCCCATCATTCGTGCCTCGCTCAAACACCACTTGTCTGCCCATCTGATACGCTGCAACAGCCAAAATAGGAACCAACACCACGAAACCTAGCGTCGCGTGCGCTGCCCATTTCACCTTGTTGCGCCAAAGCGTCACGAGCCAGAGACACGAAGCGACAAACACTGCTACAATTGCCGCTAAAATTCCGCCTCGCGATTGCGACAAAACGAGACCACCGCAACATGCCACAAAAACCAACCAACAAAACACTCGCAGCGCTGTCTTGCGACCATCGGAAATCGCGACGCCCAGTGACAAGAAACCGGCCAAGAGCAAAAAATTTGCCAAATGATTGTAGTGCCCATACAACCCGATGGCCATGCCTTTCACTGCCACTTTGCCATAAAAAACAGAAATATCTGTAGGAAACGCGATTTGATGCACCCCGATGGCAACATTTACCAGCGCGAGAACTCCAACCACCATGATAAAAACATCCCACTCGCGTCGATTCGCTAGTCGTCCCCAAACATAGCTGCTCCAACCAGTCGCGAGAAGCAACGCATCACTCCTAGCCAAATCACTTACCGCCGAATTCGCCATGCGCCAAGCGGCATACGCGCAAGCCGCTGTCACGATCAAATCCATCCAACGCAAACTCCATTGTCGCGCGCGCAAACACACCGCCAGCCAAGTGCCAATCGTCAGCACTAACAAGGGTAAAGCGGGACGAAAGGCATCTGAGTCAGCCGCAAAACAAAGCGAACCCAACAAACCCAACAGAAAAACTACAAGAGCAAGATCACTCATGTAAGATTCACGTTTCATTATTTCGCACCGCGACTGAACAAAACTGCTGGAATCGTCTTAAGCAAAAGTTTCACATCCAACCACAAGCACCAGTTGTCAATGTATTGCAAATCGAGCTTAACCCAATCTTCAAAGCTCGTGATCTTATTGCGACCACCTGCCTGCCATTCACACGTGATCCCTGGCTTCACACTCAAACGTCTCCGATGCGAAATATCAGCGAAAGCCTCTACTTCATAAATAGGCAAAGGTCGAGGACCGACCAAGCTGATATCGCCACGCAGCACGTTATACAACTGAGGCAACTCATCGATGCTCAACTTTCGCAACATCGCTCCAAATGGAAAAATCCGCGGATCATGATCCAACTTGAACACGGGTCCCGACATCTGATTGCCGTGCTGTTGCTTGATTTTTTCAAGCAATTCCGGGGCATTAGTCACCATCGTGCGGAATTTCCACATGCGAAACGGCTTGCCATATCGACCCGCACGCATTTGAGAAAAGAAAACCGGACCACTCGGATCGGCGCGCCTGATGCCTATGGCTGCGAACAACCACAGGGGCGAGGTTAAAATGATCAAAACAAATGCCCCAACGCGATCCATCACTTCCTTCGCCAATAATTCCCACGTCAATCCAGGAGTCGAACGCAGCACTAACATTGGTTTTTCCCCAATCGTGTCAAACTCCGGACGTGCCACCCGCGTGCGAATAAATGAAGATGAAATCCACGCCTCAACCCCTTGCAACTCACAAGCTTCAACCGCAAGAGACACCTTGGCAAACTCCGCATGCCCCGCCACAAACAATACCCTCTGCACAGCGTGCTGCTTTAGCAACAAATACAAGTCATCGACATCGCGCTCGGCAAAATCAAAGCGATCCACGACATGCCACGAAGAGCGAATGACCGGATCAACTTCCGCTAACAACATGTCAATTTCCCTGCCCGTGCCTGCAATCACAACACGCTCCTTGCGCTCATCATTGCCCGCACGTTTGCGCATCCACGCATAAATCAAGCGATCCCGAAGAAAAATGAGCAGAAAAGACAACGATCCACCCAACACGAGAATCAACCGACGAGCATCTGGAAATTGGGCGAACACCGACAACAACCCAATGATTAACACCAACAAGGTGTATGCCTTGGACATTTGCCAAAATGCCTTGCGCTTCTCTTTCTCCACCGTGCGCTCGTAAAAACCAAATTTTTCCAAAATCAATGGCAACAACGGCACTGACAAAAACAGAACCCAATTGGCATCCCATAAATTTGGTTCGTCCGCTGGTGACATATGAAACAACAGACGCAATGGATCTCGCAATTGCGCCGCAATCATCATCGAAGTCCAGACCAAAAAGGCATCCCCCAACTGCACCAACTGCACCTTCAAGTCACCATTTCTTCCAACAGCCATATCTTTACCCTAAACGTCCAATTTCCGAAAAATGAAACACCATCCAACCCAGTCATCGCATGCACATCTGCGAACCACAGCCGCAGCGCGAATCACATGTTTATTGTCTGTTCGACAGCCAACTCCTTTATTTATCAAATTAAACAAACAAGAACAAGAGCAAATCCGAGGCGAATTCGACACAGATCGTGATCTAGCACATCACACGAAGCTGAATCACTGATCACCATGACCCAATCGTTGATTGTGGCGGCGCTCACGGCTAGCTTGACATCACTTCCGCTGCCAATTAGGCTGTGCTCGCAACCTTGATATGGCTAACGATTCTCCATTGCTCGCGCAACCCTCTCCACCAGAATCCGGTGCTTCAGCAAGGTCGCATCCGCTCGTCCAGCAATACCTGCCGCACCTGTCATGGGCCGCATGTTTTGCGATTATTTATTGGTTCTTTTGGTATTATCCCGCATATGGACCCGAACATGCTGTATCGGCACTGCGCATGTTGGTTTCGAGCTGGAACCCTGAAACGCGTTACGAGCACGGCTTCATGTTCCCGTTCATCATCATCGGGATCATGGCCAGTCGATGGAAACAAATGCGAGCAGCCAGCACCGCAGGCGAACTGTGGGGCATTTTGCCGATGATTATGGGAACGCTGTTGTTCATGGCATCCTACCGCGTGTCACAATGGCGCATCGCTGTGGCGGCGCTGCCCTTTTTCTGCCATGGCTTGACTTGGTGTCTTTGCGGTCGAAAAACTGCGAACATCGCGGCCTTCCCCCTGTATTATTTTTGGCTCGCGATTCCGCTGACAAACATTCAGCATGCCACGGTTCCACTTCAAGTGATCGCCACCCAACTGTCGCAAGCCATCTGTAGCACTTTTGGCGTGCAAACGTATGCCATGGGAGCGAAAATCTTTTCCACCACCAACAAATGGGCGCCACTGGAAATCGATGAAGCGTGCAGCGGCATTCGCTCACTGATGGCTCTGATCATGATTTCCGCCGCATGGGCTTACTTGGCTCCCATGGCGTTATGGAAAAAAGCCTGTTTGTTGTTGTCTGCCATTCCGCTATCGATCATCGGCAATGGCCTGCGGGTCAGCTCGATATTCATCATCGCCGAATACGGCGACTCAAAATTCGCCCGCGAAACTTGGCACGATCAATCGGGCTTGTTGATTTTTTATCCCATCACTCTGTCACTGATGATGCTGTTGCACTCGGCTTTGGAAGGTCAGCTACCGTGGCGAAAAAAAGTGATTCGCCGAACTGTTCAATCGCCCGCTCAACTGACATGAAACGCTACTTTCTCGTGCCATTGCTGCTTCTCGGGCTGCTCAACACCATCCAACTTTTGCCGAAACACGGTGATTTTCATCGTTCTTCGATCATCACGCAGCCACCGCTGCGCTTTGGGTCATGGCAGGGTCAGCGAACCTTGCCCTCGAAGGCGGAAATGGACATTCTCGCAAAAGACACAAGCTTCGAGAAGGCTGTTTATCTATCAGAAGATCATCCCACGCTCACTTTAGCGGACGGGCGCGAGGTTGCTGCTGTCATCAATCTCTCCATCGTCAACTCAGGCAGCGACATCAACAACTCGATTCATCGCCCCGAACGCTGCTTGGTGGCACAGGGTCACTTGGGAATGGTTCAATCCGTGAGCACTGTGATCAGTCCCAACCAGCACAAGATCACCTTGCGTCAGCTACTCACTCGCATGCCGATTGGCAAAAAAGAAGATGGCACACCAGCGAAGGAAATTGGCTTTCTGAGTTACTATTTTTTTGTGGGTAATCAGCAAATGACTTTCGATCACACGCAACGAACGATTCTTGACATGCAAGATCGCATTTTTCGTGGGAAAGATCAACAATGGTCCTTCATCATGCTTTCCATTCCTTATGATTTGGCAGAATCAGACGCAAAAACCAAAGCCAACCAGGACAGGGCGGACAAAAAAATCCGCGAGCTCGTGGGAGAACTCGCGGATCGTTTGGTGAAGTGGGATGAGATCAAAGTCAACAAATGACCACGCTGTGATGCGGCTCTTGAGTTGCTTGTTAGGGCGCCCATGATCGCTTCAAGCGACCAAGCTGACCGCGCCAACCATGGATCACAGCCAACATGACCGCGAGCCAACACAGCCACTGCGTGCGCAGATCACGTTGACGGTCCACCAACAGCAACACAAGCATCTGCATCAAGGTCATCAGACACGCACGCCCCCACGCTCGATCGCGACAGCTCATCCACACGGCATTACGAACTTTGTAATACAGTTTCCACGGCGATAAACCCTCTTCCCAGAAGAAATGCTTCCCCAGAAAAGCCACATGATTGAGCTGCTGCGGCCCGGGGTGATCCAGAATCGCGGCACGAACCAGCTCAAAGCGGAAACCCGCACGGGCCAAACGCCACGAATACTCCTCGTCTTCTCCGCGAATAAACAAATCACCCAGCACCGGCCCAGCGCGCTCAACCATGGAACGTGATACCAATGCTCCCGTCCATGAGGGGCGCGACGCCCACACATCGCCCTCTGGCAATTCTGCGGGCTCAAAAACCATCTTCCACCCTTTTTCCGGCTGCGCCAGCGCCATCGGCCAGGTGAATCGCCCGGTCTTGGGGTCCATTTGGAGTGGATTGCGAACTGTTTCCTCGGGATGAAAATCAGCAAGCAAGCGCTCCAAGGCATCGGGTCGCGGCCAGGAATCATCATCCAAAATCCAAAACGCATCCGCACCCCAGCCCATGGCCAAGTCCATGGCTTCCTCAATTCCTCCCGCATTGCCGCGATTGGATGCCATCCGATGCACATGCAAAACAAAAGGCAGCGAAACCATGCCCTGCAATTGCGAGACCGTGTCATCAGTCGAAACATTGTCCGCCACAATCACCCAAGCGGGAGCAGTGGTCTGTTTCGCCAACGCCTGCACACACGCCACTACCGTGCTAGCACGGTTCATCGTCGCTAACAATACCGCCACTCTCTGGTTCTGAGACTGCTGCGTGTCCATCACTATTTTGTCATTTTCCGTAAACACCACTTCCATCCTTTTGCGATGATCCATAAAAAACCATCAACCCATCCGTTGAGATACGGATCCTGAAAAACCGTGACGCCATAAGCCCGGCGAATCGCCCGCGATTCAATGTGTTGACGCTCCGCCGACAAAATCGCACTCATGTTGGTTTTTTTCCCCAAATACCGCATCGAGGCATTGTGACCATGCAACCGAAAGCACGCCATCTCAACCGGCACGTGCACGAATTTCTTTCCATCCCGCGCCAGACGCGCATACCACTCGCCATCCATCACGTAGTGAAAATCTTGTCGCAGTCGATAACCTGCATCAATGATCGTGGTGCGCCGATACAACGCAGCTGTGGATGGCACGTAGCACTCATGATGCACATGAACAAAGAGTGACCAACGTGGCACCTTCATTCGTCGCATCAAGTGCCCCGACTCGTCAACAAAACAAAAATTGCCGTAAACGATGTCAGCATCTGTATTTTTGAGAAACTCCAACATCGCGGCCAACGCTCCGGGCAGCAAGTAGTCATCCGCATTCAGCCACATCACCCAATCACCCAACGCGCGGTCAAAGCCCCGATTGATCGCCTCAGACATGCCGTTGTCGGATTCACAATGCCACCGCGCATGCGCAAACTGCGCCACAACGTCCGCGCTAGAATCGGACGACTCTCCATCCATCACCCAGTGCTCGACGCTGACATCCATTTGAGCCGCAACACTCCGCAAACATGGCGAGAGAAAACGCGCGTAATTGCGATTCGGCGTGATGATGGTGATGTCAGGCATTTAGGATAGCGATGTTTTCTGCTTTCTGCGAGAGGCACCCGATTTCTTCGAGCCTGAAAAATGTTTTTGATGCAAAAATGACACAATCCATTTCCACATCTTCCATCCTAGCCAGATGCCGCAGCCGTTGACAGTCAAATCAACAACATCTTCCCAGCCAAAACCAAAACCATACAGATACTGCATGCCCTCGGAGCACGTGGCAAGCATCACCACCGGCACCAATCCCAGCGACCCCTGCAATAACATCATGAAAATCAACGCAAACAGCGCGAAACCCAAGCCATGAAAAATGGGACGCAATTGCTTCTTCAACCACATCAGCGCCTCCATGCCCCAACTCAAGTGACCACGGGTCGGAACGTCGCCGCTCACATTGCTCGCACCTTGATCAAATCTCACCAATCGCTCCTTGGTGGCGGGAAGTTGTGCATCCGGGACTGTCGCTTGCCGATTTTCAGCCAGCACAAAGGGTTGCTGAATGCCTCGCAGGGGCAAATAGGGTCCGGGAAAGACCAGAAAATGAAACGAGCCATAGGCCAATGCCACTGCAACGGCCATGGAAACATTCCACGGCTGGACGCAGCCGAGCGCGCGCCACACCCCCCACCACCAACCCAGCCAAAGCACCGCAAATCCAATCTGCAAGGGTAAAAACCAGGAACAGCGACGCAATAACTGCAATTCTAGCGTCTCGACGCGACACGAACCAGCAAGGCCCAAATGTTGCAAACAAAAAAATGGGCGACCCTCATGTGTCAGAGACACGACACCATGGGTCTCAACCACCTCATCCGCTTTAACCGCCGCAACAGGAATGTGATCCGGATAGCAGCCACCGCGACGATCACGCCACAGAACAATTCCCCGCGCCAGCGCCCAATCCTCCTCTCCTTTCACCAAACCAAGAGCCCTCATGCGAATTTTCACCAGCAAATACCCCTCTTGTGGCCAAGCATCTAGCGGAATTTGGACCGTCGGACGCTCCTTCCCTGCCTGCACTGCCAACGCCAGTTGCCCGACGTTTCGGTTCCAGCTGATCGTATCGTTACCGCGCATCACTTGAATCGGCGCGTCTTGCTGCGCCGCAAAACGCACCACGGCATAGCGTTCATCCGCTTCGAATTGATGCTGCCACATCCACCATTGTCCCCACAGCAGAATCGGAGTCAGGATGATGATCATCACTAAACTCCCACCCTGCCAACGGTGACGCACCGAAGCGTTAACAACCGCTGAATCAGAGTTTCGCTTAGCCGCGATTCGACGTGAGGACTTCGAATTGCCAGCCAGCGTCTGTTTTTTCGATGGTCGCGCCACAATTATTCCCTTTGCTTGTTGAGGGTGAACCATCGCAATATCTGCCGCGCCACTCGAGAGGCGTGCAGACGCTCGATCCAACGTTCGGCCAACTGCTTGGGTTCTCGCCGCCCCTGACGCCAATGATCCAGCTCCAGCAGCAAAGCATCGGCATGACCCTCCGCCGTGTCATTTTCCACTAACGTGCCAGAATCGTCGCTGACAAACCATTGCAAAGCCGCAAGCGAATTCGAACGAGCCGCCACAACCGAGCAACCACAGCACAAGGCCTCCGCACTCGCGATGTGAAACGACTCGAAAGATGACGAACAATAACTCACCTGCGCCCCCGTCATGATCGACTGCAATTCGGCAGGCGACACCCGTCCCCAAAGCTTCACACGCGCTTGCAGGTCCACTGGCAGTTGCTGCCACCAGCGCTCAATCGCTCGCCCCTGCTGTCCCACAACATCAAGATGCACCGCCTTATCTCGCTGCATGACTAACGCCGCGACGCGACAAAGCAGTTCGGGTCTTTTCTGAATGTCATCATTCCATCGCCCGACAGCCACAATTCGACGCGTTTTCACCCGATTGGACTCCCAGCGATAAAGCTCGCACACCGGATGAGGCAAAAAATCTACCCGATTCGCCAAATCCTTGCCTCCCCAGCGCAAGCACCAACGTCGATGATGCCCAGCCGCGATCGGTGACACACAAGCAATCACATCGCCTTGGGACAAATGAGCCGCGCGCAGTCGATCACTGATCAACAAGCCCACCACGATCCCATAAAGCGCTCGCTTCAAAAACCGCAGTTCGCTCGCGAGTCCATTTCCTGCTCCCGTGATCACGCGCTGCTCAATTAACCACGGCCACCAGCCACAACTAGGACTGATCAAGCCGCCATTGTCTTGGTTCAATACGAGAAAAATCCCTGCCCGATGAATCGCTGCCGCAACATGCCGGAACTTTGGGCTTCCCCATGCATACAAAACCACCAAATCCACCCCTAAACTCCGCCACCAATCCACAGATTCCAAATTCGAAAACGGCACACGCAACAAATCCGCGTCATCACCCTCTTGCACGGGTTCGGGCATGACCGCAAAACAACGCACCCCTGCGGATTGAAGCCCGCGACACATCAGGCCGCTGTCACGCGCAAAAAAATCCTCGCCCCCGCCAAATGCCACTGGCGTGCAAGTGCAAGCACGGATCGGCAGATTTATCTTCTGAGTCATGGTTCAAACAGTCAGAATCTGCCAATGCGGCAAGCATTTTTCTTCGATAGGCGCCACGATGTCCTTAGCAAACCAACGCGGCGGCGCAATCACCCGCTGCACTGAAGATTTTCCCAACCACGCCGCCCACCACGAGTAGCTGCTGTTGGAGATGATGTGATGCTTCGCCAAACTCATCAGATGCAAATCGTGCAAAGGATCAGCTTGAGCTGTCGCTTCATCGACAACAGTGACGTCACACTCAGTAAATTGCGCGCGACACCAAAGCGGGTCGTCTGAAAACACATAAAAATGCGGCTTATTTTGCGTTTCACGCATCACACGCATGGCCGCACGATAATATTCCACATCACAAACCTGAAACGCAGGGTGAAGTAAAAAATCCCCACGCCGCACATGGATGGCGACAGACTCCCCACCAGTCAAATCCGCTGCCAAACTCGCAGAAACTTGCCCTAATAAACCCGCGCTGGGAACGATTTCCTGACGCAACTCCGCCTCCAAACTCTCGAAATATCGAGGAGATTGAAAATAGCCCATGAGTAAGGCGTTCGCGGGCATGCGCAAAACCCCCAAATCCACACGATGATTCGCGGCGTCTTCCTTCCACGTCGGCAAGCCCAAGAATTCCCACGGGTGCTTACGCAGCAATTTGAGACACACCCGTGCCGCGATCGATCCCGACCTCACGATGTTGACCCGCAGCGGCATGCGCAACAGGCCATTCACTTGGCTCCACCCCGTTGCATTGAACCAACGCGCATCCATCACCAACGGCACTTGGTGGTGCTCCGCCAAGACCCTTCCGAGCGCGTATTGAAACAAATTATTGCCCAATCGCCCCAACATCACCACCCGTATCATATCAGCTTTCCATCAATGCTTTCGCGCGTCTCGGACGCCACAACAACCATCCGAGATTGACAACAAAACAACAACCCGCGACCCAAGCGCCATTGTGTCGCAAAGGCGGCTCATAACGCATTTCCACCGCTCCTGCTTGGCGAAACTCCGGTGCTGACACATCCAACACCATGCTGCGATCCTCGCCTCGCATCACATTTCGCCAGGCGTCAGCGGAGGCACTTTTTGGCCGATATTGCCAGCCGGATGCTTGATTTTCAGCAATGCGCACCCAACGCACATCTGAACCCAGCTCGATTTCACGTCGATTCTCCAGTTGCAACCTCTCGCGCAAAGCGACTTGATCTGCCAATGCACCCTTTTTCACCATTTGCTCACAGGCCGAGGAACTGGAAAACCCGAGGTATTTGGGCAATGCGTGTTGATTTTCATACAAATCGCAACCTTCGCCCTGCCAAACCAGCCTCCAGCCCGCGCCGATCGGCTGATTTCCCGGATAGCTCAACCAGTGTGTGACGCCATAGTGCGCGCACCGCTCCGCATCACTGCGCCAGTCCACCAGCAGATTCATGCCTTCGGGAACGATGCTATCATATCCACCGATCGTCGCAATTCCATACGGCATCAACGTGTTGGGAATAAACGGTGTGATTGCCATGTGACCGGCACCCAATTTTTCCGCCACGACGACTCGACCATCATGCCCCACATGCTGCATCACCGCTGCCACGTCAGCATTGACCGGATAAAGCGGGGAACACTGCGGGTCCACAAATGTCACCCATCGATGCGCAAATAATGTCACCTCACCCACCATCGCGCACACCATCAGTAGCGCACCGCATCTGACAGACTTGAGGCTCTTACCCCAAGCCAATAAGAACCAACCGATCAATCCAAGCATCAACAGCAACATCGGCCAACCCTGATGCGCGTTCCATATGATCAGATTTTCCACAAATCGCCCAATCCTCTGCGCCCACCAGTCTTGAAAATAACCAAACGCACTTCCCTTCGTCGTAGGCAAAATACGCTGCACAACCCATTGCTGACACGCCACAACATTCCATTGCAACACAAGGCTCAACACCCCCCACACCAGAACGAGCACAACCCAACCACGCATGAACCATCTCCACAACGTTCGCAGCTGATCGCGTGATGCAAACGTCATGTGATGCGAGAACGCATAAATGCCCCCGAAGATGAAGAGCAAATACAACCGCTGATACAGATACTTCAGAGCAGGCGTGAGCGGCAGAACCAAGCCAATCAGCATCAACACTTTGGCCAATCGAGGCACATCCCGACGCCAAAGTCCCAAAAACGCAACAATCACCGGCAACGAACCAAAATACGCCACATAAAAATACTCACTGCGGAACAGTTTTAACAAGTCCAGAGTATCCGCGCTGCCAAAGATGCTGGGAAACCACTGCCCCATGGTCGAAAGGATCAAAAAGAGCGGCTGCGACCAACCCTGCGGATAGACTCCCATCGCAGCCGTCGTGTGCAATCCCAAGCGAGAGCTTTCCACGTAAGCCACCGCGCAAGGCAGCAACATCGCTGCCGCCATCCCAGCGGCGAGCAGGGCCCAAACGATATACGTGCCAGTGAGCTGCCATCGCTGCGCGCGCGACTGTTGGCACCATTGCTCAAACCAAGAAGCCACCAACACCAAGCCGGCAATCACCCCATGTTGCAAAGTGCCACCTAACAACGCCATCGCAAGAAATACAGCGACAGCCGCACGCGCCCATCGCTTGCCACGCCAAGCCAGATCCACCGCCCACAACATCCAAGGAACCCAACAAAAACAACCCAATGCCCACCGGTGGTTGATCCAAGTGACAAATTGAGAATTCGCGGCATAGATCAACGCGCCTCCCACACCCCAAATCATGCCGATTCCTCGCCCCGATAAGAAAAACAGCATTCCCCACGCAGCAATCAACACCTGCGCCCACAAGCCCACATGCCAAGCTGTCCAAAATGGCAGACATCGATGCAACTGCATGCTCCAATCGTCATACAACGCCATCGTATTCGCGTGTTGCGCTGTGCCGCCATAAGAGAGGGAATTCCACCCCACGTGACCTTCTTCGCGAAAATCACGCTCAGCCTTCAAACGATAAATCAAATACTGGGTCACCCCATCGGCCACGAAATGATTTTTTACCTCAACTTGCTCATTTTTGCCACGCCAAGGTTGCATCATTTCATTCAAGATGTTCAACGGCGCTAAGTTTTTTCCGTTGGCCCACCATGGCGAAAACCACAGAGCCGTGACCAGAAAACACAGAATCATGCCCACCATCAAGCGCTGGGGGGGAGGGACGTTTTTCAGCAGCCTCATCTCATGCTCCATGCGCATCTTTATCTTCCAGATTGCTCTCGGCTCTGCAAGCCACTGCGGCAGCGCCACCAGTAGCACCACACCACCCACAAGGCTTGCACCCCATGACGCCAATTGATTTTTTTGCCCTGATGCCGTTTGCGCGGGCGATAATCAATCGGCACCTCAGCAATGGCTCCGCCCAGGCACAGCCATTTCATCGTCACTTCAGGCTCCCAAGAAAAATCATCGCACTCGATGCTCAAGCAATCCAACGCGCTGCGGTGAAAACACTTGTAGCACGTCGGCTCATCCGAGAGTTGGGCACCGGTCAATAAATTCACCCACTCGGTGATCATTACCCCTCCCAAATACGCAAAAATATAGGAATGCGGGTGCTTGCCCGATAACAAGGTCGTCACTCCTAACTGTTTCTGCGCTCGTTCTTTGAGGATGCGCGAACCATAGACCACTTTCACTAATCCGCGCATGATGGGGGCCACCACGACGTTGATGTCACTCGGATTGTATTCCAAGTCCGCATCTTGGATGATCACGATGTCACCTTGCGCGGCCGCAATCCCTGTTCGCACCGCAGCACCCTTGCCTTGATTGACCTTGTGATCGAGCAACCGCAGCGGCGCGACTGGGTGATCCATCATGACCTGTAAAATCGCGTCTCGCGTTGCATCGCTCGATCCATCATTCACAACCACTATTTCCTTTTGCAAACCAAAGTCCAGTGGAAGCAGGATCAGCAAACGCAACAACTCGCCAACCAAATCTTGTTCATTGTAGGCAGGAACCACAATGGACAGCGTCATTACTGGGTCATGAGTCGGTGAATGGGACATTTCGTGCAGTTTTCCTAATGCTATCGCTCATTCATATCGAAACGTCCTTCCCCAGCGCAACAATGGGTTTTCAATGTAGTGAAAAATAATGGCGCTGAGAGCCAAGGTCAGCACAATCGCGGCAACTTGCACAGCCAAATCCATCACCTGAGCCAGGTTCGGCGACTGCTGACGCAGTAATGCATGCACGACTCCTTGAACGGGCTGATGCAAGATGTAAATGCCATAGGAGCGCATCCCTAGCCAGCGCAACCACCCTGCATTCAGCCAGCAAGACCAACGGCTCAGCGGATCGCACACCGCTTTCCAAAGCAATAAGCCGTAAAACAACGCCAGCCACGTGTGCTCAAACACACCAAAGCAGCCCACCCGTGCGATCATGCCCACCACCCCAACCGTCAAGACCAGCAAACCAACATTGATTCCCCTCGCTCCCCCTGATTCCCGCAACCACCGCATACGGGGGCTCCTCCACAACAGGGCTAAGATTGCACCCACCATCAGAGCATCGGCGCGCGGCAGCGGCAATATGTGCGCGGCCAAGCCCGGATTCAGCCATCGCCACAGCGGCGCGAGCATGATCAAACCAATCGCCACCCACCGCCAACGCTGGGGGGATAACCACGCGATCAACATGGGCATGACCCAGTAGAATTGCTCCTCAACCGCTAGCGACCATGTAACCGAGAGCCACAACGGTCCAAAATCCCCACGCATGGCCATGGCGACATTCTGCGTCAAGGTCAGATAACTCCACCAAGGCAACGGATGCGCGAATTGGTGCCTCCAAGTCGCGGCTGATGCATCCCAAGTCCACGCACACACCACGTAGCTCAGTAATAGTAAATAATACAGCGGTAAAATTCTCAGAGCACGCCGGATGTAAAACGTGCGAAAAAAATGGGCACTCCCGCGTTTTTCAACGAGAATGCCCGTGATTAAAAATCCGGAAATGACAAAAAACAGATCCACGCCACTCCCCGTCAAGCACAAGGCCCGCTTCACCGCAGAAGACCACATTCCCAGACTCGAATCCAAGACACAAGGGATGTAATGCCACAACCAGATCAACAGCAGCGCAATGCCTCGCAGCCCGTCAAGCGACGCAATTCGCTGCTCGCCGGGTGCACCAACCCCTGAACTCGTAACTCCGTCGATCATGACGCCGCCGGCTCCACCTTTCCCGGCAACTCCAGCACCATCGCATCATTTTCTAATCGCATGACCCATCCATGCCGTTGACGCACAAATTCCTCAATGTCAGCCAAACTCGGATAGGCTGGATCGCAACCAAATAAGCGAGCGTCATCAATGATGACAACGGCTGGAACCACCAAATGCGTCGCAATCGCCTCTAACTCTTTAAGAATCGGACACTCCTGCTCGCCCATCCCCGTGATTCCATGCGAATAATGCCCGTCCAGAAAAATCACACACGGCTTTTTCGCTTGTGAGCATAAGTCCGTCATTTCGTGAGCCGAGTCACCCTCGATCACGCGCACGTGGGATAACCTCCGAAAACGCTCTCGTGCCAACTGCGCCAAGCGCGGTTCAACCTCAATCGTCACAATCTGAGCAAAATCGTGGCGGAATTGCCACACCGTATCTCCCAAAAATGTTCCAGTCTCGATGAAGAGCTCGGCATGTATCCGTTTGGCCTCAGCCAGGATCATCGCGCGACGCACAAAATAAGGCGGCGGCGTTTGCCAACCCTGCCGACGCCACTCTCGCTGCGCAGCACGCAACAAGCGAAATTCATTCCACTCACTCAAAAACGGCAACCACGCCAATAGGCGATTGCGCCAACGAATGCGACTGTGCCTGCCCATCATCATTCCAAGTTTCAAGATTCCAACTTACGCAATGCGAGAACAATCAAACCCAAATGACAACCGCAATTGGCTGCCACTAATTTCGGATCCGATAAATCGACCTCACGTGGCTGCTCTCGATCATCAATGCATACCGCTTTTTCCACCCGCCACCCCTCAGCGAACCACGACAACACCGTAGGCAAGGCAAAAACTCGGTGGGCATTGAACTCCACCCGCTGAGGACCAATCGGAGTCGAGAGATACAAAACACCACCGGCCTTGACCATCGATTTCAATTGCTCAACCCCTTTTTCATGCCCGAGAGGATCGATCGCATCACCATAACGCCCCAGGCCAAAATGCTCGATCGTATGCAAGCAGGATAACGACTCCGCGCTTTCGCGCCAGGTCAACGGTAGCTCGGCCATGACATCCATCTGATGAAACACCACACCTTCCACCAGCTCCGGTTGTGGACGAATGTCCAAAACCTCCACTTCACGGAAAACCGCCAAATGCGCGATAAAGCCATCCACGCGAGACCCGATATCCACATGACGCTGCGGCCGCGCCTGAAAAATCCAGCGTGCAACGAGCAAATCCTGATGAAAATACCCTCCCATCGCGCCACTGCTTTGCTCCCACTCGTCCAAAATCGGCCATTCCTGGCCCCAAGTGAACTCACGCGGCATCGATTCGCGGAACGTCAGTCGATCCGCCCAATACCGTGACCACCCACGGCACGTCGCAAGCGCCCGCTTGGGCTCCCATCCCACCAGACGCAACATTTTTCCTAGAGAAATCATCTTCTGGATTCACGGTTGAATTCCCTCTCCTCGGATTTGCGCTGCGCCAACAAATGCGAAAATGCCGCCATCATGGTTCCCATGACTCGATCCGCTGAATAATTCTCGCGCAACACCTCGCCACAGCTGTGAACCTCATCCGCACTCATGTTGCAAACCTCTTCCAATGCCGCAAATAAGCTTTCGCGCTTGTCCAAATCAAAACGTCCCTTGTGCGTCGCCACACTGAGAATTTCCTCCACAGACGTGCCAGCAACATGACAAACCGGCGTGCCCAGATAATACGCCTCCAATGCCGGAAGACCAAAACCCTCAATCTCGGATGGCAAAATCAAGGCTTTGGCGCCCATGTAAGCAGCTTGCAAGGCCGAATCCTCCAAAAATGGCCTCTTCACCATCGTGCGCGAGGCCGCCAACATCTCCTCCATGCCCGCGGGCAGAGTGCCAATCAAGTGCAGCAAGGGCAACGCCCGGCCAGCTGCTTCGGCTTCTGCCCACCATCGCATCAAATGCGCTGTGCGCTTGTGAGGCTCACGCGAGGCCAAGTGAATCACATAATTTTCCTTCAGCGGCGCCTGAGGCTGAGCAACCGACTCATATGGACATGGCTCATACGTCACCGTGATGGCTTTTTTCGGCACATCGTAGCGCTGCATGAAGGTTTCGATCTGATGCTTGGATGTTTGCGAAACCGTTAAAATGCAATCAGCTTTAAGCAATGTCTGCTTAAGCATCCACTCCCAGTAACGATACTCCCACTCACTGCGCCAGCGCGGGTAATGATCATGAGAATATTGAATAATCGTATCGTGAATCGTTACCACGGCAGGACGTGCTTTACCCATCAGTAGAGGCAAGAAACCCTTCGGAAAATAATAAATATCAGCGGCATCCGCCCACAGCGTGTGCAAATGATCGGTCAATAGACGCAGCCAACGACGACTTGTTTTCCACGGAATTAATGTCCTTTTCGCACCCATTGGAGCCTGCACCGATGACTGCGAAACCACAACCTGCATCTCCACGTCGCGCTGCCGCATCAACATGGCTAAAATTCCCTCGGACATGCGAGAAATTCCAAAACTGCGATCAAGCATTGGGTTTTGATCGGCAACATAAATGTTGATCTTCATCTCTCTATCATGACTCCACCTCGCCAATACTTCCCGCACAGGGAAATACTTGGAGAGCAAAAAACTAATGAACAAATGCGCATGTTGTCGAGTATTTAAGCGCAGTAGGTCGGCGGCCACTGCTTAGCGTGATCACTAAGGGGCAGATTCAACATTTGCCGAATGGCTTCCATGCGTTCGATCGTCAGACGTTCAAACGAAAAATGACTCGCATGCAGGAGCGCACCCGCAATGTAATGTTGCCTCAAATCCTCGTTCTCCGCCAAATTTTGCAGGGCATTGGCCGTCGCGCGTGCGTCGCGAAAATCACAGATGGAGGCGAATCCATTGGTGACCTCACTCATGACTGGAATGTCATTAACAATGCAAGGTGTGCCACATGCCATGGCTTCAAGCACACAGCGACCGAACGTTTCCTCGCGCGAAGCCAAGACAAAAATGCGTGCATGTCGATAAAGCGGCGCCAACCACTCATCGGCAATCCACCCCAAATAAGTGATGTCTTGCTCAATCTGCAAATCCCGCGCGCGTTGCTTGCTAGCCTCCAAGCCACCTTCCCAATTGCCACCACCTACCATCACAAGCGGCATCGCCTTGCGTTGCTCGGCCGACAACAACGCATAAGCCTCAAGTAACAAATTGGCCTGCTTGTAGGGATAAAAATTTGAACACCAGAATAAGTAACCCGGCTCCACTCCCAATTCCTGCTTCAGGCGCTGAGTCTCTCCCGGAGGAATCTGAGGAACAAACCGATCGTGCTGCATGCCCTCATAACTTTGCAGCAAACGCGGGGCAATTTGAGGATAAGTGGCCAAAATCTGACCTGCTGCGAATTTGGTGTTGGTGATGATCAACGGAGCCCGGCGCAAACCGCGATCCACGACCAAGCCACGGTAGATCGCGCGCGCCATGCCAATGCGGTTTGCTTTATTCAAATGCTGCATCGACATGATGTGCATCGCCACAGGCAAAGGACAGCGCACCGGCACAAAACCCACGGTCACATGAGCCACACACCCCAATCGCTGTGCGTGCGGTCCGACAAGAAAGTGATCCGCAAACAAGCGTTTTTTTAGTTGGTCATTCGCCGCATAATCTTTGACAAAACTCAGACGCGGATGCTCAAACGGCCATTCCTGATTGGATCCGCAGAAAATCACCCACTCCAAATCTGGATACAGGCGCAGCGATTTTTCGACAAACTCGTGAAAAAGCGAAGTCAACCCCGTCTTGCGAGTTGGATCTTCACACAACACACTCAATGACAACTTCATGCGATCGATCTTTTTAACAATTCAAATGAACCTTCCCCCAAAATGCTGTCCTCACCACAAAAAAAGAAAACCACACGCTGCCTGCGCATGGTTTTCCTCGTCATTTTAACTCAAATCCAACATCAGAGAGTGAACCCAGCTTGCAGGGCATCTTGGGCAAACATCTTTACAGTGTCCAGCGACAATTCCGTCAAGTCTTTGCCCACCATTGACATGGCTTTGTTCAAGATGTCATGCGGCACCGTGATGATCTTTGCTCCTGCTTCCTCGGCATGCCAAATGTTGATCACCTCACGCACACTCGCCCACAACAGCTCAGCTGCAGGTAGTGCTTCCAAAATCGCTGCCGATTGCTTCATGATCGCCATGGGATCAACACCCGTGTCAGCGATGCGACCAGCGAAAACGGAAACAACCGAAGGCACCTGAGCCTGCAATGCATCCGCCACACCTTGCACTTGTTCAATGGTCAGCAGTGCCGTCACGTTCAACTTCACGCCCTCCTGCGCCAATTCAGCAATCAACGGCAGCGCCGACTCACCACGCGAGTTCGTGATCGGGATTTTCACATATACATTCTCTCCCCATGATTTGATCTTCAAGCCCTGACGGCGCATCTCGGAAAACTCATCCGAAAACACCTCGAACGACACCGGCTTGCTTTTTACCGTTTCCAACAAATCGCGGCAAAACGACTCATAATCCGTGATCCCCGCTTTACGCATCAAAGTGGGATTAGTCGTTAAGCCTTTGATCAATGAATTTTGATACAATTTGATCATGCCTGCCTTGTCAGCACCATCAGCATAAAGATGAATTTTGAGTGATTCTAATGAGTTCATAATTGATTCCATTTTTTAATTGTTAAGCCTTCGACGACTGAGAAAATGCCTGATCCACCGATACAATCCACTGAGCCGCCTCGCCCAAATGCGCGCAGCGATGGTGAGGCTCGCCGCGCAAGGCTTCATCATAACCACGATCGATGAATACCGCCTTACATCCAGCAGCCAGCGCGCAATCGACGTCCCGCCAACGATCCCCAACCAAGAAGCTCTGCTCCAAATCGATGTTCAACTCGCGCGCGGCCCGCAAGACCATGCCCGGACGTGGTTTGCGATCTTCGCACGGCGGCTCTGAGCCACCTGGATCATAACAAACCTCGACCCGGTCCAAGGACAATTCGCTTTGCAAAAACGCATGCATGCTCTCGACAACTTCACGCGACTGCGTGCCACGCCCCACATCGGGCTGATTGGTCACAACAACTAGCAAAAAACCCGCAGCTCGCAGCGACGCACACGCCTCAATAACCTCAGGATAAAGACGAAACTCCTCCAAAGTTTGTGGCGGATACGGCGATCCATTGCGCACGACGGAGGCGTTCAACACACCGTCGCGATCGAGAAACACCGCTTTCATCTCAAGGTTGTTGAGTTGCGCTCTCCCACTTCGTCGGTGCCGCTTTCACCAAAGGATGGCTGACCAACAAGTGCCACACCACAGCTTGGAACGCCTCTGTGTGCGGTGTCACATTGGCATCATTGACAGTTTTGACAACGATGCACGCACTGGAAACTTTTGCCGCGTGCCCCCCGTCACGACCAACCACCGCGATGATTGGCGTTCCTAACGATTTAGCCAATTCCATGCATTGCACCAAGTTACCGCTGATATTTTTTTCCAAATTGCCCCCACCCACCGAAAACACCATCAGCAAATCCTTTGCAGAAAACCGGCTAACCTTTAACCAATTGACATACGAAACATCCCAGCCCTCGTCATTGACCCGGGCAGTCAATTCACTGACATTATCCGTCGGCGTGTATGTTTCAATGCCTGCAATTTTTCTAAAATCGCAAACGGCGTGCGAAGCATGACCTGCTCCTCCGCCAGATCCGATGATAAAAAGCCTTCCGCCGCGCTCGCGCACGTCATGCAACTCCTGTGCCATGCCCTCCAAAGCTGCCACGTCCAGGGCTTCAGCGATCGCAATTGTTTCAGAAATGTGTTGTTGTGAATACATATCGTTGTCGTTGTTTAGTTGTTTTCTATTGCTACGGAACCAAATTGCCAGCTCGCTCGGTCTTGAGTAGCAGATCACTTAACTCCGCCAGTCCCGCATGCGAGCCAATTTCATAAAAACGTTGGTGCACCTCGTGCCCAGCCATTTTCCCTTGCTTGACCATCTCAGTGTAAACTTCAGCCAGGTCAAACACATGATTTTCTGGCCAAGCCGCCAAAACATCACTTTTCAGCAAGCCCAGCCCATAATCAATGTGTGCCATTTCAGGCAAACGTTGTTTTTTATCGTATAAAACAATGCTCCCTTGATCAAAAATCACGTTACTCGTGTCGTAAAGCCCCTCGTTGTGATAAACCGTCATCAAACCAGGCAGCCCGCTGCGCTGCCACGTATCCGCAACCGCGGCATAATCAACCGGCAAGTAGGAGTCGCCATACAAAATCCAGAACGCATCGCCGAGCTGTGGAAGAGCACGACGCAGCGCGCCGCCAGTCCCCAACAAAACATCGCCGTCATGCGAATAACCCACTTGCAAGCCCCAGCGCGAGCCGTCGCCGACAAATTGCTCCACTTGCTCGCCCAAAAAACCCAAGCACAATACGACTCGCCTCAGCCCTTGCGCCCGCAATTGAGCCAACTGCCAATCAATAAATGGCTTGCCCGCCACTTCCACCATGGCCTTGGGGATAGTCGTCGTGATCGGACGCAATCGGGTAGCCAAGCCACCTGCCAAAATCGCAACGACATCGGGCTCCAAACCAGGCTGCACAGAATGATTCATGATCACATCTTATTGGTTCATCACCTTCGTGCCTTCAAAATCGAAACGAAACCGCACTTCTTGCATGCCTGCCTGACGCAAGACATGTCGTAGCTTCGTCTTATCATGCGCATAGAACATCAAAAATCCACCGCCGCCTGCACCAATCACTTTGCCTCCCACAGCTCCGTTCGCCAAGGCCAAGTCATACCATTCGTTGATCTGTGGATTGCTCATGCCACCAGAACGCTTCTTCTTATTTTGCCAATGCACGTCCATCAATCGACCGAACTCGTGCAAATCGCCATTTTCCAAAGCGGCTTTTGATAAATATCCAAGCTCTTTGACAAAATGCAGGTTATCCGTCATGTCACTGTCCTTTGTTTTGGACTTTTGATCTTGCTCCTTCAAAATCGCCGAGGCACTGCGGGTGTAACCCGTGAAAAACAACAAGAGGTTGTCCTCCAAATTATAAAGCGTCTCCTCACTGAGCTGAAGCGGACTTGCTTTCACCGAGCCATCCTTGAGGAAGTCAAAACAGGTAATGCCACCATAAGCCGCAATATACTGATCTTGCTTGCCGATCGGCTCACCCAATCGATCCAGTTCAATGTGGCACGCTTGCTCGGCCAATTCTTGTGGATGAATCAACTGGCGCTTATAAGTATGCAAGGCTTTCAGCAACGCTGTTGTGAAACTACCGCTCGAGCCCAGTCCAGTTCCAGATGGAATGTCCGCCATCGAAGTGATCTCCAGATTTGGCGTCTCATAACCCATGAACAACAAGGCTTCACGAATGATCGGATGCTGCAATTCATGAACCGAGCTCACACGCTCCAGTTTGGCATACTTCAAAATCAATTCGCGCTGAAAAACCTGGTGCAAAGTCAGATACACATACTTGTCAATCGCGGCAGCAATCAAAAAGCCGTCGTGTTCCGTGTAATAGGATGGCAAATCTGTGCCCCCACCGCCGAGCGAAATCCGCAAAGGTGAACGTGTGATGATCATAATGAAGCGTTAGTAGAATTGATTGATAGAGCGGTTAATGACTCAACAACTTCCAGGGTTCGAATCGAATCCAGCAAGCCTGCGTCTGGTTGGCGACCTAGTTTGATATCTTCGAAAAACATCGCCATTTCGACCTTCCAGGATGCATCACCCCTCGGAAACTCATAGATCGTCGTATCAGGCGGCCCCATTTCTGGCAGCATGTGGTAATGGGTCAATCGCTCAATGCCATAACTTCCCCCCAATCCTTCCCAATGCAGTTTGCCCGTGCGCCCGTAGAGCTCAAACGAAAACAAATTTTTCCACTCTGAGCAGCTCGCATGCATCCAAGCCGTCGCGCCATTGGAATCGCGCAAGCTGATGAATGCATTGTCATCCACATCCATGTCCCAGAAATAGGTGCCGATGTGCCCCTCGACACGCGCGATGTCTTTCAAAAATAACCCTGCCAAATCAATCAAATGCACCCCCTGATCCAGCAACTCCCCGCCACCGCTCAATCGAACATCCGCTCGCCACTCCCGATCGTAACCCACGCGACCACCATGGCCATAACGTGCACGCAAAAACATCAATGGACCACAAACTCCCGTGTCCCAAATTTCCTTCATTTTCAGAGCCGCCGGATGATAACGATGATTATAACCCACCCGCACGAACACGCCATTTTGCTCCGCCACACGCTGCACCTCGCGCAACTCTTGCGCCGTTATCGCCCCCGGCTTCTCCACCAACACGTGCTTACCGGCCGACACAGCCGCCAACGCCAAGGGAGCCAGTGCGCAATTGATTGTCGCAATCATCACCAAATCCACGTCGGGATGCGACGCCGCTTCCACTCCGTCCGACAACGCCAGGCAATTTTCTCCAAGCCCCGCAAGCTTTTGCGCACGCTCCAACACTTGATCGCACACAACCCGCACCACACCCTTCGGCAAGGCCAACATGCGCTTTTGACCAATCAAGCCACATCCAATGATCGCAATTTTCAACTCCGTCATACCATCCTCCTCAACGTAAAAATGTCCTTATTCTGCTCCATTTGCTCAACTAACGTGCCCAGATCATCCCATTGTGCCGCAATCAACCGACCACTAACCCCATCCGACGCCTGATTAAGCAGAAAATCCATGGCCGCGCCCAGTTTGTCCCAATCGCCGCCCCCGCTCTGCAACTGCTTCGCCGCCGCATCAAACTCTTTGCCCGCTTTTTCAGCTCCCAGTCGCAGCACCTCTTGAGTCATCGCGGTATTCATTGCGCCTGGTGCGACCGCATTCACATCCACCGGTAAATCCGCCCACTCCCACGCCGCAGTTTCCACCAAGCGCACGATTGCCGCCTTCGCGCAACCGTAAGCCGAAAATCGAACGCGAGGAGAAGTCGCACCACCACCTGAAAAACAAATGACCTTGGCACGTTGGCTTCGCTGAGACAAACACATTCTCGGCACAAACGCCCGCAGCGAATAATAAGTTCCCTCAATGTTGCTTCTAACCGTATCCGCCCACGACTGAGGATCACAATCCAACATGAGCCCAACTTCGCCCTGAACGCCAGCGCAACAGACCAGCGCATCCACGGAACTCAATTGACCCGCGATCTCAGACAGCCGATCCCAATTTGTAACATCTGCTGCAAACCAACGAAAATGCTCGTGCCGCAACTCGGACTCACGGCGTGAAATCCCAATCACTTCATGACCATGCGCCAGCAAGCGCGCCGCAAGCCATGCCCCGATCCCAGAACTTACACCCGTGATGACAATCCTCGCCATAGTAACACACGCAATTCATTCTCATGTCGCAAACCCACCCCCTACTTAGCGCGCCGCAAAAACCCACTCGTTTTGCTGCAACCACTCCACTGTGCGCACAATTCCTTGCTGAATCGTTAATTTAGGCTGCCAGCCCGTGCTTTGAATTTTCTGCGTGTCGAGGAAAATAAATGGATTGTCACCAACCCAACCACGCGCGCCGCCCGAATACTCAAATTCAGGAGTCAACCCCAAATGTTGGCAGATGTAGGAAATCGAATCATTCACCTGAACATACTCATTTGTCCCCAAATTATAGACTTGCGTGTTGTGCGGAGCGCCCTGCGCCGTCCGATTGCGCATCACATGCAAAATGGCCTCAACGCAATCACCGACATGCAAATATGACTTGCGCTGCGAGCCATCGCCTAACACTCGAAGCTTGTTGGGATGATCCATCAGCTGCTTGTAGAAGTCAAACACGTGACCGTGCGTGTAACGCTCACCCAAGATCGACACAAATCGGAAAATATATGCCTCGCAGCCAAAACCTTCCGCGTATGCCGCAATCAACCCCTCACCAGCCAGCTTGGAAGCACCATACAACGAGGTCTGCAATGGGAATGGTGCATCCTCAGGCGTTGGGATCGTCTTGCACTCGCCATAGACAGAACCTGTGCTACTGAACGCAAACGTCTTGATGCCATTCTGACGCATCGCCTCAAGAACATTGAATGTCGCCACCGTGTTCTGCTCCAAATCGCGACCGGGATGCTGCAAACCAAACCGCACATCAGCATTGGCAGCAAGATGCACCACCGCATCACACCCCTCCATCGCCTTAATCAACCCCGCAGCATCCAAATTATCGCCGCGCACCATGCGGAACGCCTCATGCTTCCGCGCATTTTCCAAAAATCGCTCCTGCCCGGTCGAAAAGTTATCCCAACCGGTCACAGAAATCCCCTCTGCCAACAAACGCTCAGCTAAATTACTGCCAATAAAACCAGCTGCTCCAGTAATAAATACATGCTCCATAACACTTAAAAAAATACAATTCCAAATTCAAACACTCGATCCAAAACTAGCTCATTTGCCATATCGCGACGGATACTCCAAACACGCTTCATTTTCATGTTCTTACAACGATGCTTTGAAGGCAGAATTAAGTTCACAAATCAAGTTAGTGTCAAGTTCAATGTGCCAGCACGCGGCGCAACAAGATTGTCACACGGCACCTCGATCGAGTCGCCACCCATCCACATTTCTAACGCGCTAATGAAGCCGCCCGTGAATTTTAAATCGCCTCAAAACACGAACAACCTGAAAAACACGTCGCAATATGCGCAAAACAGCCTCCTGACCCAACCAACCCGGCATCTCCGTCAGCTCCATGTGCTGACGCTGCAATCGACGCGCCTCACGCCAGCCACGCTCTTGGTGCACCAAGCTCGTGTTGCTGCCATGCCAACGAAATCCTGCAATTGCCTCCGGGATATAAGCAAAACGTTTGCCAATTCTAAGCAGACGCTGAAAATATTCCCAGTCCATGTTGTTTTTGTATTCCACATCCAAGAGATGACCTTCAGCAATCACCGAACGCTTAAAAAAACATGAGGTGGATGGAATGAAGCAACCCACAAACAAGAGCATGATCGTGTCAGCCTCATGATCGTATTTGCGCCGTATCACTGACTTATCTTCATTCACAAAAACGCAGTCGCCATGCACCACGTCTGCATCCGGATTCTTGTGAATGAAGTCCGCCACGCGCTCCAGCACACCAGGGAGCAAGTAATCATCACAATTCAACCACATCATCCAATCCCCCGTTGCCTGTAAAAACCCCTTATTAATGCCATCACTCATCCCCTTGTCCGGTTCCGATGCCCATCGCACATGAGGATATCGGCGCAACACATCAAGGGTTTCATCTGTCGAGCCCGCATCCGTCACAATGTGCTCAATCTCCACCCCTTGTTGTGACAACACACTCTCAATGCAATCTGTCAGAAATCGACCCTGATTGTAACTTGGCGTGATGATAGAAAATTTCATATGATAAAAAGATAAAATTAAGCAGCAAATACAACACACTTGCGAAATATAAAATTCACAAATGTAGAGATAACAATCACACTTAAAGAAACAAAAAAGTCATTCAATCGACCATCGAGAATCAACCAGTAAGCCCCTAGTTGACACACCACAAAACTTAACGCCGCAGCCAATGTGAACAACAGGAACTCTTTTTTTGCATCATGTTTGCCTGAAACAAAAACCCATTTGCGATTTGTCACGTAGGTAAAATAATTGGTGGGAATAAATGAAAAAGTAATCCCCAACAAATTGCATGACAAGCGATACAGCTCAAACGCATTGGGATTCCACAAAAGAACCAGAAAACGGAACAAGCCCATCGCTCCATAAAAAACAGCCAATGATGAAAAGCCAATGATCAAGTATTTCGTGAACTGCCAAGAGCCTTCTGCCTCAGGTTTCAGCACCGCGGCCAACGCCTCAGAAACGCCGCGCGTCTTAACATCAATGGCCAGTCGCCGAAGATCGACCACCAAATCGAATGGATAGCGCCACATAAATCAGTCTGGATTTTTCGCGTATTTTCCAACACACACATCCCACAACTGCTGCAGAACCGCAAACAGACCACCAAATCCTTTGATTTTCGTCGGTGTTTTTCCTGTTGCGGGGTAAACACGGGAAACCGGGATTTCGGTCACCGCGTAACCGCGTGCGGCCGATTCAATCGCAAGATGATAATGCAGTTGGTAGCGATCAAAACACGGACGAAACACAGCGATTTCTGGATCCATGAGCAAGCGGCGGCTATAACAGCGAAAGCCGTTCGTCGTGTCTGTGTATCGAAAGCCAGATACCAACGAAATCAGCGGCGCGTGCAGGAAATTCACGGCAAGATAACGTGACAGAGGTGTGTTTTCATGATGTCCACCGGGAATGAACCGCGAGCCTTGAACATGATCCCAGCCCTCCGCCAATTTTTCTACAAAGCGAGGGATCGCATCGAGCCCATCTTTGCCATTACCATCAATCACAATCACGCCGTCATAACCTTCCGCCATGCAATAATCAAACGCCATGCGCATTTGCGCGCTCAACTTGCCAGCTCCTCGCCGAATCAACAGTGCTTTGATGTTGAGCTCTTGCATCAAACTGACAGGCAATGACCCATCCGAACTGCCTCCATCCGCGACAATCACATCGACACCCGCCACATGATCTTGCATCTTGCGCAGCTGCTTCTGAATTTTTTCCCCCTCATTGATGACAAAAATACAAATAGCCCATTTTTCGGCACGCGCGCGCTGCCACGGCACCTCATAGCGAGGACTAGCCACATCATCACCCCGCCACTCCACTTGTGTGCTCGACTGCTCCATGATCATTCCGGTTTGGATTCCTTCACAATGCTCGACTGCACCGTGTCCTCTAAAAGCACCGAGCTGTTCGATTCTTGCGCGATGAAATAAAGTGGACGTCCCTTCACCTCGCCAAGAATGGTGCCCACATATTCACTCAGCACAGCCAAAATGACACAAATAAACAAAAACATGCAGCTCAATTGCAACGAAATGGTTGTCCAGCCTTCTGTCACATTTGGTTTCAACAAAAAGACTGTCAGCACGTAAAGAGCATACACCATATTCAGCAGTCCACCCAAGACACCCGCCAAAGTAACTACCCGCAATGGATGCCGAGTATTGGCTGTCAACAAACTGATCGCCGTCATCGCATCATGCCGCCAGCGCTGAGCTTTCACCGTGTCGGTGCGTGGCGCGCGATCATAGCTGAAAAAGTCGTGCGCATAACCAAGCGACATCGTCAACACGCGCAAGTAGCGATTCTGCTCCTTGATCTGGAGCAACGCATTCACCGCTTGACGGCTCATCACGCGAAAATCATTGACGCCGCGTCTCATTTCGATGCCCATGCGTTTGTTGAAATAGGCACGAAACATCTGACCCAGGGTCTCGCGAAACCACGAACGCGGTTTTACATTCACTGCCATTCCATGCACAACACCGCCACTGCGACGGCACAACGTGATCATTTCAGGAATTTTTTCCACGGGGTCATCATGCGGATCAAGTGTCACCACATAATCGCCAATCGCCGATTCAATGCCTGCCGAAAGAGCGATTTCCCGTCCAAACGGGCGCGACAAGCGCAAATAACGCACGTTCTGCACTTGCTTGAGCAATTGCTGCACCAACACTGGCGTCTGATCTGTCGAGCCATCATCAATTAAAATGATTTCATAGAAACGATAATGCTTCGACAACATGGCATCGACGTCTCGCAACATCGGCTCCAAAATATCACCGTCTTGCTCCAACGGGATTACCAAACTGACTACTGTATTAATGTCCATACACAAACGATGATAAATTAAACGGATTGAACCGTCGATAAAAGCCCTTCAATCTCTGCTTCCACGTCAAATATGTTATCGATTTTCCCGCCCATCACATGAACGAGCGCCGGTAAACCAGGATCTCTCTGAAACAAAATCGGTCGTCCATCATCAGATTCAGTCTGAGGCAACAGTGTTTTCACTGCCCAGATCGAATCGCGATATTTCGCATCACGAATGGCTGGAATGTAACGCGACGCATCTGCCACCATCAATGGCGCATTGCTCGATTTAGCCAACTGCTCAAAACGACGATATGGATCATCACAACCAGCGGTTGCGTTCTCAAACCACTGTGTGTGTGGTGTGTAGCGGACATGACTCAAGGTCGTTAGCTGTCGAGACGGATATGGCATGAATGAGAAAAATGGTCCGCACATCATGGTCACAGACAAGCCGTGCAACGCCTCTGGAAGCTCAATCAATGCCATTTCCGTTAACTCGTGCTTCAGTGGAATCGGTTTTAGCTTCGAACCCGAAGTCAAAATATTCAATCCCGCATAAGTCGCATTGAAAATAAAGTCTGCCTCGATTTCTTCACCCTGTGACAATTGCGCGATGGCACCACCCTGGCATGGCAGAGCTGAAACAACACGGGTGCTCAAGCGCAGCTCAATGCCTGCCTGCTGCATTTCCAAACGCAGCATTTCACGCAAGACACTGCAATCAAACGCACATTCCTCCGCGATCCAGATTTTTTCCGTCAATACCGGGTTGAATAACTTCTCAATGCTCGCAGGGGCTTCACGCAGCGGAGCGCCAATGCGTTTCATGAAAACCTCGAACTGCTGAGCCGTGACTTTCGAAAAACAACGCCCGACGCTGTAAATCTTGGTAAACTGATCCACAATCGCATCGCGATAGTGGCGACGGAACACCTCGTAATTCTGTCGGGAACGATACGCCGTCATCAAGCTGCGCGGGTAATGATACCCACCGTGCACACGGGCTTGATTGACACGAGACGCACGCGTTAACAGCTCAGGTTGATCTTCAATCACAACCGAGCTCCAACCACGACGATGCAACATCATCGCGATGGAGCAGCCAAAAAAGCCACCACCAACGATAACCGCTTTTTTTCTCAATCGTTCAGAGCTCATAAACTTTTCGAACTTGATGGATGGCCTGCAAGACCGCTGCCAAATCATTTGGCTGCTGCCTCATTTCGATCGCCACCAATTCTTGATATCCCACCTCCTTCAATGCGAGAGCCAAACGCGCATGCACGGCATCAACCTCAGCAAAATCAACCAGCATCGGCTGACTCGCATGCACATGACGAATGAGATGCGCGGCTTGATGAATCACCGGTTCAAAGTTTTCTTGACCCAAAGACAAGCCTCCAGCATCCACATGTAAGCCAAATCCGGGAGAATCCACCATCGCGACCAACTCCGCCGCATCAGCAAGATGAGTGCAAAAATCTGCACCGTAAGCCTCGGGATTCGCCTCCATCACCAAGCACGAGCCCGCTTCTGCACAAGCGTCTCCGACTTCACGAAAAAAATGCGCGGCACTCTCCATGGCTTGTCGATGCGTCAATTCACGCTTCAACCGATTTTTTGGCGAACCAAACACCATCGGTCCCACACCTGCCCAACCCGCAACGCGCCCGACCGCAATCAACTGTGTTTTCAATCGTTCGCGCTGCTCCGCATGGCCAAATAGCTCCACGTCATCCGCCCCGAAAAGCAAGGCTTGAAACGATCGCACCGTGATTTGACGCGCAGCATAAGCACTCACCTTGTCCTCGACCTCTGACTGTGTTGCCACCAATGGATCACCAAAGGCACGCCGAGGCGCGACCTCCACAAAAACCACATTCTCCTTCCGCAAATGATCCAGAAAATCCATCTCCTTGGCCGGATCCCATGCAATGTGCGAAAAAGATAAATTCATAACAGTGGATTCTATAAAAATACTAATTTCGTCACAAGCTAATTCAGGTCATTTGTCACCCGCACACACTCATAAGCCCTCAGGTGCAGCCCCCAATCCTCTCGTCCCGCTACCGACGAACGAAAATCAGCGATCAATCGCCACCGTGAAACATCGGGCGGGATCACTGGGAATTGAGGCTGCAATCCAAATTTATCCTCACCCGCCATCATGCTCTCATCCACAATCAACAAATCGCCAACCCGAAGACGCGCGTATGCCATTTTTTCGTAGCCTCGATGCCCGTCTTGAGCCGAAGCAATCGGCAATGTCCACCAAAGCCACTCACGCTGGTGTTGAGTTAACGCAACAGGCCACAACACATGCGGGAAAAAAACACGTTGCCGCTCCGGCAACCCCTCAACCCATTGGCGCAAATGTTGACTGTAATCCGGCATCCCTGAGCGAAAATACTGCACACAGCGATAGGGCAAGATGACCACATGCATCAGTGCTAAACAACTCAAAGCAACCACAGCGCAGCGTTGTCTGATGATGTGAGACTCGAGCACAACCACCCCAATCGCGAAAAAACTGCCGATGCTGAGATATGAAAAATTCTCACATTTGCTGCAGGTATGCACGACAAGAAAAATCAACCACGCCACGATCAATGATTCATGAAGCCGATTGATGCTGGTTGGCTCGATCCTGCCTCGGAGCAGTCGATAAAGAAAATGACACGTAGAACCCAACGCCAGCAACCACAGCACATAGCCACCACCGAAGCGGTAATTACTGAGCCCCGTCCAAACACCGTTCCAATGTTGATAAAAACTTTTTTGCAACTGCAAGTTCGTCCAAAACTGTTGCCGCGCTCCGAGATCGAACATCAGCCATGAAATAAAAATGAACAACCCGGCGCCTAGTCCCACCAAAAGCGCAATTGTGGTGTTTCGATTAGCTTCTAACACAAAAGGTGCGCGCCAGCACCAATAGAAGACGAGAGCGATCGCAACGATCATCACAACGGGGTGACTAATCACAGCGAATGCCACGATCACCGCTGTCCACCACTTATGTTTGTCAACCAGAATTCGCGCAGCAAACAACAATAGAGCCACCGCCAAAATGGCGATCGTTTCAGGACGTTGCCCAGCTCCACATAAAAGCAGCACTCGATCAGACAGAACGAATAACGCCGCAATCCATGCCAGCCATGCACTGCGCGTTACTTTCCAAATCATCCATCCGAGCAATGCGCCGGCCACTGCTTGCGCGAGATAAAGCAATGTAAAATCCCAAGCGACGTGATAAGGAACGAGTAGAAAAAAACACGCTTTTAACCACATGCTGCCCGGCCACTGATGCCCCCACGACCCACCCAGTTCGGTGTAGTTCTGCAAAAACGGAATACCCAAATCAAACACATGCCTAGCATTTGCCAGAGGCAAGCCGTAAATCACGGAATCAATGCTCACAAAACCAAACCGCGTGGCAAGGAGAACATTCACTGATGCCCATAACACCAAAAAAATGAACCCAAAACACAAGGTCAAACGATGAACTTTAGCCGTCGCCATGCGTCTAGCAGAAAAGCTACCTAGGTGTGATGGTTGACTGCCACTTTACCTGGCCAATCTGTGAAACATCTCAGAGCGATGCCTTCACATCGAGTCTGATTTCATTTCTTGCCCAATGGAACTGATCCGCACAATAAATGGTGATCAGAATCCAATACCAAAACAACAATGGGACATAAAAAATAATCTCATTCAGCCATTTATGCCCAAGAAAGTGCTCCAAACCCGCTACAATCCAAGAAAACGAGCACAAAGGAGCATACACAGCACTAATCAACATCGCGAGGTAGAGACGTGAATCAGATGACGTTTTTGGTGTCGAACGCACCTTCAAATATAACAAAACCACAAATGCGATCAGCAAGACAAACATCCATCCAAATGACAGGGCGTAACCCGTGAACGGCACCATCAGAGCTGGCTGACACAAGTAATCGTTCGCATGCCGCGCAACAGCAGGAACAGCACGACTGATCAAGGCCTTGAAAAAGACGATCTTTTGCTCTAAAAATGATTTCTTAACTGCGGGCTGCTCTTTCGCACTCGCCTCCTCTGCCAAACTCACCGCCGAGACTGCTTGTTTGCCATCTTCGGTCTTGGGATTGATGATTCCAATCACGCCCCGATCTGTTGCACGCAACACAAATGGCATTTTGGATAATTGCCACTCATTCGCGAACAAACCATGTTGGATCGCATGAACGCCAAAAACAGAAATCACCGCCACCGCGCCCACCAGCATCATTGCGAGCACTTCACGAATGATGACTTTCCATGACAAATTGGCCAAAATCCCCCAAAAGACAGCCAAAACGGTAGGTGCCATGATCACAGATGAAATGAACTCATAGCCACACAGCGATTTGGCAACGATCAATAAATAGAGACCAAAATAGAAGTATGGAACGGGGAGAGTTCCGTTTAATCGTTTGGGATAAGCCCATAGACCATACACAAATGGAAGGTAAACGAGGAAGATCACCCAATACAAATTTTTAGCATACAAGGTGAGCCAAGATGATAAAAAGAGCAATACCGTGTAAACCACTGCTGCCTTCCAGTTGACATGACGCTGTAACCACAAGGGAATTGCCAGCAAAACCAAGGCGCTCAGAATCGCACAGATAAGCTCATACAACCGAACCGCCACAGCGGGAGTAACCCAACCCCAGCTGACAGGCAACGACATCAAAAACCCTTGGGTTCCCACTTGCGATGTGTAAGCTTTGATGGTTCCATCCGGCAAATGCCACGCCAAATAAGCTCCAAATTTTTTTAACACTGCCGAACCCTCTTGCGCGGCATCGTCAAATCTGTGAGTCACTAGTTCTTGTGATCCAGATTCAAACAATCCCCATCTAAAATTTTCTTTCACCGCATCCCCAGCAGGCGCGATACCAAAAAAGTTAGATGTGGAGGATAAAACTAACAGCGCGAGTGATAGCAAAAACAGAACGGCTAGGGGGATAACTTTACTTTTTGAGTTCATGATGAATCAGTTATTATTGTTTGCGCAAGAGGGCTCGGCTCAGTCGTCAGATCACTTGGATCGATGGAGAATCAGGAGTTGATTCTTGTTTCCGCTAACCATGAGCTCAGATCATCCAGAACTTGCGATTTCGAGTAAAGATACCCCTCAGAATTCCCCCAAGCGGCCGCGTGAATCGAGCGAAAATCGTAACTCGCAGGTGCTGGTCCTTCACCACCAAGCACTTTGCCTGGAAAAAATGCATCGCGTATCTCGCGCGTCAACAGTGGACCACTACTAAGATTCAATAGCGAAATGCCGTGCTCCCACGCCTTAGCGACGTCTGCTGCCACGTGTCGCAAGTCATAATACTGAAATGATCCATCTGGATGCACCTTCTGCAGATCATTGTCGTTGAGCATGTCAAAAATCACATTTTTTTTCAAACCCGGACCGAATAGACCGGGAAGTCGCAAGATCGCCACATTTTCAAAGCGCGCGCGCACCCATTCTTCAACATGCAATCGATTCAGCCCATACGCGTGATGCCCTTCCTTGTCGATGATCGAATTCTCATCCACCAAACGCGGCGCAGGATAAACGTCAATACTGCTGATCAATGTGAATCGTTGCGCCTGAACTTCTTGCAAAGGGGATAACAACCGTTCAATCCCTGCCATGTCTTCAGCCGGATGCAGGTTAGCCCACCATTTCATGGCCTGAACTCCAGCGCAGATCACATGCTCAAAGGCGCGACCACGGATTTCATCAATGTTGGTCGAACGAAAACACGCTGCATCGGGATGAGCACGCAATAAATTGCCTCCAACAAAGCCTGTGTGTCCGATGATTGCTGTCGATTCTGTCATAAGTTTGAATGATTGTGTTTAATATTAAAATTGAGCAGATGAGTCGAGCACCTGCTTGATGGTTTTCATAGTGCGCCAGGCACTATCAGCTCGCATGTGAATGCCATCTGTCAAAAAAACTTGGTCTGCCGGCACTGCCCTGCCCAAATCCCACCATGGACTTTGAGTTTCTATGGCAACAAGCTCTGTCCAACCTGCCGCAGAGCGCGCTTCACTACGACCAGGTGGCAACCACACAAGCCAGACCTCGCAACCATGGCGCTTGATCCGCAGTAAACTTTCCCGCAACTCTCTGACCAAGGACAACTCTTCGGTCGTCGCATTCTGACTGATTTTATGAGTGACATCCTCCTGATTCAATCTCTCTGGCCGGGCGCTAACAGAGTAAGCAGGCAACTGAGCGCCTTCACTCTGATCTTGAATCCCCAACAGTGCCGCATAAAGCATCGAACTGGGTCGCCAACGAGCTGATAACCATGGAACGCGACTGCAAAGGTCAAACCATGGCGACTGCATCGCATCGAGCAATTCTGAATGTCGCTTGGTCAAACTAACACTCAATGAATTGAGTTCAATGACCAACACCCGTGGCGTTGGCAACAGCCCTTGATTTAAGGCTAACAAACCATCCATCGCCGATCCACCATCGATGCCGGCATTGGCCCAACCCGCGAGTCCTTGATGTCGATCAGGCAACCGACCTGTCATGGATGAGCCAATGATCAAGCAATCAGCAGGCTTGACCGCTTCTTGCAAGCGTGCGAGGGAAGAAAAGTAGTTGGATTCGCCTTTTCCATGCGGCAACAGCTTTCCCGCACCCGTTTGCATCGCAAAACAGAGCAGCATCGACGCCAGCAATCCACTCACATAGTTCAGGCGGCTCATCAGAATTGAAAATAGATGAACTCGCGCGGTGCTCCAGAATTCGTGATGCAGAGAAACAGCATTAAGCCATGCATCCATCCTTCCAACCAGCCAGATTTTTCATGGATCGCCCAACGAAAGCCTCGTTCACCGCCCCATGCCCAAGCGTGATAAGCGATGACAAAGCCACCAAAAAACAGCAGGGCAAACACTGGAGGTCCAGAAAAATGTTGCGGAGCCTGAAACATGCCTTGAAACAGCGCCGCGACATGCGTCAAATCAGGCATCGCAAAAGTGAGCCATAGAAACATCACCACATGGAATGTCCACGCGCGCTTCAGCCACTGCGGAGCTAGGCTCAGTTTTCGCAAGGCAACATGCCCGCGCGCCCAACGTTCAGCCACCAAACACAGTCCATGCATTCCACCCCAGAGAACAAACTTCCACTCCGCGCCATGCCACAATCCACCCAACAGCATCACCAGCAATAAATTGATCGCCACGCGCCGCGCATGACAGCGATTACCGCCGAGTGGAATGTATAAATAATCACGCAACCACGAGGACAAGGAAATGTGCCAACGCCTCCAGAAATCAGTGATGCTGGTGGCCAGGTAAGGAAATCGGAAATTGATCGGCAGCTGATAGCCAAACATCGCAGCGAACCCCAGAGCCATCAGCGAATAGCCCGCAAAATCGGCAAACAACTGCAACCCATAGCCATACACTAGCGGCAAACTAAAAAGCGCACTCCACTGCCGCAAATGCTCAACAGGCGCTGTCAGCCCGACCGTGTGTTCGGCCAAGTTGTCCGCCACGACCATTTTCAAAAAAAAACCTAAAATCAGACATCGACGCACCTGCAACCAGTCAATCGAACGCCAGTCTTTTCCCTGAATCTGAGGATAAAAATCCTGTGCTTTCGTGATAGGGCCTGCCACCAGTTGCGGAAAAAACGCCATGTATAGCGTGAGATCACCGAATTGTCGCCACTTTCCCACATCCGCATCCCGCCACTGCTGCAGCAGTCGTTCTGGCAATCGATGATGCGCCACATCCACCAACAAACTAATCGCGTGAAACGTGAAAAAGGATATTCCGATCGGCAATGGAATCGCTTTCAGCATTGCCAAGATGTTCTCGCTACGGCAAGCAGCAGGCAAGATCTGATAAAAAAAAGCCGCGTATTTGAAAAAAAATAAGACAGCAAGATTTCCGGCAATCCCCGCAATCAAGCACCTGTTCCGATTGGTGCCTGCTCTCATCAGGCATGCCACGAGCCACGCATTACCCACACAAATGCTCAGCAAGAGCAGGAGCAATCGTGGGTCTTTCCAGCCGTAAAAAACCGCACTGGCCACCACCAACACAGCCACTTGCCAATCACGTTTGCCCCGACAAGCTCCGTAATAAAGAACCAAGGTCAGCAGCAGCAGTAGCAAAAAGGCCAACGAATGAAACAGCATGACCGATAAATACGCTCACAGCTCCCTGTCCGCTATGAAGCGGCATCTGGCGAGACAGCAACAGACTTGCCTTCAATGGTCTTTTGAGCAAATGAAAATTTCAACACACTGAGCACCATCACATTAAACAACTGAGCCGCTAACATGGGAACTCCCATCCAAGTCATCAAGCTGTAAGCCGCCCAATCCACCAAACGTGCAGCCGAAATTCCTGACAAAAAAATGAAAAACTGCTTCCACATGCTGCGCTGTGTGTCGCGTTTGAACACAAACAGGCAGCACGCAAAGAAATTGATGGAAACTTGCACCACCAACACCAAAGCGTAGGCCAATGGCATGCTCCAATGACATTGCTTCACCAAAAAATGATTCAACGGCACTGCAACCGCAAAAGCCGGCAATCCCGCCACGAGAAATAAACCGAGTTTTTTCAACAAAACCCGTAGCTTCGGGCTGAGCCATTGATCCAGCATCTTCTCCATGGCATCGAACTTAATGACGAGAAAGGCGCGAATTCATCAGAATCTCCTCGCTCAATCGACGTTGGGAGCGAATCAATTCTGCAAACACCCCAGCAAAGAGCAACAAGGCACCAAAAACAGCCAAAACTGCGAGCAAAATCAGCGATGGCAAAAACGTGCGGTGTTCATTCTCTGGTCCGGTGAAAAATACCAGATAGACGTAACGCAGCCCCAAGGCAAACGCACCCATCAAACACAGGGCCGACTGTGTGAAGAAAAAACGCCCTGGGCGATACAACACAAACATCGCCACCATGGTTGACGCGGTTTTCCAGATATACTGGGGAATCGATGAAAACAAACGCGAATCACGCGTTTTCGGATTCACGCGAATATCCACCGATGCCACACGCAAGCTGCTATTGCCCGCCTGAATGAGAGTCTCCATGCAATAGGAAAACCGCGAATAAATGAACAAACGCAGGCAAGCCTCGCGCGAAAAGGCGCGGAATCCCGAAGGAGCATCCCGAACATTCGTTTTTGAGATCGACCGCAACACCGCGCTGCCAACCAGCTGAAGCAGTTTTTTTACAACTCCAAATTCCGGGTGGTCAACGATCGGACGACACCCAACCACCATGTCCGCCTCACCCTTCACCACAGGCTGCACCAACAACGCAATGTCAGGCCCGTAATACTGATTGTCGCCATCCGTGTTCACAACAATATCCGCGCCCTGTTGCAAGGCATAATCCAACCCGCGCCGAAACGCCGTAGCCAATCCACGATTGCTGCCAAGCGACAAAACGTGATGCGCCCCATGCTGCTTGGCGATTTCAATCGTGCGATCCGTGCTGCCGTCATCGATGACAAGATACTCAATGCAATCAATGCCATCAATCTGCCTCGGCAGATCCGCCAAAACCGCAGGCAACGTGTCTTCTTCGTTAAGACAAGGAACTTGAATGATCAATTTCATGACACTTTCTGATTCGAGCGACAAACCGTCACCACGCGCAGGCGCGCGCCCTCTCGCCTTTGTTCACGCGACACCGCAACTCCGCACTCCAGCCCCGCATCTTCGCGTTGAAAACTATCCGCACTCGCCACGTGACGCTTCGAAAAACGCGGAGCCACGCGCACGCAATCTCCCGCTTCCAGTCCATCCACCACATCCTCGATTACCAGCTCATCCCCTCGCAGTCGCACGAGACGTTCAAAGCTCAGTGGCGATTCGGCACGCTTGAAAATGAGAACTTTTTTCAAAAACACAATCAAGCGACGACCGCAAACAAAACTCGCAAGCCGCAACGCCATGTGCTTCCACGGCGTGTTGTCGTGCTCGCGGTGCGAGACCATTTTGCCGTTGCAGCTCACTTGACCATCCCGATAGGACACCTGCCAATCATGACTCCACCAGTGAGTAATAAACACCCCCCGTGCCCCCTCGACCACCCATCCAAAATCAGAAAACTCCGCGCCGCTCTTCCAGCGAGCCGTCACAATCGCGCCCTTGCGCGCACTAACCAAGGCCTCCACTTCCGGCTCCGCTGCATCATCGGAACGAAGACGCGCATGACCCGCTAGCGCTTGAAATTCACGCGCCAGACCCGGCCATGTCGCGACCGGGACACTCAGCAACTCTTCCTTTCCTTGCAGCACTTTCAGCGCGCGGAAGACAGAATGACCGATGTAGTGGCACCAATACCGATCATCTGTGGGAGCCAGAAAATGCCCATCCAATTCACGCTGATAGAGTGCCAGAAACACCCCACGCGCAAGATCCTGCACCGAAGACGACTCAACCATCAAGCGAGCAATCGCATAAGGCACCAAATAATCCGTGTTGCGCGAGTTGTGCATGCCCACAGCATGCCCTCGCCCCAACACATACCACGCCACGCATTCCAGCGATTTTTTGAGAGACTCCAAGCAACGCGGATCCTTTGTGACATCATACAAATCCCATAAACAATCCATCGTGACGGTCAAATATCCCAAGTCAGGCCCATGATACTCAGGGAACCAACCCTCATCGACCTGCAACGCCAATATGCGTGTCACTACCCGATCCAAATCCGCAGCTGACACCAAATCTGGCGCCACCCGATGAATCATCGCCAGTGCCGCTGTTCCCGCCATCTGTTGATTGGCGGCTTCAGCCTCGAAACGCGTGAGCAATTGCGCCGCCGCAACCGCTAAACCTGGACGAATCTCCTGCACCGACACCGCACCCTCAGCCGCTAACTTCGCCATCGCTAAGGTGGAAAATGCCACAGGTGGATATCCTTGCTCAAAGGGGTAATACTCTTCAAAGGCTCCATGCAACTGCGCACGTTGATTCCAAAATCGAGCCGACGCAGCCGCCCACTCGCGCAAAGCTGGAGCGATGTCGCTTCCCAATGGCAAATCAGCTGCCACCCATGCGGCATATCCAGCCTGCTGCACAATGATCGAAGAAAAATCTCGGATCTTGTAGTGCCACCAATTGCGATCGCAAGATCCGTAAAATGGCGTGCCGGGATCCCGTGCGATTTGGGTTAACATGCGCGGCAGTGCCTGCTTGCCAAAAGCACTTAGTAACTCGTAAGCATTCATGACTGGATTTTCCATTTGGGTTCCCGAATCACCATCTGCAAATCACGCAGACCCTTGCGCTTCGCTGGTTTGCTCGCCGCTTTCCAGATCAAACGCAATCGATTGAACAAAGGACCCAAAATGCTTTCTGGGATTTTTTCCATGATCCAGCGAACCAATGGCGTGCGACAAATGGTAAAAATACTCGAAATCACAATCTCCACCATAATCCGGTTACGATCCACGGGAGGCAAATCCAACCCATAATCGGGCGCTGCCAATCCGCAGCGTCGTCGCCATTGATTGCGCAAGTATCCACCCCGTTTCTTGAAGTCGATCATGTGCCCATGCATCGCCGAAGCCTCGAGCACCTCCTGAGATTCTAAGTGCAACAGCCCCGCTTGCTCCATTTCACGCAACAGATTGGACATTTTTTCCGTTCGCGATGCCACCACAGAAAAACCCTGCCCTAGAGCCTCATACTTGGGCGACCACGCATCCCCAACCGACAGATCTGTAAACTCATTGGCAAAATCCATGCTTTGTAGGCTGGTTTGCGTGACAAAAAACGGAATCAAGAAGTTGTAATAAACTTTTTTCGAGCGAATTTCCCGTCCCGAAGCGGTGATGATTTCCAAGTAACCCGGCCATTCTCCCGCACGCCACTTGAGCGAACGAATTTCGTCATCATCGCGCACGCCCTGAGATCGCAACAACGCACGAATGGCTTTCGGATCCAGCGCTGTTCCGGTGTATGGGCCCACAACCCAATCAACTTGCTGCGCTTGAGGGTGCCCAGCTTGCTGAAGCACACGCAATGCCGCACTTTGCTCCGGCAAGCAGCTGATCGCGTATCGCTCTCCCGGAATCAACTCCGGCAACACATCCAGCACGGACACAGGGATATAAACCGACTGCGCACTGTCGATGATCTCTTGTCTGCTGCGCGCGATGAACCAAGACGCCTCGCCTGGCGTCGGGATTCCCTGACGCACCAAAATCGCAGCCTCAATCCGACCCGTTTCCAACAAATAAATCAACGTCTGCGTGGTCACGCCACCCGATGCCCCCGCGCGACGAATGTCAGGTGGGCCAGCATAACCGGTCCACAGCGCATCCACCTGACCAACACGCCAGTCAGTTGGCAGAGCGCCAAAGTGCTGACGATAAAGTGTCGGATAATCAACCCCTTTGCCCGCACATGCCTGCCAGGCTAGCTCTGGCACAACTTGACCATCAGCAAACTCCGGCTCTGGACCGCGAGGCGTGCGCACCATTTTTGCCGGACGCCCTGCCGCTGCCACACAGGCTCCACAGCCCGTGCAGATGCCTTGTTTTACCACTTGATTGACCAACCGTTTTGCGACATCCGCTTCCATTGAAAATGAATTTTAATGTTCAGAAAAATCCCGCCAGCATCAATTTCTGCGATACAAGATCCACTCCTCTTCGTCAGAGCGAAGACGTGGCAGAAACTTCTGCTTCTGCACCGGTTGCCAATTGGGCAACTGCGAGTAGGCTTGGTAAGCCTGAGGATACTGATACTGAGCATTTTGAGCCACTAGCAGCCATTTGTATTCACTGCGCAAAAAATCATCCGGCGACACCGCATGCACAAATCGAATCTCATGCCTGCGCCAATCCGGCATCCACAAGTTGAGCAAAGGCGTGAACTCCCTGACCAAGATCGCCACTGCTTCACCATTCGGCACGCTGTCTAACATGCCACGCCCCGTCACCGATCTCTTCTGATAAAGATGATATCGGTCAAGTTTCGTTGCCAATTGTTCCATGCCATGGTCTTTGGCGTAATCTTCTGCCCAACCCGATGGCCACATCGGCGCCGCTGGGTTCAACACACACACCGTCAATCCTGCTCCCATCGCCAATGCCACTACAAGGGTCAACGCCCGCTTCGGCAGCTGCACCAAGTAAAAGGCGACCACTGGCAACAGCATGGCGAGAAAACCAACAAAGGAACGCCCAATCGTTCCAGGAACAACTTTTGCCGCCGCGACACAGAAAAAGATCAGCGCAGACGCGCTCAAAAAAATCATGGCGCGCGAGCGATGGCGCAAGGCAATCACCCCCCCAATCACCATAACCCCGATATGCACCAATCCCAAACTTGCGCTGTCGATGATCGGCACCAAAACCAGAGTCGGCGCAAATTTTGGCACCTGTGCCGACAGCCATTGCGCAAAATTTGATTGTGAAACGATTCGATTCATCTCTTCCGCCATTGGCATGATCGGCAACTGCAGCTGCGCGTAGGCAAATTGAAGCGCGCCAGCCAGCACCTTCAAATGCGTCGGGCCAATCAGCATCTCATTGTCTTGAGAAGTGCCAGTGACCATGCCTTGATGTTGATAATTCATCCATAAAATCGGCACTGGCGAGACTGCGACCAAGACGGGCACCAAGCAAATGATGTGGACCCACCGGGTATGAAGACGCGGACGCGATGGAGAAAACAACCACCACATTGCCCAAGCACCGCACAGCAACATGAACTGGGGTTTCACCCCCGCCGCGACGATCAGGGCGATGAGAGAACTCGTGATGCAATTGGCGTTCTTGCTTCTCTCAAAACTCAAGACCATGTGCACTGCCACCACTAAAAAAACCGCCGCCAAAAAATCGTTGGCAGAGCCATTTGCTTGCAACAAAAAACAGGGAGCCGACACCAAAGCCAGCGCCACCCAGCGCGCTCTTGCTACCGATGCGCCTCCAGCACGCGACCAATGCCACATCAATTGATACAACACAATCCACGCGCCGATGTTGATCGCCCGAGCGTAGGGCAATGCGTTCACAATCGCAAACGGCAACGCCAAGGCCTCGAATACAATGCCCATGTTGTTGATCCGCTGATCTGGAACCTCAAACCAATCAAAGCGACCTTCCTGCAACCACAAAAAAATACGCGGCAGTCGGTAACACAACGAATCACTCATCGCTGGACTGCGCATCAGCATTTGCAACACCAACATCACCAACACCATCCACGGCATGACATGACGCCATGCATTCACCACCTCCGACCGATCGCTGTCCTGCGCCTTGAGCCAAGCTGCCCGTAAACTCCATGTCAGCAGCACCAAAACAAGCAACGTGCCAGCCAGTGACCAACTCAACAAACCCATGGCGCTCATGCACCAAAAATTCAAAACCTGAAGCCCTAGCGCACACAACAACAAAAAAAGTGCTGTCTCGCAAAAGTTGTTAGTATGAATTTTATCCTGCATTTTATTGCGATATTTTTATGTATCGATGAATATGAAGCTAAAACGAGATATGTATAAAAAAAATCAAAATCAATCACAGATTTTCACAAATAATCCCAACCTTCGATTATTGCGCCATCAAAACATACCAACTTTCATAACCTGTTCCAATTTTTGAACGAATATTTGATTGCGATAATATCTTCATATGATATTTTTCAATGTATTGATTAACATTCATGCCCAGGCGCAAGCGCATTCCCTCGTCGGTGATTACCACCGCAGTGCCAGGTGTCGGATTGCCTGTGGTGATTTCGTAAACCTTGCGCGTGCCATAAGGCCGAAACAGAGCCAGCGGCGTGCTGTCAGCAAATCCACCAAATCCAACAGTGGAGACATGATTGGGAAGCGCGTCGCGTAATTCGCCCAAGGCATCCGAGCGCTTGCTATAAGTCTGATAGACGGTATTCATGCGCTCACGCAATGGAGCAGACACAAACGGCAGACTCGCCAGCGCCTGGCCATTCACCAGCGGACGATTCGGAGTGAAAATCAAACCCGGCAACACGCACATCGCCGGAAAAATCAGACAATACGCTCGTAAATGTGAGACACGACGCACATGCATCAGCACAACGGCGAACAACAACGGGCTATAGGGAATCAACATGCGGGCGGTCAGCTCACTGCCCATTTTGATCATGAAAACTCCCACAGCCACAAGCATCGCCGCCATGAATGCGCGTTGCTCTCGAAGGGTAACGGCATCTATTGTGATTCGCTTAAGCGAAAGTGGCGAATTCCGGCTCTGATAAGATAAGAACAGTAGAGTGGTCACCCCCACGCCGATGCCAGAATACTCCTCAGCTGGGATTTCACCCCCGATCATCACAGAAAAACGAGGAAAACCCTCACGCACCCAACTCACCCATCCGGATGTTGACTCCCACAAATCCAACGCCTGATTCCAAGGGCGCGAAAATGGCAGCACCGGCATTTCCAGCGACCCCGTGATCAGCGAAACAACATTGCCCACCAGGCCTCTCAACGGTTCCGTCACACGCATGCCACCCAAATTTTGTGGATCGCCGGCCCAGTCGCCACAATGGATTTGATTCAAAATCGCTGTTGGCAAAAAACTCACGAAAGCTGCCAGGATCATCCATGGGATCAACTTCGGCCAAGCCACACTCCAAGATGCGCGACGTAACATGATCACAGCGTGCACCAACAAAGGCAGCAACAGGGGTAAATTTGATGCTTTAAGCGCCGTCATGCAAGCGGCAGACATCATCGCCAAGCTCCAACACACAATCGAGCCGCTGCGCTGCGCCCGTGCCGCAAAAGCCATGCATGCCAGCGCAAACCACGCCGCAATCGCATCATTGCCGATGCTTCCCGCCTGCATCGCCAGTCCATACATGCAAGGCAGCCACCACATCCAGCGTGCCGCCACGCTTGATTTCACCGAGAGTGAACGTAATGACAGAAAACACAAAGAAGGCAGAATGACATAAGGAATCCAATTCAACAGAAAAATCCATCGGTCCGACTTCAGTAAGAAAATCATCGGCAACATCATCCACTCGAAACAAGCGGCATTGTAGTCCAAACGCGCCTCTGCAGCACCAATCCAATGCCAACCGTGCTGCTGCGCCCAGTAGAGGATACGCGGCAGTCGATACGTGACACCATCAAAATTCGCTGGAGCATGCATCACCCCTCCCGCAAACGCCAGAATCGCAACCATCCCCCAAAGAGCCACCTCTGGGCGCCGCCACCGTTTCCATCTCATTCCGGAAAACAACCTGCCACCACCCAAACACTTCCATGCCCCCACCCATCCAGCAACAAGCAACGGAGTCAACACCGCATATGCCAGTGGCTTTAATTGATGAGCAGCAGACAAGCCCCATCCCAACAGATTTGACCAGACAGCATAAACCAAAAACATGGCAGCCACCCGAATGCATAATGACTCTTTCAGCTTGGCCTTCGTGTTCATCGTATTGCCCTGATTTTTTGTTATATTTTACAACAACCGCCGGCTGCTGATCAGCGTTTCGCCAGTTCGAGATAAATTTGACGGAATCCGAGCGCTGTGTTCTCAGGTCGCAAATAATCGCGATCTTGTTGATGACGCGCATTCCCCATACGAACAACATGATCAAAACTGCTCATGGTCTCATCCAATGCCTTGGCGAGACCCTCTGCCGTCAATGGATCAACCAATCTGCCGTTTTCTCCATCCACGATGTAACCTGATTGACCACCGTGACGTGTCGTCACCACTGGCACCCCAATCACCCGAGCCTCTTTCACCGAATTTGGACTGGTATCACCTCGCGTCGGCAAGATGGAACACCACGCGGCAGTTAATTCTTGTTTCATTTTTTCCCATGCCAACATGCCCAAGCAGCGGTAATGAGTCAAGCCTGCTTCACGGCACAAGCGCTCCATGTCATCGTCACCTGCCAATCGCAGTTCCCACTTGCGCTCAGGCAACAACTTCATCGCCTCCACCAGCAAGTCAAAACCCTTGCGATAACCGCTGCCACCGACAAAAAACGCGTAGGGAACATCGGCTTGGGGTTTCCAAGTCAACTCATAAAAACTCGGGTGCACGCCATACTCCACCATGCGGCAATCCGCGGACGCCACCACATTTTTCACCTGCTCAATTCCCCAAGCGGATTCCGAGGTCACGATCGTTGCCGCGCGCATGAAGGAACCCTCGGTTTGCACCATTTTCTTCCAACGCCAATCGCTGCCCAAGCCCCCGATTTTTTCATATGCGGTCAGCACACCCTGCATCGAGAGAATCGACGGACCCCGCCAATCCAACAACGCCGCAGGATAGATCCGCTCCGTCCCCCAGGCGTGAACGATGTCTGGCTTGATTTTTTTAAGCCATTTTTTCAAAGCCCAACGCGATGGCCAGCAACCAAACATCAAATCAAGCGAAAACTTCGACGTCGGCACGGTGTAGAACGTCTGATTCAATTCGCGAATGACTTGCGCGGGTGATTGGGTGCGATCGAGAATCAACCAGTGAATTTCTAAATCCTCCATCTTAGCAAAAGATTCCGCCAACTGGGGCAGCCACGTGCAGCCTTGACCCGCACCTCGCCCGTCAGCCCCTTGCGACAATGCGCTGAGAGGAAAATCTGCCAAAATTGCTACTTTGATCTTACTCATACCGATACTTCGTTAAACATGCGCACCACTTGCGCGGGATTACCAGCGACCAACGCGCCCGCAGGAACATCGCGTGACACAACGGAACCAGCTCCCACAACGGATCCGGACCCGATCGTCACGCCTTTTAAAATCACACATCGCGCGCCAATGAAAACGCGATCACCAATCCGAATCGGCTTGGCCTTGATCGGACGATCACTCAGCAATGGCACCTCGTGCATGTCCGAATCACAGATCAAGCACCCCGCACCGATTAAAGTGTCCTCACCAATTTCTATCCGTTGCGTCGCGACGATTTGCGACGCTGAGATGCCCGCCCGCGCCCCAATGATCAGCTGCGCGTCTTGCCACACCGATATCGACATCGCACCCGCCGTGATGTGGGGGTTCGACCACTGATCCGTGTTGAAGGTCACTCCCTCGCCCACCTCAAACACGCCCCCCGCCCGGACTTTGATGAACGGCACGCCATGCACAAGGGCCGAACCTAGAAATCGACAGCCTTTTTTTGTCCACCATGCCTTGCAATAGGCGCGATAAATATTGAGCAACAATGTTTTCATCTCGTTACTGCAATGAAAAATAACTCCGCACCCATCACTGCGCATCAATGTGTTCCATGTGCGAAATGAGCCGCCGAGTGAAGGCATCGAAGGTCAATTCCGAACGCACTTCCTCATTGGCCAACAACCCCTCACGACGATACAACTCATAGCACGACAAAATCGCTTCCGCCGTGGCAGCGGCATCTCGCATGGGCACAATCTCCCCATTGCGACCAGGCACCACAAAATCACTGGCACCCGTGTTTGGCGTCAGCACCACAGGCAACCCACAAGCCATGGCCTCGAGCGCCGTGCGCGCCAGCCCTTCTTCCACGGATAACAACGCGAACACATGCGCCGATTTCAGTCGGGCTCCCAACTTGTCGTGCGAGAGCATCGGTGCCCACTCAATCGGCACATCCTGATACTGCGCCATGACGGCCTCCATCGACGGATGAACCCCCTCCATCAGCAACAACACCGCGTCGTGGCGCTTGCGAATGATCCGCATGGCCTCCAGCAAGTAAGGAAACCCTTTGCGGATGGAAATGCCACCGGTGCAAATCACCCGAATCGGTCCATCGGGCACCGGCGTTTCCAAGTGATGGTTGAACTTCTGCAAATCCACCGGATAGGGCAAATACAACACCCTTTCAGCGGGAAAACCCTGCTGCAAGTAGGAGTTCGTCACATACTGGCTAGGACTGAAAACCCAGTCCGTTAGCTCGATCGACTCCAAGCCTCGCTCATACCAGGACTTAGGAAACGGCAACACATCGGAGTTCCAGCGCTGGTGCTCTTCCCATACGATCTGCCAGTAATTCTTAAAATGCGAGTTCCCCGCATCCAAGAGCGTGAAGCCTCCACTGCGACGCGCATGACGAAACGCCTCAACCGTGTATCCATAACTTGACATCACCCCGCAACCATCAGGCAGTTGACCTTTCACCCACGAATCGAACCAAGGATAACAAGCCACACGCGCAGCCTCGGCCCACTTCGGCGCAACTTTGCTGACAGCGTAGGTAAATAAACCCAACGCCGGCAACCGATGCGACAAGGCGTCAGGGATTCCCGGAGAGCCGTTGCGCGTTCCCAGATAATGCCCTTGCAATCGTCCTTGCTGATCAAAAACGCGCGCATGATGATCACACACACTTCGCAAAGGACAAGCCACCGCAATCGATTTTTTGCTCATATTCGATAATTGATCGTTTTTCTTATCCTAAAATCTCACGATACAAGGCTGCATGCCGTCTGCCCATGCTGGCCGCATTCATGCCTTTTTCTTCAATGCTCTCCGGTCCACGTCGCACCAAGCGCGCACGCAATTCAGCGTCCGTCACCAATCTCAGCATCGCCTCCGCCAACTGCGGCACATGATTGCGATCCACCAGCAGCCCGTTGTCACCATCCGTCACCAAATCCTCGGTTCCTCCCGCGCGGGCGGTGATGCACGCACAGCCATAAAACAACGCTTCCTGCAGCGTAAGCCCCAAACCCTCCTCAAGCGAAGGCATCACAAAAATCTCCGAACTTGCATAAAACTGTTTCACTTCAAGGTCAGACGCCTTTTCGACAAAATCAACTTTTGCCAATACATCCTTATCCACCAGCGGCTTCATCACCATTTGCCGCACCTGATCATCAGCAAAACGCCCCACAATCGTCAGCCTCCACTCCGGCACAGACGCATGGATTTTCGCAAATGCCTCGGTTAACAACCACTGCCCTTTGCGCAGCCCAATCGTTCCCACACACAAAAAACGCTTTTCCCGCGGACCATTCGATTCCGGCGCGTGATCCGGCAATAACGCATGATACATGGTGCGCATGTTGCCACGTAACGGATAAAACCAACGCTGCATTTTTCCCAAATCATTGCGGGAAACCATCACCTCGCCACGACTCCGCGCGATGAAGTAAAAACGCGACAACCAAAAATAAGGCAGCACCGCCAAACGTTTCCACATCGGTTGTTGTGGACCACAAAATCCAAAAAAACCAAACACTCCATGATTCGTCACCAAATACGGCACCTCATGCTCCACAAAGGCTCGAAGCGCGCTGTTGAAGTAATCGCGACTATTCCACGCATAGGTTCCACCCAAATGGAAATGAGCCAGATCGATCTTCAGTTCACGCAACGCCGCACACAATTGCGCGCCCGCCGCATGTGTGTGGGGCAAAGGCAACCGCACATGCGCGACAATCGCCGATCGATGGACTTCCGGCAGCGCCGACTCCACATCATCCGTCACCAGCACCACTTCGCATTCTTGCGCCAAACGCAACACAAGTTCACGCACCAGAACCTCCACTCCGCCCGTCTGCAACAACGGACATTCCATGATCAAAGCAACGCGCATTCCTATCTCCTTTCTATTCGCTTCCCGCCGCTGACTCATGCCTCCACGGCCAGCGCTTCATTTCCAGATCGAGAGCGCATCAACCCGCGGATGAACCAGATGAAACCCGCACTCACCACCACCACACCAATCCACTGGCCTAGCGTCACATGCAGCCATGTTGGATTTTTTAACAAATAGGTTGAAGCAAAAGTAACCCCAAACACGATGGATGCCACAAACACCCGCGCATCCATCAAGCAACGCGCCAACGACTCCTTGACGCCGATCTCGCGACAAGCCATTAACATCGAATACCCTCCAGAAGTGACCAACGAGGCCAGAATCCCACCCACATACATCCCAGTCAGACCACCCCAAACACAACCATAATAGGCAAACAGCACACTCACCGGGGCCTCAGCCAGCGAGGCAATGCTCAGCCCCTTCAGGTTCTTCGTGACCGTAAACGGGTAGTAGAGCACCCGCAACACCACATGCAAAAACATCCAACCCACCGCCGCTAAGTCAAACCACGACCCCTCCCACAGATCCGGACTTGCATACAATCTCACAAAAACTTGATTCAACGCCACACTTCCGGCGCCACACAGCAAGGCACCGGCAAACGACAGAACCAACGCATTTTTCCATGAACGAATGAACACATCGCGCATGCCTGTCACATATTGCTGGAGCCACAAGGGACCGAACGCATCAAAACTTTTCCACAACAACTGCATTAACATTTGTGTGGCACGGGTGCTCACAGTAAACACAGCAACAGCGGTATAACCCATCACTTTCGCAATGATCATGCTATGCGACATCAATACCGCCTGAATTTCAATCGCCAATAAAAACGTCCACAACGAATAACCATACAGCGACTTCAGCTTATCCCACCGAAAACTATCAAATCGGAACGTCGGCAACTGCCCACGAGTGATCAGCCCTATCAACAACAGTGCTGTCTGGAGACACCACGCGATCATCGTCGCATACAAATAGGCCTTGGTGCGCATGCCAATGTGCAAAAACCACCAAAACAAGCCCAAATTCACCAGCGCATAAAGAATCGAGCCAGCGTTCACCATATAAACGCGATTTCGCACAAAATAAATACCATTCAGCGCGGTGGATGGACGACCCAAGGCATTGAAACACACCATGCCGATCCAAAGATACAGCGCGTCCGAACGCAACTCATGCGGCACTTCCAAAAAACTCATCACTGGAAAAGCAATCGCTAATCCAACAATCAAAATCAATAACCCCTGCGATGCCAAAGCCGACACCAACACCGTCCACCACGAGGTCAATTCTTCCTGATCATTGCGATGCACAGGCTCCGCTAACATTCGCCCTGCCGCATTGGTGACCCCGAAATCCAAGAGCATCAAATAACCCAAGGATTGTCCGATTGTCGTCCACAACCCAAACTCCTCTTTGCTGAGATATTTCAAGGCCAGAGGGATGCTAAAAAGACTAACGATTATTCCGCTAAATGTTTGAGCGTAACTCGTGATTAACGTCAGTTTTGACTTGTTTTTTTCCATGCTTAAAATTGTTGCTGGTCAATCACTTTATAGCAGATTGTCATGCTGAAATCTGCTTTCGACAACTGCACTGGCCATTGATCCCACGATTGAGGCAAGTGGATTGTCCTCGCGCATCCCTGCGGGAACCATGTGGCTAGTTCTGCGAAAATCACCAATCAATGATCAGCAAGCGAACGAGTAGCCGTTTTTTTGATCACTAACCGGCGCAGCGCCTCGACAACGAACAACGCGGCGCATGGCACAAAAGCCAAATACAATGTGATCGAATTGAGGTGAATGTGATTGACCATGTGATTCGATGCCGCAATCCACCAAGAAAACGTCACGACGGCACCTGCGATACAAGTATGGCACAGTGCCAGCAATTCTGCTGCACCCGCAAACAGCCTAGGCACGAACTGAAGCATGAAAACAGTGACCACGGTCAACATGAAAAATGCCACAAATGGAAGCCCAATGCCAAACAACGAAATGAAATTGGATGTCAGATACTTCAACAACGCAAAGAAGACCATGAACACATTCGCCGTTTCTGGGCTGCCCATTCCGCTCGCGTCCAACTTGCGGTAAATCGCGTTATTCTTTTTGAGAACTTCGTCTGCGGTTTTACCATCATCATCCGTCGAGAACTTGGTGCGGAGCATGGCTTTGTCGCGCACCTTGCCAAAAATTTCGCTCAACTGCATATGATCAACCAACACGCCTTTAGCCATGTGAGTGGCAAAAGCGCCGACAAATCCAGTGACACCAAAACTTGCCACCATCGCCACCAGCATGATGGAGCGCAACGTGAACTTCAATTGCCCAGATTCACTCGCAAAAAACACGATCGCGGGCACTGGTGCCAAAACCAGACAGGTGAGATACTCATAACCGCACAAGCACCGCACATACACGAGCACCAAGTGAATCACGCACAACCAACTCAGGGTGCGACGATTTAAACCCCATTTTTGCAATAACAACCATGGTGCCACGAATGGCAACCACAGCAAAAACATCACCCAATACACATGACCAGCAAACAACAACGGCCAGTCTGACAATGCCATCATGCCCGCTAACACCCACCCCGATAACACGCCAAACCGCACCGCCGCCCAGGCAAAAAATGCAGCAATCACCAAGCTCGAAGCCCCACGCAACAGATGTCTGAACGCGCCATACAATGACTCCCTGGGCACGCCCAGTTGACGCAACCCCAACAACATGTCTTGCTGCATGCCAAATTGCGAATAATAGGGTTGCCCTTCGATCAACATGAACGCCGTCAACTGCCGATTTTCCAATTGAGAGTCAACGGCATCAGTGACCACCGCGCTCGAGAACGCATCAAAATCCTCCGCGTGATTCAACTTACCCTTATACCCGGGATACCCCACCGAATGCTGCAAATTGAGGGTCCACCCCGCAAAGATCAGCAATGCAAA
>CAZREM010000006.1:0-7582 GCA_964599325.1 uncultured Verrucomicrobiales bacterium | reverse complement strand
GCAAAGATCAGCAATGCAAACAACAGAGTGAGGACACTCCATTTGCGCCATTTAAATTCCTGTTTCATGTCACTTGAATGCATCAGAGGTTACAGCATCAGGAGAAAGCCCGTTGCGGAGCAGGCCGTGTTTTAAGTGGATTGATCGGCGGCATGTCCCTCGCCCGACTTGGCTGATACGCTGGCAAGGGAAGGCACTTCTCAAATAAACGGATATAACCGATCATCACCAACATCACCGACGTTCCGGTCATGAAGTCACCAAAAATAAACAAGAAAACGAAAGGATAGTAAATCGCCTTCGAAAAAATGAACAGAGCGTAGGGATACCACTCCGTGCCACGACAACGCATGATTTGTCGATGGGCGTGAACCCCAACAACAATGAAATTGATGATCAACACCAGCAAACCAATGTAACCAATCACCCGAATCGTTTGCACCGGTCCACTGTGGAAGTCACCCGAAATCATCACCGACTCACGGTGCGTGTCCAGTCCACCGATGCCCCGCGCTCTTTGCTCTTTAAGGGCAATACTTTTTTGCAGCTGCTCGACTGTCATGCCAAGACCATCGCCCAGCCATTTGTTGCGAATGTATTTGTCGCTAGTCAAAGCCAATTTCCACATCTCAAATCGCCACTCGCTCGAACCCTCAGCATCCAAAATCTGCTTCTGATCCCATGTTCCCGGCAGGAATGACAGCGATCGTTGAATGTTTGGCGGCAACGGAGTAATCATGTTCACCACGCTCACACCCGCCAACATCACCACCGCCAGCAACGCGGATACAACCAATTGAGCAAAACCGCCACGATACAACACCCCGATCACGTAGGTCATGACCAACGTTCCAAAAACACTGCGAAACCCACTTACGGCAGCTCCGGCAAATGTCGAAAACAGCAACAGCAGCCACAAAGGATGAAACAAACACAGGAGCGGCGACATTTTGCTGATGATCAAGCGCGATAAATACTCGGTGTAACTCGCCATGAAGCCAACGCGAGTCGCGACCGTATCATCAACCGCTTTGGATGTGTCTTCTCCGACAATCGCCGAGTAGCTGGCTGTTCCAATCCATTTACCAATGCCTGGCGCATAGTAACCCACCACCGATAGCGCAAAGTTAATCGCTGCTGCCACAACGGTTAAACGCATCACCCACTTCAGCTCAATCGGAGGAACCACCATGCCAATCATGATGAACGCAATGATGGTGTTCAACGCGAAAAAGAAGTAAGGCTTCCCGCCGACCATCTGACTGCCAAAGGCGTTCAGACCAACGGGGTTGCGCAAGTAAACCTGTAACACGCAAGCAATCAACAGCAGCATCCACAGCTCGATCGAGGTGAATCGATAACGCAGCGGCAAGCGACGTGTCAAAAACAATAAGATCGAGAAAATCACGACAATGATTTGCCCCGCCAAGTGCGTGTTGGGCTGCCCAGGTAACGGAAACGCCAACGCCACGGTCGTCATGAATGGCATGATCAACCAAATCCGGCGCCCAAGCGCCAAGCACGTTGTCAAACCAATGCCCCCGACAACCCACGCAGCTGCCTCAAACTGCGCCGTGGCCGCAGCGTAACCCAAATACACCGCGCCAAACAGCGCCACTGCTAATACAAGGAAAACCTGGACCCGAACTGAATTCATATGCTTATGCTGTCATTAGCCAATGATGACGCTAATTTGCCACCTGCCGCATCCTAACTGTTTGGCAGGTCACTTGCACAGTAAGATTTAATAAAAAAATCAACAGACTACCGTCAGTGGTCGCATGACGCACTTGGCATCAAAACCATCGGGTTAGCTCTGCGCGAAACACTGCGGCCTAAGCCATCAGGATTCATCCACGGCGGTCATACTAAGGTCTCGGCATTTGTTCAATAAAAAATGAACAAATCATCTAAAAAAACCTTAATCGGTTTGACGCAACATCGCACGCCGCAGGCGCTGCACCAGCAATGATCCCAATAGAATCACGCTCATGCCCGTCATGACCAGCAACCACTTGCCCGAGATCACCGCCCCGCCACCCACGACAAATCCGCAGCTGTAGCACAAGAGCATTGGCATTGCCGTTGCCATGGAAATCCACCACGGCACCCCCGCTAAGGCCAGCGCCACATTTTGCACCACAAAGGGCACACTTGGCGCCACGCGCAGTCCGATGCTAAACCGCCAGAAATCACTCGATTTTTTCAATAACAATGCTGAAAAACGCCGCTCGCACCAGCGCTGCACCCACCGCCGCAACGGCGCGGATGTCATCGAGTGAGTCAGCCACACATTGCCCGTGAGGCAAGCACTCACCAGCAAGACCGATTGCCATCGCGGACCCCAGATTGCCCCAGCGAGCAGCATCAAACCACTGGCTGGAACCCCGAACGATGGCAATACCAGCAGCGCCAAGGCCACCAAAAACGGCTGCTGCTGCCCCCACGCCAGTAGTTGCTTCAGCTCGGCTAGGCCACGCAGTGATTCCAACGTGCTCATGTCAATTGTTGTCGTTCGTTCAATAGAAAATGAACAATTCCCCACCGAGCCCTGCGCCATCACATGCGCAGCACCCACTTGTCCTCCAAATGTTGAATCACCAGCCCCTTTTCGCCTGCATAGCGTTCCACCGCCTGGCGCACGCCGGTCCACGTCCAATCATCACCAAACAAAACCCCACCGGCCGCCACCAGACCACCGTAGTCGAGCAAGTCCTGATACACATCTTCCTCCTCGTGACTGCCATCGATGTAAATCATCTCCGCCCGCAAGTTCGTGCGCAGCAGCCACAACGCCGCGGTGCTGGATGGCAGCGGAAACGGCACGATGCGTTGCTGATGTCCGGCGTGGCACACATTGGCGAGAAAACGATAATACACGCTGGGATAACCGTGCTTGCACTCTAGGGCCTGAAAGCGCTCCGCATCGCTCTGATCGCTCCAGAACTCCAGCGCCCCGAGCCAAGTGTCAATGCACAGCAACTTCGCCGTCAAGCCCTGCTGCGCCAATAAATCCGCCATGTGCAGGGCCGATCCTCCTTTCCACGTGCCCACTTCAATGATCAAGCGCGGCCGCAACTCCGCAATCAACGGCGCAAAGGCAGGCGACTGGCTCCCCCAACCCGCCGGATCATAGGGCAGGGCACTCGCATCAAAACCCGCGTAGATGTCGCAGCCATGCACCGCCTCCATCAAGCGCTCCACCTCCACCGCCACCTGCTCACCACCGCGACGCCGCACCGCCGGGCGACGCTTCTTAATCACAAAGCCCAACCGAGCCGCTATTGCCTGCAACCATTTCATGAGTTTTTCGTCTGTGACGCCGCATGGCCGTAGCGTCGAATCAATTTTTCTGCCTCCGTCAACGCCATGCCAATGACTTGATCCATGTTGTAGTAGCGATACGTCGCCAATCGCCCAATGAAACTCACCCGCTCTTCCTGCTGCGCCAGCGCTCGATATCGCTCATACAAAGCCGCACTCGCGTCGGTGGGAATCGGGTAAAACGGCTCCTGCTGCTCCGTCCAGTCCAGCGGATACTCGCGCAGAATCGCCGTGGCATCGATCTGCTGGCCCGTGGCGTGCTTGATCTCAACAATCCGCGTGTGCGGCGTGTCCAACTCGGGATAGTTCACTTGCAACGCCGGTTGCCAAAATCCCGGCTGACCCGCCACGGCCTGCCGCTGCAATCGCTGCAACTGCGTGGCGGAAAACGACTCCAATTCAAAACGCAGCGACCGATACGGCAGGGCTCCGAAACAACGGCCAAAGTAGGCATCGATCGGGCCAGTATAAATCAGATGCCGGTGCGGCCAGCGCCGCCGCGCCTCCTCATCCTCCACCTGCAAATGCACCTCCAACCCCGGCGAGGCTTCGATCATCGCCTCAAACATCCGCGTGTAACCCCGCTTGGGCAAGGCTTGAAACGATTCGCTCAAATAACGGTCATCACGATTCAACCGAATCGGAATCCGCCCGCACACCGAGGCATGCAACTCGCGCGGATGGCGTTTCCACTGCTTCAGCGTGTAACCCTCGAAAAACAAGCGATACATTTCCCAGCCGACCTGACTGACAATCACTTCCTCCGAGTTCCTCGGCTCCGCGATCAACACCCGCTGCTGCTGCAACCACTCCTGCCACTGCTGTTCCGTGGCGACCTGCCCCGTCCACTCCTCAAAGGTGTTAAGATTGATGGGAAAACTCCAGTAACGGCCACGGGCAAAACTCTTGATTTTGTATTCCACCGCATGCCACTCCGTGAACTGCGAGAGATAGTCCACAATCCGCGGCGCGTTGGTGCGAAAATAATGCGGACCATACGGATGAATCAGCACGCCTTGAGCATCCTCGCAGTCATAGGCATTGCCCCCCACATGCGAACGCCGATCCACCACCACACAGGAAAACCCTGCCTGACTCAACCGCTGCGCCGCCACGAGCCCTGAAAAACCCGCTCCAATGATCAAAAAATCCCGCATGCCAGAAAGAAACCCACAGCACGTCACGCGCTGCACGCCAGTCAACACTAGCGAAGCCATTGCCACGCATCAAGCACATTTCCCCTGTCATCTTCGGAGCGCGCAACTCGATGCCTCGGGCTGGTTTCTCCGCAGCTGAAGCTCAGAGCTCGATCTTTCACACTTCATCACCCCATCAACGGGGCTCCAAGCTCGATCTTCCGCGCAAACAGCCCCATCTCCCAGGCTCTGGGCGCGATCCTCGCGGCACGAAACTCGATCTTCCAAGCAACAATGCCCCATCACTTGAGCTCCGAGCGCGACGTCCCAAGCCAATGACTCCATCCTTGCTGCTTCTGGCACGATCGCCGCAGTGACGAACGCGGTTTGTCCCAAATGCCCCCGCGCCAGCTCACAGCACCCGCGCCCACAGCACCTTCAGGTAACGGGATTCGGGGTAGTTCGACAGCGTCGGATGATCCGGCCCCGCTCCGGTGCGGTTGATGATCTGCAAGCGGCGCTGCTGCCGATGCGCTGCGGAGATCACCAATCGCTCAAAATCCTCCGCGCTAAGCATGCCCGAGCAAGAACAGGTCACAAACAGCCCTCCAGGCTTGACCAATTTTAGCACCAAGGCGTTGAGATCACAATACTTGTTGTGCCCGAGACGGTCTTCGTCCTTGCCATGAATGAACTTCGGTGGGTCCGCCAACACCACATCCCACTGCCGCCCGTTGGCCACCATCGTGCGCACCCAGGTGAAGACATCGGCATGGGTGAACTTCACCTTCACTTGATTGATGTTAGCGTTGCGCTTCGCCATCGCGATCACTTGCTCATCCAAATCCACCGCCTGCACCTCCGCCGCTCCAGCCAACGCCGCGTTAATCGCGAAGCCGCCCGTGTAGCAGCACAGATCCAGCACATCCTGACCCGCCACCATCGAGCCAAACAACCGCCGGTTCTCCCGCTGATCGCAGAAAAAACCAGTCTTGTGCGACTCCGCAAAATTGATTTCGAACGGCACACCATGCTCGCGAATCTTCATCGGCCGCAGGTTCTCGCGCCAGGCCAGCGGCACCGAGCCCATGCCTTCCATCCGCGCAATTTCGGGGTCCACCTGCACCCGCGTGCGTGTGGTGCCAAAGGCCGCATGCAAGGCCGGCAACCACGACTCCAAGCGCTGCCATGTTGCCAACGCCGAGACCTCCAGCGAGAGCACATCGCCAAATTTATCCGCAATCAAGCCCGGTAGCTGATCCGCATCCGCATGCACCGCCCGATACGCCTCCGTGTGCTCATCCAGACGCAACACGCTCCGGCGCAGATGCGCCGCACGCTCAATGGCGCGAAAGAAAAAATCCTCATCCGGCTCAATGTCGCCATGCGCGGCGATGCGCAGCGGAATCTTTGCCCGCGGATTCCACAGGCCAATGCCAAACGGCGCACCCTGCTTATCCAACACCTGCACCAAGGAGCCCGGAACGGCATCCCGATCCACCTCTCCCACCATTCGACCCCAAATATTGGGGTGATACGACAAATACTTCAGCTGAACCGTTGCCACAATCGTTACAATTCCTTCCAACCCTCAACGAAACACCGCCAACAAGGCGCGGTGGTCCGAGGCATTTTCCCAAGCGGGAATGTCAATAATCCGCGACTGCTCCATCACCACACCACGCTGCTTCCACAGGGCATGACTCACAAAAATGTGATCCAAGGGCGCGTAGGATTCCTCCTTGCCCCAATAATGTGTCCAACGCTCACCACGGCTATCGCGCAGCCACAGGCGCATCAGCGCCCGCGGGCTGTTAGCCGGGCCTTCCACGGCACGCAGAGCAGGCGTTTTCACCGCGTCATTGAAGTCGCCATACACAATCAGCGCTGCCTGCGGGTCCTGCTGCAACACCGTGTCCAAATGCCGCCGCAGCAGCTGCGCCTCGCGCAATCGCATCGCGGCTTGATCGCCATCATCCGTTTCACGCTTGGACTTGAAATGCACGCCAATGAAGTGCCACTTGCGCTGATCCGGTGTTTGCACAGTGACGTCCATGACTCCTCGCTGAATCAAAAACTCTTTTTGCCCCAGCCGGTATGACATCGCTTCCTTCGGTAAGGTAACTTGCTGCAGCGGTAGTTTGGATAAAAAACCAAGATGTCGCACCGGATCCATCCCGCCAGTGTAGGCGAGGTGTGGGAGATCAATGCCCGCTTGCTTGAGCCGCTGCTGGATGTCGAGCAAATCCTCACGGGTGCCAATCTCGCAGAGACCGAGCACATCGGGGTTCGCTTCCTTGATCACTTGCACCACCGCCGCTTTTTCCTTCTCCGGCTTGGGCGCGTTGGTCAGCTCACGGTGCTCGTCGTAAAGATAACGCTTCTCCAGGGTCAGCCAGTTTTCCACATTGTAAGCCACAAAACGCAAAACTGGCGAACCGGCAGCAACGGGCTTGGATTCAGCTGGAGCTGGAGATGCCGCCTCCGGCTTGGATGGCGGGGCTTCGGCTTGTTTGAGGGAATCAACCTGCGGCGCGACCGTGGACTTGCCGGAGTCGATTGCCGGCGGCGTGCTGCCAGCCCAGGCTGCGGGCGTGAACGATAAAATCAGCGCTGCAGCCAAGGCGAATGCCCCAGCGGAAAAGCAACGAAGGGGGGAATTCCATGATCGAACTCCTGCGCGCAGGATCGAGGTTCTCATGCCTGGGGATCTTTCGGCACAGATGAAGTTGCCTCCTTGTTCGCCACCTGACGGATTTTCACCTCGTCCTCAGCACGGGTGATTTCGTTCTCAAACTCATCGCGCGCTTTCTTGAACTCGCCCATGCTCTTGCCCAAACCACGAGCAAGTTCTGGGATTTTTTTTGCTCCGAAAAGCAACAAAATCGCGATAAAAATGACCATCATTTCCGATGATCCCAAATTCCCAATAAAACCCATGAGCGGCTGCATGACCCAACCTAGTCAAGAAGCAGAAAAGATGCAATCACAGAAGTGTGACAAGGCTCTTGATTTTTAGCATCCACCCCACGCTACGCACACTCGCCACCAATAAAAAAGGAGCAACCCCTGCGGGCTGCTCCTTGAATAAGACCGAAAAATTCGATCAATTAGTTACGGCG
>CAZREM010000005.1:0-120755 GCA_964599325.1 uncultured Verrucomicrobiales bacterium | reverse complement strand
ATGCGGTGCCCCCTCAGATCATGTCTCAGTGCACAGGGGTGGAGGCGAGCCGGTTTGAATGGCACCCCTGCCGGTTGAATTCGCTTTGGTTGACGTTAAAACTCCACTGCAGCGCCAACGACAACGCCGCGTCCTGCCAGGGGAGCGATATCTTTCAGAAACGAGGTGTGTTCGCGTGCTTCCACATTGGTTAGGTTGACTCCTTTGATGTAGAATTTGGTGGCAAATCCTCCGGCACTGATGGTTTTGCTGATCGAGGCATTGATCATCCCGTATGCGTCGGTCGGCAGCTCATGATCGGCAACTTGGGTTTGTTTGGCTGCGAAGACCCCTTCCAGTCGCGCGGAAAAGTCGTCCAACCTGTATTCCAGCGCAGCGCTGGCGTGAAACGGCGAAATGCGTGGCAAAGAATGCCCGCTGGATTGGTCGGTCGCGATGACGTGGTCAGCTTTTAGCTCCAAATCCAGTGCGGTTGAGGGCTTGTTGCTGTTGCGGGGCTGGTTCCGTTCACCCCAATTTTTTTCATCCGCCACCACGGGCTCGGGAGTCGTGACGGGCTTGATGAGGTGAAACGTCGCCTCTGCTTCTGCGCCGTAGAATAGGGCCTCGGTGGATCGGTAGGCATAAACGGGTAGTTGTTCGCCGTTGATGAGTTTGGTCGCGCCCGTAGGGAACAAGCCCGTGTAGTCATCAAAGTGGTTCACAAAGCCAGTGATCGAACCGGTGACAAAGCCCGTGCGCTTGCGCAAGGAAAGATCGAGCCCGATCGCTTGTTCCACCGGCATATTGGCATCGCCGATTTCGAAGGCTTGAGTCGCGACGTGCGGTCCGTTGGCGTAGAGTTCCTGATAGGTCGGGGCGCGTTTGGAGTGTGAAATGGAAGCGGTGTAGGCGTAGTCGTCACTTGGTGTGAATATCAAGCCAGTGGACGTGCTCACGTTATCGAAACTCCGCGATTGACCGGGGCCGAAGTTCGAATTTGTGGATGACGAAGTCGTGATATGATCATAACGCACGCCGCCCTGCAGCTTCCATTGCGGCGCAAGGGTGTATTCCTCGAAAACAAAAACCGAGTTCGAGGTCGTGAGCACGGGAGGGAGAAACGCCTCGTCGCCTAGCGCAGAGAAGTCACTGCGCTCGCCTTGGTAGCCGATCGCGCCTTCGAGTCGTCCAATTTTTTCATGCAGGATTTCGATGCGGCTGTCGTAGCCATCGTTGCGGAAAATGGTTCCAATGGTGGAGCCCTCGAACTCCGTGTGCTCGTAATTTCCGAGTCCGAAACGAAAATTCAGGGCCTTGATGCCTTCCACGGGAGCATCGAGCGATCCGCGAAAGTCCCAGCGCCGGTTGGTCATATCGAGGGCAACTTCTTTTTCTGCGACGGTGCCGTAATTGGAGTCGTATCCCGAGTAAGCGATGCCGAAAAATCCATGGTCCCAGGTTCGGGACGCGCCCATGGAAAAGCCATCGGCGTCGAGAAAGCTATTCGCGAGAGTGTCTTGTTCCTCGGTTTCGCCAGCGGCTAGCGGCGCGAGTGCGCGAAGTTGGTCTGAACGAGCGAAGCCGGGAATGCGGGTGTCGTGCTGATTTCTGCGGTTGGCCTCGATGTGGTAATTGAAGCCGCTTTCGCCGCCTTCGACCATGAGGTGCGTGGATTCGCCGGCGTCCACCGATGAGTAGCGTCCGTCAAGAATGCCAGTTGCCGGGACATCGATGGACTGATCGGGAATCCGGTTGTCGATGACGTTGACCACCCCACCAATGGCGTTGGCTCCATAGAGCAAGGTGGCGGGCCCTCGAACAATCTCGATGCTCTCCGCGCTGATGGGATCGAACGAAACGGCGTGATCCGCGCTGGTTCCGGAGGCATCGATGGTGTTGACGCCGTTTTGCAGAATGCGAATCCGGTCGGCATCGAGACCACGAATCACCGGTCTGCTGGCTGCTGGGCCGAAATAGGAAGACCGCACGCCGGGGGTGGTCGAGAGGGTTTCGCCCAGCGTGGCTTGAGTTTGCTGCTGCAGTCGTTCGCCGCTCAAAATGGAGACGGCTTGTGCTTGTTCAAATAGCGTCCGCGTCAAGGGGCTAGCCGAGATCACGACCTGATCCAGCGTGAGCGGGTTTTCCTCTTGGGTCTGTTGATTTTCTGGCGTTTGCCCGAATCCAATTGCTTGGGTGAGAAGCAGGAATGCCAGGGTGTCGAGGTGAGCGTGTGATGAAACGAAGCTGCGGCTGCTGAAATTGTGGCGGGAAGAAAATGAGAAAGTTTTCATGTGTTAAGGGAAAGATGTGTTTGCTGAAGAAAAAGGGTGGCACCCGGAGTGAGGAGTCGTGCGGGCGCTGGCAAAGGAAATCGAACCAGCAGGCACGCGCGGTTGATGCTGGCCTAGCGCAGCTTGAAAAAGCTATCGCGAGCGTCGCTGAGTGGTGGTGGAGTGATGTCGATCACTCGCGGTGCGGTTGCCTTGTGCTGGTGGGGCTAACCTAATGGCGGTCCATGAGCGAGCAAACTGCCATGCAAATGCAGCGGCAAGACACAGGGGGAAAAATCGTGAAAAATCGGCGGAAACGCGATGGTCGGCTGCGGAGGTTGTATCAAGCTCAGCGGCGCGATCGGATCAACCCGTAAAACACCCAGCTCAAGGTCATTGGCGAGACAGTGATGGTGAGGATCCGTGGCATCGTGATGCAGGCACGCGTGAGCATCCGCCGATGCTGCCATGAGACAACTCAGCGCCATCTGGCACGCGGCAATGGCGCAGAGCCACCTCATTAGGCGCTGCACCATCGTGTGTTTCGATGTCAAGGTGTCGCTCAAACAGCGCGACGTTACCAAAAACGTGCAGCGCCTGTCAAATTAAAATGCACAAAATTTGCATTAGGTGAAATGGTCATGCAGTTAGGATTGGATCAGGTTGGGGGGGAATGAGCTGCTCGCGTGATTTCAACGGGGCTTATTTTTTATCGAGATTCGCCTTCATCTCCTCGTCAGTGGGAGTGATGCTTTTCACTCCTGTGGTTGGGATGTCGATCCCGCTGATCCAAGCGATGGCGTTGAGCACCACGCGACGTTGATCATCGTTTTGCCAATTTTTATGAAAATGGCCACCAGTGAAGCCGAAACCGCGTCCGCCTCCGAGAACCTGCGGGCGCTCGAACGCCCACATCACGTGTTGAGGTTCGCGTTTTGCCACGGCTTCACGCACGGCGGGGTTGCCCGAGTGTTCGCCATCGGGACGAGTGAGTGTTTCCGGTCCTGGAACGTCGGATAAAATCGGCGTGATACCATCCATGCTGGGGCGAAAGCGCATGTGATAATACCATTCATCCACAATGCCATAAGGATTCACGCCCTGGGTGATGGCATGTTTCGGCATTTGAAATTGAGCGTGCCAATGGGGATTGACGGACCAATTGGTTTCAAAGTAGCCGCCGATGACATCGAGAAACAGATCGCCGGGCGCGCCTTTGGGAATTTCCACCGCGTAGTGGATGCAGCCAATGCCAGTGCCACGCTGAGCCAGGGACTTCAGCAGCTCTAGCTGTTTCATTGCCGGATGGCCATTGCCGCCATCGGAATAGATCACCACCGCCGCTGCATGATCAAAAATCGAGGGGTCAGCAGGCCAGCCATTGGTTGTGACCACGGTCTCCACGGCTAAACCGCTGCGATTGAGTTGATCCGCCAGCAACAGGCATCCGGCTCGGTGCTCGTGCTCTCCCGGTGGGTGGCTTGGTTTTCCGGCGATGAACACAATTTTTTTCTTACCAGAAACGGGTGTCTCGGCTGCGGATCGTTGCGCAGACACAAAACCTGTGAGCAAACACGGTAGGATCAAACGGGCAATGTGGGAGCAGAAACGTGATGACAGTGGAATGACGGTATTGTGTTTCATGATGGATCAATGGCAAGTGGATATAACGTGCAATGGCCGTGCGTGCTATCGTGCAAGGGCGAAATTTCGCATCAAAGTTGCTTGGTTGGTTCGCTTGCTTCCACGGCGCTCAGAGCATGGACATCACAAACAAAAAAATACTACTCACGGCGGTGAGACCAGAATTTTAGTGATAAACAGCCATAAACCCAAGTTGCAACACGCAAAAATCAGCGTGCAACATCAGTTTTTGCTTGTGAAAAATTTCACAAGCACGCACGATCTGGCCATCGCAAGACGCTATGGCTAACTTTTTTCCTCGCTGGACGAACCTCTTACCGTTGAAGATCGCATTGTGCGGTGGCTCTGTTGCCATTGGCGTGGTGGCGGCGTTCACGGCTTTTGCGACTCCGAAGTCAACGACGGTGGGCTATCAGCCCTCGCAGCCGATTCCATTTTCTCACAAAATTCATGTGGATCAGCTGGGTCTGGACTGTCGTTATTGCCATTCGTTTGTGGATGCATCGAGCCATTCGAATGTGCCATCATCGAACACCTGTTGGAATTGTCACCAGCATGTGCAGCAAAATAGCCCGAAGCTGTTGCCGTTGCATCGGTCGATGAACAAAAATCACCCGCTTTACGATGGCAAGCCAATCGAGTGGGTGAAAATCCACAAAGCTCCGGATTACGTGTATTTCAGTCACGCCGCTCACGTGAATCGTGGGGTTTCCTGTGTGAGCTGTCATGGAAGAGTGGATCAGATGGAGGTGGTCTATCAGGCGAAGGATCATTCCATGGGGTTCTGTTTGGAATGTCACCGCAATCCTGCCGCGGAGGTGCGCCCCTTGGAAGAGGTGTTCAATTTGAAGTATGACCCCACGGCTTACCTTCAACAGCACGTGGTTTTGAATGGTGCTGGTCAGCGCATCACGGATCCTGTGGATTTTGGTAAGGAGTTGAAAGAGAAGTTCAAATTGCAGCCAAAGTCTAGCTGCGCGACTTGTCACCATTAATTGTTAATCCTCATTTTTCGTTGTTATCATGAGCAAACGCATTTTGCAACATCCTGAGATTCCCGCCGAGGAGACGACTCAATCGTGGCGCAGTATCGGACAGTTAGAGGACACACCCGCTTTTCGCGAGTGGTTGGAGCGCGAGTTTCCTCGTGGGGCGGCTGAAATGGCTTCCAACGATGAGATGGAGACTTCTAGACGTTCGTTTTTGAAGCTGATGGGTGCGTCGACAGCTCTAGCGGGTTTGGGCACTGCTGCCTGCCGTCGGCCTGAGAAATACACGGTTCCTTACACGCAGGCGCCTGAATGGGTGATTCCGGGCAAAGCGCTTTATTACGCTACCGCCATGCCGCGCGCTGCTGGGGCGACACCCTTGGTGGTGACAACGTTTGAGGGTCGTCCGACGAAGTTAGCGCCGAATCCGCTGCATCCGGATGCGGATGGCACAGACGCGTTCGCACAGGCTTCGATTTTGGATCTGTATTCGCCATCGCGCTCGAAAACGGTGATGGTGAAGGGGCAAGCGGCGCAGCTCGCTGATGTTTCCGCTGCAATCAAGTCGATGGCGGCTTCCGGCAAGATGGGCTTTGTGTTCGGCGCGGATGAGTCCCCAACGCGGTCGCGCCTGATTCAGTTGCTCGCGAAAAAATACCCACAGGCAAGCTTTTATGGTTATGAAGCGCTGAGCCCAGCTGTTGGCGCTGAGGTGCGCACGGTGGCAAATTATCAGGGCGCGGATCGCATATTATCGTTGGATTGCGATTTTGCTGCGTTGGATCCGCAGGGTCCAGTGACGCCATTTTTTGATCGCCGTAAGCCTGAGGGCAAGGACTACAAAAAAGAGGCGGCTTCGGAATCCATGAATCGGCTCTACGTGGTCGAAAGTCAGTTTTCTCTCACGGGCGGGATGGCTGATCACCGCTTGAGGCTGGCTCCGAGTCAAATTTTACCTGTGGCGGCCGAAATTGCGAAGCGCATTTTGGCAGCAACGGGCAAAGGCAGCTTGGGTGTTGTGGTTAAGGGCTCGGTTAGCGAGAAACGCATTCTTGAGTGGATCGAGGGTGTGTGCGAGGATTTGATGGCGGCGAGAGGCCGTTCGATGGTGCTGGCTGGTTCGCGATGCGATGCCAGACTGCGCAATATCGCGATGGAAATCAATGCGGCATTGGGCAATGTGGGCGAGGGTCGCCCGATTCAGGTGCGCGCCGTTGATCATGCCGGACTTGGCGATTTGCATGCGTTGCAGTCAGCCATCGAAGCGAAAAAAGTGGAGCATCTCGTGTTGCTAACCCCAGCGAATCCAGTGTTTGATGCCCCTGCGGACATGGACGTCGCTTCATGGTTCGGAAAGTTGCAGTCGGTCATGCACTGGGGCATGCGTCTGGATGCGACCGCGCATGCGGCATCCGTGCATGTTCCGGCCGCGCATTACTTGGAGAGTTGGTCTGACACACGGACATCAACTGGATTGCACACTTTGATTCAGCCAATGATTTTGCCGCTGTATCCTGCGTGTGTGTCCGAGTTAGAGCTGCTTTCGGCGTTTTTGCACGACGAATTCAAGCTGGTCACTGGAGAGGAGTCAGCGGGCTTGGCGGCTGTTCGCGCGACGGTCGCAGGTCGCGATGAAGATTGGCGAAAAGCGTTGCGCGAGGGTTTTGTTGACAAGGCATACGCTGCCGCAGGTTCGTGGAAGCCATTGCAAGCCAATGGGCAAGTGCTCGAAGAGCAATTGCCGAGCGAGACGAGTCTCGACGTGATTTTTGCCACGGATGCTTCCATTTATGACGGTCGTTGGATTGACAATGCTTGGCTGCAAGAGTCGCCGGATCCTGTTTCGAAGTTGACGTGGGACAACGCTGCGTTGATTTCGCCGAAGACAGCTAAAGCGCTCGGCATCTATGATCAAATCATTGAATTGGAGTCGGCCCGGGCGTCTGTTTCTCCAGATGGCGAAGGTCAGGCAAGAAAATCCCCAGTGGTAGCCGTCGAGTTGAATGGAAAGCGGGTTGAGATTGCGATATTGGTCGCGTTTGGTTTGGCAGAAAATACGATCGTGTTGCCAGTCGGTTACGGGCAGGGATACGATCAGGAGCATGTTCTGAAACTTGGACCAGATCGTGAGTCACACGTTAGTTTGGTGGGGGTTAATCGTGGGTTCAATGTGTTTCCTCTCCGCACATCGCAATCGACGTATGTCGCGCAGGGCGCGAAGGTGACCACCACGACAAAGCGTTATCCGGTGGCGTTAACTCAAGAACACAATGCCATGTATGGACGTGCTCTTGCTCGCGAAATTTCAACTCTCAAGAGCGATAAGGGTGATTTTGCCGCGCAATATGCGGGAGTAACCAAGCAGGGCAACGATTCTCACGCACCAGAAAATATTTCCCTATACAAGCAGCAAGGCTCCGCGACATGGAATCCTGGCGCTGATGGAAAAGCCAAGCCGTTGCTGAGTGATGAGTTGCATCAGTGGGCGATGAACATTGATTTGTCATCCTGCATGGGATGCAATGCCTGCTTGGTGGCCTGCCAAGCGGAAAACAATATTCCGGTGGTGGGCAAGGACCAGCTGGCGATGGGACGCGAAATGCACTGGATCCGCATGGATCGGTATTACGCCGCCCAAGAAGGTAATACGTTTGATGCGGATAATCCAGCGATGGTGCCACAGCCAGTTGCTTGCGTGCAATGCGAAAGCGCACCTTGCGAGACGGTTTGTCCGGTGAATGCAACAGTTCATACCGAAGATGGGTTAAATTCGATGGCATACAATCGCTGCATTGGCACCCGTTATTGTGCGAATAATTGTCCGTATAAGGCGCGTCGATTTAATTTCTTTGATTATAATAAGCGCAATCCGCTGATTGCACATAACTTGTATAAGGGGCCGTTTGGTGAGAAACAGGTCGGACAAGCTCCGCATTTGCAGCGGAACCCTAATGTTACTGTGCGGATGCGTGGTGTGATGGAAAAATGCACGTATTGTGTGCAGCGTCTCAAGGATGCGAAGATTCGCCAGAAGCGCGGCCAAAAACAAGAAGTTCTGGCTTCTGGTCGGTTATCGACGGAGCATCAGGTCAATGCGAAGACATTGCGCATTCCTGTCGGTGGCGTGAAGGTAGCCTGCCAAGAGGCTTGCCCCGCTCAAGCCATTAGTTTTGGCAATATTTTGGATGGAGATCAGTCACAGGTGGTTCGCGCTCGATCCCTTGCGCGGAGTTATGAACTTTTGCATTACATTGGCACGGTGCCGCGCACGCTTTACATGGCAAGGGTTAAAAATCCAAACGCGCGCATGCCGGACGCTCAGTTCATCGGCAAGGCAACCATTCACATGGCATAATGGAACCATTGATTACCCATATTCACGCACGTTTTGATCATGTCACACGCACCATCTGAAGCTCATGTCCATCGCACCGGTCCCAAATTACCTGTGTTGGAGCGCGAAAAGCTGATACTGAATCAGCGTTCTTATCATTGGATCACTGAGCGTATTTGCGGAATTGTCGAGAACAAGCAGCCATTTCTTTGGTGGCTATTGTTCATCCCTAGTTCGTTAATTGCTTTGATTGGCGTTGTTGGGGGGTTGAGTTATCTGGTGTCCACTGGTGTGGGCGTCTGGGGCATGAACAATAAAGTATTCTGGGGCTGGGACATCACAAACTTTGTGTTTTGGATTGGCATCGGTCATGCCGGAACGCTGATTTCTGCGATTTTGTTTTTAACTCGACAAAACTGGCGAACTTCCATTAACCGAGCAGCGGAAGCCATGACGATTTTTGCGGTCATGTGCGCAGGAATTTTTCCAGCATTCCACATCGGACGGGTTTGGATGGCGTGGTTCTTGGCACCTGTGCCTAATGCGAACGCGATTTGGCAAAATTTTAAGTCGCCTCTGTTGTGGGACGTGTTTGCTGTTTCGACGTATTTCACCATCTCTTTGATTTTCTGGTATTTGGGCATGGTGCCCGATTTGGCAACGATTCGTGACCGCGCGAAGCCGGGCATTCGCAAGCTTCTGTATGGCATTTTCTCACTCGGCTGGCGAGGTGGTAATCGTCAGTGGAGTCATTATGAGATGGCGTATTTGCTGCTAGCGGCGCTGTCAACACCGCTGGTGCTTTCGGTTCATTCGGTGGTTTCGTTCGACTTCGCGACATCCGTGGTTCCGGGGTGGCACACCACGATTTTCCCGCCCTATTTCGTGGCTGGAGCTGTGTTCGGTGGCTTTGCGATGGTGTTGACGATCATGATCCCCGCGCGAGCTCTTTATGGTCTGCACGACATGATCACGATGAAGCACATCGACAACATGGCGAAAATCATTTTGCTGACGGGCACGATTGTTGGCTATGCATATTTGATGGAATTGTTTGTCGCCTTTTACTCTGGCGCCATTTACGAGATGGATGCATTCAAATACCGCATCACAGGTCCGTATTGGTGGGCATACTTGGCGATGATGTCATGCAACGTGATTTCGCCGCAGATTTTTTGGTTCAAGAAGTGCCGAGAAAATCTATGGGTCGTGATGGCAGTTTGCATGTGCGTAAACGTTGGCATGTGGTTCGAGCGCTTTGTCATTATTGTCACCACGTTGGCGCGGATGTTCTTGCCTGCTGAGTGGAAGTATTATTCTGCTAGCCCTGTTGAAATCATGCTGTTTGTCGGAACGATCGGAATGTTTTTGACCCTGTTTTTGTTGTTTTTGCGCTTCTTGCCTTGCATCAACATTGCTGAAGTGAAATGGACTTTGCTAGAGTCAGACCCGCATTTTGATGATCATCAGGAGCATCCTGATGACGGGGTGGTGAAGATTGCTGCCTATCAGCACGAACTGCAGCACACGACTATTGCTAAACCTTAATCGATTGGATTCACTGTGAGCACGACAAGAAAAAAAGTTTACGGTTATTTGGCTGAGTTTGCCAGCGCTTCAGCACTGTATCGTGCAGCGGAGAAGGTGCGGGATGCGGGTTATTCCAAATGGGACTGCTACTCTCCATATCCGATTCACGGACTGGACAAAGCCATGGGCGTTAAGCGGTCGATTCTGCCATATTTGGTGTTTTTCGGAGGAATGACGGGCACTCTCACTGGTTTTTTGCTCGCTTACACGACACAAGTGGTAATTTATCCGACAGTTGTTCAGGCAAAACCGGCTAACATTTTCACGACGCCAGCATTTTTTCCTATCATGTTCGAGCTGACAATTTTGTTTTCGGGTTTCACCACATTGTTTGGGTTATTGGCGCTGATGAAATTGCCACGATTGAACCATCCCATCTTTGAGAGCAAGCAGTTCCATCGAGCGACGGATGATGGTTTTTTTGTCGCGATTGAAGCGCGTGATGCCAAGTTTTCGCCGCAAGTCACCAAAGAATTTTTGGGGGCAATCGGTGGACGCAGCATTGAGCTGATTGAGGAAGAAGGAGCATGAGACATTAACAATCAACTAATTTTGCGAATGCGTTATTTTTTTATTATCTATGCTATCGTGGCTGTGGTGGTGGTGGGTGCTTTCAAGTATCGCGGCTATCATTTCACTCAGACGCCAATTCAGATTTTTCCTGACATGGATGATCAGGACAAATTGAAAGCGCAGAAACCCGATGCCTTTTTTGCCGACGGTCAAGGTTCACGTTTGCCTGTGGCGCACACTAGCCCACGGGGATTTGATGCCGAGGGCAACAATGAAAGAGGCGGTGTTCATGAATACGAGTTTTCCGGTGGAGATGGTTATTACTATACTGGGCATGTTGGAGACTATTTCGGCAATGGCATGCCCACGGAATTAGCTCTCCATGACGAAGCAGCGGCGATCGAGCTATTGAAACGCGGCGAAGAACGATTCAACGTTTATTGTGCGATTTGTCACGGTCGTTCGGGCGATGGTGCTGGGATGACTTCGCAATATGGAGTTCCTGGCATTGCCAACCTGATGATGTTTTCTGCGGAATCCTATCCGAATGGTCGTCTGTTTGAGACGATCACAAAGGGCAAGGGCAACATGTCGGGTTATGGCTACAACATCCCAGTGCGTGATCGTTGGGCAATCATTGCCTACATTCGCGCCATGCAGTTAGCACGCAAAGCACCTTTATCCATGGTTAAAGATCAGTTCGAAGCTGCACAGGCACAAGGTTTGGTTAAGTAATTTATATCCACATAAGGAAATGTCACATCACGTCACATCTCATGACATCCCAGCGGACGGCGAACGATTGGATTTATCTAAGGTTGCCAAAGCTAAAAGTATTTCGGCGTTGCTGATGGTCGTTGGTTCACTCGCCAGCGTGTATTTGCTGTTTTTTGCAAAAACCCAGTGGCAAGGAACATACGCTTATTCTTGGGTGTTTGCGTTATTTTATTTCTTCACCCTGGCCGTTGGAGGCTGTTTTTGGGTGCTATTGCATAATGTGTCAAATTCAGGATGGGGAACCAGCGTGCGTCGAGTGATGGAGAATCTCGGTTCGGTGTTTCCTTGGCTAAGCTTATTTGCATTGCCGCTCTTGTTTCCACAGGTTCAGCATTATTTGTTTGAATGGATGAACATCCATCGCAAGGTCCAGCAGGGTTCGCATGGGCACGAGGCCATCTCCAATGTGACCATGTTTACGGAATGGGTTGCCGGTGCGGTGAATTGGTTTCAAAATGGCTTTCGATATTTTTTCGCTGATGCCACGGTCGGACATAGCCAAGCAATGACGGAGGGTTTGCATCACGAAAACCATTTGTTGTTTAGCAAGCATTGGTTCATGAATCTGCCATTCTGGTATGTGCGATTTGCTTTTTATTTCATCGCCTTGGGCTTGGTGATCACGCGCTTGCGCAAGCTTTCAACAGGCCAAGATACCGACCCTAACCCGGGCACTGAGCGATTGTTCAAAGCGCGCGCGAATTCAGCGGCCTTCATGCCGATTCTTGCCATTACGGTAACTTTTGCGGGTTTTGATTGGTTGATGGGATTGGACTACTCCTGGTTTTCAACGATGTGGGGCGTCTATCTGTTCGCGGGTTGCGCGATTAACTCGATGGCTGTGATCATCATTACCACGACCTTGCTGCGCCGAGCTGGTTATCTGAAGCATGTGGTCAGTTCCGAGCATTTTCATATCATGGGTAAGCTTCTCTTCGCCTTCACTGTGTTTTGGGCGTATGTCACTTTCTCACAGTATTTCTTGATTTGGTATGCAAACATCACCGAAGAAACGAAATATTTCTTGATTCGCAATACCGATAATTGGCACATCGCGAGCACAGCACTCTTATTTTTGCACTTTGTTCTCCCATTTGTGGTCTTGTTGCAACAGTGGCTGAAGAAAAATCCTGTGTTATTGAGCATCGTTGCTGCCTACATGTTGTTGGTTCATGTGTTGGACATGTATCTGATTGTGATCCCAGAGCGTGGGATTTCTCTTGGCCACATTGATCACGTCGCTTTTGGCGAAATCAGTCCTGCGATTAGCGGCGCATGGCTCGGCGATGTGTTGGCATTTGTCACCATAGGTTCTGGTTTTGTGTTTTTCTTCCTGCGTGCCATTGGTCAGCATGCCTTGTATCCGCATCGTGATCCTCGTATTCTTGAGTCCGCAAACCTTTCCAATTGATACCGCATTTTATCGTCATGGATCCATCACAAGACAACCCAATCATTCGTTTTAAAGCCTTTTGGTGGGGCTTGGGAGCATTTGCACTTTTTGGTGTGCTGTTGGCCACGATTGCTCTGACGCAAATGAAGCCTGTTAAAACGCTTGAAGATGTCGTTGCCAGCGATCGCTACACCACTCGGAAAAAAGTGGAAGCCGCTCAGGACGCGAATCTGGCTTACAAGGTGATTGAGCCGGGAAAAGTGGTGCAGGTTCCACCCAGTGTGGTGTTGACAGCGATGGCGAAGCAGCTCGCGGATTCCAAGCCAGTTGCGGTTGAAAAACCAGACCAATTGATTCCAGGATCTCCAACTGCCAAAAAACTTGCCGAACAGGCCGCAGGTGCTGGTCCGGTCGAATTGCCGAAGGTTGATGAGAATGCTCCGATTGATGCAGCGGTGATGGAGCTAGGAAAAACAGGATTTGCATTGTGTGCCGCCTGTCATGGCGCTGACGGCAATGGTGTTCCGAACCTAGCGCCGCCTCTTGCTGGCTCAGAATGGGTGGCGGGGCCGATTGAAAACTTGATTCGCATCCAGCTGCGCGGTTTGCAAGGGCCGATTACGGTCAAGGGAAAGGAATACAATTTGATGATGGCGGGCTTAGCATTTCAGAGTGATGAGCAAATCGCGGCTGTGTTGACGTATGTTCGCAATTCATTTGGCAACAAAGCATCCGCTGTGATTCCTTCACAAGTTAAAGCATTGCGCGGCGAGGTAGGATTACCACCTGTCAAAGCCAGCGAATTGAAGGCTCCGAAATAACCACTCGATTACACGATTTGACAATGTCACACGAACACACACAAGCAGAGCAGGATGCTATTTTGCGTAGCAAAATTGATAAGTCGCTGCGCCATCCCGTGATGTTTTTCTTTACTAGCGGTGCAGTCTGGCTGGTCGTAGCGATTCTTTTGGGAATTGTCGCGAGCGTGAAGATGGTCAGTCCAAAATTTCTTGGCAATTGCGAGTTTTTCTCTCAGGGGCGTGTTTTTGCAGCGCACTTATCCACCTTGGCGTTCGGGTGGGGCTGTCAAGCTGCTTTTGGTGTGCTTATTTGGTTGATCGCGCGGCTGACTCGGCAGGAGTGTCGTCACGCAGGCTTGGTTTTAACTGCCGGACACGCTTGGAACGCATTAATAGCGATTGGCACCTTGTTTGTTCTTGGCGGGGGTGGATCGGGTGTGCCTTGGATGGAGTTTCCCTCATTCATTTGGGCGGGCCTGCTGCTTTGTTATGTGATGATTGCGATTTGGTCGATGGTGCAATTTCGCGTGCGCACTCCGGGTCCTGTGTATGTGACTCAGTGGTATGCCGCGGCAGCGATGATTTGGCTCCCATGGATTTTGGTCACTGCGCTGGTGTTTGTGTTCATCGAAACAGGCAACCCATTGATGTCGGCGGCGGTGGCCAGTTGGTTCCATTCTGGAATGATTTATCTGTTTTTCGTGCCAGTTGCTGCAGCGGCGGCATATTATTTATCTCCTAAGGTGACCGGACGTCCTGTTTACAGCTATTCTCTGTCGCTCCTCGGTTTTTGGTTTTTGGCCTTTTGTGCACCGTGGGCAGGAATGCAAAAGTTAGCCGGTGCTCCCATTCCCTATTTTTTACCTTATCTGGGTGCAGGTGCAACTGTGTTGCTTGGAATTCCCGCGATTGCCATTGCAGTGAGCAATTTGTGCACGATTTTTTCTGATACGAAAAAGGCATCGGTGAGCCCGACGCTGCATTTCACCGCTGCTGGGATGTTTTGCATGGTGATTTTGGGATTGGCCGGATTTTTCACGAATGTGCCTGGCAACACCTTGCCACTAACGCAGTTCAGTATCACGGCATACGGCATGGATATTTTGGCTGTTTACGGCACGTTCAGTTTTGTCATGTTTGGCGCGATTTACTTCATCGTGCCTCGAATCTCGCGACGTGAGTGGTTGTCGAAACGCATGATCCGCCTGCATTTTTTGCTTTCGATGTATGGCGTGATTGCTGTGGTATTAATGGCGGTGTTTGGTGGTTTGTTGCATGGTCAAGGACAAGAAAATTTTGTATCAGGTTGGGATAATGCGGTTGAACGGAGTTTTCCATATTTTGTCGGCACGTCGATCGCTTGGGTTTTTGTTTTGCTGTCCAATTTCTGCTTTTGTTTGCATCTGTTAGCGATGTGGTTGCGGTTGGGTCGTCGATCCTCTCATCCGACGTTGCTGGATCATCATCACCCAGTTAGTCCACACGGCCCAGAAGGAGACATCGACAATGCTGGGCCTGGTTCTGTGATTGCTCACTAAGCTTTGATTATTTGCAAGATATGCATATGACACTTCGCACTTTTTTGATTGGTTTGACGGTGAGTTTTGGGGCTGCTTGGCTGTTTGCGGTGGTGATTCCATTTTATCACACGCGTGAGTTGAAGCCTGTGATGTTTGATGAAATTGCTGACGAAAAGGTTGGTGTTTATTTTCCCAAACGCACCGGTCAAATTGCAAATGGCGCGCAGGTTTACGCGCAAAATGGTTGTTATGTCTGTCACACACAAGTTGTGCGTCCGACTTACGCCGGAAATGATTTCCATCGCGATGGCTGGGCAGGATTTAAAGCTGATCCAGATCGTGGGGACACTCGACGTGAGTCTAATGTTTTTGATTACCAGCAAGAATCTTTCGCGCAGATTGGATGGATGCGCATTGGTGAGGACTTGTCAAATGTTGGGAATCGCTATGTGAAGTTGGCAATGGAGCAGAAAACCAACCCTGAGACGTTGTTCTATGAACACTTGCACGATCCGCGTGCGAATGTGGCGATGCGTTGGTCCACCTGCCCATCATATGAATTCCTCTTTGAATCGCAACGCAACGCCAATGGCCAGTTGGTTCCAAAACCCGCAGCGAAAGCGTTGGTTAGTTATTTGATGTCGATGAGAAAGGATGATGCGGTGCCAGCGGCGTTGAACTACGGACCCAAAAAAACACCAGCGAAGTAATTAAGTAGGGAAAGCAGAAGAATTCAGCAATCATGACAGATTTTCGAGACACACCCGGGGGGAGTTCCAATCCCGATTTGGATGAATCCATCAATGTGACGTCAGCGCATGCGCACGATGTTGCATCTTCAGCAGCTGCGCGTGAGCCTCGCAATCCAGGCTCAAATCACCAGCCTCTTTCCATTGGCGTGTTTGTGGTTTTTGCTCTGATCTTTGTGGCGGCCGGATGGGTGCTAGGCAACAATGAGGGCGCGTTTTTTTCTTATGATGCCAAGGTGAAGCCTGGGTATGTGCGCGCGAAAGCACCTGGCGTCGCGGATGAGGTGGTGTTGCCGCCGAAGCCGATTCTTGATGTTTACGTGAAAAAAGGTGCGGCTATTTATTCGAAGTGCATCGGTTGTCACGGAGCTGATGGCAAGGGTGACGGTGCGAACTATCCACCGCTTGCTGGATCTAAGTGGGCTTTGGGTCAAACAGAGCGTTTTGCCTTGATCATATTAAATGGACTACAAGGTCCAACGAGTTCGGGAAAGGCTTACGGCATCATGCCACCACAAGGTGCTGGTCTATCCGCGCAAGATTTGGCTTACGTGATGACTTATGTCCGGAATAGCTTTGGCAACAAGACGGGTGACGTGATTTCGCCGGAGATGGCGCAGGCAGCTCTTGATATCAGTGCGAAACGCAGCGCACCCGGAACTTCTGTCACAGGTGCAGAACTGGCGAGTCATGAGAAGGATCTTGAAGGAACCAAGATTGATGCGGCCCAGTTGGTGGATCCGATCACGCTCAAACCCGTTGAGAAGAAGTAAAGTGGTTCAAGTCGATGGGCATCGTTGGATGCCCATTTTTTCGTTCATCTTCAAGTTGCAAATTCTTGTAGTTGAACGATGATTGGCAAGAAAATGAATGAATTGTTGATCCCTGTCGAGCGTGACAAAGCCAAGTTGCGTAAAACTGCGTTGATATTGCTGGGCTTGATTATCTTCGGTGGAGTTTGGATCTACATGGCGTATGAAAAATACGCGCAAAATAGTGCGAAAGACACGCGTCCGGCTTATGTTGGGCAGCTATTTCAAAATCTGAAGGTGATTCGTCAGGATGGGAAAGAGCAAGGACTGGATGAACTGAAGGGCAAGGTGTGGATCATGGCGGCGATGAGTCAGACTCAGCCTGAGACCTGCGAGCGCAGTGCGGGGATCTTGCGTGCTCTTGCGCTGAAGTATCGCGATTGTTCCGATGTGTGTTTTTTGACCTTGGTGATTGATCCCGGCGCGCCGGAGCAGGCGACATCCACGCTATCGTCTTTCGCACAACGTCTGACGGCGAGTCTGCCGCAATGGTGGGTGGCAACAGCTGACCCAGTCACGCTGCATAAATATCTGAAAGATAAGTTCAAGCTCGGCGTTCTTGCCCATCAGAGCGAGGGTAAATGGGTCTATGACACGTCTCTGGTGTTGGTGGATCGTGACATGAAATTGCGCAAGGCAGTGATTCCGCAGCAGCGTGGGGGGGCTCCGTATGTCACTGGTTTTGACTTTGATCTTGCTGCTCAGTGGGATGAGCGTGGGGTGAAAACAGGAACGGATAAGACGAATGTGGATCAACTGTTGGAAGTATTGGAAAAAACAATTGAGTATCTGCGTGTAACTCCTAGCAAGTGATCTCATGACTCAGAAATGGAAGATTGGAATGATTTATGCGGCCGCAATCGCACTCTCGGCTGCTATATTATCGGTTTCACTGTGGTTGCGACGTGGTTTTGAGCTACGCGAGCATGTGGCGGTCAACACTGGTGCGGAGCGGGTGACAACACTGTTCCCGATTCGTGAAGACTTGCAGGGTTGGAATCAAACGGGTGAGGAAATCAAGCTGTCACAGTTGAAGAATAAGGTCTGGGTGATTGCAGAATTCTTTGCGATATGCCCCCATTGTGCGGTGAGAAATGGGGCGGAATTGACCGAGCTGGTGAAACGTTACGGAGCGGATCCTAATTTTCATGTCGTGTGCATCTCCATCGATCCGGTGAATGACGACGTGGCACGATTACAAGATTATGCCAAAGCGTTGGGAGCCGATGCTAAAAACTGGTGGTTTGTCACCACACGTGATGAGCAAAAAGCGCATCGCTACATGGATCAAGTGATGAAGTTTTTTTCGGTGAAGCCGCGCACGGACCCTGTGGACATTGAAAGTAACGGACGCTTCGCGCATGACTTGGGCTTAGCGGTGATTAATAAAAATTTTGAAATGATTGGCAAATGGCCTTTAATGGACGCAAAGAACAGTGATCCGGAGTTGTATCAAAAGTTAAAAAGCGACATGCATGCGCGAATTGATGAAGAACTAAAGAAATGACTGAAACAAACAAAGCATATCTGAGTCAAAAACAAGAGCGGGCGGGCAAGTGGATCATCTGGTTCGTGACGGCTGTGGTGCTGGTGCTGGTGGGAATGATGAGAAATCCTCGGTTTCACGTGAATCTTCCGGGTGGAATGGAACTGACTTTTCTGCCGCCAGTTCATGCGATGTTGAATACGATGGTTGCATTTTGTTTGCTGAATGGCTTGCGTTTGATCAAGTCTGGCAAGAGGGAAGCGCATCGGCGCATGATGACAATGGCTCTGATGCTTTCTGGGCTTTTTTTGCTCTGTTATGTGGCCTATCATTTTACCTCAAACGAGACGGCCTTTGGTGGGCAGGGCTGGATACGGTCAGTCTATTTTATCTTGCTGATTTCACACATCGCGCTTGCTGCGATTAGTTTTCCGTGCATCTTGCGCACGTTTTTGGCAGCTTGGTCGGGGAAATGGCAAGAACATCGTGCCTGGACGCGATGGGTTTTTCCCATGTGGCTTTATGTGGCAGTGACGGGGCCGATTTGCTATTTGATGTTGAAACCATATTATTGAAAAGGTGTAATGAGAGTGATTTCTTATCAAGACGCAGATTTTTCGGCTTGGGTGGCGACGATGAACCGACGTGCGGTGCCGGATGCGGGACTGCGAGAAGTTGTGGCATCGATCATTGATCAGGTGTCTTCTGAGGGTGATGCGGCCTTGCTGAGTTTGACGAAGCGCTTCGATGGGGTGGACTTGAGGGCTGACGAGCTTTTCGTTACTGATGAGGAATTTCAATCGGCAAATGCGCGTGTGGCTCAGTCCACAAGAGATGCGGTGGCTGCGGCGCTGGAGAACATTCATGCCTTTGCGAAGGAGAGTTTGCGGCGTGATTGGTCACGTCTCAATGCGCAAGGGGCAGAAGTTGGTGAGCGCTTCACACCCTTCGACCGCGTGGGAGTCTATGTGCCGGGGGGCAAGGCGCCGTTGGTTTCCACTGCTCTGATGACAGCTGGGTTCGCTCAAGCGGCGGGTGTGCCAGAGATCATGGCAGCGACGCCTGTTGGAGCGGATGGTCGTGTGAACGACGCGGTGCTTTACGCTCTGCAAGCGTGTGGGGTAACGGAGGTGCTAAAGGTGGGTGGCGCGCATGGCATCGCGGCTATGGCGCTAGGCACCGAGCGTGTTCGGCCCGTGGATCGCATCGTGGGTCCGGGAAATCGCTTTGTGGTGGAGGCCAAGCGTCAATTGGTGGGTGCGGTGTCGATTGATCTATTGCCGGGACCGAGTGAGATTTTGATTTTAGCCGATCATACCGCCAATCCGCATTGTGTGGCGGCAGACATGCTGGCGCAGGCGGAACATGGTGGCGACAGCGCGGTTGGTTTTTTAACGGATTCCATGGAGTTGATTTTGAAGGTCAAGCAGGCGATGGAACTGCAATTGAATCAGCTTTCAAGAGGCGCGATCATTCGCGCGGTGTTAGAGCAGGGCACCTTTCTGGTTCATGTGGAGTCCTTGCAACAGGGAATCGAACTCGTCAATGCGTATGCGCCGGAGCATTTATCGCTGATCGTTGCTGATGAGGCGCAACTCTTGGCCCAGGTGCGGACTGCGGGCGCGATTTATGTGGGTAACTCGTCACCAGTGGCGGTCGGGGATTTTCTTGCGGGGCCAAGTCACACGCTGCCAACTGGTGGAGCTGGGCGATCATTTTCCGGACTGCGCGCCGACCAGTTTCAGCGGCGGACGAGCATTGTCAAAATGTCGCTGAGTTCTGTGCGGGCTTCGTTGGCGACCGTGGAAGAGTTCGCACGCATTGAGGGCTTGGACGCACATGGTCGATCCGTGGCGATTCGACTGGAGCAGGATTTGTGATCCGCAGTCTTAGTGACGACGGGGTTGACGAGTTGCGGGTTCATGTGTTTGAATGATCGGCTAGCGATTGAATTATGTTTATTGATCACATTCGAGTTTTTGCCAAAGCAGGCGATGGTGGAGACGGTGCCGTGAGTTTTCGCCGCGAAAAATATGTGCCACGCGGAGGTCCAGATGGGGGGGACGGTGGGGCAGGTGGCAATGTGATTTTGCGTGTCTCGCCGCACACGGATAATCTGCGGCAGTTCCATTACGATCCGAAGTTGGTGGCGATGAATGGCAACAACGGCGCAGGAGGGCGTAAAACCGGTAAAAGTGGTAAGCATTTCATTGCCCTAGTGCCGCCAGGAACGGTGGTTTATCGCACGAATGCGAAAAATGTGCAAGAAGCGGTGGAATTGGAGCGGGGCGACGATGGCATTGATTTGGATCCATTGGTGGATTTGGTGGAAAATGATCAGGAATTTGTCCTGTGCGCGGGTGGCAAAGGAGGCAAGGGCAATTGGAATTTTCGCACGGCCACGCATCAAGTTCCCACCGAAAACACACCCGGCGAGGATGGTGAAAGTGGTGTTTACTACTTGGAGTTGCGGCGGATTGCTGATGTGGGTCTGGTGGGTTATCCGAATGCTGGCAAGTCCACTCTGATCGGAAAACTCTCGCACGCCCAACCCAAGGTGGCGTCTTATCCGTTTACCACATTGCAGCCGGTGGTGGGTGTTGCTGAATTTCCGGGATACAAGCGTTGCACCATCGCCGATATTCCTGGTTTGATTGAGGGAGCCCATTTGAATCGGGGCTTAGGGCACGAATTTTTGCGTCACATCACGCGGTGCCGCTTGCTGTTATTTGTGATCGACATGGCAGGAACCGATGGTCGCGATCCGATTCGCGATCTCGAGGTGCTGAGAGCTGAGGTGCATGAATACGATTCCGAGTTGGCGAACTTTCCTTGGTTGGTGGTGGCGAATAAAATGGATTCGGAGGCTGCGGAGGAAAACTTGAAGCAATTCCAGCAACGCTTTTCACGTGTCGAGGTCGTGCCGATATCGGCTGAGTTGGAGTTGGGATTAGACGAACTCCGGCGCGTGTTGTTCGAACGCGTGGCTGCGATGGTTTGAGGCTCGAATCTGAGGTGGCAGTCGTTAGAGAGCCATGACTTGCCGCGCACCTTTTGCCACATCGCCAGGCAGTGGGTGCGCGGGTCGGTTAGGGTTCTAGTTTTGTGGCTTTAAGCCAATTCCTAAGCACACGCCCAACCACGCAAGGAAGACGCCCAGAGCCCAGAGCGGAAGTCCCAACATGGTCTCAAAGCTCAATGGCTGTGCAGCTGTGGTTTTAGCGGTTGCGCCAGAGCCTGAGCCAGCAGAAGCGGAACTGGGCTTGCTGGGTGGGGCTGGAGGTAGGAGCTCGCTGGCACTCAGCATGGGTTTGCCAACTTCACTGCGCAGAGCGGCAACTTCTGCCGCAGTCACGGCCGATGCTTCATTGCCAAATGCATTGCGGATGTAAGTCAGCACGTCGGCAATTTGGGCGTCGCTCTGAAATGCCTGTGGCGGCATGATCAATTGATATTCTGTGCCTTTCACCGTGATGGGACCCTGTAATCCTCGCAGTTGAATGCGTATCAAGTTCTCCACAGGCCCGAGCACCCATTCAGAGCCTTTGAGAGGAGGCCCCACGCCGGCCATGCCATTGCCGTCAGCACCGTGACAGGCCTGGCACAGGGCGTATTGAGCCTTACCGGCTTTCAGTTGCTCGGCGGAAATTCCAGCTGGTGTCGCAGCTGCCTGAGCGGGTGGGGCGACTGCGGTGGCACTGACCACTTTTTCTTCAATTTTTTTCGTCGTGGCCTTGCTCGGGACGTCTTTGGTCAAGGTAGCCAACCACGCGACCAAGTCTCGTGCCTCGTGCGGCTTGAGCAGACTGGTCATGGGCGGCATGCCCGAAACAGGCGCAGCCATTTCTGTGATGTCACTGCGCTTGATCCGGCTGATGACTTCTCCGGCATCGATGTCCACGGTGGCATCTTTCTGCTCCAGTAAAATCCCCGCAACCGTGGAACCGTCTTTGAGCGTCGCTGAAACAACGCCATACCCTGCCGCAACGTGGGCTGATGGCACCATCATGGACTCAAGGAAATACTTCTTATCTCCTCGATTGGCCACACCGCCCAAGTTTGGTCCTGCCTCGCCGCCGGCTTCATGGCCTTCGCCAGCACGGTGGCAGCGCATGCACTCGGCGGGGTGTGAAAGATAAAGCTGTTTACCCCGTTCCGCATTGCCGCCCTCGAGCGCGATCATCCATGTTGCCAATGGATCAGCGGGATCCAGAGATTGCTCCCATTTTTTTACCGCTGCTTGAACTTCAGCCGAACCGTGACTGCGAGCGGCATCAAGCAGTTCAATCGCGCTTGCGGAAACACCTTTATCGGCGATTAATTGTTCAATGGCTGCAACAAAAATGCGAGTCGACTCTGGGGTGTTGAGTCCAGCGAGTAACGTCCACGCTCCTTGTTGACGGGAGATGGTCTGACTTTTTCTCAGCTTGTCGATCGCGGCAATCGCGGCGCCTGGTGACCGCTCGATCAAGTGTTTGGTTGCGGCCAAGGCGACTTGGTCCTCAGTGTCTTCGCTGAGCTGTTGCAATTGTGGCACGAGATTGACGTTTCTGTCCTTTACGGCAATGTCCAAGGCTTTTGCACGAGCTGCGGGCTCAACTCCCGCGTTTGTGGCAATTTTCATCAAATCATCGCTGCCGAGACCTTCAAGTGTGAGGTTGAGGGATTCCATGAGTTGCAACGCGCTTGTGATCACGACTCCACCTGAACGAATCAGCTGTGGCAGTGCCTTGATCAATTCATTTTTGTAAGCATCGCGATCGCGTTTTTCCAATGGGGCGAAGCGTCCGATGGATTGATCCACAGGGAAAGGTTCTGGCCATTGGGCGATCAAGCGCATGGACTCGAGGCGAACCGCGTCAGGCACGCTGGGTTCGCTCGCGACATGGATGAGGCGACTGAGATTCTCACTTCCGCCGCAGCGAAACGCGCTGTGGATCAATCGCCGCCACATCATTTCGGTGCGGGAGACATTTTTCAAATCATCCAGCAATGCCGCGACAGCCGGGCGCGCGCTCTCGAGCATGGTGTCGTGGATGGCGATGATGGCCTCGTTGGCGACTTGAGCGGAAGCGTCTTTCAGGAAACTGACTAATGCCGGCTGATGAGTGCGGCGCAGAGCTACAACAGCAGCTAGACGAACGCTGGCGGAAGGATGCTGCTTGAGAGCCTCGAGTTCGGACGCGCTTTGCAATTGTGTCAGTGCCACCACGATGGCATGCCGCAGATAAACATCTTGATCGCGATTGGTCTCCAACTGTTGCAAAAGCATCGGCACGGTGTTTTTTGCGTTGGCTTTGCCAGCAGCCAATGCTGCGTAAAATCGCACACGCAGTGAGCTGTCATTGAGCAAGGACTCCCACGCGATGGCGCTGGCGGGGATGGTGCGGGCGTCGGTCAGCACGCGCAGAGCTTGGGTTCGGACCTCCGACTCTTTCGCGCCGAGTAGATCGATTAGATTTTTTGTCGCTGTTGCGGCCGCGGCAGCGTCGCCACGACGAGCAATGATGCCAAGTCCCCAGATGCCGTGCAGACGCGCGATAAGATTGTCGGACACACGCGCCGTTTCGTTCAAAATCGCGAGTCCCTCAGCTCGATTTGCCAATGCGATGTGAGCCCGCAAGCGCACACGCATGTCGCCGTGATTGAGCAATTGTTTCAGGTCGCTGATCGATTGCTTGGAAATGCCAGCTGCGATCCATTTGGCAGCATCCTTGGCTTCATTTGCGCGATAGCTGGATTGACCCGCGTCCAGTGAGTAAATGCGACCATCTTCGTGACTGACCCAGCCGCCCATGAAATCTGCAACCGCCACTTTGCCATCCCAAGTGTATTCCACATCGGTAGCGGCCACACCCCAGTTGAACTGACGAGCGTCATCGAGTTTCATGCCCGCACCGCTTGGTGACAGAGCAAAGGAGAAAATCCCAGAGCTAGCCGAAGCGCCGCGGTAATCACAGATGAGAAAACGTCCCACCTCACTTGACAAGAAACCCACACCGGGATGATAGGTGAGCCCGGAAGGACCATTGGTCAAGTTCGCGATGGTGGGCAACATGTAGGCCGGTTGTGCATCGTTTTGCGGCTCCCACATTTTCTCGGCCATCCAGCGATTGATCGGGTGCTCGTCGAGACCAATTTCTTTGTAGAAAGTGTGCATTGCTTGATTTTCCATCTGCCAGCCAGAGTCTCCTCCCGGAACCAAATAAACGATTCGGGCTTTATCGCCTTGATCCGAATTGTTATCGACAGAAATTGCGTTGCCAAACTCATCAAAAGCGATTTCCTTGGGATTGCGCAAGCCTGTGTGGATGAGCTCAAAGTTCGAGCCATCGGGCTCAAAACGAAAAAAGGCACCTTCATTGGGATAGTGGTATTTTTTGCCCTCGCGCGTGGTAAAGTTAAGAGCGCGGTCACCGACGGTGCCGTAGATCATCCCGTCTGGTCCCAGAGCGAAACCATTGAGGTCGTGGCCACTCAAGGAAATGCGCACGCCAAAGCCGTCTTGGATCACTTTGCGTTGATCAGACAGACCATCGCCATTTTCATCACGCAGCGCCCAAATCTTAGGAATACAGGCAAAATAAACGGTGCCTTCGTAGGCAAAAACACCAGCAGCCGTGCCGTCGAGAAGATCAGAGAACTGATCCGCGTAGTTTTGTGTGGTCTCGAACACACCATCACCATTTTGATCGGTGAGGCGACGAATCACCTCGGATTTTTTCGTCAACGAGGCGACGGGAACTTTTTTGTCCCATTTTTCATGCAACTTTACCCGGTCTGCTGTTGTTTGTGCCGCTAGGTCATCCAGATACCAATAAAGATGGTTGCGATCATCTTCTACTCCTTGGCGAAAGCGATGTGTTTCAGCCACATAGAGCGCACCGGTTTCATCGAAGCATAACGAAGTAGGAGAGACGATGCTTTGGTTCGGGTGATCGGCCATGACCGTGAGCGACACCTCTTTTTGCAAAGTGAGACCTGGTATTTTGTCGCTGCTGACGAGATCTTCGTTGTATGGCTGGTGATTGCGCGTGGTGATCGGGAACTTCTGATTGGCATAATCCGTGAAAATGATGTGATCGACGGCGATGAAACCATTGGCTTCGGTCGATTGATCACTGATGCGCAGCCGGGCGTTTTTTCCCTGCCACTTTCGCACTTCCCATGTCACACTCTCCAAGTTCAGGTTGCCTTTTGCTGGCGCCTCCAGGACAACATGATCATCGACTAGCAGCTGAACGGATGATTGGGCGCCATTGCCACCGAGAAGAAAACACACATAGGGCTCTTCGATCTTGAACTCAGCTGAAGTGAGCGTTCCCGTGGCGGCATCTCCGCCATGGGTGGAGCAAACCAGACCCTCGTTGGCATAGCGTTGGAACTTGCGCGCATCGCCTTGCACCACCCCAGCGACTGGCGCCTTTCCAAACGCCGTGCCTTCATCTTTCCACGTGCCAAAGCCATCGCCTTCAAACGATTCAAAGACGCGGGTGCCGGCATGGGCGGTTGAAAAAAACGCGAACACCGATAGGATGGGGCAGATGGAATGAGGTTTCATCATTTGGGGAAATTAGACTGCTCATACGCACTGACAAGCCGATTTGTTACATGACAGATGGTATTTTTTTGCTTCGCGCTTCACAGATAAGCCGCGACGGTGCAAGTTCAGTGAAATGACCTCCGTATTGGAATGCATCGAGGCGGGCACGCGCTACCTGGAAAAACGTCAAGTGGACGATGCGCGGCGCAACATGCAACTGATGGTCGCACATGTGTTGGGCTGTTCGCGCATGGATCTCTATGTGCAATTTGACCGCCCATTATCGGAAGCTGAGCTCATGCCGCTGCGCGAAGGGTTGCGCTTGCGAGGGGAGCGGGTGCCGCTGCAGCACATTCTAGGTGAGGTGGAATTTCACCGCCGCTTGTTTCGGTGCGACAAGCGTGCGTTGATTCCGCGTCCGGAAACGGAGGAACTCGTGGAGTTACTGCTGCGGCGATGTGTGACGATTCCGCACCAAGTGTTGGATGTGGGATGCGGTTCGGGTGTGTTGGGGTTGAGTCTTGCGGCAGAATGGGCTACGACAGAGGTGACTTTGATCGATGTGTCGCGCGATGCCTTGGATCTGGCGGCGGAAAATGCGTCGCGGCTCGGATTGGAGCGTGTTCGATTCCTGCAATCCGACCTCGTGGCAGACGTCGACGGAGCCTACGATTTGGTGGTTGCGAACTTGCCCTACATTCCGACAGCGGAGGCGGTGGCATTGAGTCCCGAGGTGCGTCATGATCCAGCGTTGGCGTTGTTTGGTGGGGCGGATGGTCTGGAGTTGATTCGGCGCTTGATCGCGACAGTTGCGGCGAAAATGAATGAGGACTCGTGGTTGGTTTTGGAAATCGGCTACGACCAGGCACAGGCCACGAGACAATTGTTGGAGCAGGCTGGCTTTGTTGACATCGAGGTCGTGTCAGACTTGTCGGGTGTCGAACGTTTTCCCCTTGCCAGAAAGGGAAAAATCAGCACTGATGCGTGACCTATATTCTCATGGATACTCTCATTGTTCACGGCGGCGCTAAGCTGAAGGGCTGCGTTAATATCTCGGGATCGAAAAACTCATCCCTGCCGATTTTAGCTGCGACATTGTTGACGGACCAAGCCTGCATCATTCGTCGCGTGCCAGATGTGTCAGACACGAATTACATGATACAGATCCTCAATGCTCTGGGTGGCGAAATCGAGCGATCCTCTGGCACGGTGAGAGCGAAGAACGCAAAAATCATTGACACCGCGCCCTACGACTTGGTGAGCCGCATGCGAGCCTCGATCTGTGTGATGGGCCCGCTTCTCGCACGCACGGGTCGAGCTGTGGTGTCCTTGCCCGGAGGTTGCATCATTGGAGACCGACCAGTGGATTTGCATTTGCGCGGCATGGAAGCCCTCGGTGCGAAAACGGAGTTTGACGCTGGCAACATCATTTTAACCGCTCCGAAGGGTGGCTTGGTGGGGGCAGAGGTGAATTTGCGCGGCACCCATGGGCCTACGGTTTTGGGCACGGACAATGTGATGATGGCCGCTGTTTTCGCGAGAGGAACGACGGTGATCGAATCTGCAGCGGCTGAGCCTGAGGTGGAAGACCTGGCGGTGTTTCTGAACTCTCTCGGCGCAAAAATCCAAGGAGCGGGCACGCGGCGCATCACCATCGAGGGTGTGACATCACTCGGGGGGGGGGAGCACACGGTGATTCCGGATCGAATCGAGGCGGGCACGTTCATGGCAGCTGCGGTGCTGGCGGGTGAGGGAGTGACGCTCAAGCGCATCCGTCGCGATCACATGTTGGCGATCAGCCGCTTATTTGAGGAGTGCGGGCATCAGCTGATTTTTAATGAAAAGGGCGATGAAGTGAAGGTATTGAGAGGGGAGAATCCGATTGGCGCGGAGATCATCACCGCACCCTACCCTGGTTACCCCACCGACATGCAGGCGCAAATGACAGCCGTGTTTGCCACGACCATGGGCATCTCGGTGGTGAAGGACACGATTTTTCCTCAGCGGTTTATGCACTGTTCCGAGATGAAGCGGATGGGTGCTGACATTAACATCGACAACGGCAGCGCGATCATTAAGGGCGTGAAACAGCTGTCGGCTGCGCCCGTGATGGCATCGGACCTCCGCGCTTCTGCGGCCTTGGTTTTGGCGGCACTCGCGGCAAAGGGCAGCACAGCGATTAGTCAATTGCATCACATCGATCGCGGTTATGAGATGATTGATGAAAAATTACTCAGTCTCAATGCCAAGGTCGAACGGGTGAAGCATGATGCTTAGTTGAAGCCTCCTTCAGCAGTTCGGGAACTTGATGACGCAACGATGGCAGAAATTTCTTGAAGCGGGGAACAAATGATTTAGTTTGTATCCACCGATCGTTAAACATCGGTCATTCATAACGGGAAGTATTTCCCACATAAGAACAAAACCACAATAAACATATGAAAAAACGTCAATGGAGACAAAAAGGCTTCACTTTGGTGGAGCTTTTGGTTGTGATCGCGATCATTGTGGCGCTCGCTGCGCTGGCAACACCTGCGATCATGAAGCAGCGCAAGAAAGCTGACATGGTGCAAGCCGTGAGCAATGCGAAAAACATCCACCTGATCATGCTGGATTTTGAAGGTGACTTTGGTTCCTTCCCCGACAGCAACACCGCTCAGGAAAGCAGCAACGCGCAAGCCTTCACGGGCAACGCATCGAATATCCTTCTCGGTCAATTGATCGCTGAGGGTTACGTGAAGTCAGAAGACATTTTCTACGCCAAAGGAGGCAACCCAGCTGGCAACAAAAAGCCGGACAACGTGATTACCCCAGTGAGCACGAGCACCATTCTCAAGGCGGGTGAGTGTGGTTTTGCCTACACTTTGGTGACAGGCGGCAATAGCACCAAGCAAGGAGAGCGCGCGCTGAGCACGTCTGACAATGGCTCGATCCCGTTGTTGGCCACTCCGATTGCTTCTTCACAGGGAACATTCAAAACCGAGCCATTTGATGAGCGCGGTGTTTATGTTCGCATCGACGGTGCGGCGCGTTCAGAGCGGATCAATTCCACCGACCAGCAAGTGAAGCTTGGTGGTGGTAAGACGCTGTTCCAAACTGGCACTGGCACTGCGTGGGGTGAGGGCGATGCGGCGCTGACGCCGTCCCTCAAGTTGCCACAATAATTTGCGCAAGACGGTATCCTGGCGATCAAGTTGGGGTGCGATGTCCGTGCATGAATTTGATCAAAAGCCAACCGTTCGCGGTTGGCTTTTTTAGTGAAATGCCGCCCGTTATCGATGATCTAACCAGTCAGATGTGGTGCGTTGCAGGCGTGGATGCTTAAGATTTCCTTGATTTATTGCTTGCGTTGCGGTGACGTTTTTGTATTTTAGCTAATTTGCGCTTGCTGTCTGAATTCATTTGTGATTCAACAGTCGCTGTGTGGCAGCTGCTGACGTGAGGTTGGAGTGGGTGAATACCCACTCTTTTGCGTCTCAGGTGTTTCGCTTTTGCAACAAAATTGATTTTTTAACTGATGTTGATCGGTTGAAAAAGATTTTTGCTTCCGTGGCGGGTGCTGGTTTCGTCAGGGAAGCGATGCTTGTTGTGGTTTCATTCGCACTTTTAGCCAGCATTTCATACCGCGCACATTACCATGACCAACGACATCGTCGCCTTGATCGATTATTACGAAAGAGAAAAAGCCATTGATCGCGCACGCGTGGTGGCATCGCTCGAATACGCGTTTTGTGCAGCATATCGCAAAATGGTTCCAGGTGCGGAGCACATTCTGACCTTGCGGGCGGAGATCAACATGAAAAAAGGCGAGGCGCGCATTTTTGCGACGTTAAAGGCGGTAGAGGATGAGTTGTTGAAAGACAAGTTTAATCAGGTGGCACTCAGTTTGGCGAAGCGCAAGAACCCTTCTGCGCAGCCTGGTGATGAATTGGATTTTGATGTAACGCCGAAGGATTTCGGTCGGATTGCCGTGCAAACTGCCAAGCAGACGATGCAGCAGCGGTTGCGCATGGCGGAGAAGGAAATGCTCTATGAGGAGTATAAGGATCGTGCAGGCGACATTGTGACGGGGACAGTCAAGCGCTTCGAGCGCTCGGATGTGTATATTGATTTGGGCAAATTTGAGGCGCTGATGCCATCGCGCGAGCGGGTGCAGACGGAGGAATACAATATCAATGATCGTGTGCGCGCCTATGTGTTGGCTGTGGAGAATGAGGGACGCGGGCCCGAGGTGATTCTATCGCGCAGTCATCCGCATTTTGTGCGCCGTTTGTTTGAAGCTGAGGTGAGTGAGATTGCTGATCGGACAGTGGAGATCCGCGCGATTGCGCGCGAGGCTGGTCAACGGACAAAAATCGCCGTGTGGAGCAGCGATGAGAAGGTGGATCCTGTCGGCGCATGTGTTGGTTTGCGTGGGGCACGCGTCAAAAACATCGTGCGTGAGCTGAATAACGAGAAAGTGGACATCATTCGCTGGAATGATGATCCGCGCAAGATGGTAGAAGACGCGCTGAAGCCTGCGGTGCTGCGTTCGGTGCGTCTGGATGCGGAGAAGCGTGTCATTCATGTGACGGTCTCGGAGGAGGATTTGAGCAAGGCGATTGGCAGGCGCGGACAAAATGCGCGGTTGACATCGCGTTTGATGGACTGGGATGTGCAAGTGCGGCGCGATGAGACGCAGCAGCAGATGTTTGATAACCGCATCCATGTGGCGGCGCACAGTCTGGGCGAGCAATTGGGACTCGACGATGATCTGGCGAATAAGCTATTTTCGGCTGGTGGCACGACGCTGGAGTTGGTTCTTGAAATGCCGGCTGATTATATCGCTGCCAACTTGGAGATCAGCGAAGAGGAAGCAGCGCAAATTCTTGTGATTGCCCAAGCTTTATTGGAAGCTAGCCAGAACGCTTAAATTGATTTTTTTGAAATGACCTTGGAGTCCGACGACTCCTTCAACGACGACCTTATACCTGATGCCATCTGAAAGCGACAGCCCGAATCCAAAGAAAAAAGTGCTCGATTTGATCGACACGACGCCGAAATCCTCACGCCGTGAGCGTCAGCGCGAGGAGGCGGCGGCCAAGGCGAAGCCTGCGCCGCCGGCAGCGTTGCCGAAACCAGCGGCCTTGGATATTTTCGAAGACGTGGGTAAAAAGCGTTCCTCAGGAATCCACAAAACAGAGCGATCGGGCAAGTCTGTTGTCCCGAGTATTTCTAAAATTTTACAAAAAGAGGAAAACGCGGCAGCGGAAGCGAGCGCGATGCATCGGGCGGAAAGTCGTCCTCCGGTTGCGATTGCCTTGGCGGCTGTCACGGCGGCGGCGGAAGAGTCTGTTCACGCGGCGGAAGAGGCAGCGGAGAATGCGGCGGCGGCAAATGACAAGTTGGTGAGTTTGAAGCCGCCAATCATCGTGGCCGATCTAGCGACGCGCTTGGGTTTGAAGTCGTTTCAATTGATGGCGGACTTGATCAAGCTGAAGGTGTTTGTCGCGCCGAATCAGGCGATTGAGCCGGAGGTGGCGGCTAAGGTTTGTGAGATCCATGGTTTTGTCTTTGAGCGTGAAAAACGTGAAAAAGGTGGGGGCGTTCACAAGCAGGAAGAAGTCGTGGTGGAACCCGAAGCGCCGGTGGAGGAGCCTGAGGAGCTGCTGCGTTCGCGCGCACCGATCATCACGATCATGGGGCATGTCGATCATGGCAAGACGACCCTGTTGGACGCGATCCGCAAGTCGCGTGTGGCATCGGGTGAGGCTGGCGGCATCACGCAGCACATTGGCGCGTATCAAGTGTTTCATCAGGATCAGCCCGTGACATTTTTGGACACTCCCGGTCACGCTATTTTCTCAAACATGCGTGCGCGTGGCGCGGACATCACGGATATTGTGGTGATTGTGGTTGCGGCGAATGACGGGGTCATGCCGCAAACCAAGGAGGCCATTGAGCACGCCAAACGAGCTGGACGCACCGTAGTGATCGCCTTTACTAAGTGCGATTTGCCAAGTGCGAATGTGATGCGTGCAAAAACTCAGCTGGCTGAGCTGGGGATGCAGACGACTGATTTTGGTGGTGATGTGGAGTATGCAGAGGTTTCGGCGGTTACCGGTGCGGGAATGGATCACTTGTTGGAGTTGCTCTTGCTGCAAGCCGAGGTGATGGAGCTGAAGGCTAATCCGAAGGGCAATGCGCGTGCGCGCATCATCGAAGCCCGTGTTGTGGCGGGACGTGGGGCGACGGCGACTGCGATTGTGGAAAGCGGAACGCTCAAGCGTGGAACTCCGTTTATCTGTGGCCCGTTCGCGGGCAAAGTGCGCAGTTTGTTGAATGATTTGGGCAAGGAGATCAAGTCAGCTGGTCCAGGCACTCCGGTGGAGGTCATTGGCTTCGAGGACATGCCACATGTCGGGGATGAACTCGTCGAAATGGACAACGAGCGTTCAGCGAAAAAACTGGCTGAGGAGCGTCAGGCGGAGCGGCGTGCGTCACGTTTGATTAACCCGCTGAAGACGCGGATGGAGGATATTTTTTCGTTGGTCAATGATGACGCATCCAAGTTGAAACTCAAGGTTGTGCTCAAGTGCGACGTCCAAGGCTCGGTTGAGGCGATCAAGAATGCCTTGATGGACATTGAGTCGAAAAAAGTGGAGGCGCACATCATTCTTGCTGGCGTCGGTCCGATCTCGGAATCGGACATTTTGATGGCGAGTTCGGCGGATGCGGTGATCATTGGCTTTAACGTTAAGGTTGAGGGCAAGGCGGTGAAGGCGGTGAAGAGCGAGGGTGTGCAGATCAAACTTTATTCGGTGGTCTATGAGTTGATCGACCAAGTGCGCGAGGCGATGCAGGGACTGCTGCAGCCGCTGACGCGGGAGAATCAGGTGGGCTTGGCTGATGTGCGCCAAGTGTTCAAGCTCACCAAAGGCAAAGCGGCTGGAAGTTACATTCGCCAAGGAAAATTCTTACGCAAGGCGCATGCTCGGGTGATCCGCGGCGGTGTGCCGGTGTTTGATGGCAAGATGTCAACCTTGCGGCGTTTCACGGAGGAGGTTGATGAAGTCAAGGTGGGCTTGGAGTGCGGTATTCGCTTGGGAGATTTCAATGAGTATCTTGAAGGGGATGTGATCGAGTGCTATACTTTGGAGAAAGTGCCGCAGAGCCTGTGATCAGGTGATCGGGTCAATGAACAAATTGTATGTCGCAGCGTCAAGATCGAGTAAATGAGTTATTGCGCCGAGAGATCAGTGCGGTCTTAGCGCGTGATTACGAGTGGCGGCAAATGTTGGTGACCGTGTCTGATGTGGAGGTGACGCAGGATTTGAAAGAAGCTCGTGTTTGGATGAGCATTCTGGGCGGTTCACCGACTCCCGTGTTGGAGAAGCTCAACCTGGATCACGGGCGGATTCAGAAAAAAGTCATGTCGCGTGTGGTGCTGAAATCGACGCCCATTTTTTCGTTTCGCCACGATGCCTCGGCGGCTCGTGGGGTGACAATGGTCAATTTGCTAGAGGAAGTTGAGCAATTGCCCAAGGCCCTGGATGGCGATGTGGTGGGTGAGGATAATTCTCGCATTTTGCCGTGATTCATCGGCTGATGACCCGACTGGCAGGCTGGATGCGCTTTGATTGATGCCACCCATCAATGACCACGGATTAAAACAGCTCGGATTAAAACAGCCAGAACCATTTGCGTTTTTTGGCACGTTTGAATTCGCCATCTCCGACCGAGAGAACTTCGACCCGCACGCGGGCCAGGCCCTGTTGGTGCATGTCGATCGCGCGAGCGGCACGCGGCGATAGGTCGATGATGCGATTGGCCACAAAGGGGCCGCGGTCATTGACACGCACATCGACAGATTTGCCATTCGCCAAGTTAGTCACTCGTGCAAGGCTGGGCAGCGGCAGTGTTTTGTGTGCGGCAATCAGGTGCCACGGCATGACGTTTTCTCCCAAGGAAGTTTTGCCGCGCACAAGGCCGAGAAAAGATGATTCATCGAACCACGAGGCGATGCCGACTTCGTTGTAGTTGAGGGCTCGCTCCACCGACATAGGTTGCCAGCGTTGCCCGCGAACAGTGTAGGCACGGGTCATGTAACCACTGGCACCGCTGGGGCGGGCACATGAGCACAACGAAACGGCGATCATGATGGTCAAACAGCACGCGATGGGATGACGATTCGCTAGCAACGAGAACGCAGGGCTCATGGATGACCATTACAAGGCAAGGAATTAGCTTGCCAAGGCAAAAGTCAAAACCGCGCGATCGTCAGAGATGATCACAGATCACGGCTGTGGTTCAACGGGCAGGCTTGGCGGCGGCAGGAAAGCATGATCATGATGAAATACTTGATTCAAAGCCGTGGTGCAATTTTGGGTATTGCCACCCGTTTGCAGAAAAAAACCTGCGGCCAACGATCCCGCATCGATGTGTGGGCTAGGGGTGGCATCGGCGGTGAATCGCGCTTGTTGCAGTGATTGCCAGTTGCCATTGACGCGGATGCCGCCGTTGATGAACCGAGCACGCCGTCGTTGCTGCGCAGATGCGCCGTTGCGCTGAAAATCTTCGATGAAGGAGTAGAGTCCTTCGATCTCCAGATGATGGGCTCTTGTTTGAAACGTAGCCATCAGCAGCCAACGTTGTGACGCCCGATCATAGAGATGAGCGGTGAATCGTGTGTGTTGCTGGAGCGATGCGGCCTGAAGAAAAAACGTCACAGGTTCACCAATCTTCCACGCGAACGGTCGCTTCGATTGCGCGCCGGTGCCCTCGCCACCAAAGCGTTGCACCTGAACGGAATCTCCTTTTTTGATCAACGTGACGCGATCCTTTGCATCAGTGATCGATTTTTCCTGATCTGAGGCATCCCACACGGAAAAAAGAGCGAGGTGCGAGCCATCGACGAGTTCCTGCACGCCAAAGTAGCCCATTCGAAATCCCAAAGCGCAAAAATAGGTGCCAGCAGCCGATTGCTCTGGAATCAGCTCGATGCATGCGGCGTTGGCGGGGGGGTGCTGGTAGCTGAGGTGAACCGAACGACACTGCCGCTGCGCCAAATCAGCGGGGTCGGGAGTCGGCGGCGGGCTTGCTGCCAGCAGATCTCGTGGCACGAGCGCAAGACCGAGCCACACGACGATGATGGCATTGAACAGCAAGTGTTTCATGGTTTAATGAGAGGCACCCGAACGCACTTTTTACGTTCGCTGCCGCAATGATCTTTCTGATCAATGGCGGCGCTTCGTTCTAGGCATTTGAAATTGCCAGCTGTGATTCTGTCTGCTAGTCACGGCCATGCGTTGGAGAAATGTGTTAACGGTTTTTGGTGGATTCGTGGCGTGTCTTTTTCCTGTCGCGGCTCAGTTGCGCGTGGCCTGCGTGGGGGATAGCATCACACAGGGTGTCGGTGCGGAGAAGGGGCAATCCTATCCTCAGCAGTTGCAGCGTCTATTGGGCGAGCAATGGAATGTCGGGAATTTTGGTGTCAGCGGGCGAACCTTGCTAAAAAAAGGTGATTTCCCGTATTGGGCGGAGTCGGCGTATCGCGATGCCTTAGCGTTTAAGCCTGATGCGGTGGTGATCATGCTCGGCACCAATGATTCTAAGCCGCAGAACTGGAGCCATGAGGCGGAGTTCGTCAGCGACTACCGTGAACTGGTTGCGTCATTTTCACAGTTGCCATCGCATCCGCAAGTGTTTGTGTGTCGTCCATGTCCCGTGCCAGAGCCGGGAAATTGGGGGATCAACGAAACGGTCGTGCGCGAGCAGATTCGGCGATTGGATGAATTCGCGCGCGAGCTGAAATTGCCAGTGATCGACATTCACGCGGCGTTGACGGGTCGGCCTGAGCTGCTACCAGACCGGGTGCACCCGAACACAGAGGGAGCCGCGGTCATGGCGCAGACCGTGTTTGCAGCTCTCAAGCAACACGTTCCTGATCAAATCAAACGCGAATCTTGGCATGGCGCGACGATGGAGCTGTTTCAGCTCGCGGGACGTGACTGCCGTGTGGTGGTGCCAGCGAAACCCGCCAAGGGCATGCCGTGGTTGTGGCGACCCGAGTTTTTTGATGCATTTCATGACGCCGACCTGGCCTTGCTCGCTCAGGGCTATCACCTGTGTTATGTGGATCTGAAAAATAGCTTTGGTTGCCCTGATGCCATCGCGCGCATGGAAGTGTTTCATCGCGTGGTGACGCAAATGCATGGCCTGAATCAGCGCGCGTGGCTGGTGGGATTGAGTCGGGGAGGCTTGTATTCTCTCAATTTTGCGATCAAGCGTCCGGATTGGGTGATGGGCGTTTACCTGGATGCGCCGGTGTGCGATTTTCGCAGCTGGCCCGGCGGTCGGGGCAAGAGCAAAGGCTCGCCGGAGGACTGGCAAAAGTTAAAGCAGGATTACGGTTTTGAATCCGATGAGCAAGCGCTTCGCGATGATGTGCAGCCCATGCAACATTTGGCGCCGATGGTGGCAGCAGGCATCCCGTTGTTGGTGGTGACCGGCGATGCGGATCAAACGGTGCCACACTTGGAAAATGCTGTGATTTTACAACAAAAATACCGCGCCTTGGGCGGGTCGGTGGAGCTGATGGTGAAGCCCGGCGCGGATCACCATCCACATGGCTTGCCCGATCCGACCGCGATTGTGAATTTTGTGCAGACGGCAACAGCGGCGAGGCTCAGATGAATGACTCGCGCCATCGTGTTGCCGCGTGTGTTTGTCCCATGGCTCACGGCTGCGGCTGCTGGTGATGCGCGCCCCCCAGCACACTGCGTGCGCGGAAACCGTGATTGGCGAGAATGCGCGCGCCAAAATAGCTGGTGCGTCCCATCTGGCAAACGACATCGACGATTTGATCGGGATCGATTTCGCCAAGTCGATCGCGCAATTCCGCAAGGGGAATTTGTTTTGCGCCCACGATCGGATTTTTTGCGGCGGTCGCGAGTGGTCGGACATCAACAATTTGTGTTCCCGCCTCCGCCAGGGTGGGAATCGGGACTAACAAACCGTCACGAATGTTCCCTGCCGCGAATCCCGCGATGTTCACCACATCCTTCGCACTTCCGAAGGGTGGTGCGTAGGATAACTCCAAATGGGCGAGATCATCAATCGTTAGTCGCCCCCTCAGCGCGGTAGCGAGCACGTCCAAGCGCTTGTCCACCCCATCTTTTCCGTTAACTTGCGCGCCCAAGACGCGGCCGTCGATGGGCGACCACAGCAACTTCAGCGTGATCGTGGAGGAGCCGGGGTAATAACTCGCGTGTGAAGCGGCATTAACTGTGACGCTCTGGTAGGGGACTTTTGCTGCGATGAGTCGCGCCTCGGAATAACCCGTGATGCCAACAGCGTGGTCAAACACACGAACAATCGCCGTGCCGAGGCTGCCGGGATAGCGCAAGGCCTGATCACCCAGAAAAATGTGATCCGCCGCGGTGCGGCCTTGGCGGTTCGCCGGTCCGCCAAGTGGGATGGCGGCGCGTTGATCGAGAATGGGGTCAACTGTCTCACAGACATCGCCCACGGCATAGATGTGGGGATCAGAAGTGCGCTGCCAGGCATCGACGCGAATGTGCCCGCGGGCGGATAACTCCAGTCCTGCCTCACGCGCGAGCTGACTTTCTGGGCGAACGCCGATGGACAGTAGCACCAGCTGACTGAGCAACGTGGCTCCGGATGCGAGTGTGATGGTGATGTTTTCAGCCGCTGGCGTGAGACCTTGAATCCCATCGCCGAGGATCAGATCAACGCCCTTCGCGCGCATGCTGGTTTCGATCGGACGCACCATTTCGGCATCGAGCAGGGGTAAAATTTGCGGTTGCAGCTCCACGACGCTTACTTTTTTGCCAAGCCCGTGCAGCTGCTCGGCCATTTCCAAGCCAATGAATCCTGCGCCAATGATGGCGATGGATTCGACCTGGCTGGCACTCGCTGCGATGCGATCCATGTCTTGCAAGTTGCGCAGCGTGAGCACACGCGGATCTTCGATGCCAGGCAAAGGCGGACGCAATGGACTTGCCCCCGGCGCAAGAATGAGTTCGTCATAGCCCAGCTCTTCTTCGACACCGTGGTCGAGTTGACGCACACGCACCACCTGCCGCTGGCGGTCAATTTGTGTGGCTTCAGTTCGCGTGCGCACGTCGAGTTTCAGCAATCGACGCAGGCTCTCGGGTGTCTGAACGGCCAGGTCCTCGCGATTGGCGATTTCTCCGCCGATGTGATAAGGCATCCCGCAGTTCGCGAACGACACGTCTGGACCGCGTTCGAGCAAAATAATCCGAGCAGTTTCACTGTGACGACGCGCACGTGCGGCTGCTGTCGCTCCGCCGGCGACACCGCCGATGACGATGATGGTTTTCATGGTTTGGTGGTTTGGTTGTGGCAAGGGGGAATAGAGCTTGAATCGTCGGCTCGGCCGCTGGCATGCAAAGTCGCACCCATTTTCTCGCAAAATTGATGCAGCATGGCGCGATTGAGCTGATAAAAAATATTGGTGCCCTGAGGCCGCGCCTTCAATAAGCCGATCTTTCGCAATTCGTTGATGTGGCGCGAGCACGCTGGCTGCGCTAGTGGCAAGATGCTAACGATTTCCATGCATGGCACCTCCTGCCGCTGCGATAAGTATTGCAAGATGATGATCCGTGCTGGATGCGCCAACAAACGCGCAAACTCAGCAAGCTCTACCGCGGAGGGGGCGAAGTCAGCGCGATTCATGGTGGTCATGCATCGAATATATTAGATGTTCGATATAATGCAAGCGAATCATCACCTGAATTTGAACGGGGACGGGGAACAGCGGGAGATTGACGGGGAAACAGCTTGGACAGTAGCGGTGTTTGGGTTTATGTTGCGTGCATGTTGACGAAGAAAGCGATTGCGGATTTGCATTTCATGGATGCGCGTTGCAAGTTGATCGATTTGGCGGCGTATTTGGATCGCATGGATCGGCATGAGGGTGAGGATGACGAGCGCGATTTGGCTTTGCGCGCGGCGTTGGGGATTTTGATGCAGGCGCGACCGGATCGTGCGAGAGCGATTTTAGATGTTTTGTCCGATGACACGGCGGAAATCTTGGATTCGGCTCCTTACCAAGGGGCATTCGGAGCACCACGGCGTGGCAATAAGGGAGGTGGCGCATGAAATACATTGAGCCACATGCGCACATGGTGAGTCGCACCACTGACGACTATCAACGGCTGGCCTTGGCGGGTTGTGAGGTTTTGTGTGAGCCGGCATTTTGGGCCGGATTTGATCGGTCGTCGGCACAGGGATTTTATGATTATTTTCGTCAATTAACGGAATACGAGCCGAGGCGTGCCGCGAAATTTGGTCTGCGACATTACTGTTGGCTCTGCATCAACCCGAAGGAAGCCGATGATCCGGTCTTTGCGCGGGAGGTGATGAGTTTGATTCCGCCGTTTCTTGAGTGTGGGACTGTTCTGGGCATTGGCGAAATTGGGTTGAACAAAAACACGCGCAATGAACTGACGATCTTTGAGGAGCATGTGCAGCTGGCGCTCACGCATGACTTGCCGATTTTGATCCACACGCCGCATTTGGAAGACAAGCGCAAGGGCACGCGTCTGATACTCGATGCGCTCGCCAACTTCTCGGTGCTGAAGCGCGAGCGGGTGATCATTGATCATGTGGAGGAGCACACTGTTGGCATGGTGCTGGAACAGGGCTATTGGGCGGGCATGACGCTTTATCCGGAATCAAAATGCACGCCCAATCGAGCGATTGATATCTTAGAAATGCATGGAACAGAGCGCTTGTGGCTGAATTCGGCGTGCGACTGGGGAGTGTCCGATCCCTTGGCCGTGCCGAAATGTGCGTTGGAAATGCGCAAGCGCCAGTTCAGCCCCGAGCAAGTGGAGGAGATTATTTATCACAATCCTCGGCGCTTTTTGGAGCAGTCACCGCGATTTCTGTTGCCTTGAGCGGGTGTCGCGACGTCGACTCACGTGGGCAGAAATCCGGGAGCGTAACCAACACTCTCGCGCTCTAGGTATTGCGTGGGAAACACCAGTTGCGTGGGAGCCATCGCCACGGTTTGTGAGTCATCGCTGTTGTGAGGGATGCGCCGGAGAATCTGCTCCACAGCGGCGGCGGCGATGAGCCGGTAGCGTTGACGGATGGAGCTGAGCTGGATGGGAAGAAATGACGCCAGCGGAATGTCATCCACTCCGATGCATGACAGGTCGCCGGGGATACTCAAGCCCTGTTCATGAGCGGCACGCATGGCTCCGAGAGCCGCGAGATCGTTCATGGCTACCAGCGCTGTGGGCAAGTTGTGCCGTTGCTCGCGGATGAAGCGTCCGAAGGTGGCGTGTGCCATTTCCAAGGTGTGGCCGGTGCGTAGGAAATCGATGTTCTCCAGCGGAATGCCGCGCTGAGCCAGCATTTCAGCAAACAATCGTGGGCGTCCGCCGTCCGCTTGCCCCTCGGCTAAAGCGTTGAGAAAGGCAAATCGGCGGTGACCCTTTGCGCAGAGCGACCCGACAGCTTCCTCCAATCCATGGGTGAAATCGCTCAAGATGGCATCAACTGGATAGGGCTCGCTAGGCACGCCATTCCCCAGAACCACGATCGGACGTTGTTGCGCGAATTGTTGGGCGAGAAACGGACGAAACACCTCGCTGTCACTGAGCCATAGCACCATGGCATCGACCTCGAGATCACTGAGTTCCGCGACGAGATGTTTCTCGCGCACCAGGGACGAGCGCGCGTTTTCGATCAACAGGTCGTAGCCTCGTGCCTCAGCTGCCGCTTCCAGCTCATCGGCTAAGGTGCTAAAAAACGGATTGGTCATGTCTTGGATGAGGAGACCAATCGCTTTGAACTCGCCCGAGCGCAGCGCGCGCGCGGTTTTGCTCGGGCGATAGCCCAGATCCGCTGCCGCTGCAAAAACTCGGGCTTCTGTTTCCTTGGACGCCCATGAATTTGGACGTCGATTGAGGATGGTCGATGCCGTGTTGACGGCGACGCCGGCTTTTTCTGCAACATCTTTGAGTCGAATGCGTTGAGACATGTCAGTGTTGGTGATGGGAGGATGAAAATTCAGCTCGGTGATCCCGTGCGGCACTGGCGATGAGCGTGGAGCGTTGCCTGGTGAGCAGACAATCGCGCAATCGCGCACATGAGTCATGGAGAAACGCTTCTGTCGCGATTTCCTCAATGCAGAAAGGAAGCCGCAAGCGCCAGTTTTCCTCGTCAACCGTGCCTGGACGGTTGAAGCGCCGGGTCATGCCGAAAATATCAGTCACCATCACTGCCGCATCCCGAGATCGGCAAGCCATCAATGCGTCAATCAACGTCCACAGCAAGTCTGTTGAAAACGCGGGAAATTCGTTTTCTGGCGTGTGGTTGATGCCGGCAAATTCGCTGAGCATCTGCAAGTTCCACGTAGCCGACTGCTGCGCATCGACATCGCTGTCGGCATGGCGAAGCGCGTCATGAAATCCCTGCCACATTGCCGCGATGGTATCGTGGTCGTGAGTCGCGAAGGTGGCAAAGGAGCATTCGGGAAAACGCACGCCCCTGACCACATGTCCCGCATCGCTATCCCAGTGCGGGATGCGGAAACCAGCGATTCCTAGTGACTCGAGGTGGGGCCGCACGTAATCTGGCACGCAACCCAAGTCCTCGGCCACTACAGTGGCGTTACCCGCTGCTTCCAGCACCATGCGCAGTCGGCGATCACCATCGGCGCGGTTGGCTGCTCGGTTTTCGGGGGTTGAGTCATCGCGCCAAGCCCACTGCGGCAGTCGTCCATCACAAAGTGCGGCGGCGGCGGTTTCATCCAGATCAACAAAGAGGTTGTTCTGTGTCGGACGCCATGGAAAGGCATACATGCGGTAAAAACCCAGCACGTGATCGATGCGGAACCGATGAAAGATCTGTGTGTGCTTGCCGATGCGACGACGCCACCATGCATCACCGTCCTGCTCCATGGCATCCCAGCGATACAGCGGCACACCCCAGTTCTGCCCCCAGCGTTGAATGAAACGGTCGTGTTTGAACATGGTTTCGCGTGGCGCACCGCCACTCCAGTTCAGGTCAAAGCCTTGGGGCTCGAACAGCACATCCACGGAGTGATACGACACACCAATCGGGATGTCTCCCATCAACTGCACCCCGCAACGGTCGCCATGGGCGCGCAATTCCAGCCATTGCTCGTGACAGAGCCACTGCACCCATGCAAAAAACTCCCGCTCGCGAGCCAAGGCGGAATGATGCGCCAGTTCTGCGGCATACCAAGCCCGTGCTCCGTCCGCGGAGCGCCATGCCGTGGGCCAGTGATCCCAGCGTTCGTCATCGTTTTGCCGAGCCATCAGTAAACGAAAAAGAGTGTAGTCCTCCAGCCAGTCAGCTTCGGTTTCACAAAACACGCTGAAGGATTGTTGCTGCTGATCGCTAGCGCTCGCTGGCCACTGGGCAAAGGCAGCTTGCAGCAGCTGCTGCTTTCGCTGCTTGACCGCAGGGTAGTCCACCGAATCGCCGCGATCGCTGTTGGATTGCGCGTCAGCTAGCATGGCGGCAGATAGGCCGGGGACGCGATCCGGTGACAGTGTGAGATACATCGGTTCCAGCGCCACCGAGGAAATCGCGTTGTAGGGGCTAAAATCGGCGCCCATTTCATTGATGGGCAGGAGCTGCAAGAAGCCCACCCCATGAGCCTGAGCCCATTCGATCCACTGCATCAGACCCAGCGTATCGCCAATGCCCAAATCCTCCCGCCGTCGAGGAGAAAAAGCCGGAAGCAGGACTCCCGCGCGCCGCTCATGATGTTCAGACATGCGAACAACAGCTAGGCAGTTTTTTTAAAAAAAACAAGCCCGAACGGGGCGTGACTCGAGATCTTGGCGTTTGGCGATGCAATGTCACCTGTTTTGCGACGACTCAAAAGCTCAGCGGCAAGTATTTGTTAAAATAATGTGGTTTTAATGATATTTTTGTTGAATCACTGATAGTTTAGTGTAGATTAAGGTTCGTCAGTGCGAAAAGTCTTAAGGTTGCTGGCGAGAATGTTGAATGTCGGAGAAGTCTATGCAAAACACAGCGATAACATCATCAGAAGCATCGAGTGGCGTGCCTGATTGGTTGGAAGTGGTTCGACAAAAAGTCGAGCAACTGAAATTTGGTTCGGTGCAAGTGGTGGTCCATGAAGGGCGAGTAACACAGGTTGAAACCATTGAAAAAACCAGATTCAATGCAGGTCGCGAGTCGGTCGCTGCTCCTGAGGCGGAAGGGCGGAGTCCCAAAAAATAAGCAGGGCTGTAACTGCTGGAGCACCGACAATGAGCGGGTCAGGTGCTGGTGATGATTTGCTGCTGATGGTTCCATTTTCATTTCTGCTGTATTGGTTGTTGGGCGGGTTTTTTATGACGTGTGCATCACGGATTAAAAAACCCGCTTTTTTATGTCGATTGATTGGTGTGCTTTAACTGAGTCGGCAGGAACGCCGTTTAGTGCGTGGCGTTGGAGTCAACATCGTCCCCTGCTGGCTTGTGGGCTTCCTCGTCCTCATCAGTGGGGGGCGCGGGCGGGGCTTCATTTTCGAAGGAATCACCGCCACCGTAACCCAATACCTCCACCGACACGATGGAATCGAGCATCGCGGTGAGTTCCGTGTGCTCATTGGGTTGGGTCGCAACGGGCATGGCATTTGTGGGGTTAACCGGGCTGTTGCTTGCGTTGATGTTTGCGGCGGCAACGGAGCCGGGGCTGGCGATCACGCCGCCGCCGGTATTGGCACCACCAACGGCGATGTTGCTTGCGTTGAGCACACGGTTGGCGGCGATGTTTAGATTGCCGGAGACGCGGATACCGGCGTCTCCGGCATCAATCGTGCCATTCGGAGCGATGAGATCAACGTCACCGGCTGGCACACCGCTCACGGAATTGAGCACACCGATGCCACCGCCGGTCGCAAGGCCTGCGAGGTCGGTCTTGATGTCCGCGCTCTGAGGATCGATCAGCACTCGAGTGGGTGGGGCGGATTGCACGGTTTTGGAAGCGGAGCCAGCGGCAATGTCTCCATCGGTTGACCAGATGATTTCATTGCCACCGCGCAAGGTGAAGATGCGAGAAATGCCAAGATCGATGCTATCGCGCGAGAAGATTGAGATGTTACCGCCGTATTCGGTGACAATGCCCGGAGGCACCAATGGGCTGCCAATGGCGACGTTAGCGAGCTGGAGTCCGCCACCCGGGATGAGAAGTGAAATATCTCCACCGTTGCGGGTGCGGATGTCACGCGTTTGGGTATTGATGCTGCCGTTCCAAGTCTTGTTGGGGAAGAGCTTTGCGATCGCGGCGTAGGCCTCGGCGTATGCGCGGTCTTCGGCGGATTGTGGATTGTTGTAGGCACGACCGGCGTCGCGCAGAATCGCATAGAACAGCTCCACGGCAATCGTGGCTTGTTGCTCAGTGCTGGATTGCAAGAAATCCGACAACGTGTGACCGGTGTTTTTTTTCAAGCGCGTGCCGTTGTCGCTGGTGATCCATTTCTCGATGAATGCAGAAAGCCCGTTGAGACTGGCGGCAAACGAACCACTGGTCGGGACCCCGGCGGCGATGAGCAGATCAGCACCGCTGAATGGCAAGTAAGGATTGCGAGCATTGCCGATGCTGGTGATGCCGCTGCCGGTGCCATCGGGATTGCCAGCACCACGACCCAGATCGATGTCGCGACCAGCGATGATTTGGAGTAGTCCTGGCCCGCTGATCTGAATATCGCCTGCGAGAGCATCACTGCCGGAATTGAGTGAATTACCAGTGCTCGTGGCTGAGAGACGTGATGGGGAATTGGGTTGATAGGGGGTGAGATCCCGTGCCGCGCTGATCAGGCTGATGTCATTTGGATTTAGGTTCTGGATGTAAAAGCTGATGTCACTGATGTCGCGTCCTGCCTGTATCCGAGTGGTTTTTGGTGAAAACAGTTCAATGCCGGACACATCGCCTGTTGTGGCGTAGAGCCGGAGCGGATGCGGGTCATTGCGGTGGAGCGGGATTTGTCGATGCAACGCTTGTTGGTTTTGCAGGACAGTGCTTGCCCCACTGGTGGCTCCGGTTTCTTGGAACAGGACATCGATGAACTTGAGGAAGTTTCCATCCGTGATCATCGCAGCCCCCGCGTTCGTTCCGACGAGGGATTGGTAACCAAAGGGTGAGCTGACAGCAGGAAGCTTCGCGGGATCGGCATCGGATAAATTGATCCGACTCACCCCCCAGCTATTGAGCGTGCCAGTGCTGGCGATGATTTGGCCATTGGATTGAAGGCCGAGGATGGAACCTTGGGCAAGCAGTTCGAGATTGCCACTGGCGGATGGGTATAGCGTGAGATTGCCGACAAGGTGGAGATCACCGTTCAGAGCGGTTGCGCGCAGAGAAGGCGCATTGAGAGCCACGAGTTGGGCAAACGGAGCCACATTGTTCTCGCTGAGCCGCAGCCATGGTTGATACAGAGACGCAGATGCGGGGTTGGTCGTGAGCAGTAGTTGTTGCAACCAAGCTTGCAGCAACGGCGTGCTAGAGCTGCTGCCCCCTCCGAGCAGGGTGGCACTTTGGCGCAGCGTGACATCGCCTCCAAGAGAGTTGGCGGTGACGCTCGCATCGGCGGCGAAGGTGGAAAAATAGGTTTTATACCAAAAGGTGTTGTTCACACCTTGGGGCAGCAAAAAGGCATTGGCGGCGGGGCCGAGCAACAGATCGCCGCGGGCCTCCACTTGGAACTGGCTCTTGCCGAGAAAGAGAGTGGTTGGCAACCAAGTGCGTGAGTCGAGAGTTTGGGAGGCGTCGATGTTCGTCATCGATGGCGAGCGGGTGGCGTTGGTGATGATGTTGTTGCCCGCATTGAGTTGGCCGGTGCCGCGTTCGACGTAGTAAACACCCGCATCGATGTCGTTGCCAGCGGCGACACGGAGGTTGCCGCCACCGAGTTCGAGTAGGTTATTGATGTCGGGTTTTCCCTTGTTCATGCGGGCGTTGGTGGGCACCACGGCATCGACATTGCTGATGTTGTTGCCCGCGAGCAGTGTGACATCGCCACCGCCAAGAGCGCCAACGCCTTCAAAGTAATTGCTAAAATCAATCCACCAGGAGGTGGAAGTGACATCGTTGAAGCGTCCGATGGCAAACTCGCCTGTGTTGGGGTCGATGCTGCCACGGCGGTTGAGCCAGTTGCTCGGCAATTGCCGCTGGGACTGCGCGACAAGTTGACCTTGGGAATTGCGAGTGAGGTGCTCGATGTTCTCGCGGGCTTGCAGGGTGACATTGCCACCGGCCATGCTGTATTGTGCCAAATAGGCGGTTGGTTGCTGATTGGCTCCGAGAACGCTGGTTCCTGCTGACTGGTTGAGGGATGGGTTGTCGAAGCTGCCATTGAGCGTTGGATTGGTCACGCGGGTGCCAGCGGTGTAAATGGTGGAGAATTCATTCAGCAGTCGAATGCTGCGTCCACTGTTGACACTGATATTGCCGCTGCCGGTGCGGATGACCTGAAAGCGATTATTCACCGCGCTGGTGGTGAGCGCATTGAACCCAGCGGGGTTGTTGCTGCCATTGCTATTGGATATGTTGGTGTTGTTGTTTTTGCCAATTTGCACATGCCCACTGTTGATGCTGAGGGCGTCGCCGCTCAGGGTAACGAAGGGCAAGGCGGAGGAAAAATCAGCACCAGCGACCAGCGCGTATGACCAAGACTGCGCATTGATGGGCAAGGCGGCATTTTGCGCCATCAGCCGAGCACTCTGAGCGCTGGAGGCGAAGCCATCACTGAGAGCATTGAAAAAAGTAAGATTGCCCTTGGCGCGGAGAGTCAGCATGCCCGCCGCAGAACTGCTGCCAAAGCGGTAGGTGGACAAATCCCAATCGCTGGTGTTGGTCGAGCTAGTGGTGCCCAATGTGAGATCTCCATTGCGGTTGATGATCTCTGCGCCAGGACTAATGACCCAACGGGAATCGACGTCGTTGCGATTGGCAAATAAGCGGCTGCGCCACAGCGATTGCGCCACGCTCGGAGTGGCACCAGCGGCACCGAGGAAGGTTTGCGCGTCGGTGCGGACACTGCCTTGAATCGTGCTGGTGATCACCCCCGAACCCGCGCTGAGGTCGTAGAGGCGATAGCCCTCGATTTGCACCAGAGATGCTTGCAAGATTGTGGCGGCAATGCTGCGCATTTGCACATCCGAGCCATTGCTGAACTGTGGCGCCCGCAGATGCAGGGTGCCGGAGAATTGGCCTTTGCTCGCGCTGCTGTCGCTGGTGAGGGCGTCGCCACTCACGAGCGAGGAAACCGATAAATCCAGCACAGCTCCTGGTTGCAAATCGAGCCAACCCTTGCCGACCTGGCCTGAAGTTTGACTGCCAGCGGCGAGGAGAATGTCCCCCCCTTTGCCAGAGTTGCGGAAAGTTTCGCCTTTGACCGACAGGCTGGCGCTGGAGCTAAGCGTTAGATCCCCCGATGCATGCAGGGCAATCGAGCCTCCGACGCGTCCTGAGGCATCGATGTGACCATTGACGATGATGCTGCCTTGATCGGCGCTCAGGACATAACTGCTGCTTTGACTACTGCCATCGACATTGACGTCGCCTTGGCGGACGCGCAGGGAGCGCAGATGATGAAAGCCACCAAGGTTGAGCGCGGTGTCTGTGGCTGCGGTGTTGCTCAGGGTTGCCACATCGAGTAGAAATTGTCCGCTTTGTTTGCCATCAGCTTCAAGATACCCGAGCAATTGAACGCCACCACGGGCGGCGCTGAGGTCGAGGGTTCCGGCTGATTCAACACCGTTGAGGCGGAGGTCGCTCGTAGCGGATAGTGTAATGTTGCCATTATCGGCGAGGAGTTGAATCGAACCACCGGGCGTCGAGCGTTGGGCATCATTGTAGCTGAGAGTGCGACCACTGACATCGATGCGCTGATTCAGCGTGAGATCGCCCGAGCGGGCACGCAAGCTGAGCTTGCCACTGGGTAGCCGAATGGTGCTATCGGCCACGATGGAAGCGGCATCGAGATTCAAGTTTCCGCCCAGATCTGTCGGTGTGGCTGCGGCGGTCTGATGGCTGTTGAGCAAAGTGATCTTTCCACTGCTTATGAGGTTCTGATTTGCCAGCGCAGTGGTCGTCAGCAAGGGGGCATCGAGCGCCAGGTCGCTGGAGACCGTGAGGCCACCGCTGCCAGAGCCAGAGATGGATTGCTTGGCGCGTAGCGTAACCTTGCTCCATTGATCCAAGGATAAGTTGCCCGTGCCGAAACGAATTTGATCTGCCTCGACCAATAGTTGTTGATTGCTGCCCGAACTAGTCGAGTTGATGGATTGCAGGCGATTGCCGAGAGTGACCTCTTTCGCCAAGAGTTTCAGCGTCGCAGGGGTGCTGCTGGGAATTTCAGGAGAATCAAAGCTACGAATGCTACTGGCCTGAAGACTGAGCTGTGCCAATTGCGCACCCCCGATGGTGCCACTGCCATAGAGATCAATGCTGCCGTAACTAGCGAGTGTGAGGGCGGTTGCTGATTTCTGCAAACTATCCAACGCCGTGCCACTGAGCACCAAGCCCGAGCGATCTGGGACCGCATTGCCGACGGCATTCAGCGCCACGGCGATGCTGCCACTGCTCAGCGCCAGCTGCTTTGCCGCAAGGGTGGCACTGGGGTCGAGGTTTGTGCGCGAGGTCGAATCCAGCACAAGTGTGTTGGCTTGGAGGGTAACTTGGTTGCCCAGTGCGAGAATTGGCGTGGCATCGCCGGTGTTGACACCTTGGCGCTGGATGGTGGAGTTTGCGTCTTGTGTCAGGCGCAACAAGGTGCCGTTGCCGCTTCCGGGGGTGATCGCATCGCCAATGGTGAAAGAGTCGCTGATGCCTTGGAGTGAGTTTGTCTGAGTGATCGTCGATCCATCGCGCAGGGTGAGTTTCTCGGTGGCGACGAAAATCAGGTCGGAGCCGCTCAGGGGCGAACCGGCGTTATCGATGATGATGCGAGCGGTGCTGGGATCGATGCGTGAGCCCGTGCCTGTGCTGTGTCGCGTGCCACCGATGAGCAAGCTCTCAGCTCCAAAGCGCGATAGCTGCGTGGCATCGAGCAGGAGCTGGTCCTCTGCCACTTGGGTTGTCGCTGAGCCGATGACAATTTCCAGCGGGCTGCTGAAATCGATCCATCCCCCCCGTCCCTTGCTTGCCGCAGCAGAAGCGATATCGCCCATGACGTTGAGATAACGAGTCGATGCGACGGCGAGCTTTCCGGCATCGATTGGCAATCGGGAACCACTGGCGTTTTGACCAAAATCGGACGTTGCGGCATGGATCGTGTAGTGGGCGCGTTTCAGCACAACCGATTGTGGCGCGATTTCGAAACTACTGAGCTGCGGGGTGGATTTTTTGCTGAGTTGAAGCTGGTGATTTCGATAGCCGCTGACCATGATGCTGCCATCCGCGTTCAATGAGTTCGATGAGTTGACGGGTGAAGAACTTGGACTCACCAAGTAAGCACCGGGTAACAACGCGTAGCGAGCGGGCAGCAGGGTGTAAAATCCCGCAGACAATGAGCCAGCACCGCTCAGCCAAATAGAATCGCCCAAGTTGAGTTCGGGGTTTGAGTAGCCAGGATCACCACCAAGCTCGGGAGCCAGCTGACTTGAATTGAATGGCGCGTCAGGCGCTGCTGCACTGGCATAGCTGGGTAAAATCGCAAAATTACTGGAGCTGTTGAGGATGTCTTGCGTGCCGCCATTGCCTTTGTTCCAGTAGTAACTGATGACTTCGCCGCCGCCACGGATGTCGATTTGAGACTGCGCGGAGGTGGAGATGGACTCACTGCTGAGATTGATGAATTTTTCTGGAAGGCCACTGGTGGTGATTTCTTCGCCGTTTGGCGCCAGCCACACGCGATCATCGGGGCTGATCCCGTAGGGAAGTGTGATGGCTTTCTGCGTGATGGGATCGATTGCCGAGATGGAGGTCACGCTCTGTGAGCTAAGCGTCAGCGAACGCGTGACGGGCATGGGAAGAGTGTTGCCAGCCAGGGCATCGCTGGGTGCTGTGCCCGTGCCGTTCCAACCGAGTTGGATGCGACCGTGTGGCGCGCGCAGAGAGCCCTGTTGCAGAATGGTGTCGGCGTAGATTTCTAAACGACCTGCCACCGAGTAGGGCAGCGAACCTTTGCCATCGGCCAAGAGAGTCACTTTGCCAGCATCCGCTTCATGGCTATGAGCAACGATAGTAAAAGTTCCGGCAGTGGTGGGGTGGATCTGAGCGGCACGCAGTTCAGCTTGTCCAACCATGCTGAGTGTTCCATTGCCGCGGATGTTGCCTTGTTGGGCGTGCAGGGAAACGTTGCTGAGCGACTGCAGGCTTATGTTGCCGATATCGATCCATTTGGCGGTGGCTGTGATGCGACCGTTCCCGCCAGTGGGTGAAATGTAGTGGGGCAGGTTGTTGACGGTGTATGGCGGGGTGATTTGATCGTCCTGAACCGGTGCTTGGAACGGCATCCCCAGAGTGAGACTGGCGGAGTTCAACGTGAGATTTCCGGTGGAGCGCAGAACGCCGCCACTGGCAAGGCGGATGTTTTCATCAGCTTGCAGATTGACGTCACCCAGGAAAGCGACGTTGCCATTCAGAGCGATCGAAGCGAAGCCGCCAGCGGACCAAGCTGCGGTTTGCAGATGGCCAAGGCCATCGGCAATCGTTCCATCGGCATTCAGAACAGCGGCACCCACAGCGATTTGTTGCGGCTGTGCCATCGTGGCTGTGTTGGACTGGATCCATAAGGTTTCGTTCGTCGGCAACGGAACAACATCGACGGGATCAAAACGTCCTGAGCTGAGAATCAAAGTGCCACCTCTGGATTGAGAGCCCCCAGCGTGTCCGATAAGTGTGGCATCATTGAACAACTGCTGACCACCTGTGAGCGTGAGCGTGCCACCTGAGCTATCGACACGCGTGCGCACGATGCGACGAGGATCAAGATCCAGCCCTCCTTGGCTGCCGTTGGTGAGCTGCGGCGGCGCGATGTCAAGCATTCCAGAACTGCCTGACACATTGACACGCGCGCCGGCTTTGGCAGCGATGTTGCCGCTGATGGTGATGGAACCACCGTTGAGCACCCGTCCGATGCGTCGCTGGTAGGGATCTGGGCTGAGCAGGGTGATGCCAGCGGTGGTGAGCGTCGCGCTGTCATCGAGGACCACGGTGGTAAAAGCATGCGTGGGGTTTGGATCATTGCTGGCCAGTTTTTTCCCGCCGCTGAGCGCAATGCTGCCGCCGGGTGCTTCAAGGAGTCCGGCGACGGTAAGCGTATCGCCGCTGAGTGTGAGAGAGCCTTCGGGTCCGACGCGCAATGCGCTGTTGTTCTCAACCACCAAGTCACCTCGTTGGTTGAGTGTGCCGTTGGCAGAGGAACCCAACGCATGTAGGGCAATGCTCACCCGATTGCGAAGCGCGAGGGGTTTGAGAATAGGAGTCAGCGTGGGGGTGGACTCGCTGCCATGGTTCCAATGCGTGATATAGCTGAGCACAGATGGGGCGATGGAGGTGTCTTGATTCACGCGAATGGCGGGAAGTGAGTTGCCGTTGGCATCATGGGCTCCAATGCCGCTGAGTTGAAAACTGGCGAAACCGTTGTCTTGGAAGAACGCCGAGTTGAGCGTTAAAGTCGTTGCGTTGACACTTTGATCACTCAGAGCGATTTGTCCGGCGAGCAGTTCGAGAGATGCTCCCGTTTTACCCGAAAAACCGCTCATTTTTCCGGCAAACTGTCGCCACCGGCCGCCAATCAGTGCTGGTTGGGATAAATCGCGACCAGCTCGCAGGGTGAGCTGGCCGCCGCTGCCATAAGTGGACGCACCGCTGGGTTCGATGATCGCCCCACCCGAGACATCGAGGCGACTGCCCGGGGCGAGTTCGGCATCGAAGCCTTGGATGTTGATGTGGCCTCCTTCGTAAAAAGAGGTGGCAGTCCATGCCTTGCTGGCATCGCGTCGAGCATCGATCAGCATGCCCTGTGCTTGAAGCGAAGCTTCAGCAGACAGCCGCACGAGACCACGATCGGGTGCGATGCTCAGCAGCTGAGTTGGGTCGTCAGCGAGTGCGTTTTCTAGGTCGTATGAGGTGTTATAGGCGTTTAGGCTGATGCTGCCAGCCAGAGCTTGCAATGTGCCATGAATGAGCACATTCGCACCACTGAGCTTGATGCTGCCAGTGGCGGTCACCGTCCAGCTTTGGTCAGCGGGAACGGAGATGTCGCCGTCGCGATTGAGGATGCCCCATCGACCGAAACCGCTTTCACGCGTGAGGGAGCCCGACAGCACGATGCTCTTGCGGCGTGTCTCCTCCAGCTCTTGTGGGTTGCCATCGGCATCGCGCACGAAAGCGGCGACAGCGCTGATCGCGCTCGTTTCTCCCAGAGTAACAGACGGAGCGTGGGGAGAAATGAGTCGAAAATTTGGGCCGACAGAGGATTGACTAACAATGGCAAGGTTAAACTGGCTCAGGTTTGGGAGTAGGCTGCGGGGACTTGCATCGCGGATGATGTTTCCGAGGAATGTTCCATCCAACGCGACGCTGGGCGCGGTGATGTCTAACGTGCCGCCCGCACCACCTTGAACGTAAGCCCCGATTTCCGTGCGTTCATGGATCAAGGGCAAAACGTAGCGATCGCTGGCATTCCATTTGCGATTCAGCAGGCTACGATTGCTTGAGATGATGGCCTGATAAACGCGGTCTGGCGTCGCGGAGGCGATGTCGATCATCTCGCCATTGCTCAGCAGGCGCGTGGTTTGCACTGTGGCACCAGCAACGTTGCTCCAGCCACCCGAGACATTCAGAGCCGCGTTTTCGCGGACGACGACCGAGCCGCCGGCCTGAAGGCTAATGCTGCCACCCGCCGTGGTGAGTTGTCCGATATCGCGTTGGATCAAATTCACGTAACCCGATACATCGGCGATCGGAGTGCCAACCCATGTTTTGCCCAGATACTCGCCAGTTTGTGTGGAGTCAAAGTAAATGGTGCTGCCTCGGAGTAGGCTATCACGCAGTAAGGGTGAATCCGCTAATTCGCTGGCACGCAACTGCGCAGAAATGAATTGATCAGCGACAGAAGCTTTGACGTCACTCGATCCCGCGACGTGGATCAGCGATTGTTGATCGAGGTAAATCTGACCCTGATCATGCACAAACACGCTGCGAGGCGGGGATTCGTTTTCCAAGTATTTCCAATTACCCGCGTGAAGCGAGACGTTCGCAGAGGGGGCGACGATGCTCGATTGCTCGCCGAAGTGGATTGTTTTGCCCCAGGCGTGAAGACTGGATTGGAGCGCAAGTGTGCGGTTGGTGGTGCGTTCGGAACTATCCCACTCGGGCAAAATAGAAATGAGAGCGTTCTTGCCCAGCTCAATGTGTCCGGATTGGCTGAAAAGGTAAGGAGTCTTTGCATTGCTCTCGCTGTCGCCATTGCTTAAGGCGTTGTAGCTGGCGAGCAAATCCACGCGGCCGTTGAGGGCGACGGAAGTGGTGCTGGAAATCACGCCATTGTGAATCAGTTCCTTGCCGGCGAGGCTCACGTTAGCGCGTGCGGCTTCAATCAGGCCATCGTTGATCACGCGACCATAAGTGCCGGCGCTGGAGTTGGTCACTTGTCCAACAGCCACGTCGAGACCTCGCAGGGATGGATCATCACTGGCATGAGCACTGAACCCCACCTGCAAGCCCGCGGCGAGGATGATCTGACCATCGGGGCTGGAGAGGCTGCCTTGTTGCCAAACATTGCCACCGATCAGAGCGATGCGTCCGCCGACGCGATCGCTGTTAGTGGGACTGGTGAGTTGGGCACCTGCTTGAACTTCGATGTCGCCTGTGATGCCAGCCGCGTTGCTGGGAGCATCCGGATTCATGGCAGGGCTGCCGTTTTTGCCGCTCGCTTGTGCGAGTGCGGAGAAAAGAAATTGCTGATCGGGGTTGTTGAGTAAACCACGTGACACTAAATAGGCATTGATCGGAAGGGTCGAAGCGGTCAGGGTGTGAACATTGACTGAACTAGAGCCACCGAAAATGATGCCATTTTGATTGATCAGGTAAACTTGACCGGGAGCCTCGAGTTTGCCGAGGATTTGGGTGGGGTTGCTGCTGGGATCTTTGATGTGGTTGAAAGCAATCCATTTGCCCACATCGCTGCCACCATCGCTTTGATCAAATTTAAGTGTGGTTTCCTTGCCGATGTTGAGCGTTTTCCAATTGAGAATGGCCTGCTGCTCGGTTTGTTTCACGGTGACAGTAGTCCCATTGGCAGAAGTTTGTGTGCTGGGAAGTTGAGCCCCTTGCCATGCGGGAGTGCCCGGTGTGGCACCTTCGGCAACTTCGAGGCCACCAGGTTGGAGACCATTGGGAACAGCGGGCAACGCCACATTGCCACCGCGATTGAGGGGCTGTGTTGAACTTTGCGCGACTTGTCGCGCGCTGGCTTGTGCGGCACGAGCGGCATTCAAGGCATTCGTCACACGGGCCAAGGCGTCCTGCGCGTTCGCGCGCGCTTGAGTAGTGACTTGGGGCGTTGCTGTCGGCACCACGGGCGCGACATTGCCGCTGCTCGGCGCAGCTGAGGGACGATTCACCGCGCTCGAGCGCAAGATGTCAGCTCCTGATGCGGCATCACGCTGGGATAAAATCCCGATCATGGATGCAAGCGTGCGGATCCAACGCGTGCGACGAAATGAGGATGGCTTTGATTCTGGGAGTCTGAACATCATGTGAATGGTAGGCAGGAGTGAGGGAGGAAGACGCAATTAGGTTGCCCCATCGCCTCAGGAACGAGGAGAGGAGGCAACCAGTGTTTGCCGCTAATTTTGGGGTAAATGGACGCGGTAAAGAACCAAGCGACGAATCGAATCACGTGACCACTTAGCGAGGAACAACCAGACCACCGTCGGTGAATCGTTGAACCTTGAAGTTGGAATCATAGAACAGTCCGCCGCCCGCTGTGGCATCGGTGTTTTTGATTTGATCGCGAAGCGCGTTGGCAAACGTAAGCTTGAGTCCTGTCAATCCGGTTTGTGGCTTGAGAATGCGGTTATAGAGCCAAGCCGTGTAGCTGCCGTTTTGCACGTTGGCGTTGGTCAAGTCAACGCCATTGAACTTGAGCGCAACACCGCGATTGGCCAACGGCACAACACCATTGCCGCCCAAAATTCCGTTGGCCGCGTCCCCTGGTGTGGCGTAGCCGATGTAGTATCCGGCGGTGGCATTGGGATACAAATATTGAACAGTGTTGCTCTCATCAAGGTATTTGCCCTTGTAGGCATCGGAACTCAGCGTTGTCGTCAAAGCTGCAGAAATCAGAGCACCAGAGCTATAACCGCCGCCACCGAGTGGGCTTGTGACACCGCTCACGGTCTCGACAGGCCATAACTCGTGCGATGTCACGGTGCCGCCATAAGTCAAACCACTAGCTGTTGTGGCTCCACTCACTGTTGGCTTCCAGACCTGAACAGCTGCGCTTGTGCCCAGTCCAATTTCGGTGTATGCCCCGTAGCGCTGACCCGCATCGGTGTTGCGTCCGAGCGCGTAAACGATCTTGTTGACGTCAGCGGTGAAGTTGCCCGTGAATTGAGCAAGAGTCACCGAGCCGGTCGTGTAGAGCAACTGCGCTTGCTGCGTGGTGATGTTGGCAGCTGTTGTCGGAAAGCCTGGGCTGGCAAAGAAGCCGAGCGGAGAAACACCAACAACTTCTTCAATCAAGGTGCTGTAGGTGACACCGTTATAAAGGCCATTGAAAGGCGAGGTGGCTTGGAAGTTTGTGGAGAAACCGAAGTCAGCCGTTCCCAGTTCGTAATCCGTTCCGAGCGTCGTGCCGTTGAGCGGATTAGTTAAGGAGCCAGTGCCGGTGCCGTTGCTGACCACGAAGCGGTTTTGTGTGCCACCTGCAACAGCCGCAATGCCGGCTAATGCGCCGGAAAACGATGTTTTGATGATCACCGCGCTGCCGTTGTAGGTGCCGTTCCATGCACCGAAATTTGAGCCAGTGGCGGTGCTCAGTGAACCTGCCGAGGTGGTGTTGCCATTGATCCCTTGGTATTTCCAGCCGCTTGCCAGAAGTTTAGAAATCGCCGTTTGTGTGGCGACACGGTCACCGTTGGATCCAACGATGCGGATCGTGGTTTGAGCGTTGGCCACGTTAGCGAATGCGATGATGGCGGTTCCGATGGAAAGAAGTGATGTTGTTTTCATGGTGATTGGATAAAAAGGTTTAAAAAATGAGTTCAGTAAAAAAGGTTCAAGGCTTGGTGACTCGCAAACGCGCAAACAATTTGCCTCCGACAGCATTGCTGAGTGGAATGGACACGCTGACATTTTGTGCCGTGGAGCTGGCAGAGCTGACAGTGACCGTGCCAGACGAGGCAGAGCCGACCGCCACGCTGCTCCATGTGCTCAGATTGGTGGACCATTCGACTGCTTGCGTGGTATCGGCGTTGGCGTTGATGCTGCGCTGATAAGAGAAAACAAGTTGTGTGGCCGTTGTGGAAACTTGTGGCTGGGCACTTGGGCTTGGAGTCAGAGGCTCGCTGCCCAACACATATTCTGTGAGATTGCTGAGACCGTCGTTATCGGGGTCTTGGGTTTGACCGTTGTTACTGGCAGTTAAGCCTTTCGTTGTCGCCCAACCGGTGAAACCTGCCGCAGCAGCGGTGAAGCTGATTTGTCCGCTGGAGTTGATCGTGAATACCCCCAGGCGCGAGACAGTTGTGGCATTTGCAAAGCGAAACAGATCCAGCGCCGCATTGCTCGCGCCCGAGCCAAAATTGCCTTCAATGCTGCTCCATTGGCTCAGCGAACCGAAGTCGGTTGTTCCGGACGATCCCACTTGGTAGTTGTAGCTCGATGCGTTGTTGGAATTTGTCTGCAAGGTGCCAACCGAGCTGTTGGCGGTCGCTGTGGCGCCGCTGTAGCCATTGGTGTAGAAAACAACGCTCGAGATCGCACTCAGAGCCGATGCGCGCTGTTGGTTGCTAAGCACCGGCCAATCGGTGGCTGCCACGCTAGGAGTGGTGCGCGCTTTTGATGCGTAAACAGTGGCAACGGTGCCATTGCGTGAACCGAAAATGCCCCACTGCACATCACTGCGCGTGTTCCAGTCGGCTCCATAGGTCGCGATCAGATCGCTTCCAAGATTGCCAAGGCTGAGCGTGATGGTGGTGCCAGCGGTCGTGTTGCGAAATAGCGTGTCAGAACCAAGCTTGACGAGGTAGGAGGTGGCTGATCCCGTGCCATCGGTGGCTCGGAAACCGACGAATAAATCTCCCTCTGCCGGTGCGGGCACGGTGGCTGCCTGGGCGTTTTGCGCCTGGATCAGCAACCCCGCACCAGCAATGCCAGCAAAAACGGAGATGTAGCGTTGAGTGAGTGATGTTCTTAGTTTCATCGAATAATTGGTATAGGTTTGCGAAAAGGGACGAAGATCGACATGCCGCCAACGCTTGGTTGGATTGGATCCAGGCAAGCAAACGGTCGTGCTGGTGAAAACAGGTTGCGGATCTCCGTGCGGAGTCATCCTTCGTGTTGTGTTCAATGGCGCCTGATTGGGGTGGCCATGTCACCGGGTGTCGTGATCGAAATGCGCTCCCACATCATGGTGGGTCGCGCTGACGCGCTTAATCTATACTAGTTTAAGCAATATGATCAAGTAGTTTTTGAAAAATTTTTTTCGTTGGCGCGCGCGGCTGGATTTCAGAGAAAATGCTGATCCGACAAGGTTTTTTTCAGATTGAGGGCTGAGGCGAAATGAATGCAAGCGCGGGCATGCCATCGCCTGGCTGGAATCTTATATCTATTGTTTTATCTAGAATTGAAATCCTTTGATTGGCACGGACAAAAAAAGAAGCCCGCTCGGTGGAGCGGGCTTCTGAGAAAGAATGCTTGTTGGGAAACGCCGGGGTGAATGATCCCTGTGGCTGGAAAGTCAATTAAGACTTGTAGCGCAAGCGCTTCTTGTGGCGATTTTGCTTCATGCGCTTCTTGCGCTTGTGCTTATTGATTTTCGTTTTACGGCGTTTCTTAATGGAGCCCATGGTTATTATTGGTTCTTAGTTCAGATAAAAGGATGGATCAACTGACGATTTTATTGAGCGGGTATTCGATGATGCCCTCGGCACCGTGAGCGATGAGATCAGGGATCAGGCTGCGCACGACTGTTTCGTCGATGACGGTTTCGACCGCCAACCAGCCATTTTCTGCGAGTTGTGACACGGTTGGTCGTCTCAGTGATGGCAGTTTCTCTAAAATGGAGTCGAGTTGCGTGGTCGGTAAATTCATTTTCAGCCCCACCTTGCCGCGTGCATTGAGTGCTGCGCGTATCAGCAAGACGATGCGATCCATTTTCTCGCGCTTCCAGGGATCACATGCCGCTGCGGGGTTGGCGTAAAAATGCGGAAAGGACGTCAGCAGCGTATCTACGATGCGGAGCTTGTTAGCCTTCAGGGATGAGCCCGTCTCAGTGATGTCCACGATGGCATCGACCAAGTCAGGAACCTTCACCTCGGTGGCGCCCCATGAGAACTCGACTTCTGCTTTAATGCCCTTGGATTTGAGGTAGCGCTCCGTCAAGGCCACGCCCTCTGTGGCGATGCGTTTTCCTTGCAAATCCTCAGGACGGCGGATGGGTGAGTCCTCAGGCACGACCAAGACCCAGCGGGTTGGCATGCTGCTTGCCCGCGAGTAGGGCAGCTCCGCCAGATCAACCAATGTCTCGTGCTCGCTGGCCCAGTCCAAACCAGTGATCCCGCAATCGATGAAGCCTTGATCCAAATAACGTCCAATTTCCTGAGCGCGGATCAAGTAAATATCTAACTCATTGTCATCCGAGGCAGGACGCAGCCCACGCGAAGACACATAGACCTGATAGCCAGCCTTCGATAGCAAATCGATGGTGGGATCTTGCAGGCTACCCTTTGGTAAGGCAATTTTGAGAGAGCGTTCCGGCATGGACGGGGCGCGAGTTGTAAGGGCGAACGCGGCGAGAATCAAGAAAAAGACTGTGTTTTTTTAAAAAAACTGCATGTTCCGCATCAGAACCACCGATTTCGCGGTCTGCATTCGCTAGCTGACGCGGTTCATCATTGATTTTTCATCAGGACAAAAGAGCACTTTGCCGTTGCGTTCTGTTGCGTTGAGTCGGAGCAGCGCAGCCTCAAAGGCGGAGAGACGGTGCAGGGAATCAATCGGTTGGTGCAGCAGCCCATTTGCCATGAGACGTTCAATCGTGCCATAAGTCTGCTCGCGCTCTGCCAGAGAAGCCGAGCTAAGCCAGTTGGTCAACCAAAAGCCTTGATGGCGGATGTCGTCAAAAATGAGGCTGCGATTGGGAATCTTGAGTGGTTGCAGGGACATGGCGCCGTAGGTGAGGTGCAGTCCATGACGCGCAAGTGTGTGGGTCAAGCGTGTTGCGCTTTCGCCGCCGACGGCATTCAAAGCCAGAGCCGCGCGATCGGAGCCAAGTGTTGCCATGGCGGCGGCGAAGCCATCCGGATTGTCCATGAAAACAGCATTAGCTCCGCGTTGCAGCAGGGGCTCGATCGCGCTTTGGCGTCGCACAAAGTTTAGCGTCTTCAAGCCGAGGAAAGCGGCAAGTTCGATCACGCAGTGGCCGACTCCTGAATTGGCGGCATTTTGGGCAATCCAGGTGCCTTTGGGCAGATTGCCCAGGGCGTGCAGCATTTGCCAAGCCGTGCCGGGATTGACGCGCATCATTGCCGCTTGCAACACGGGAATGTCAGCTGAGATGCGTCGAACTTGATCGCCCGAGATGATGCGTTGTTCTTGCCAACCGTGGGCGTGTTCCCAAAACATCACGCGATCGCCGTTCTTGAAGTGGGGGTGCTGCGACTCCATTACCTCTGCCACAGCCTCGCCACCGGGGATTGCTGGGAGCAGGGGCTTGGTGCCATAAGTGCCACTGATCCAGTTGAGGTCGGCAGGATTGATGGGAGAGGCCAAGATTTTGACACGCAGCTCATTTGGTTTGAGTTCGCTATTGTATTCGATGCAGGCGAGTTCGAGAACGTGAGCGGCAGAGCCGAAGGATTGAATGCGCAGGGCGTCTTGCATGGAGGTGGCGTGGAGGATGGGCGTCGGGACAGAAGAATGGGTTGGGCGGATGAAGGCTCGTGATTAGAAGCATGGTGCTATCATTCGGGATCGATCACGTGAGGCGCGACCGCTTTGGCGGCGGGTGGTGGCGGAGTCCCGGGATCCGGTATCACTTGGGCGCGGGGGGGCACCGGTGCGGGGTTGACTGGAATGGCTAATGGAGGCTGATTCGGTTTGAGCAGCATCGCTTTGGGGGCAGGCGAAGTGGTTGGTTCGGCGACGGGCATGGCGGAGGGAGGGGCGCTTGGCTGCGGAGTGATGGCTTCCGCGGGCACCGCCGTGGCTTGAGCGGGTAGCGAGTCCACCGTTGTCGCGCGGGGGGCGGGGTTGTTCGAAGACACGGGAAAATCAACGGCTCGTGGTGGAGTTTTTCGCATTTTGATTTCGACGCGGCGATTGACACTTTGTTGCTGCACGTCTCCCTCTGTGACAATCGCCGCGCGTTTGCCGAGTCCACGGGTGATGATTTTATTGCCATCCATGCCCATGCTCGAAACGAGGTATTGTTTCACCGCCTCGGCGCGACGTTGCGAAAGCTCGTCGTTGAACGCATCTCCACCGAAGAGGTCGGAGTGACCATCAATCCAGCAAAAAAGTTCGGGGTTGCGATCCATGATGAGCGCGATTTTTTGCAATCCGACCTTGGCGGAATCCCGCAATTGGGACTGATTGTATTCGAATAGCAAATCGCTGGGCAGCAACGTGGTGCGATTGACCAGAACGTTGGCCGGAAGCCCAATCATGTCGTCAAGCGACGTCTGTCCGTCCGGTAACCCTTGAATCGCCTTGCCATGGTTGCCCAGGCGCATGAGATTCTGCACAAAGGCATCGATTTCATCGGGTTTTGCCGCATTGCCGCCGGGATCGACAATGACGGGGCTGGCGTGATTGAGCGGCAGAGGCACGTCCATTTTGCCCAGACTGGTGGATTCCAGAGCTGCCAGATCGAGAGTCGAGGGTTTGCTCGTGATTGTGCCCAAGGGATCGCCTGCGGCGGCTGGCACATCGCTGAGATCGATATTGAATGCGGCGGACTTCACATCTGGTTTCATCTCCAGCTCGGGCTCTTTGAGCTGAGTTAAGACGTCGAGATCTTCGAGTTCATTCTTAAGATCGGGTTTTGCCGGTGTCTCGGGCAATGGCTTCTCCGTCGCGGGCAACCAGGAATCGTCTTCGACCTGACGCACGACCACGCGATCTGTCACGATTTCATCTTGTTGATGCGCCCATCCGATACCGAAAGGCACATGCCCTAGCGCGATAAATAGTGCCAAGTGAATCACAATCGCGAAACAAAGGCTAACTATCACCCACAAACCCAGTCGCTCCGTGCGCGTTTTCGTCACCTCCGAGCGGGTGATGAATGATTCCTGGCGCCATTGGAACTGCCCTTCCACGCGCACATTCTATGCGGCTTCGGCGCAATTGCAATGATCGAAGCGAAAATCATGCGAATGAGCTAGACGTGCAGTGGCGCGTGAGTGACAACATAGGTGCGTGTTCAACGCAATCAATGCTTGCATGCAGCAGGGGCTTGTGGTTGAATTTGAAACAGAAAAAGCATGTTCACTGGTCGATGCCAGTGCTGTTGCTGACGGCCGGGTGGTGACAGCGAGCGCTAGCGATGGGAGAAAAGCTTTTTTAAAAAATTTTGCCTGCTGGCATGAGTTTTGCTTATTCGAGAGAACAACCTGAATCATTCATGAAAAAAATTGAAGCCATTATTAAACCGTTTAAGTTAGAAGAAGTCAAAGAAGCACTTGCGGAAGTGGGTGTGCAGGGCATGACCGTGACAGAGGTGAAGGGCTTCGGACGTCAGAAAGGCCACACTGAGATTTATCGCGGATCGGAATACACGGTCGATTTCTTACCTAAGGTTAAAATTGAGGTCGTCGTGGACGATGGTCAAGCTCCTGCGGTGGCGGAAGCGATTGTGAAGAGCGCGAATACCGGCAAAATCGGTGACGGCAAGGTCTTTATCTCGACTGTGGAAGAGGCAATCCGCATTCGCACGGGCGAAACTGGTTCTTCGGCGGTGGCTGTGAACTGATCGGTTGCCGCAGAGGCAAATCATCGCGCTAGATGCTGCTCCGGATACAAGTCGCTATGGGGAACCATGGCGATTTTTTTTGCCGTGATCTTTCTGATTTTTTATTGATTGCAGACTTGGCTAGTGGATTTCTTTCCTGTAGAATTTCTGCCCAATGGAAATCAACGTGAACCTCCCACATGGTGTCGAGCCCTGCACGATGCGTGAAATTTTACAAGCTCTCCGCGCAGAGAAACTGGAGCCGAGCCATGAGCATAAGAATTGGGGGGACTGGATCCGCTTGGATGGTTGTGAGACGGTGATCAGCATTGAAGTCTTGCGTGGGTTAAGTCGGTCCGCAACGATTGAACACAGTGAAGATGACCCCGAAGAAGTGTTGCCATCAATTTTCCGTGCGTTGCATGATTTGGGTTGGATCGGGGTGGATGCAGACGGGGAGTTTCAGTTGATCTAGTGCGGTTGAATCGTGTTCCGCTCGCGATCATGCGCTTGGTTCGCGCAGTGAAGTTTTGGCTTGCGGTGACAGCAGTGTAGGGTTAGAACCGAGCGCCGCTCTCGTAGTTCAATGGATAGAACGGCCCTCTCCTAAAGGGCAAATGCAGGTTCGATTCCCGCCGGGAGCATTTTTTGTGGCTTTCTGCTGGATTGCTTGGCGGAGTCGGCATAATGTCTGCGCGCGATGGCCTCAATCTCAAATAAAGTCTGGGTTTACGATACCACTTTGCGTGACGGAACGCAGGGTGAAGGGTTTCAGCTTTCAGGATTGGACAAGCTGCGCATTGCCGAGCGATTGGATCGGTTTGGTGTGGATTACATTGAAGGCGGCTGGCCTGGCTCGAATCCCAAGGACGTTGAGTTTTTTCGCGAGGCGAAATCGCTGCAGTTGCAGCACGCCAAGTTGGCCGCTTTTGGCTCGACTCGCCGGGCCGACACGCCTGTGGAGCAAGACCCACAGGTGGCGTTATTGCTCGAAGCAGAGACGCCCGTGGTCACGATTTTTGGCAAGAGTTGGGCGCTGCATGTGACGGAGGTGCTGCGCACCACGATCGAGGAAAATCAGGCGATGATCCGCGACACAGTTCGCTATCTCAAGCAACATGGTCGGGAAGTGATCTATGATGCGGAACATTTTTTTGATGGCTACAAGGACAGCTCGGAGCATGCTCTTGCAACTCTTGCCGCTGCTGCTGAAGGTGGGGCGGATTGCTTGGTGTTGTGTGACACCAATGGCGGCACCTTGCCGCATGAAATTGCGGAGATTTGCTTGGCCGTGCAGGAGCATTTGCCTCAATGCGCGATTGGGATTCACACGCACAATGACTGTGAGTTGGCCGTGGCGAATGCCATTGCGGCGGTTCGCGCGGGAGCGGTGCAGGTGCAGGGGACGATCAATGGCTATGGGGAGCGCACGGGAAATTGTAATTTAACGTCGGTGATGCCGATCTTGCAGCTTAAGATGCAGGTGGAGGTCACGTCGCATTTGGATAAGTTGCAGGATTTGTCGTATTTTGTCGATGACGTCTCAAATAACCCGCATTTTCCTCGGGCTCCGTTTATTGGTCGAACCGCTTTCGCGCACAAAGGCGGGATGCATGTCAATGCGGTGCAGAAACTGGCGCGCAGCTATGAGCACATTCGCCCCGAATTGGTTGGCAACACTCAAAATATCTTGGTTTCTGAGTTGGCCGGGCAATCGAATGTCTTGATCAAGGCCGAGCAAATGGGCTTGCCCTTGGAAAAAGGCTCGGTTGCGGCGAAAGCGTTGTTGCAAAAAATCAAGGAATTGGAAAACGCGGGATATTCATTCGAGGCGGCGGCAGGCTCATTGGAGTTGCTGATTCGTCGCGAGCTTGGGCTGTATCGGAAAAATTTTGATCTCAAGGAGTATCACACGAGTTTCCGCCAATACCGCGATGGTCATGACCCGGTCTGTGAGGCGACGGTCAAGCTGTGTGTGAACGAAACGCCGGAATACACGGTGGCAGAAGGGCGTGGAGTGGTGAATGCGCTCGATGTTGCCCTGCGCAAGGCACTGCTGACATTTTATCCTGCCTTGGATTGTGTGAGCTTGATTGATTACAAGGTGCGCATTTTGGATGGGCACGATGCCACGGCATCGAAGACGCGTGTGTTAATTGTCTGTTCCGATGGCGTGAGCAATTGGGGCACGGTAGGGGTTTCTGATAATATCATTGAGGCGAGTTGGATTGCATTGCTTGATGGATTGGATTTGTTCTTGCAGCGGCATCATGATTGAATCATAAGTGATTCATGAGCAAACGTTTAGCTTGGTTGTTGGCGTCATTTTTGTGTGCGTTCAGCGAGGCACAGGAGCAGAGCCCTCAAGCTGCGACAGAATTGGTGTCGCCTCTGACGGCTGATCTGCGTGGCTGGCATGTGGAAGGGGCTCGCGATTGTTGGACATGGCAGGATGGGATGATTGTGGGCAAGAGCAACGCGAAAAAAAGTGGTTCCATTCTGTGGACGGATGCGGTGGTGCAGGATTTTGTTTTTTCGTGTGAATATAAGCTCACGGATGGTGGCGACTCTGGGGTTTTTTTGCGGGAGGAAAATGAGCAAATTCAGCTCGGTGTCTCGCGCTCGCTCAATGTGGATATGTCTGGCGCGCCCTACATCGCTTCGAAAAAAGGCTACCCTGTGGCAGCTGTTGGCGTGGGGCGCTTATTGAAAAATAATGATTGGAATCACTTGGAGATCACCGTGAGGGGCTCGCATTACTGGGTGAAGCTGAACGACAAGCAGGTGCTGGATTTTGTGTCAGACCGCCAGCCGTTGAAGACGAGCGGTTCGGTGGGCTTGCAGCTGCATCCGGGGGTGGAGATGGAAGTTCGGTTCCGTCAGTTATCACTCAAGCCCTTGCCACCTGCTCAGTAATCGTGAGCTTGTTTAAAACCGATTCAAGGCGTGGGCAGGGAATCGACGTGATGAAGTAATCGGGCTGTCGCTTCGCGCAGCTCTTCCATGGGAATGGCAAAGCTCTCAGCTCGATTGGCTCGTGCGATGTTCATGCCAATGGCCTGACCCTGCAGATTCAATAACGGCCCTCCGACTGACGTCGAGTTGCCCAAGATGTCATGCTGTAAAACGCGGGGAAACCCGCTGCGACGCACAGAAACGTCTCCGCTCATTTCATCATTGCGCGTTTGCTCGCCTCCGAAAATCTCTGCGCGGTCACTCAGCTCCACCTGGATTTTGAGGTTGTTGCCGTGACGGTTGATTTCGAGTTCGATCGCATCGCCCACCTGATTATTCTTGATGATTTCGCTCAATTGATCGGGATCTTTGACCGCTTTTCCAGCGATTTTCCGGATCACGTCGCCCGCGAGAATGCCCGCGCGTTGAGCACCTGTGCCGACAGCAGGGGCTTCCCCGACTCGTAGTCCCGAGGGATCGCGGCGGATTTCTACGCCGAGCACCACACCGAATTCTGCGGGAATGGCGCGGGCATTGGCGCTGATGATGCCAATCATGGGGCGACGCGCGGCGCGACTGGTGGCGCCATTCGCAACCACCCATGTGCCGACATCGACCTGACTACTGGCCGCATAGCTGATGGGTTGCAAGCCCGTCGCCGCTACTTTCAGCAACACCAAATCCCAGCGAGGATCATGAGCCATCACCTGAACTTCCTCGTGTAGCGTGCGGTCAATCCGAACTTGCAAGGTTTTGGCATCCTTGATCACGCTCCATTTGCTCAGCAACACGCCATCAGCACGCACCACGGTGGCATAGGCAACTTCTTTGTGCTCGTCATAAACCACGGCACTGCTTTGTTGTAGTGTCGCCGTTGCCGCACTGAGCAGCGCGTGCATGCTAGATCCATTGGTGCGTCGCTCGGATGCGAGCGATTCTCCCGCTTTCGCTAGCGCCAAAGCACATAGATTAACCGTGCCAATTAAAATCAAAGTGAGGCGGTTGAATTTCATTTTTTACCCAGTCGGAGTTCAATGGTCATGGGCTTGCCCAGGCGAAGCAGTTGCAGCGTGATGCGATCATCCGCGGCTTTTTCACTCAAATACTCCTGCATCGCCGATTTACTTGTGATGGCGGTGGAATCTATTTTTGTGATGATGTCGCCGACTTGTATGCCAGCTTTTTCCGCGGCTGATTCTCGTCCAATTTTGGTGACACTCAGTTGTCCGTTGCCTGATTCTTGTGAGGCAACGCCCAAGAATCCTGAGCCTTTTTCTGGTTTTTCCGCAAAGGGACCGTCTCCGATGAACTGGCCATTTTTCAGCGCGTCCCACTGACGCAAAAACTCGCGAATCGGCACGTGCATGTTTTGCTGAAGATTGGCGCCCACGCGCGAGTGGATACCAATTAACTCACCGTTGAGATCAAATAAAGGACCGCCGGAGTCTCCACCAATCAGCGTGCAGTCGCTCTGCCAAGTGCGATCGGCGATGCGCACGATGCGTCCCATGCGCACCCCCGCGCCCCGTTCGGGATTATAACCTCCGGAGTGCCCGATGGCATAGACCCAGTCGCCCAATTGCGTGTGATCTTCGCGTTCGATGTCGATGAAAGGATAGGTGCCCGGCGTGGTGATTTTTGCCATCGCGCAGTCGCAATCTGAATCCAAACCCAAGCTCTCGCACTCCACTTTTCTGCCGTCGTGCAGAATCGCCGTGAGGGGGCGTCCGACCCCGCCTGTGACGTGCGCAGCAGTAAGAATCAAGCCATCAGCCGAAACGATCACACCGCTGCCTGCTCCCTGGGCAAGCTCCAGGCACACAGTCGCTTTTTTCGCGGCACCGAGACCCTGCTTGACGGATGCTTCGATGCTCATCAGGTCATTGACCGATGCGGGCATGCGCGACTGGTTGATGGCTGGGCGAGGTGTTGCCGAGGCCATCAGGCATAGAATGGGCGCGAGCCACAGGAATTGACAGCTAAGCGGAGGCTTCATTTCTTCGTTGGGGACAACTTAGCACGTGCCAGAAGAACAGCAATGAGCAATCATGAGGTCAGGAAGGGCGGAGGGTGTCGAGGTAAGCGTTGGCTGAACGGAGATAGCCGAGTGCGGAGCCGGTGCCCGTCGCTTTGAGTAAGGCGTCGAGCCCCAAGCTCAGGCCGATGATGAGCAGGGCTTCATCTTCCACTTGAACGGACGGATGCACCATGCCGTCCGCCTGACCGCGAAGCAGAGCCTTGCGGATGCTTTCCTTCCACAGCTGATGGACGTGAGTAATCGCAGTGGCCGCAACGTGGTCGCTGCGTTCGTGTGTGGCGAAAGCCGTTAACGCCGCTGCTTGGCCAGAGGGTTCGCGCTCGGCATGGCGGATTTGTTGCTGCAAAATGCTTTTGAGGCTGCTGATTACGTCGGTGCTGTGGGTTAGCTCATCGAACCATGGTTCTTGCAACTCGTGCAGTAGTTGATGTTCCAGCCATTGATGATACAGCGCTTCTTTCGTGGGGAAATGATGAAAAAAAGCGCCCTTACTCACTCCAGCAGCATGGATGATGCGGTTAAGCCGACTTGCGAGCAAACCATTCTCGCGAAATGTTTGATCGGCAGCGGCAAAAATTTTAGCTCGGGTCGAAGACGGGTTCTTGACGCTCATCTGAAACGATTAAAAACATCGGCTCTGTTCTGGCAAGTGTAAATCATGAGGATGGGCTTGTCGAATGTGGTTTTTTGCGATATTCACCTGTCGTGTCCCATTTGAGTGCCAGTGAAATCGCCAGTGCCGCAGGCGAAGCCAGATTGCCGGCTACGCCTCTGAGTCCAGCTCTGCATGTGATGTGGCTTGCGGCGGCGGGTCAGTGGGATCAGGCGCACGAGGATTGTCAGCAATTATCGCGACCCTGGGGGGAGTGGATTCACGCTCATCTGCATCGACAAGAAGGCGATCTGGACAACGCGGCTTACTGGTATCAGCGCGCTGGCAAGAAAATGCCAGGTTCTCATGTCAGCGTGGAAGAAGAGTGGCTGCATTTGACTGAATTGCTACTTCAGCGACAGAAAGCCTGATTTTTTTAAAAACGGCACTGTCACAATTCGCTGCTTGACCATTGCGCATTTTTTTTCATTTACTCGTGGAGTAAACACAGTTAATACAATAGCGGGTTCTGCTAGGTTTTGCTTGGGGGCATAAACTGATGCAGACAATTCAAAGTTCCGTTCAACGCCATGAAACGAAATCTGATGCAAAAACGTATCCATCATCGCTGGTTAAAGCCAATGTTTTCGAGAAAAGCTGCCTCAATGGGCGCGATGGCGATGATGGCGGCACCTGTGCTGGGCTTGGCCGATGTGAGTAAGGATGATCGCGTGCAGCTGGAAACCTTGCTGAAGCAGGAGCTGCATGCGGTGAAGGATGAGTCCACAGCGGTTAAAATCGCGCACAATGTGGGTCAGCAGTGGAACACGAGATTTGATGGTCGGGGTTTCGAGACCGTGCCTCACGCAAGCGATCACTCGCAAACGGCGTGGAGTTGGGGATTGCAATTGGAAGGATTGGGTCGTGGCACAGATCAATGGGCGATTCAGGACAAGCCGTTGATGAATTCTGAGGGCGCGCGCGTGACATATGACTGGGGTGCCGGCGTGCAGGAGTGGTTTGTCAATGATTCGCGAGGTCTCGAGCATGGTTTTACCTTGGCGCGGCGCTGGGATACGACCGATTCGACAGCGGCGTTGAGTTTGGATATGTCAGTCCGTGGCGGATTGATCCCTCACGTGTTGAATGATGGTCGTGATGTGCGCTTTCTGGATCAATCAGGTCGGGCGGTTGTGAATTATTCAGGTCTTAAAGTTTGGGATGCCGATGGCAAACCACTCAATTCTCGTTTTACGGTCGGTGCTGATCGCCGCAGCCTCACGTTAACGGTGGCAGACCAGGGCGCGAAGTATCCTGTAACAATTGATCCGATTGCACAACAAGCTTATGTTAAGGCCAGCAACTTGAAATCTGGCGATCGATTCGGTCAATCGTTGGCGGTGTCGGGTGATCGTGCTGTGATCGGTGCGCTGCTTCAAGACGGCAGTGGAACAATTGTCACTAATTGCGGTGCTGTGTATGTGTATCGTCGCAATGCTGGTGCATGGGTGCAAGAGGCGATTCTGCAAGCGAGCAATCCGACGGCTGAAGATTATTTCGGCAGTGCCGTCGCCATCTCTGGTGAAACCATCGTTGTGGGTGCTCCATCCGAGGACAGTGCCGCTACTGGCGTGAATGGCAATCAGGCAGATAACACGAAGGCCAACGCAGGTGCTGCGTATGTTTTTGTGCTTCAGGGTGGACAGTGGGTGCAACAGGCATACCTGAAGGCTTCAAATTCCGATGCGGGAGATAACTTTGGTTACACGGTTGGGGTATCAGGGGACTCGATTGTTGTGGGTGCTCCGAATGAGGACAGTGATGCGACGACGATCAATGGCTCGCAGGCTAACTCAGCGGCTTCGCCTAATGCGGGCGCTGCTTATGTGTTTGTGCGCAGTGGCACAAATTGGACTCAGCAAGCTTACTTGAAGGCTTCAAATGCTTTTAATAGTGATCAGTTCGGTGGATCAGTGGCGATTTCTGGAAACACGATCATTGCTGGTGCTGCTGGTGAGGATAGTCGAGCAACGGGTGTTAATGGTTCTCAAGCTCGCTCGATTAATAGTCCTGGGGCGGCTTATGTGTTTGTGCGCAGTGGCTCTAGTTGGAGCCAGCAGGCATATCTTAAGCAATCCAACACTGAAGCTTTAGATGGCTTTGGCGCTAATGTTGCTTTGGATGGTGATACCGCTGTCGTGACGGCGATAGGTGAGGATAGTAGCGCGGTTGGAGTTAACGGCGCGCAGTCGAACAACCTGGCATCTAATTCTGGTGCCGCTTACGTTTTTGCTCGCAATGGTTTGACTTGGAGTCAGCAAGCGTATCTCAAAGCGACAAACACGGGAGCGGGTGATGTGTTTGGTTCGTCCGTGGCGTTGTCCGGTGATCTATTGGCGATCGGAGCCAACAAGGAGGACGGCGGTGGTCGTGGGATCGACCCTGCCAGTAATGAGAGTGCTGCGGATTCGGGAGCGGTTTATTTGTATCGACGCACAGCGGGTTCGTGGGCTCCGATTGCCTATGTCAAAGCTTCGAATACGGGAAGCACGGATTCATTTGGGTCAGCCGTGGCGGTGGATGATAGCAAACAATTATTGCTCGTTGGTGCCAATCAGGAAGACGGTGGGTCAGCAGGCCTTAATGGTTTGGATAACAATTCGGCGCTCGAATCCGGGGCTGCTTATGCTTATGATTTGGCAGCAAGTTTGCCTGAAATTGGGGTGAAGCTAGCGGACGGAACTGAGGTTCAGAGTGGCAATACTGTTGGTTTTAATGCCGCTGAGTTGGTTGCAGCGGATGTGCGTGAGTTTAGAATTCAAAACACGGGTGAGGCACCTTTGGCGAACATTGCGGCATCGATCACTGGTGCTAATGCGGGGGATTTTGTGTTGTTGAACACTCCCGCCACGTCAATCCCCGTGGGCGGTGAGGCAGTTTTTGAGGTGCGCTTCAAGCCAACGGCTGTGGGCGCTCGCTCCGCGACGCTTTCGCTCATTAGCAATGATAGCAATGAAAGTCCGTTTTTGCTCACTCTGACGGGAACAGGGCTCAAATCGAGCAATGCAGCGTTGGCTTCATTGATTCCCAGCATCGGCTCGCTCGCTCCTTTATTTGCTCCGACGACGACGAGCTATGCGATGGCGGTGGCAAATTCGATCAGCAGTTTGACAGTCAAGCCAACGGCGGCACAGCCGGGAGCGACTCTGGCGGTGCGAGTGGGCACAGCTGCTTTTGTTGCTGTGGTCTCAGGGCGCGATTCAGCTGCATTGCCGCTGAATGTGGGTGAAAATAGAATTGATGTTCGCGTCGTGGCGGAAAATTTGTCATCGAGCCAGGTTTATTCATTGGTCGTCACGCGAGCCCCGAGTTCGGAAGCGCGGCTGGGGACGTTGGTCTTTTCGTCCAGCGGTTTGGCTCCTGCCTTTTCTACTAATGTGCAGAATTACACATTAAATGTTGCAGCGACGACGGCAAATTTAACTCTCACGAGTGCTAAAGCTTTGGCAGCGCCGCTTGGCGCGATGAGTTATACGTGGAATGATGCGGCTCGGGTTGATGGTGCAGCGACACTGTCAAATGTGGTTTTTCCGGTGCTGGTCGGAAGCAACACCTTGAAACTGTGGGTCACGGCTCAGGATGGTGTTACGAAGACTGAGACGACGGTGACTGTGGTTCGCCCGGTTCCTCCGGCGCCTGAGATCGTGGTTGAACAGCTTGGAAATGTGGTATCGGGCGACGGGCGCAGTTTTGGAACGATTGCTGTGGGAGATCCCGATGTGCTCCTGACGTTTTCAATCAAAAACACCGGCAATGGGCCATTGACTGGCATCGTCGCGTCGTTAGCAAACAATCCCGGAAATGATTTTTCGATTGTCGCACCGCCCGCAGCGACGGTAGCAGCACAAAATGGCAGCGTGATTAGCTCCACAAATTTCACTGTCCGCTACAAGCCATTATCTTCAGGCGATAAGTCGGCGCAATTACAGATCGTAAGCAATGATTCCGATGAGAATCCGTTTGTGGTGTCCCTCAGTGGTAAGGCATTTTTGTCGAACGACGCGAGCTTGAGCCAATTGGTGACAAGTTCTGGCACGTTGGTTCCAGTTTTTAGCAAGAATACTGTCAGTTACGAAATGACAGTGCCCAATGCGGTGGCGAGCATGGCGGTGACGCCCACAGCGACGCGCAGTAGCGCGCGGATCAAGACCAAAATCAATGAAGCGGCATATGTCAATGCGACTAATGCAGTTCGAACCGCACTGATGCCACTGAATGTGGGTGAAAATCAGTTATTTGTTCAGGTGACGGCTCCTGATAATTTAGAAATTCGCACTTACACAATTCGCATCATTCGATTGGCTCCTCCAGCACCGCAAATCGCGGTTGTGCAGGGAACGCCATTGTTGCCTCAATCGTTGTCAGATTTTGGAGATTTGATGGTGGGGGCTAGCACGGTGGTGGAGAAGACTTACGTGATTCAGAATCTGGGAGATGCAGCATTAACGGGAGTGCGCGCGGTGATTGCTGGCACAGATGCGACGTCGTTTCAACTGACAAAAACGCCTGCCGCCTCTGTGGCAGCGAAGTCGGGGCAAACCATTGCTGAAACGAGTTTGAAGTTGCGTTTTAATCCTGCGACGGCTGGCACGAAATCGGCTGAGTTGCGAATTTTCAGTAATGATAGTGATTCTAGCCCGTTCGTGGTTTTGTTAACGGGTGAGGCTCAGGCGAATAATGTGGCGTCTCTTGCGTCATTAGTCGTGTCTCCTGTGGGTTTGACTCCGGCTTTTGCTGGCTCGGTTTCTGATTACACGGCTACGGGTGTGCAGGTGTCAACTTCGAGCATCAACTTGACCCCGACCGTTTCTCAAAGCACCTCTTCGATTCAGTTACGCGTTAATGACGGAGTCGCGCAGACGATTTCATCCGCTGTGGCGAAAAGCATCCCGCTGGTAGTGGGGGCGAATCGTGTGGTTTTGACCGTGACGGCTCAAGATGGCGTTTCCACGCGAACGTATCGCATCAATGTGCAGCGCCCAGCGCCGGAGATTGTGGTCGAACGAGCATCTGCCACGGTGGTGTCCGGTTCGAATGTGAATTGGGGCTCTGTTCTGTTGCGTTTGCCCAAGGATGAGTCGTTCTTGGTGAAGAACATTGGCGATGCGGTATTGAATTTAAATTCGGTGGCGATCAGTGGTGCCCAAGCTGCCGATTATTCGATCATCGGAACTGCGCCGAAAACGCTTGCACCGGGTGCGTCGGTTCCGCTGACGGTGCGCTTCACTCCTTCCGCGACGGGAGTGAGAAATGCCTCACTTTCGATTGCAAGTAATGATGCTGATGAGGCGATTTACACGATTGGATTGACGGGAACGACTTCGACTAATCTGCCGCTGCGCATGACTTCGCCAACGACACCAGCTTTGACATTAAGTCAATTTAACGCGACAGGATTGAGTCTGGCGCTGTTCTTGGATTTTGAACCCACTAACGGTCAATCGTTCACTCTGATCAACCAGACAGGAACGGCGCAAATGATTGGACAATTTTCCAATGTGAGACAAGGCGGTGTTGTGGCGGCGGACTACAATGGCGTCAGTTATTTTTTCACTGCAAATTACACAGGCGGAACGGGAAATGATTTGGTGCTGACAAAAATATCGCCAACTGCCGAAGCCGTGTTGGTTTCTGACTCGGTAAATCGCAATGTGATGCGCTATGACTTGGTATCGGGTCAGCCGAGTGTGTTCATACCTTCTACCGCATTCATCGGAACTCCAACGGGAATGGTTGTGGGCTCTGACCGTGAATTGTTTGTGATTGATGTCGCTCCAGCGGTGACTCGTTTGTTGAAATTCAGAGGTGATACCGGTGCTTACATTGGAGTTGCAGTGCCAAATGCGCTGGCCAATGCCACGTTTGTTGCCACCGATCAACAAGGCAATTTTTATCTGCAAAATGAATCAACGACTACCGCGCAAGCAACGGTAACGAAGTATGATGCCTCTGGCACTTTGGTGGCGACCATTGTGACTGTTCAATCGGGACGAGTGGCAAGTGGCATCGCGATCGGGCCGGATCAATTGTTGTATGTGACGTTCAAGGACAAGGTGACGAACAAGTCTGATTTGTATCGTTTCACCACAAGTGGCACAGCGGTGAATCCAATTCCATTTATTAATGACATTGGCTCGGCGAATGCGTTTCGTAAACCGACTTGGGATGCTGCGGGGCGTTTGTGGTTATCCGACTACAGCGCTGGGGTGATTTATCAATTTGATTTAGCCAACGGAGGCTGGTTGTCGCAGATTGATCCTCCTCTTGATGGCTACCAAGCATTGGTGCAAGCAAACAATGGAGTGAAACTTGTTAGTTCATCGCCGACAGGCTCGATCTATTTTATCCCCAATGCTGGTTTGCCGATTTTGTTTGCGCAAAATGTGCTGGCGAATGACATGGTGATGCAGCCGTTTTTGGAGTCTGCTTACCCAGAAATCGCGGTGGAGGTTTCGGATCAAGAGCTTGCCACGGGCTCGACGATTGATTTGGGCGACGGTGTGGTGAAGATCGATAATGGCACAGCTTCGTTAAACATTAAGAACTTGGGCCAAGGGTCGATCACAGGATTAAGTGCGACAATCATAGGCGCGCAGGCGCAGGACTTCCAGATTCGCACGGCACCCGCGACGACAGTGGCTCCGGGGCAAATGACGAGTCTGGAATTTTCCTTCACACCGCGTAGCTCTGGTAGGAAGCAAGCAACTTTACGAATCAGTAGCAATGATGTGGATGAGTCAGTTGTGGATTTGATTCTAATTGGTCAGGCGACGGAAGCAGAAATCGCCGTTAGCAATGAAAGCGGCACGGATTTGTCCAATGGCAATGCTGTGGTGATGTCGCAAAAGCTGCTGACGGGTGGAGCGGTGACGAAGTCGTTCACTGTGAGCAATTTGGGTTTCGCTCCTTTATCTGGAATTGAAATGCAATTGATTGGTGCCAATGCAGCAGATTTCCGCATTGTTGAAAATCTGCCCACGGCGATAGGTGTTGGTGGCAACGCAACGTTTGTGATTCGCTTTGCCCCGACGGTGGCGGGTGCGAAAAACGCAACGTTGCGCATCGCTAGCAATGATGCCAGTGAAGATCCGTTCACGTTGAATTTGAGTGGAACCGCGGTGCTAGACGACAATGCAGAGCTGGAAAGCCTACTGATTGCGAACGCCACTTCGTTCACGCCGTCTTTGCAATCAGGCGTTTATGATTATAGTTCTTCTGTGCCGTTTATTGTCGAACGCACCGTCGTGAATGCCATTTATGCGGGTCGCGGTGCGACGGCGCGCATTCGCATCAACGGTGGCACTTATTCGAACATGACAGACACGTCTCCGCAGCTAGTGTTAGCGGAAGGTGACAATGTGATTGAGCTGGAGGTAACTGCGGAGAACGGATTGGCTAAGAAGTTGTATCGTGTCAATCTGTTGCGTTCGTCAAAACCGTTGCCGGAAATTAACATTGATGAGTGGTCTGCTGGGGCATTGAATAGTGGTGACGTTGTGTCGTTTGTTCCGGTATCGACTGGTTTGGAAGGTGAGCTGACGTTTGTGATCAAGAATGACGGTGTCGCGGATTTAAATTTGTCGAATCTGCGCATTGATGGAGCGAATGCGGCTGAGTTTTCTGTGTCGCAACCGCCGGTGACTCCTGTTCTTCCGGGCACTTCTACGACTTTTGTCATGCGGTTTAGCCCTGTGATTTCTGGACCGAAGGTTGCCAGTGTGATAATTAACTCGAATGATGTGGATGAGGCAGCTTACGTGATCAAGGTGAATGCCTTGGCGACTGTCTCAAACGATTATTTCGCTAAGGCCGAGTTGATCACAGGCGCGACCGGCAAGGTTGAGGGTGAAAATCGTTATGCTTCGGCTGAAGATGGTGAGCCGTTCAATGACGGTGGGTCTGTTTGGTATCGTTGGATCGCGCCCTCGACGGGAGCATGGCGCTTTGACACCGTTGGCAGTAATTTTGATACGACTCTGAATGTTTTCGTCGGAGACAAGCTGTCGGAGCTGGTGCTGATTGAGACAGCGGATGACAGTGAGGGCTTGAAAACTAGTGTGGTGTATTTTCCCACGACTGCTGGACAGGTATATTATTTTCAAGTTGATGGATATCAGGGTGCTAAAGGGTTCATTGAATTGAATCGACGCCCAGTGCCTGAGATCGAGATTGAGGGACCGGATGGGGTGATGTTGAAAGACGATGGAGAGCGCTTGGATTTGGAGGAGGCGCAAGTTGGGATTGGCAAGGAGTTCAAGCTGAAGTTGAAGAACATAGGATCGATGGATTTGAGCAATTTCAGTGTGAATTTTGATGGCAATGCGGCTGCGGATTTCTCAATTGTCAATTTTAACACGGAAAGCCTCTCGGGTCCGAATGGGACGCGTGATCTCGTGGTGAAGTTCTTGCCCAGCTCTGGTGGGTATAAAAATGCGGTGATGCATTTAACTTCGAATGATGGCGATGAAAATCCATTCGACATCACCTTCCGCGGTAAGGGTGTGCTGGCGCCGGTGGTGACGACTGGTGCAGCGACAGTGTTGAGTTCAACGACAGCTTCGATTTCAGCAAGTGTCAGCGATAATTACACCTTCACGAATGTCAGCTTCAACTACGGTGAAACCAATGGCTTGGGCACATTGGCTGTCGCATCACCAAACTCGGTTTATACAATTGGCGAAACCACAAATGTGACAGCAAACCTGAGCGGGTTGAAGCCTAGCACGACTTATTTTTATCGTGTTGAGGCTTTCAATCGGGTTGGGTCAGTCAACGGAGAAATCAAGAGCTTTACTACCCCAAGCACATTACCCGGCGCGCCGTTGGCTTCATTTGATGCGACGGTTACTGCTGTAAACGGTGTTTTGGGTGTGAATGCAGTTATTGCACAGCCGGATGGCAAATTGGTGGTTGGCGGGTCTTTCACTACGATCAATGGCACGGGGCGAAACAATTCCGCTCGCTTGGCGTCATCTGGTGCGCTGGATTCGTTTAACCCGAATTCCAATGAATCGATCTTTTGTGCCGCTTTGCAATCGGATGGCAAGGTGCTTTTTGGAGGTGCGTTTACATCAGTGCGGGGCGTCGTGCGTAATCGACTAGCGCGAGTGTTGGCCGATGGAACGATTGATGAGACTTTTAATCCGAATGTGGATGGATTGGTGAACGCGATTGAGTTGCAGGAGGATGGCAAAGTGTTGATTGCCGGAGCGTTCACCAAAGTTGGCGGCGTGACTCGCAGTCGTGTCGCGCGCCTTAATGCTGATGGTTCATTGGACACGTCATTCGCTCCGCTTGTGAGCGATGTTGTTTATAGCTTGGCTCTACAAAACGATGGAAAGATTGTGTTGGCCGGTAATTTCACCCAGGTCAATGGCGTGGCAAGAACTTATTTGGCAAGAATCGAGAGCACGGGTGCTTTGGATGCCGCTTATAATGTTACCATCAATTATCCCGTTACTTGCTTGCTTCTTCAGTCTGATAACAAGCTGCTGATGGGTGGCACATTTTTCACCGTGAATGGCGTTGATCGTTTTGCCATCGCGCGATTGAGTAGTGATGGCACGTTGGATGCCACATTTGATCCACTCGTTGATACCGACACAACTTCATATCCATCCGTAAAAAGCTTGGCGCAGCAAGCTGATGGCAAATTGTTGCTGACTGGCGAGTTTGATAAGTTGGCCGGTGTTGCGCGGAAGCGTCTGGCGCGAATCAATGCAAATGGGTCGTTGGACACATCGTTTCCTGGTAGCGTGACTGGTGAGATTCGCAGTTTGGCGATTTCCTCTGAAGGTTCGATTTCGCTTGGTGGCGTGTTCACGTCTGTCTCAAGCAAAACACAGGCAACACTGGCGCTGTTGGATAATAGTGCAGCGGTGCAAACTCTGGAGTTGGTTGACTCGACGAAACTGCGCTGGAATCGCTCGGGCTCAGCTCCTCAGGTGACACGTGCTTACGTGGACTCTTCCGCTGACAATGGTGAGACTTGGAAGCGAATCGGCAAGCTGAGCTTGACGACAGGAGGTTGGGAGGCATCTGGTCTAAGTTTGCCAAATTCAGGCTTGATTCGGGTATGGGGCGTGACACGGAGTGGACTTTACAACGGTTCGTCTGGATTAGTGAGCAGCGTGGTTCCTGCTGGAGTTTACAGCGGTTCTCAGTCTGTGGCTCAAGGTTTTATTGCGGTTCCTGCTGGCTCGTTTGTGATGGGCAGTGCCGACACAGAGTTGGGGCGAAAAGCGGATGAAACGCAGAGAACCGTCACTCTTTCGAAGGGCTTTTTCGTTAAGAAGTCGGAGGTGACATTAGCAGAGTGGCGCGAAGTTCGCGAACAAGGCGCTGCGAAAGGCTACACGGATCTCGCTGCTGGCTCGATTGATGTGGTTTCGGATCTGAGTGGCAAGCGTCCGGTCACGGGGATCAGTTGGTGGGATGCGATCAAATGGTGCAATTTGCGTAGCGAGATTGAGGGCAAAACTCCGGTCTATTATCAATCTGCGACATTTTTGAGCACGAGTGTGTTACGCACAGGCAAGCTCACGCCTGTTGTTAACTGGAACGCCAATGGGTATCGCTTACCCACGGAAGCTGAATGGGAGTATTCGTGTCGCGCGGGCACACAGACTTCTTTTTTCAATGGCGATATTCTGAACCCGCAAGGCGTCGATCCGGTCTTGCAGCTTGTCGGAGTGTTCAAGCAATCGGTTGTCACATCGACGGCTCAAGTCGGTTCCAAGCTTGCCAATGCCTTCGGACTTTTTGATACGCATGGGAATGTGGCTGAGTGGTGTTGGGATGGATATGACGCCTACAATGAAAACGCTAAAACGGATCCACGCGGTCCAGATCAGGTCATCGATCGCGTGGTGCGGGGAGGTAGTTGGACGCAGTTGCCAGCGGCTTGCCGCGCGGCAGATCGTGCGCATCGTTCCGCCGATGATAGCGCTAATTTCATTGGATTGAGACCGGTTTATTACGCTAGCCCCGACACAGATGAGTTTGTCACTGTGCCAGCAGGTAACTTTGTGATGGGTAGTGCCTTGGGTGAATATGGCCGATCATCAGATGAATCGCAGCATTTGGTTACGATTTCCAAAGCATTTCGGATGAGCAAAACGGAAGTGACATACGCGAAATGGCAGCAGGTGCGCGAGCGGGCGCTTCAGTATGGTTATACCGATCTGAATGTCGGATCGAACGGTCGTTTTGGTTCGTTCGTCGGGGATGGTGGCAAGTCTCCAGCGACGAACGTGAATTGGTTCGATGTGATTAAGTGGTGTAATTTGAGGAGCCAGATCGAGGGCAGAACTCCCGTCTATTACACTGTTGCCAGTTTTGGTGCGGGCAACGTCATGAAAGTGGGAGTGGCCAAGCCCTTTGTGGATTGGAATGCAAATGGTTATCGTTTGCCGACAGAAGCGGAATGGGAGTATGCCTGCCGTGCGGGCACGACGACGGCGTATTATACCGGAGATTACGATGGCACGTCATTGAGCTCAAATGTGAGTCGTGCAGCCGTCTATTGGGGCAATGTCAGTGAACGAGGCTATTCTGGCGTGGCATTTGTGGGCACAAAAGCTCCCAACGCGTTCGGATTGTATGACATGCATGGCAATGCGTTTGAGTGGTGTTGGGATGAATATGGCGCTTATGACACGGCTGGAATTGTTGATCCCAAGGGGCCGAGCACGACATCGACTAATCGCATGGTTCGCAGTGGATTTTGGTGTGATTACGCATCAGGCGTGAGGTCAGCGAAGCGCGGTTCTTGGTGGTGGGGTTCCTCGTCGCCTGAGCTGGGCTTCCGGACGGTCTATTCTGACACATCGAATGCGGCGCAAGTGCTGGCTGCCGCGCCAGCGGGATATGCGTTGGTGAATGCAGGAACGTTTGTCATGGGCTCTCCGACATCTGAGACCGGACGTCGTGCGAATGAAACGCAGCGGCAGGTGACCTTGACGAAATCATTCCTGATTTCCAAGACTGAGTTGACTTGGGGCGATTGGAGTAGCACTCGTGCCAATGCTGCTGCTTATGGGTTTAACGACATGTCTAGCGGTTCCAGCGGCTCTGTTTCCAGCGCAGCGAGCAATCAGCAGCCCGTGACGAGTGTCACGTGGTGGGATGCCATCAAGTGGTGTAACTTGCGTAGTTTGATGGAGGGTAAAACTCCGGCATATTACACAACGAGCACCTACAATGCGTCCACTGTGTTCAAAAATGGCAATGGAGCTGTGAGCTTTAATGCCGCAGCGAATGGATACCGATTGCCGACAGAAGCGGAGTGGGAGTATGCTTGTCGCTCGGGCAGTGCGGCTGCATTCTATCTGGGTGACATTAGCCGCTGGGATGTGGATCCGACGTTGAATGGAATTGCTTGGTATTATTACAATCAAACACCAGTCGGAACTTATGCCACAAAAGAAGTGGGGCGATTGCAGCCGAATAATTACGGGCTATATGATACCTTAGGCAATGTGTGGGAGTGGTGCTACGACGGTAATAGTTTGGTGCCGGGATCTGCGGCGCAAACGGATCCGATTGCTCCATCAACCGGTGACACGCGTGGACTTCGCGGTGGTGCAGTGTTTAATTCCGCATATCACTGTCGCGCTGGCTTGAGTGAAGTGAATTCGGGTTCTTCCAACTATTGGGGATTCCGTCCCGTGTTGACGGTGGCCCCATGATGGACAGCGGTGAAGGTCTGATTGATCATCCATTCTTGATTTTTACGAATCAGACGATGATCTGTTGGACCTAATCGCAAGGTCGCGCGTGTTGTCGAGGAAATGCTTCAGTGGTGGATGTGTCGTTCACCACATCTGAGATTTCTGTTGAAGACCGTAATTGACTATTGCTCCTGTGTGCTACGCAGTTTTCATCAGCTAACCATCGCGGCTGATGCAGTTTCCTGGTCGATACTGGCTTGGTTAGTCGAGATCGGGTGTTGGCGGAAGCAGATCCTCGCGTTGCAAGAGCAGGGCGAGATTGAGGTCTGGTAAGGTATCTGCGGCGTGACGTTGCACTGTCGAAGCAAAGGGCAGCATGCGGTCCATTTCGGCAATGGCGCAGTGAACCATCGAGGTCACGATGTCGGCATCATATTGCTCGCGTTCAAAGATATTGGTGATGCGAAACGCCAGCTGTTTGCGGTCGAGATCATATTCAAATGCGCCGAGATTGAGCTGCATGTTGGCGCGCATCAGAAGTTCTAGCAGGTAGGGCTGATGTGTTCGTGTCAGAGCCAACGGGCTTTCACCGACGATAGAAAGGGCGTTGATGGGGGTATAGGATTGAGCGTGCAGCAGAATCTTGCCGTGGTGAGCCGAAAATTGGGCACGTAGGACATCGCGACCTTCCAGTAGCTCGCAATGCCAGCCGTGGGTGCCGAAAACGCGCTCGACAGAGAGAATTTGTTGGGATGGGGCTCGCATGTTGTTGGTTCAATGGAATGGCTGCCAATGTGATTCATTGCCTGCATTTGGCAATGACGGAATGTTGCTGCTCTAATTTTCTGGTTCTGTCAGCTGCTTGCGACGTGTTAACTGCTGCTCTAGGGCATGGACTAACAGTTCACGCTGGGACGGCATCAGAGGCGATAAACTGATCGCGACCCCAGAACTTTTTTCACGGTTGAAGTGCAACAGCAGCAGAGGACGTTGACTCGAGAGCTCGTAATCCTGAATTTCTGCCCAAAAAATCCAACGCATGGTCTGTTGAGGGCGCCAGAGTGGAAAAATTTCGACTCCGAGGGGTGTGAGTAGCACATAGGCATGGCGTGTGCAGTGAATGGCGGCTTGACAACAAAAGATAGCAACGATGAGCGGAATCGCGGCTAGCCAACCCATGCCCTCGAGGCGCGGGGCCTCAAATTCAGTGCCTTGCGTGGCAAGAACCAGGACGCCCAGGCTCACTGTGATAAAAAGCGCAGTGAGCAAAAACAAAAATTGACCCTGAGCGGCGCGGGTGAAGCGGAGCTCTTGATCGGGCGACTTTAGCTTGCGCGGAGATGCCATCACTGATTCAGAAAATCGCGGATCGCGACCTTCGATTCCTCAATGCACGCCTTGACAGCCTCTGTATCGACTTGGCAAATCATGTTGCTTTTGGCTTGTGCCTCCCATGCGGCTGTTTGTTTCGAGAATCGTTGCAGCCCTAGCATCGAGGAAGCACCCTTGAGGCGATGTGCCTCCGCTGCGAATGCCGCAGGATTTTCTGCCAATGCCGGCCAGCTCATGTAGGCGTGATCGACTCCTTCAAAAAAGTCATCAGCAATCGACTGTATTTCTTCGCCAAGAGCTTCATACAAACTTTGCAGATAGGCAGAATCAAGAATGGGAATGTCGGAATTCACAGGCTAAGATGGTTTTCACGATCATTAAAACCCTGAATTCAAGATGAGTCAATCCCAGAGATAACATCTAGGTTGAAATTAATAAAATTATACGTTGGCGGGTGCCGGGCATGGCGGTCAGCCCATGAATGGCAGCAGCGGGAAATCGCCGGCTAAGATGCTGCGCGGATCCGCTTGCAAATGGCGTCTTAGCAACGTTGCGTAAACCGAGCGAAAGTCGGTGTTGAATTCTAAATCTCCTTGCTTGAGATTGGTTAAACTTGGGTAACGCCCATAGAGCCCACCTTTGACTGGAGCGCCAGCGACGAAAAGGCACGAGCCTTGGCCGTGGTCGGTCCCTGCGCTGGCGTTTTCTTGGACGCGACGTCCGAATTCGGAAAATGTCATGATGGTTACCCGTTGTTGGTTGCCCTGAAGCTTCATGTCCTTCATGAAGGAACTCAGTGCGTTGTCGAGCTGGGACAGCAGACGATCATGCGAGTTGAGTTGCTGATTGTGGGTATCAAAGCCCCCGTGTGAAACATAAAACACCCGCGTGGGCAATTCGCTGCCAATCATGCGGGCAACGAGGCTGAGACTGCGCGCAATCGGCGTGCCGTCATATGCTACGTTGGTTTTGTATTTCGAAGCAATCTCAAGGATTTTCTCCGATGAAACTCGCGCGTCCAGAGCGACTCTTTCTAGGAAAGCCAAGTTGCTCTCGCCTTCGACTCCACCCGTTTTGCCGCCGGCTGCCATCGCGATGCTGGCTCCAGAGTTGGCGTGATCGTCATCAGCATCTGGACTATTCAGATCAGCAAACAATTCATCTGCTTGCGCTTGTTCGCCACCTTGGTGGAGCCAGCGGTAGAGTTCTGGGGACGACAGACAAATCCCAGGGTTTTTTCGCGCGCCGAAGGCTTCGGGCTGAGTTTTGGTGAAGCTGATGCCGACAGTTGGGTCTGCGCCGGTGCAGGCGTTGTCGAAGTAGCGCCCGACCCAGCCAGTTGTTGCTCGCTGCTGCGGGTCGGCACTTTCCCAGATGGAAGTGGAAACAAAGTGCGAACGATTGGGATTGGGGTAGCCGACACCTTGCACCACGGCAAGATTGCCTTGTTGGAACAAGGAGTGGAGAAACGGCAGTGAATTGTTCAGCCCGCAGTAGTCCGATAGCTTGAGCACGTCCTTGACTTTTTTGCCAAGCCGCGGCCGCGCGCGATGGTAAGCATCATCGGCAAATGGCACCAGAGTGTTAAGACCGTCATTGCCACCAGCGAGCTGCACGATCACCAAGATTGGTCCATCTTTACCCGAGGTTGTGGCAATCGAGCTGTTGCGTTTCTGGGAATCGAGCTCTGCAAAGGTTTGCTGCAGGAAGAGTGGAACCGTCCAACTAGCAGAAGCTCCTGCGAGGGCATGGCGGAGGAAATCACGACGGGTTTTCATGGATCAATGGGTGATGATGTGCTGGAAATGGATTGGATAAAAAGTGACAAATCCATCGGTTAGGTGAGTTGATAGTGTGGTGTGCTCATCATCAAATGAATGAGCTCGGCCACTTCTTGGTTGGTGAAAATTTCGCCTTTTTTGTCTTCTGCGTATGCGAGGAATTGATCGCGGACTCGATCATTGAGCGGGTGTTGGAACAAGCGTTCAACTAACGAATCAACCATGGTTGCCAAGTGCTCACGCGTTTCGCGCGGCACGAGAGCATCGTAGTTTGGTAATGTTAAAGGTGCCATACCTCCCGGCCGCTTCACGAGACCTTTGATTTTCTGAAATTCGGCAGCAATGTTACGGGATTTGCCTCCTTGGCTGACATCTCCCGCGATTTGATAGCGGGTCAAGAGTGTGTTGGTGTTGATCCATGCTTTGCCCCAATCCCAGCCCGCGACGTTAGGAGGTGCGTAGAGGATTTGTCCGAGCTGATTTTGCACGTATAGCGAGTAAATCGGCGGCACGCGCTCGATTTCCAATTGCTTGAGCATTTGCACGTAAAAAACAATCGGAGCTTTGATTTGATTGTGCATCACGCTTGGTTCGTAGAACGCACGGGAGGAGAAAATTTCCTTCAGCAATGGAGCGAGATCGTATTGCGATTGCCGCAAGGTCTGCGCCAGTTGATCGATCGTCGTTTGATCTGGATCTTCAGTCACGAAATACTCCCATAGCTTCTTCGCGAAAAACCGGGGGCATTGTGGTTGCTGAAACAAGATTTGCACTACATCCTCGCCCTTCCATCGACCTCGTTGGCCTAACACGGTTTTTTCTCCATCGTCCCACAGTGCTTTGAGTTGATACGCCGTGCCCTGGACGCGATTCAATTGATAGCCAGTGAAGGCGCGTGCTGCCTCGCGAATGTCGTCCTCGGAATAAAATCCAGCACCGAGAGTGAATAATTCCATCACCTCGCGTGCAAAATTTTCATTGGGCTTGCCTTTTTTCGACGTTTGAAGGTCGAGGTAAAGCATCATCGCTGGATCGCGCATGACATGCTGAGTCAGCTCACGCACATTGCCGAGGGCGTGGCGGCGAAACAGCTGATTTTGTTGGAACAACAAATGCGGTTCTTTGACCTTTTGCACACTTGTCGCAAAGTGATCGTGCCAAAAGAGCGTCATTTTCTCGCGCAGTGGATCTTGACCCTGCCGCATGCGCTCAATCCACCAATTTTGCGCTTCTAATCCACGTCGACGAGCCTTTTCTTGAAATTGCTTTTGCACTTCGCGACGCGCGAGTTGTTTTTTCTCATCGCTTAGATCTTTTGCGTTGTGGCGAAAGGCAATCAGCGCTTCTCGGCGAGCCTTGACTTCTTGCGCGAGCACCTCCGGACGCATGCTGGGTGGTGGTGCAATGTCTTCAAATTTTTCGCGCGTGTTCAGCAATTGCGCAACGGCTTGGTGGCGTCCAAGCGCGTGCCATTGTTGAATTTCTTTGGGGCTGGCACCGAAACCGGCGCGGTTGAGCAGGTGGGCGGCCTCTTCCTTGGTCCATTGGTTGGGTGCAGCGGCAAGCATGGCATGGAATGAAACACGTGAATGAAGAGAAAGTTGCGAAAGCTGTGCAATCGCTGTCGCTGGGATGCATCAGGGACCGCTGCGAAACGGAACGGCAGGCAATCCCTCGCGATTGTATAAGGTAGCAGCGGTTGGAAAATCCGCCCAAGCGTAGCGAACGTGAATCGGTGAAGTGATCGCATCTGCGTGCAATCGCACGGTATCTCCGTCAATGGTTGCGCTGGCTGGCACGAATTTGCCATCTGCTGCGGCAATGGCGAAACCTTCTAATTTATCGTTCTTCGCTATCAGCCCAGAGCCACACGACTGAAAGCGGACGCGCAGTTGCGATCCCTCTGGCTCCGCTTTGACAAAAACGGGGCCATGAGCGACACCGGGGCGATCATAGCAACCGGTGAGCGCGAGCTGTGCCAGCCGATAGCCCACACTCTGCTTGTCGCGCGGATGCACGTCTTTTTCCTCACCCACATCAATGGTCACAGCCATTCCCGTGTCAGGCAAGCTCAGTGAGGTGGCTTGAGCCTCACGCATTTCTGCTAAGCGACTGCTGGTCGAAGGATCTGCTTGAGGTTTGCCGTGGGCGGCGAGTTGAACAAAATAAAAGGGGAATTTCCCGCAGTTCCAATCGCGACGCCAAGATTCGATCAGCGTGCGCTGGAGTTCGGGGTAGAGCTGGCGGCTACCACTGTTCGACTCGCCTTGATACCAGATCGCGCCGCGAACGGCGTAGCGCTGCACGGGAGCAATCATGCCATTGTAGAGAACAGTGGGGTTGTGTTGATCTTGTGATGGATCCGGATTGGCTGGCCGGCGGCTTGGTTTTTGCCCAGCAGCACGACGCGCTTGCTGGTCTTTTTCCCATTTGGCCAAGGCATCCGAAAAACGCCGGGGTGCTTCGGTGTCGGCTTGGTAGCTGGCGTATTTTTGATCAAAAGCCTCCAGCAATGGGCGCAAGGGACGGCTGCGATTGAGGTCATCGCGCTGGATCCAGGCTTCGGCGGTGCTGGCACCGTAAGCGCAGGTGATGAGTCCGATCGGCACCTTGAGCTCTTGATGCAAGCGCCGACCAAAGAAATAAGCCACGGCGGAAAAATCGCCAACGCTGGTGGGGGAGCAAATTTGCCAGTTGCCAGTGTTATCGCTGCAAACGCTGTGGCTCATGGACCAATCAGCGGAATAATGGCGGATTTGCGGGAATTGGGCGGCAGCGATCTCCTGTGCCGCCTGAGCTGTGCCAGCAAAGTAACGTTTTTCAGTGGTCGCGACTGTGAAATCCATGTTGGATTGACCCGAACAAACCCAAACTTCGCCGACCAAGACATCGCGCACGTGCAGTTGTGTTTTGTCGTCAAGAATTTCAATTTCGTGCGGTCCACCTGCTGGCAACCCAGGCAATTGCACCTGCCATGTGCCATCTGCCGCCACTTTGCCCTGCGCGCTGTGCGGGCCACAGTGGATTTGAACTTGCGTTGCGGGCTTGCCCCAGCCCCAGAGACGGATGGGTTGATCGCGCTGCAGAACCATGTGATCGGCAATCACGCTGGGGAGGCGCAGCGCGTCATGCCGAGGCAGCAGTAAATTGCCGAGCGGTGTGCCGTTGAGCTGGCGCAGGGCGTCTGCGAGCACGTGCGCATTGATGGCCGCGCCCGCTGGAGCTGGGTGGGTGTGATCACCGGGAGCAAAAACGGCGGTGAGCTTTTCCTCGCCCATGGCATCGTAGGCATCAGCCAGCAAATCATTGAACGGAATGAACGGAACCTGCTCCTCAGTGGCCACTTGCTTGGCCCACAGGGCGTAATCGTCCGTGCTGCGCTCGACACGACCATTTTTCCAGATATTGCGCGGGATGAGCGATAGAACAATGGGGGTCGCACCCTTGGCTTTGGCGGTGGTGACGTAGTGACGCATATACCAGCCGAAACTGTGAATGGTGATGGGCTGGGTGCTGCCTTTTGGTGTGACTTCCTGGCTTTCCTCGCCGATGCCGCGAATGGTTGCACGATTTTTTTCAGAATCGAGCGCGCCTCCATCATTGTGACCAAATTGCATCAGCACAAAGTCGCCTGGCTTGAGTCGATCAAGAATGGTTTGCCAGCGTCCTTCCGTGAGAAATGTGCGGCTGCTGCGTCCGCCAATGGCGTGATTTTCTACTTGAATTTTGGTTGGATCAAACAGTGTCTTGAGTGGATCACCCCAGCCTTGCTGTCCGGGCGTGTTATTGCGCACCGTAGAGTCGCCAATAATGTATAGAGTGGGTTTGGTGATGGGCGGCGGCGCGGGAATGGCCGGCTGCTGCGCCAACAGATGGGTGCCGCATGCGAGTAAGATAATCAGTTTTTTCATGTTACTTCGGATGATAAAGTGCGCGCTGATGCCTGTCATTTACCCTTATGGGTTATGAAAGAATGCGATAGAATGGGTTGAAGGTGGTGAGGCTCAGGGCGCCGCAGCATCTTGATTCCGGACTGGCAACCATCCAGCGGCGTTGAGCGCTTGCCAGCCGCCATGCAGCGCCTTGATGTCCTGCTGCAATCCGTAGTGCTGCAAGCGTTTCACCACCTCGCGACTGGCTTGGCAGCCCTGATCACTGCAGTAAACGATAATGCGTTTGCTGGAAATGAGCTGCGGCAGAATGTTAGCTAGTTGTTGATCAAAGGATTCAGAGGCATCGAGTGTCAGCAAAAGTGAGCCAGCTAGGCCGTCGCGCAGCCAATCACGTCGCGAGCGAGCATCCAGCCAGAGCACATCGGGATTGTTTTTCGAGTCGATGACTGAGTTCAGGCAAATTTCATCGCGTTGAATGCTCTGAGCATCACAGATGGGAATCGATGGAGATTTTGGGAAAAAATGATGATGCGCGGTCGCGGCGGCGACGGCGAAGCACACGATCATGGCAGCTTGGCGAACAGACTTCATGCAGAGCGGAGCACAGGGCGGGAGTGATCAGCGCGACGGGCGCACGACGAGAAATAGCATGGGGCTTTTCTGCTTCTCCACCGCACAATCTGTGTCAATGTTCATCACCCCGACGCCAATCGGAGCGCTTCCATCGGCTTGGGGTGTGAGGTGGATGCGGTATTGTTTTCCGTCAATGATGGTTTCTAGTTGGCTGGAAAATGCCTGATTCGTGCAACGCAGCCCAGTGATGCGGATGGGTTGACTGTGGTTCATGGTAATTTCCACCGTTTGGCGAGTGAGCGGCTCCCCGGCTTTCCACTCGACAATGCGTGGCGCAAGTGTGATGAGTTCTGGGATGGTGATGCGGGCGTTGAGCGTGAATGATGGCTGATCGTCGGGATCCTCGCTCATCCATAAGTTGACATGGCGCTCTTGCGCTCCGGTGAGATTTTGCAGATCGAAAGTCGCGAGCAGCGCGCCGGACTCGCCTGGGGCGAATGTGGTTTTATTTCCCGATTCGAGCGCAACGGAGAGGCAGCTGCAATTGGAGAGATAATGGCGAATCGTGGCAGGCTGCGCGCCGTCATTGCGGAACGGAAACCGGCAAGTCACTTTCGAGTCCGCTGGGTTAGCGGTGAGGTTAACGGTGGTTTCAGCAAAATGCAATTGCGCTGCGGCGATCGCTGGCATGAAACAAGCCAGCGCGCAGCGTCTCCTCGATAACGGCTTTGATAACGGTTGGCGGATCATGATGCAGCGGTGAGAGTGATCATGAGAATCAAGCGCCCCTCGCGCCATGCGGGACCGAGGATGAACAGTGGCCGCGCGTGTGTGAGTGTGGCATTGGTCTTCAGAGTTTTTTTCTGACTGAGCCATAATTCAATATCGAGCCGACTCTGATTCGCACTGGGCGTGCCGAGGGCCTCAAAGCGCAGCAGCATGTCCTTGGAATCGCGGATGGGCTGTAACCAGTTCTCATAGCTGCGGTAGAGGGTTTGCTGGTCTTGCCCCAATTGGCGGTAATGTTGAAATTGCAGCTGCACGTCCTTGCGCAGTCGCTGGATGATCGAGTCGTCCAGCGTGCTGCCGGATTGAATGCTGGTGGCGTTGGATGCGTGAATCAGCCGCACACTGAGGGTTCCCATCGATTCTCGACCGCGATCTGCCAGTGCGACGGTTGATAAGGCGACGCCGCCGAGCACAAGCAACAACAGAGCGAGGCTGAGCAGCGGACGCCCGATGGCCGTTGCTCGATTTGATGGCAATGGGCTGGGTGATGTCATGGTGAAAGGCGAAGAGATTGACTCATTTCACTCTGGCTAGGCGCGGGAGTTTGAGCGTTGGTTTCTGTGATTTCAATGTTGTCCGAGAGTGCTGCACCATCGAGCACGATGACGGTGGCATCCGCTGGGCTGTCGTTATTGACATTGGCATGCACCCCTTGTTCCGGAGTGTAAACCGTGGCGGGTTCGGCGTTGCGCGAATGGTTGGCCACCAAGAAACCCAGACCCATGCCGATCGCAATCAGCGCGGCGGCGCTTGCGTAGCGTTGCCAAATTTGTCGTGGTCGGGCATGACCAATGGAATGCGCGAGCGATCCAGCGGTGGGGGAAGGTGACTCCACGCGAATCGGCGAATCGGATTGGTGACTGTTTTGCTGAATAGCGCGCGCCAGTGCCGCGTGAAACATTTCTGCGGCAGGCAGCGGGGTCATAAGCAAGGCTTGCTGGGCGCGTTGTTTCCATTGACGCAGTTCCGCTCTCCGGCTCAGAAGTTGCGGCTGTGAGCCAGCCCAGGCATCCATCACAGCCAAGTCCGCGCCCTCGAGTTCGTCTTCGAGCCAGAGCAGAATCGTTTCATTATCGGGAGTCGTGTTCATCTTTCAGAAGAGCTTGAAGTTTTTGGCGGGCATAAAAAAGCCGACTCATCACCGTGCCGATGGTGCATGCCATGGCGCTAGCGATTTCTTTGTAGGACAGGCCGTGCACATCTTTGAGTAAAACGGTTTCACGGTGTTCGGCCGATAAGCTGGAGAGCGCGAGTTCGATGCGATGGCGCAGCTCATCATGATCTAATTGCGCGTCTGGACTGGTGGGTGCGAGCGGCACCGCAATGGCGAGGGGATCGATTTGATCCTGTTCCAGCAGCGTGTCATTGAGTTCGCCACTGCTCGAAATCTTGCGGCGGCGGCTCCAGTCGTAGAAGGCGTTGTGAGCAATGCGGTAGAGCCAAGTGCTGAATTTGGATTTCGATTCAAAATGCCTCAGTCCTTGCCAAGCCTTGATGAAAACCTCTTGGCAGAGGTCCCAGGCATCGGTTTCGTTGTGTGTCATTTGGCAAATCATGGCAAAAATTCTATCGCGGTGACGCAGCACAAGAGCATCAAAGGCGCGCATGTCTCCTGATTGCGCTTGGGACACGAGCGCGGTGTCGTCGTCTGCAACCAAATCATGACACGTGGCAAGATCAGTTTGCGGCGAGCATGGCGACACGATGTTCGACGGTTCGGCAGGATCTTTATTCATAAAAAAAGAAAAAAATCATCCGAACGTCATTATTCTGCGGATTTGCGACAGCGCAGCGCCTGCAGCGTTTTTCCTTGGCTTTCCCACAGCAATTGAAAATCGGTCTTGGGATAAAAAAAATCTGTAGCCAGCCACGGTAAGGTCTCAAACTGGGCAAATTGGGAAACGTGCTGAACAGTCCAGTCAAAATAAGCGTGGTCGTCCGTTTTGAACAAGAACTCGCCATTAGCTGCGAGGCAACGCCAAAGCGCGTGGAGAAAGGGTTGCTGGATCAAACGCCGCTCCTGGTGGCGCTGCTTCGGCCAAGGATCGGGGCAGAGCAAGTGTAGACGTGAAACCGATTCCGCCTCGAGCAGCCACTCGATGGTGTAGCGACTTTCGAGTCTTAGCACCTTGACGTTACTGAGCCGAGCTTGACGGATCCGGCGCGCGACTTTTCGGGCTCGTCCTAACAGCCGCTCAACTCCGAGAAAGTTGCGCTCGGGGTGATGGCGTGCAAGTTCGAGAAGAAAACTGCCGTCGCCACACCCAAGGTCGATTTCCATTGGTGCCGCACGCGCAAAAATTTCCTCCTGACGCCAGCGGCGGAAGTAATCTGTGGGCACGAAAAATCCGTCAGTTGTGGCTGTCAAGGGAACAGAGAGCGACATGGCTTGAGGTTCGGTGTGCCGGATTTTTATGCATCTGTCAATCCATAGTCCACGCTTGACCTGATGACGCATTTGTCACACGTTGATGGAACGTTGGTTGCGACTGACGTGTAATTAACCATATACATCATCGTGGAACTCGATCAAATCCGCAAAATTGTTGAGCTGATGCAGGAGCATGAGCTTTCGTATTTCGATATGACGACTGCCGATGGCGTTCACCTGCGTCTGAAAAAAGGAGTGGATGTGGACGCTGTTCAGCAGATTTTAGCACGTCAGTCTGTGGCTGCTCCTGCATTCGTTCCATCGGCGGCGGCGGCTGCGACCTCGCCGTCGGCGGCAGCGGCGCCAGTGGCAAGCGGGCGTGAGATTACCTCGCCCATGGTTGGAACCTTTTATCGCAAGCCATCGCCTGATGCACCGAGTTTTGTGAATGTGGGTGACACGGTGAGCGAAGGGCAAACGCTGTGCATCATTGAGGCCATGAAAGTGATGAATGAGATCAAGGCGGAGACTTCTGGCACCGTCACTGCAGTGGTGGCTGAAGACGGGCATCCGGTGCAGTTCGGTGATGTGTTGTTCCGCTTGGCGTAGTTTTTTTCCTTTTTCTAGGTATGTTCAAGCGTGTTTTGGTGGCCAACCGCGGTGAAATTGCTTTGCGCATCATTCGTGCGTGTAAGGAATTGGATGTGGAAGCAATCGCGGTTTATTCGGAGGCGGACGTGGATTCGATGCACGTGCAGCTCGCTGATCATGCGGTGTGCATCGGTAAGGGACCCTCGAAGGAGAGTTATTTGAAAGCGGATCGCTTGATCGCGGCTTGTGAAATCACCGGCGCTGAGGCGATCCACCCGGGATATGGGTTTTTGTCAGAAAACGCGCGGTTTGCGGAAATTTGTGCTTCGTCCGGCATCCAGTTCATTGGGCCCTCAGCGCGTGTGATTTCGATGATGGGTGATAAGGCAACGGCGCGGGCGAACGCGACGGCTAATGGCGTGCCGGTGACTCCGGGTTCGGAGGTGATCATCGATCCTGAAGAAGCCTTGAAGTTTGCGAAGAAAATTGGTTTCCCCGTGATGATCAAGGCCACGGCTGGTGGCGGAGGTCGGGGCATGCGTCCTTGCTTTGCTGAGGCGGATTTTTTGAGCTTGTTTCAGGCGGCTTCGAACGAGGCGTTGGCGGCATTTGGCAATGGCCAGTGTTACATGGAAAAGCTGGTGTTGAATCCCCATCACGTGGAGTTTCAGGTGATTGCGGATCGTCATGGCAATTTCATTCACTTGGGTGAGCGCGATTGCTCGATGCAGCGGCGCAATCAAAAGATCATCGAGGAATGTCCCTCACCGCTCATCAGCCCGGCTATGCGTCAGCGCATGGGTGATGCTTCGGTGGCGTTGATCAAGGCGATCGGTTACGAGAATGCGGGCACGATTGAGTATTTGGTCGATGAAGCGGGTGAGAATTTCTATTTCATGGAAATGAACACGCGCATCCAAGTCGAGCACCCGGTGACCGAGGAGGTGATGGGTTGTGAGTTGATCAAGGAGCAGATTCGCATTGCGGCGGGAATGCCACTGTCGGAACACGTCTTGAACGCCACGCCGCGAGGTCACTCGATCGAGTGCCGCATCAACGCCGAAGATCCTTACAATCGCTTTGCGCCGAGTCCGGGTAAAATTGATTTGTGGTATGCTCCGGGTGGCAAGGGGGTGCGCGTGGACACACATGTTTATTCAGGGTATTCTGTGCCGCCGCATTATGATTCGATGATCGCAAAGCTGATTGTCACCGCTGCGACGCGTGACATTGCCATTGCGAGAATGAAGCGCGCGTTGTCGGAGTTCATGATCCGTGGCATCAAAACAACCATTCCGTTTCAACTGGAAATCATGAACCATCCTGATTTCGTCGCAGGGAAATACGACATCGGCTGGGTTGGTCGGTATTTGGAGGAAAAGGGCTTGAATTAACAGGGGCTTGAATGAATCAAACGCCGCGCGTGCAGCATCATGAAAGAATTGGACGTCAGTGATGCGACAGAGCGGCTTTTTTTTGAGCATTTGATTGCGGAGCGACAGTGTTCCGAATTGACCTTGCGCAATTATCGCGCGGCGTTGGCGCAGTTTCGTCATTTTTGTGGAGCTGGTTTTGTTTCTTGGCATGAGGTCACGGGTGATCAAATTGCCAATTGGTTGCAGGAAATGATGAAATTGGGGTTGGCGCGTGCGACCATGCGGTTGCGGTTGGCGGCATTGCGCTCGTTGTATCGTTATTTGGTTAAGCGCGCGGGACTGCGACAGAGTCCGATGTTGCGTGTTAGCATGCCGAAGTTGGCGCGCGCGTTGCCGGTGGTTTTGTCGGTGACGCAGATGGAGGAATTGCTTGCATTGCCTTGGAAGCTGCGCGGTGAGAAGCCGAAAGTGCCTTGGTTGGCGGCGCGCGATGCGGCGATGCTGGAATTGTTTTATTCGTGTGGTTTGCGCATGAGCGAGCTGCGTGGGTTGGATTGGCGCGACGTGGATTTGATTGGTGAGAATGTGCGTGTGTGGGGCAAGGGGCGCAAGGAGCGGTTGATACCGATGGGGCGTCCGGCGGTGGAGGCGTTGATCCGCTATCGCCAAGAAGCGGCCTTGCGCGATGGCCCGGTGTTTATCAGCTCACGGCGTCGTCGCATCACGCAGCAGGCAGTGGATTTGTTGCTCCGCAAATATGTCCGCCAGTCTTCGCTGCCCTTTGAAATTTCACCTCACAAATTGCGCCATTCGTTTGCCACGCACCTGTTGGATGCCGGCGCGGATTTGCGTTCGGTGCAAGAGCTGTTGGGACATGCGTCGCTCTCGACGACCCAAATTTACACGCACGTGACTCGCGAGCGCATGAGCGAGGCGTATTTTCGAGCACATCCGCGCGCGACATGAAACGAGTGTGCCTTTTATGTGGTTGGTTGGGGCTGGTGGCGCTGCCACTTGGGGCGGAGCCGGGCATGGGCGACCGTGAATTGATTGCCACATTGTTAGCCGCGAAGCTGGATGAGCGTCAATTTGCATTCGCAGATGTGGTCGCTGCGGTGGCGGGTAAGCAGGTCATTCCCCTGCGCGAAGAAGACCCGATTCATCGGCGCGTTGTTGCCGCCGTTGAGAATGCCGCTCAATTGGTCATGCAAAGGCTATCGGCTCAGGATCATCCGATTCAGAAAGTTGGGCGCATCAATGAGGTTTCGCGTTATGTTGAAGATGGCATGCGGGTGGAATTGAATCGCATATCGGGATTGCGTTGTGACATTCCTCCGACCCTCGAGGGCACGAAACAGCGATCCGGCTACCCGGACATGCGGGTGGTGGACACGGCGAGCGGCAGTGTTTTTTATCTTGACCCCAAACTGGTGGAGTCTGCTGCATTGGATTCGACGTTGCGCTCGTTTTATTTTGAGCCCAAGGATCGGACCTTGAAGATCACGCAAGACGCGGTGCATCTGGTTTGTGGGATTGAGCACAATGGCCAGCAGGGCGCGTGGCGATTTACCCGCTGTCACGTCGTTGATTTGAGTCAAATGCGCTGTCATCTCAAAGCTGAGTTTCAAGCTTCCAATGCCGTTTTGTATTCGAAATCGGCTGCCAAATGAAGTCACATGCAAGCAACTTGACCATGGAAACACCGATCCGCACATCTGCAACGATTTTAGCTCCACAGGCCGGCATTTATGTCGCGGTGCTGCCCAACGGGAAAAAGGTGTTGGCGCATTTGTCGCGTCAACTCCGCGAGACGGGGGCTTCATTCCCTGAGGGAACGCGTGTGGCTGTGGAAATGACAGCCTACGACTTCGACATCGCCCGCATCGTGCGAGCTCTTAATGAAGGTGATAAGCGATAATGAGTTCAAAAAACTTGAATCGACTATGATTAATCAATGTGATCTTGCAATCACGCGGGATGGTTGCAAGCTGATCATGATCGATGAATCAAAAAGGATATTCTCGCAAAGGCAGGCGACGTGCGCATGACAAAGACGCGGTGGCATGGGGAAGACCGATGCCGCATTTGATGGGTTCTGTGGTTCGTGCCCAAGATTTGCTAGCGAAGTCGCATTCTCAGCCAAATGAGCAGGTTGTGCGACTGAATGTTGCCTCGCAGTCACATGCGAACATGCCGGCGTGGGCGATGAAATCCGTGCGTTGCACCCCGGCTTCGGGCTTGCTCGATGTGCCTGAGGAGCAGCGGGAGCAGCAGTTGCTGGAAAGCCGGGTGCGTGGCACGCGTTGGATTTGGTCGAGCATCGGCGCGGTGGTGGCATGTCTGCTGTTGGCTTTGGGCGGTCTGCACTGGCGCGCGTCAAAACAAGATCGGGGCTATGTGGATTTTTTACCGAAGTATGAGGCTGTCGAGGAACATCTTAACGCGCAATCGCCGGTGTATTTCTTTGATCACGACCGAGAAGCCACTCTGCGTAACGCGCGTCAGTGCTGGAATCTCTATGCTGATGCAACGGAATGGCAGCAGGTCATGCCGTTGGTCGCACGAGCCGAGGAGATTGAACCCTTGCTGCGTCGTCATTGGCAAGCGGGGCAGGTCGCGAGAATGCCGAGCTTGGATCCGCAATTGTTCGCCGTGAGCGGTCAGACGGATGGACGCGGTTTTTTCCAAATACAGGGCAACGATGAACGGGGGCGGTCGTATTGTGCTTATTTTGTTGAGGAGGAAGGTGTGATGAAATTGGATTGGGAAGCCACGACTGGTTTTTGTCCCATTGCTTTTGCTGATATGGAAAATGCGGCGTTGGTTGAACCCGCATTGCTGCGAGTGACCGTCGCGCGAGCCAACTACTACAGCCCAGCTTTTCCTGAGGATCGCTACGCGGCCTATCGCTTGACAGACTCGCTGGATCAAGGGGTGTTGTGGGGATACGTTTTGCGTGACTCCTTGGTGCAGCAGGCATTGGATCGCGTTCTAGGTGGGGCTGATTCATTGGTAACAGAGGAATCGGTCGCACGAGTCACGTTAAAATTGCAAAGACCGACTGGTCACAAAATAAAAAATCAGTTTTTGATCACAGAGATGCTTCACAATGACTGGGTCATGCCTTAGGGTTGCATCGTGACGAATAAAGGACAAACTTGGTTTCATTGTGGGCGTTGTGGTGAGCTTTACCGCGCAGCGCACATGGATGCGCCATGTGAGGCGTGTGGCCGCAGCGCTCATCCTAGAAGACCAACTGATCCCTCTTCAGTTAAATCCGCCACGCGGGATTTTGTGCCCAAGGTGACGGCAGCCGATCTGGTGCGCACCAAAGTGACCATTGATGGCCAGAGTGTTGCCACGGATCGACGCGCACGCACGGAGCGGGTGCGGGAAAAGCGGAATCCGGTATTCGTTTTGGTGTTGGTGTGGGTGTCAATTTTATTGGTGATTTCCGCCTTTGTGGCTTGGCGGGTGAACCATGTTTCTCAAGTGGTTCAGGTCAGCAAAGAGCGTGAAGAGAAAGCCGATGAAATGCAGCGATTGAGTGAAGATGTGAGCTTGTTGAATGATTCAATGCAAAATTGCTTCACGCATTTTTCTGGCTTGCTCGAGGCCGTGGCACCGGAGATCCGTGCGCAGTATGTTTACCCGCAACCGGGGATGTCGGTGAAAATTGCACGTGATTCGGCGAAAATGGCGTTGTTTTTGCCCGAAAAAATGCCGGAGCTCAGTCAGCGTCAGATTTTGCGCGTGCGCGATGAGCCGTGGATCGAGACACTGTGGTCGGATGAACGCGGTCGAAAAATTGAAGTTGTGTTTCGCAAAAAGGATGATGCGTGGCTGGTTGATTGGGAAAGTTACGTGCGGAGCTCGGAGATGCCGTGGACGTTGTTTGAAAACGCCGAAGGTGAGGGAGAAGGCGAGTTTCGGCTTTTGGTGCGAGAGCGTTTAGCCGAGCAGCGGGCCTTGGAAGACACATTGAGCTTGGTGTTTTACGAGCCGTCCTTCTGGCATGGTGGGGATTTGGGGCAGAAAACTCCTGAAATTCTGGTGGTGCGGAAATCGCTGGAAGGCAAGCTGATCACGCAAGCGTTACTCGCTCGCAAGGAGAAAAGACCGGTATTTCGCTCGATGTATTCGGAACAAGATCCACCGGACACGGCGCGCGTTCGCGTGGTGATTCAGCGAAAAGTGATGGATGGTCAACGCGAGTTTCGGGTAAAGGCGGTCAAGGCCTGTCACTGGATGGGAGTGGATGAGGTGGGCTTATTGCCCGATGGTCAACCTTAGTCCTGCGCGCATGGCCTCGAGGGGTTCGCGTCCGTCAAACCAATGCGCGAACGCTGCAACGCCCTGATGCAGCAGCATGCCGAGTCCGTTGGCGTGGCGGCAGCCGATCTGTTCCGCTTGCTGGAGCAGGGGGGTGATGGCGGGTTGGTAGATGGTATCAAAAACACAATGATGCGGCGCGAGGCAACCAACTGGCAGCGGCGAGGGGTCATCGCGTTTCAATCCGAGGGAGCTCGTGTTCACAATCAGCTGACTGGCGACACAGGCAGGCTGGAGGTCGGGAGAATCGAGAGCCAAGCAACGGATCGACAGATGAGGGTGTTGCGATTGCAAATGAGCGGCGAGTTCTTGAATTTTGGCCAAGCTTCGATTCACCAACACCAAGGCCGCCGCCTGTTCACGGGCGCATTGGGCCGCTAGAGCCTGACCTGCTCCGCCGCCTGCTCCGACGATCAACACGGAACTGCCAGTGATTCTCATGCCGAGAGACTCTGTCACGGCTCGAGAAAAGCCCACGCCATCGGTGTTCCATCCCATCATCCCGGCGTCGCGAAACCCAATGGTGTTGACGACCCCCAGCGCCGCTGCGGCGGGGTCAAGCGCCTCACAAGCGCGCAGGGCTTCAAATTTATGCGGCACTGTGACGTTGACCCCCACGAAATCGAGTTCTCGCAAGCGATCCAGCACGGCGGCAACGCGGCCGGGCTGCACCTCAATTTTGATGTATCGCATGGCCAGGTTGAGAGCATCCAATGCCGCTTGGTGCATGGCGGGAGAGGCGGAATGCGCGACTGGGTAACCTAAAACGGCGAGGCGGGCGGGCAGTTGCTGCTGGCGATCAAGCAGCTCACGCGATGCGAGGTCAGCTTCGGTGTAGAGAGGGTGTTTCATGCGTCAGATGCCCGGCGGCATGTCATAAAATGTTGCAGACGTTGCCAACAGGCATCCCGCCCAAGGATGAGCATCAGCTCCATCAGATCGGGGCCACCGGCGCGACCTGTCATGGCGATGCGCAGTGGGAACATGAGGGCTCCGGGCTTGATGCCATGGGCGGTGGCGGTATTCTGAAAGCTGAGTTTTACTGCATCTGCGTCCCATTCCTGAACATTTTTCCATTGGGCTGCGAGATGCTCCCAGATTTCTGGGGCATCGGGTTGTGCGCAAATTTTCTGCCAAGCTGCGAGATCGAACGTGACTTCGCTAGCGTAGTAGAAATCCACGGCCGCAGGAATTTCTTCGAGCAGGCGCACTTTTTGTCGCACACTGCGGACAATTGCCTGCTGGCGAGGGTCGCTTGGTAATGCCGCTTTTCGCAAAAAAGGCTCAGCCAGGCGCGCGACCTCTTCATCCTTCAGACCTTGGAGATGCTGTTGATTAAACCAAGCGCATTTTTCCCAATCGAATCGAGCCGGAGCGCGGTTCACCCCCGTGAGATCGAAGCGCGAGATCAATTCTTGGGCCGAAAACAGTTCTTCATCCGATTTTGGCGACCAACCGAGCAGGGCGAGGAAATTGACCACTGCTGCTGGCAAAAACCCTTGCCGTGGGTAATCGCTCACCGCGGCACCGACGTCGCGTTTGGACATTTTTGAGCCATCGGCATTGAGAATCAATGGGATGTGTGCGTATTGCGGCGCAGTCGCTCCGAGGGCGGCGAAAAGCTGGAGGTGCTTTGGCGTGTTCATCAAGTGATCTTCGCCTCGAATGACATGCGAGATGCGCATTTCCAAATCATCGACGACATTGACAAAATGAAACACGTAAGAGCCATCTGAGCGCTTGATCACCATGTCGGGAGTGTTGGACTCATCGCGGTAATCAATGGTTACCTCACCGCACACCAAATCGCGCATGATGACCGGTTCGCGCGTGAAGCGAAAACGCCAAGCGCCCTCGCTCTGGTAAACTCGGCCATTTTCGAGCAATTGAGCAAAGTGTTGGTCGTAGATCGATTGCCGTTCGCTCTGATAATATGGGCCATGGTCACCGCCGATTTCGGGACCTTCATCCCAGTCGAGACCAAGCCAGCGCAATCCATCCAAAATGGCTTGGCGCGCCGGTTCGGTGTTGCGAGCGGCGTCGGTGTCTTCGATGCGAAGCACGAAACTGCCCCCATGTTTGCGAGCAAAGAGCCAGCTGAAGAGAGCCGTGCGAGCGCCTCCAACGTGGAGATAGCCAGTGGGTGATGGGGCAAAACGTGTGCGAATCATGGTGATGCTGTGCCAATCATGGGCTCAGGAAAAGTGTCGCAAGTCGAACGCGCGGACAAGCAGGAATCGTCTGGCTGGGTAAAAAAGACCGGGAATGCGGAATCGCTCATGCACCACGGTCGGACTCCGCATCTTTTTTGATTTTTTTCTTGTGTCCTCAGAGCCGCTCCTGTAGCAGATGATTGTCTTCCGCCACAAGGTGGTTGGCGCTGCTGTGGTGGCTAGCCGTTGCCTATGGTGGTTTTTTGTTAAAACGGCAGTTTAATTGTATTAGAATTATGGATATCTATGTGGGCAATTTGCCCTTCTCCGCCACTGAAGATGAAATTAGTGATCTCTTCAGCCCCCACGGTTCTGTGGAACGTGTTAAAATCGTGACTGATCGCGAAACGGGCCGTCCTCGTGGATTTGCCTTTGTGACGATGTCCGATGATGCATCCGCCAATGCTGCGATTGCAGCGTTGAATGGTCAGGAGTTTCAGGGACGTGCCATGCGCATTAATCCTGCTGAAGCTCGTGAGCCTCGCACTGGCGGTGGCGGTGGCTTCAAGTCCGGCGGCGGCTACAAAGGCGGCGGCGGTGGCGGCGGCTACAAAGGTGGTGGCGGCGGTGGCGGCTACAAAGGTGGTGGCGGCGGCGGCGGCTACAAAGGCGGCGGCGGTGGCGGCTACAAAGGTGGCGATCGTCGTGGCGGTGGTAAGTCGTATGGCGACGATTGGGGTTGAGATCCTGACCTGATTTTTTCTTAGAACTGCATTTTCGGCCGATCAGCTGAAAATGCATTTTTTTTGCCATGATCTGTCGCAGAGATGTCGTCCCAGCGCGATGCTGTGACAAAGGGAAGATCGCAAGGCTTGTCACTCAAGCCCGCGCGCGCTGAGATCGTCTTCATCCCAGCCGAAGTAATGACCTAGTTCATGCAGATAAGTTAGCCCAACTTGATCGCGAAATGTTTGCTCATCGCCCTCCACCCATTCCCAGAGATTCGCGAGAAACAGGCGAATCCGCGGGCAGCTTGCGGGATCGGCTTCTTCCTCCAGGCTCAAGCCTTCGAACACACCGAGTTCGTCTCCCGCGAGGTTGGGATCACTCGGGCGGCTTTCGAGGCTCAGACTGATCAGCGCCGCTGCCTGTTGCACTTCCTTCGGCAGCACGCGGTTAACGCTTTTGAGTTCCTCTTCGGCCCATTGGCACAGTGTCGCGAATTCCATGCCATTGGCTCTAGCGATGAAACCACGGCGGCGCAAGGGCAAAGCTGATCGCAGATTGACTTCCAAGATTTTCCGAATTTTTTCTCAAATCAATGCATGATTTATTTGATGATCAGAGAAGGAATCTTTTATTGAAGCTTAGGCTCTTTTTCAAGAGAACTTACGTTGTATATCCTCACATTTTTTTAAATTCATGAAACACATCTTCGCTCGCTTTGTTGCGATTGCTGCTGGCATCGCTGTCTGTTTTGAATACCAGTGTGCCGCCAGCTGCTAAATTTTCGCTGAAACCAACGGAACCAGGATTTCGTCTGCCTCGGGTAAATCTGTGTCCGCCAGCAAGCCGGCATTGGAATGTGAGGCACTTTTTTTGAAGAAGGATGTCAATCAAGATGGGAAATTGAGCCGTGAGGAATTCATGGTCGATCAACCCGATCCGCAGTCAGCTGGTGACCGGTTCGTGCAATGGGATACAAATCACGATAGCTTCCTCTCGCGCCAGGGTTTTGTGCACAAGGGAGAAGCTACAAAATGAAACTGTCGTCCTATGCGACCTGTTCGGTAGCTTGTAGCGGCGGTTTGTGGAATTCTAAGCCCTGGACTTGAAATCCGAAGTGGATGAGTTTCGGCATGGTTGATGTTGCCGGGCGATGGCTTTTTTTCTTTCGCATGGGATTCCGCTCTTTTCTTTGCGCCCAGCTTGGCGCAAGCTGGATTCATGTTGCAGCAGCTATCGGCATTGAAAGCCATCTTACTGGAAAAATCCGTGCGCACGGGGAGCTTCGTTCTCGCATCGGGCAAGGAGAGTGATTTGTATATTGATTGTCGTGTGACTACGCTCGATGCTCACGGAGCGATCCTGGTGGGTCAGCTGGGCTGGCAGGCGGTTCAAGATCATTTGGCTAAGAATCCACAGTTGATCGATGCCATCGGTGGGATGACCATGGGCGCGGATCCGATTTCCTTAGCTGTGGGCATGGAGTCCTTCCGGCAGCAACCGGCATCGCCGCTTTCGATTTTTACGGTTCGCAAAGAGCCGAAGGGGCATGGTCGGGGCAAGCAAATTGAAGGGAATTTTGCGGCGGGGCAACGTGTGATTGTTGTCGATGATGTCATCACCACGGGCGGTTCCACGCTGAAGGCGATCGATGCCATCGAAGCCGCGGGCGGCACAGTGGCGTTTGCGTTGGTGTTAGTGGATCGGCAGGAAGGCGGTCGCGAGGCGATCGAGGCGCGCGGATTGCCAGTGGTGTCTCTGTTCACACGAGCGAGTTTGTTGGACTAGTGTCTCGTGGTGCGATACGAATCGGATCACATCATGATATCGCGACAGAAGATCAAGTATCCGCCATCGATGTTGCTGCGTCAGTATCTGCATCGGTTTTCGCGGCAGATTGAGATTCCCACGGTTTACCCCGATTTGTGTCGATTTCAGGGGGCGGTTAATTACGAGGATCCCACCGGGCGGGAAACCTTGTGGTTGACGGTGATGTATCCACCTGAGTTGCGCGAGGTGTTGCGCGCGCAATTGATTCGCATCTACACCGAGCTGAAAATTGGCGGCGAGAGCGGCTTGCACGAGCACCTGTCTGTTGATCGCATTGATTTTGGCGATTTTGGCAATTCCAAGCCATTTCGCATTCGCATCACCAATCAATACAATGACAACTCGGACTATTTTTATGTCAAACAGGCGGATGCGTCGCGGATTTACGGGCTGGAGTTGGAGCACATTCTTTCGCCGAACCGGATCAATTATTTGGTCAATGGCAATACCTTGATCGAAGAGCACATCGCCGGGGTGCCTGGCAATGTGTTTCTGGACGGTCATGTGAAGCGAGCGGAATTGAACCGCGTGCGCATTGCCAAGGAGTTCACCAAATTCAATGAGCGTTGTTTCATTCGACTATTGGGTGACATGCGCAGTGTGAACTACGTCGTGGACATCACGCCGGATTTCGAGGAGGTCCAGTATCGGGTGCGACCGATTGATTTTGACCAGCAATCATATGAAGGCAACGGACACACCTATCTTGCCTACCGCTTTGATTCGAACCGTGCGGTCACGCGTTTGGCCTTTGCGGCGTTGAATCGACGCACAATTGAGCAGTATGTGGAGGAGGAGCGATCGCAGATGGCGCGGCGGGCGAAATCAGAGTATGCGCGCTTGCGGGCATTGTTAGGAGTGATGCGGCGGGAGGAGCTGGCGCCGGAGGCGCATGTGCGGAGATTGGCGAAAGATTTGTCCAAGTATCATCACAGTGATATTTATCGCGATTGCAACACGATGGGAGAGTTGACGCAGGTGCACGTGATGCACATGCTGGGATTGTGATTGTGTTTATGATCTCCGCTCGCGCTTGCGGCAGCGCAGTCGTGGCTAACAAATTTGGCGAAATGGATCCCAGCCCCCGCTGAGGTTGTCCGAACCATTATTCATGTTTGTTAATCGGCCAATCACCCGCAATGGTGTTGAGGGAAAAACCTGCGGCCACTCTTGCAACAGCAAGGCGGCGCGAGACGGATCGATCGAAAACAATAGCTCGTAGTCTTCGCCATCGCCTAATGCGGCATGAATATCTCCGGGAATACGGCAAGGCAGCAGGGAGTGGTCGAGTTCAAAACCGCAACCGGACGCCTGCGCCAAACGGGGAAGATCGATTGCCAAGCCATCGGACAAATCCATCATGGCATGCGGTTTATGGTGTTCCACGAGCCATTGCGATTCGGCGAGTCGCGGCAGAAAATCGAGATGGTGTCCCGCCAGAGAACCACCCAAACAACCGGTGACGAGCAGCAGGTCTCCCACGCGTCCCCCGTGGCGATAAACCACACGTGATGGATCGATCCACCCTGTTGCGGCGATGGATAGCATCGTGCTGCCGCTTGGGGCGCGTGTGGTGTCGCCACCGATGATGTGTCCACCGAACTGCGACAAACAGCGCGACATGCCGCGATACATTTCCAGGGCATCCGCGAGTTGGACAGACTCTGCCAAAGCCAGTGTCACCAAAAACCACTGCGGTTGTCCACCCATAGCGGCAAAATCACTGATCACGCGGGCGATGGCCTTCCAGCCAATTCGCTGCGGATGGGTGCCGGGGAGGTAATGGCGATTTTCGATGATGGCATCGGTTTTATGCAACTGCCACTGATTGTCTGAGTGCTTGGTTACCGCGCAGTCATCACCTGGCCCGCAGATGACGTCTTGGGCAGCTGGTGCCAATTCTGCCAACAGGCTGCGGACCCATTGATCTTCGCTATCGCAGGGACTCATGTCGCGGGTGGGGTTGGAATCCACTCATGGCGAATCGCCAGTTGGATGAGAACCGTGGCGGAGTTGAAGCAACAATGAATCGCGATGCTGCTCCACAGCGATCCGGTGCGCTCGTAGGCGTAAGCCATGAGTCCTCCCAGCAGGGTGAGCGGCAGCATCAGCGGCAGATTGCCGTGTGCGGCACCAAAGAAAATGGCGGTGAAAATGAGCGCGACGGTTTGACCCGCATAGTGCTTGGCAAAGGGATAGAGATAACCGCGAAAAATTGTTTCCTCGACCAGCGGCGCCATGACCGCAGCGATCAGAGCCATGGCCAACACCAGGGAATCGTCCTTGCTCTCGCGCATCAGTCGCACGGAGTCTTGCATGCTTGACTCGCCGGTCAACTGCTCCAACCAATCGAGCAGGCCTGACTGCTTGTAGAAAATCAGCAGGATCCACATGATAATCACCGTGACTGGACCAATCCACAGCGCGTGTCCCCAGTTTTTCCAGCGCAGCCCCAACCAATCGATGATTCTGATGCGCCAGATGATCAAAGCCAGAGCACAGCCGACAAGTGTGACGTTCGCCGAAACGTGCTGCATCAGCGCTGGCATGGTGATGGCTTCTTCGTTGCTCGCGCCGGCGCTGGAGTTGGTCCAGCCCATGAGTCCGAAAACAAAAATGAACAGCAGCGCTCCCAGCCAATCGATCGGACGCACCCATGAGCCATCAATGCCACGGGGCGAGGCGATCGCGAACTCGGGCGGCAGGGGGGGAGGCAGCGTGGCATCGCTGGGGCGTGTCGCGTTCCTTGTTTGTTTGAAAAAACGAAACGCAGCGGCGGCGACCAGTAGGCCAATCGAAATGACCATGGCTCCGAGAATGGAGTTACTGGCAATGGTGGAAGAAGTCGCAAACATGAATGCTCAGTTGATAGCTCATGAATGGGCCTCGGGCAAACAAACATTGCGCGATGGATGGGGAAAATCAGCGAACCTGCGGTGAGGCTCGAGATGTCTCTGAACTGGGGGATTGCCAATCGGGTTCATTTTGATTAAGCAGATGAAAACCTTGAACCATGGCAATTGAACCTGTTTCCTTTCCCTTACCCACACAGCTGCAAACCTTGTTGTCGCGTGCCCGCTTGGCGAGTCCGGTAGTGGTGACATCGTTGCAACAGCAAAGCGCCGAGGCAGCGATTTACTCGGTGAAAAACATGGCGGCGAAGCGCGCGGGCCATTTGTTGTGGTTTCCAGCAGCGGTGATGAAGCGTTTATCGATCGGTGAACGTGTGCGGCATGAAGCGATGTTGATGAAAAAATTCCCTCATCCTCACTGTCTGGCGGTGTGGGATGCTGGGGAAATTGATGGCGCGGTGTTTGTGATCCTTGATGAAATGCCGGCGCAGAGTTTGGCGTCGCGCAAGCGATCTGGCGGTCAGCGCTTGCAGGATCTCGTTCAGCTGTGCCAAGCGATTGCCCATGGTCATGAGCACGGTTTGTTCGCTTCCGGATTATCACTGCACGCGGTGGGATGGGATGCGGTGGCTGGGGTTCGTTGGTATGGCACCACCTTGGCAGCGGTGATGAACTCCATCGCCACTGGCGGCAAACGCGGTCAGGCTGTCTGGTCTGGATCGCAGGAACGACGCGATGACGTTTTTTTATTGGGCCAGTTGATGCCGCTGTTGTTGGGCTCTCAGGACGAATGGCCATCGGAATTGCAACGCATCCACGAGCGTGCGACACAGGCGAACCCCAGCTTGCGTTATGCCGATGTGATGAGTCTCGAGCTTGCTATTTCGGCTTGCACGTTGCCGCAGGAATCGGACGCGACGTCCTCTCGTCCACGTTCAGCGCACGCGGAATCAGCGGCGGAATTGACGGAAGATCAGCGTCACGTCCGGCGCAGCGAGCAGCGGCGTCAGGCTTCGCGCAAGCAATGGATTTTGGCCGTGCAATGCGTTGTCATGGTGGTGTTGGCGGTGGTGGTGTTTCAGGTTTATCAAATGGTTCAGCAGCGCAAGCACGAGGTCGAGACGCACAACAATCAAGTCATGAAAGAAATGGCCGAGCGAGAACAACGCCGGGCAGACGAATTGACGCAATTGCAATCGGCGGCGCAACAACAGCATCAAGCAGCCGCCCAAGCTGAGCGCGATGCCATCGAGCAAGCTAAACTTAAGGCAGCGCGAGAGGAAGAGATCAAAAAAGCGGCAGAAAACGCTCCCAAGGCTCCCACGGCAGAGGAAGTTCTCGCTTCTGTGGCATCGATGCGGGATGAACTGCGTCAAGGTTTGCGCGAGAAGTTTCCGCTCGGCACGCGCGACCGTGGACGCACGGCGTTGTGCTTGGTGCCACAGGCCATGAGTTGGAACGATGCGCAGGTCTTTGCGGAGCAATGCGGGGCGCACCTCGCGATCGCGAGAAATGACGACGAACTCGCATTCTTGGCGTCGATGTTGCCCGAGGGCAGCTCGGCGTGGCTGGGGGCAGGTCGGGTGGGCAAGCAGAACTGGGGCTGGGTCGATGGCTCGAAGTGGCGCATGGCAGAAAATCCCACGGGTGCTGGAACGGTGGTGGCGGTGAGCGCGACCGCGAAGCCACGGGCACTGGCACAGACCAAGGAGCTGCCGTTTGTGATCGAATGGCTGAAAGATGGCACAAATCCCGCTTCGTTGGAGACCTTGCTGACGTTGGTGAAGCACTCGCTCGAGAGTGATGATCAGGTGTTGCCACCGGGCACATTAACGTTTGGTAAGCATCACTATTACCCCTTATTGCGCAAGATGACACGCTCCCAGGCTCAAGCAGTGGCGACGCAAGCAGGCGCGCGGTTGGCCTCGTTGGCTCAGCCGGATGAGGCGCTGTGGGTGGAATCGCAGATGACGGAGATGGGGATTGCGGAACCGATGTGGCTGGGCGCAGCGGTGGCGACGGGTCGGTGGAGCTGGGCCGATGGTGAACCCTGGCAACACGAGCATTGGGCGGTGGGAGGAAACCATGCAGCGGTGCCGTCGCACGGTTTGGTCGTTCGGGGCGAAATGGGTTGGGAAAGTCAACCGAGCGATCAAACAGCGGTGGGAGCATGGCTCGAATGGGGACGCGTGCCGTTGCCAGTTTTGCAGAAAACACAGCAACCTGCTGAAGCGGTGGCGCCCGTGTCGCAGGTCAAGGAGGTGATTGATTTGCAAGACAAAGCCCGGCGCTTGCTGCAAAGCTTGAATCGCGAGCATCGCGAGGCGGTGGCGCAGAACACTCGCTCCTACGGCTGGGATCTCGATGTCTGGTTGCGTGGCTTGAATGGTTCAGAGAAAGAACGCTGGACTCCAGGCATTGCCTTGATGAAACAGGCGGTGCAGAAGGATCTGGTGCCGATGGGCAAAAGCATGTCGGAGGCGGGGCCGCAGCGCTACGGAACGGGGGCGCGCGACACTCAAGCAACCACGCGCAACGAGGAAACAGATTTTCCGCGCGAAATGCCAGCGGCGGTGGTGAAGATCTATCGCTATCGCGGCGAAAAACAACAGCAATTGCAGCAGGATTATCGGCAACGCGCTGAGAAAATTCGCGATGGTTTTGTTAGCAAAATTGAAGATTTTCGCAAGACTCTCACGGGTGACGCGCGTATGCAGGTGGGTCAACAACTCGATGATGTCGTGTCGCAGGCGCAAGATTTGCAAGCTTGGATTGACAATTTGTTGCGTTAAGCGCTTGTTGGCTCTCGGGTTTGCGTCAACGGCGAATCCTGTCATTTTTTCACAAGATCATGGAAGTGCCCACACAATCATCTGCACCGGTTCCGCCCTCGCCGCAACGCCCATCAGCCACGACCCGATCGCGCTTGCCGCTGATCCTGTTTTTGTTAGTCGTGGTGTTGGGTTTGACGGTTACTTTAATTGTATTGGAATACCGCAAGCGACAGCATCCGCTCGAAAAACCGCCATTCTCGTCACAGGGGCAAACCATGCCGGTGATTCCTGCGCCTGCGATGACGCCGGAGCAAAAGACGCAAGATAGTTTGAAGAACAGTGGCTTGAGCGCGGTGCCGGAGTTTTATGCCACGCCGCTTGAGCTATTGAACGCGATTGGGCGAGCGTTGGAGTCGCATGACGTGGCGCGGGCAGAGCAGCTGATTGGCAAAGCGGCGCTCGATGAGGCGACGGTTGCCCGCTTGCGTGCGATGTTTGCGCAAACCAACGCGAAGTTGCGTCAACCTGATCCCGTGCGCGAGGTGGGCGAGTTGGAGTTGAACCGGCGGATGCGCTATGCGATCGAGTGGGATCAAGCGCCGCCGGGTCAGGAACGATTGTTTTTTGACGTGGTTCAGAATGCTGGGCAGTGGTCGGTGGCAAAGGTGCTGTTTCCTGAGACTGATGTGGCGTTGCAAGATCCATTGGGGATCGCGGACACGTTCATTCTCGCACTGCTGCGGCAAGATTTTCGCACGGCAAAGAGTTATGTTCGTGCCGGCACGGTTTCGGATGCCACCTTGGCGGGTTTGTGTATTTTATTCGAAGAGGGCAATTACCGCTTGCGTCCGAAGAAGCCCTTGCGCTCGATCTTGATCAAAGATAACTTGGCGACGTTTTTGGCGAACGTGGAAGCTTCGGATGGCTCTCAAGCCGCACAGTTTTCGTTGTCCATGCGTCCTGCGCAGCCTCAGGCAACGCCCCCGCAATGGCAGGTCACCGAGTTGAATTTGGATCAGTTGCTTTCAGACTACGCGCAGCGCATCGCAGGGGGTGATGTGTATTACACGCCTCTGATTCGCAATCCTCAAGGTGGCGACACGTTGGTGCTGTATTTTGATTTTGATGCGAAGGATCTAACCCAGCGCACGCAAAGGCAGTTGCAAATCGTCGCTGCTATTTTGCGAACGGATGGCAAGAAAAAACTGCAACTAACAGGACACGCGGATGGGTTGGGGTCGGAAAATTACAACATCGGGCTTTCTGCCTCGCGAGCCGAGCAGGTGAAGGCTTTTTTGGTCGCGCAGGGAGTCGATTCGCAGCAGATCATTACCAGTGCGAAAGGGTTTCATGAGCCGCGTCGTCCAAACACCAAGCAAACGGGCGAGGACGATCCAGAGGGCAGACGGGTCAATCGACGCGCGGAGATTTATTTGGATTTTTGAACGTCGGCTCGTGTTGTTGGTTCGTTGATCGTCATGATTTACCACTGCGAGTCTGCTGGGCCTTGTGTTGTCGTGACTGATTGAGAAATCGAAGCTAAAAAGCCATCCCGCACCGGTGCGGGATGGCTTTTTGCATGGAATTCGGCTAAGACATCAGTGTGACCACATCCTAGCCGGAGGCGTCATGATGATGGTTGGCCTAACCGCCAACGGATTTCAGCGACATCATGTATTCGATCAGATTGATGAATTCCTCGACAGTCAGATTGCCAGCCAAGCCCTCGGGCATCATGGATTGAGGCAGATGTTGTTCTTCTTTGACTTCGCTTCGGTTAAACTGGCTGGACTGTCCCGCGATGTCGCGCAGGTGAATCACCCCATCCGCTTCACTGGTGATGAAGCCCATTTTTGTGGTTCCGTCTTTCAACTGGAACATGGCTGTTTGAAAACCTTGTGCCACAACCGCGTTGGGTTTGAGAATGGACTCGACGATGTAGTCGCGTCTGAACTTCGCACCAGCCGCTCCGAGATACGGACCTTTTTGCTCAGCTTTGAGGTCGATCGCATGGCAGGCGATGCATCCTTGTGCGGTGAATAACGGCTTGCCAGCCTCGGCTGAACCGCTGCCTTTCATGGCTGCGGCGATGACTTCATCCACAGGCAGCTCTGCCACCTTCTTGCCCGTGCTGTTTTGTTGCTGGGTGGCAGCTTTTGCGGCTTTGGCAAAGCCGATCAAGTGCTCATTATCGGAGTGGATAGCGTTGTCAATTTGGCGATCGTAACCTGCGAGCTTCATGTCCGTGAGAGCGATGAAAAATCCCACCTCACGCGGGTTTTTCTCGGTGTAATCTTGAATTTTTTTCTTAGCTTCCGGTTTAGCCAAGGGGCTATTCACGATGGTCAGCAGCGTGCGCCAGGCGATGGCGCTGGCGGTGTCGTTCGATTTTGCCGCGAGTTCATGCATGTGACTGACGTTGTTGCCGTGGCTGGGATCGTTGATGAAATCGTTGACCATTTGGAAGACTTCAGCCGCGGATTCCTTCTGATCCAGCCATGTGGCTAACACATCCAAGCGCAATTCAGCATTTTTATCCGGATCCTTGCCATTGGCTAAACTGCGGTAAGCTTGCAGACGTTGCGGCATCGGGCGTTTGGTGTCTTTGGCGGCGCCATTGAGATAAGTGAGATCGGCGTCGGTTGGCACCTTGGCTTCGAGGGCTGCGAAGAGTGGGTCAATCCCATTGAGCTGAAGTTCGGCGACCGGGATGCGGTTTTTCGCCATGACTTCCAGAAAGCCATTTTTATCCTCCAACTTCGCAAAACCAGCTTCCAAAGCGGCCTTGATCCGCGGTGTAGCAGACCAAGTCACGGGCTCAAAGTAAGGTCCTTTGTCATCGGGACGCGTGTTCCACCATGAGTTAAGATCCCAAGGTTTTTCGATGTGGTAGAGTCGGGCCAGTGCAGAAAGAGCTGCGGTGCGGGTGGCGTTGTCCTTGGCTGTGCTGGAGACGGAGATCAATCCATCGACCGCCGCGTCCACGGGCATTTCCTGCAAGGCACGCATGGCAATGTCACGCTGCTGGGGCAGGCTGATGGCAGTGAGACAGGCGGAAACGGCCTTTAACTCCACGAGCGCCTTCACAGAGAGATGGGGCAGCACCAGGTGTTCGCCCTCGGCCAGCTTGGGTGCTGGGGATTTGTTGCTGCTGGCGAGCAGAATCGCGCTCGCGGCACTGACGTCGCCCAGGCGGGCGAGGCTGATCAGCGCTTGGCGGCGCACGCGCGGATTTTTGTCCTTGAGCGCTTCGATGAATGGGGCCGTGGTCAGACCCTTGAGCTGAGTTTTGCGGTCGGTCAGAGCACGGATCGCGAACTCGCGCACTGGATCGCTAGCGATGAGCTTGAGCAGGGCTGGATTGGCTTTCTCGCCCAGCAGCTGCTTGTAGGTGAAGATTGCTGCGACGCGTGAGTAGAGCGGAGCGCTGCCGGTTTCAGCGATTTTAAGAACCTGTTCGGCGATTCCAGCCTTGGCCCCGCGGGCGAGGATTTCGCGTTGGGTTTCGTGGCGACAGATCCCCGAGCGCGAGAGAAGATAACTCACGAGGGTGGAGTCATTGGCCGCGCTTAGATTGGGGAACTCCGCGGCTTTTTCTTTTGGGCAAGTGAGAACTTGGATCATGCCCACGGGCTTGCCATCACCCGAATAGGAATAGCCGCCGTTGCGCCAGTCCGCCACATACAGGCGAGAATGACCATCGACATCAATGTCAATCGCGCGTGGCAGCTTGAGAAACGTTTCTTGTTTTGCCACAAAAGTTGCCTCAAACGGTTTCATCGGGTGGCGCAGCACATTGCCTGTGGTCCAATCGCAAGTGTAAACTGAGTCACCGAACTCGCCAGGAAAGCCTGGTTCGTGGAGATAGAGCCCGCCCGTGCCAGAGCCCCCACCGTAATCGGCAAGTGGTTCTAGCGCTTCATCACGGAAATTCTGATACAAGCGCGGGTAGCCATGATTGCCGTATTGCACAAAGTGATGCAAACGCGTGTTCCAGCCCTTGCCATCATTGGTGTTATCACGGGAAAACAGATCGAGATAGGGCGAGATCGCAAAGTCGCAGATGTTGCGCACCTGCGAGGCGTAAACCTCCATTTCCGAGCCGTCTGGGCGAATGCGCACGACCCCTCCGCCATGCAGGGTGAGGTGTGTGCCATCAGCAGCCACAGCGTCTGGCATGCCGAAATCGCCTACCGCCACATATAGCCAACCATCAATGCCCATGCGCACGCCGTTGGTGGTGTGGTCCGCGCCTCGTGGATGCTCAATGCCCCAGCCGAAGCCCTTGACCAGCTGCTTGGTCTCATCTGCAACGCCGTCGCCATTGGTATCGCGGTAGGATGACAGATATGGCGGATGAATCAAATACAAGGTTCCTCCGGTGAAGTGACCGCCGCGAGGAGAGGTCACCAGCGGGACGAAATCGACGAAACGATCTGCTTTGCCGTCGCCGTCTGTGTCGGTGGCGCGAATGATTTTACCCATCCCTGGCGTGTGCCCGAGCGATCCATTGGGATCCGATGAAACGTAGAGGTCGCCCGTGCCAGAGGCCGAGATGGCAGTGGGATAACTGATGTTGGGGTAATCAGCAAAAGTCTTGATTTGAAAACCTTCTGGCTGAGCGAGCGCGGCACCGAGACCGAGAGCTAGGGGGGTAATGTGATAGAGTGAGCGAAGTTTCATTGTCATCTGCGTTGCTTTTTTACGAAGTGTCTCGCCACTAAATTGCAGCGTGATCGTGTTTTTACAATGTTAAAAGTGTCGCTACGGCATGACATATTTTTTCTGCATTTCCTCACTTGCGCATCAGTGCCCAGCGCATAGGTTATGCTCATGTCCGCTACTTGTCGTGTCTTGCCAGATTACCTCACCGAGGAAGTGATGTTGCATCCAGAATTGCGAGTGTTTCCACCGTTCGACCTAAAGCGGTTGCTTCACACGGTATTCGAGCCCACGCAAGGATGCAAAGTGGCAATTTTGGTGGACTTCGATGATCCGGCGTTGTGGATGAAAGACTTTCGTTTTTTACAAAGTGAGGGATTTCCGATTCAACAACGCGCTTACCAGCACTTCTATCAAGGATTACGACAGGGGGTGCTCGCGGATTTGGGAATGCACGGCGGCGAGATGTTTGCCTATCGAATCACCAATGGATCCAATCTGGATTTGGCCGACGAAGTGTGGGACGCGGCAGGGCAGCTGCGATCGTTGGATAGCGATATTTATCCCCATTACGACATTATCCTGTGCATTTCGACCTTTTCGGCAACCGCGCCTCTGACCGCCAAGGCCAAACAGTTTAACTTTCGAGGAGCGACCTTGCATGGTCTGAATGATATCATACTCCAATCGGGCTTGGCTGTGGATTATGAGCTTGTTTCCCATGATGCCGAAAAACTTCGACTGGCGCTGACGCGAGCGGATGCGATGGAAATCGATTTTGCTCTCGAAGACGGGCGTGTCCTGACAGCGTGGCTGGGTTTGTCGGGTCAGGAGGCGCAAAAATCGCATGGTCTGTGTCGGGGATTGAAGCCGGACATTGCGAACTTGCCGGCGGGTGAGGTGTATTTTGTGCCAACGGATGCGCGGGGTCAGTTTCCGATGAAATACGAGGATGGCACCTTGGGGGTGCTGGAGGTGGTTGATCGCTGCATTGTCAGCTCCACCTTGATTTCGGGAGATCCGGAGACGATCGCTCGTCACAATGCGCGTTTGCTGGACGATCCGATGACTGGCACTTTAGGTGAATTGGGTTTTGGCACACAGGTGCTGCCGGTTTCCGGAGCGGACATTCAGGATGAAAAAGTGTTAGGCACGTGTCATTTGGCGACCGGTCGTGACGATCATTTGGGTGGCGATATTGTGCCGGAGATGTTCAAAAAGCACGAAAACTCCACCCACGATGACATTCTTTTCGCGCCGCACAAGACACCAAACTTTGACATTCGCCAGGTGCGCATGTTCCGCGGCGAGCAAACGGAGATTTTGATTGAGCACTTTCGTCCGTCACGCTATCTGATGGACGCGCTGTTGGCCGATTAAGAGCCGCACGGACATTCAACCTCCACCACAGCATCTGTGCCTCAATCTGCCATTTACGAATCGTCGCGTTTTCTCGATGAATACTTGTTGTTCCACTACGCCACAGAGGAGCAAGTGTTCTCCAGCGGGGAGCTGAGTCTAGTTCCCAATTACGGCGATGCCATGCGCGCTGGTTATGGATTTCCGCAGCGCACGGTGAGTCATTTTTCTTCGCATCCGGTCGAGTGTGGACTGGACATCGGCTGTGCGGTGGGACGTTCGGCGTTTGAAATGGCAAAAACGTGTGAGCACGTCATCGGCATTGATTTTTCGCGCAGTTTCATTCGTCACGCTCAAGCTCTGCAACGCGGGGAGGAGATCACCTATTCGCGCTTGGATGAGGGTCAGCGTGTGACCGCCCTGTCTGCCAAAGTGCCGTCGGATTGTCCACGGCAGGGGGTGAGCTTTGAGCAAGGCGATGCCATGGACCTGCGCGCTGAGTTGCGCAACTTTGATCGGGTTCACGCGGCCAATGTGCTGTGTCGGTTGTCGCATCCCCTGGCCCTGTTGCAGCGTTTGCCCCAATTGGTGAAGCCGGGTGGTGAGCTGGTGCTAGCGACACCGTGTTCGTGGCTGCAAGAGTTCACTTTTCCGGAAAACTGGCCTCAGCCCGATACGTTTGCGTGGTTGCAGCAGCAGTTGCAGGGCGATTTCATTTTGCTTAGTGCTAATCATGAACCGTTTTTGATTCGTGAGTCGGCGCGAAAGTTTCAATGGACCTTTTCACTGGTGAGCGTGTGGCGGCGGCGTGATGACGCGATGCCGCAAAGTTGAGCTTGTGAAATGCTTGTGCGCGCTTTTAAATCTGCGGTATGAATCGTCGAGATTGGTTGTTGCGTGTGGGCATGGCCGTTGGGGCATTAGCGCCGCAGTCGTCGTTGATGGCAGCATTGGCAACGGATGAGGGTTATCGTGCGAACATTGGTTTACAGTTATACACAATTCGCAAGGCGATCGAGGCCGATCCGGTGGCGGCGATGCGCGTGTTGGCCGAAGCGGGTTATCGACAGGTCGAGCCCTATGGCTTCATGCAAGCGGATGCGATGATGCGGGCAGCTGTTGATGCGGGGTTGGCGGTGCATTCCGCCCATTTTCAGTGGGATTGCGTGGTTAAACCCAGCGATGCCGGGATGTCGGATTTTCAAAAAGTGTTGGAAAAGGCACATGCGCAGAAGCTGAAGCATCTGGTCGTGCCTTATTTGCAAGATGACGTGCGCCGCGGTCTTGATGATTACAAAAAGCTCGCGGATCAGTTCAATCAAGCCGCTGTGCTGGCCAAGAAGGCGGGTGTGCAGCTTTCATATCACAATCACAATTTTGAGTTCGCGCCCTTGGAAGGTGGCATGAGTGGGTATGACGTTTTCATGGAACGCTTCGCGCCGGAGATGAAGTTTGAGGTTGATGTGTTTTGGGTGAAAGTGGCGGGGTTGGAGCCTGTGGAGCTGCTGCAGCGTCTCAAGGGACGGGTTTCGCAGTTGCATCTGAAGGATCTCAAAGCGGGAGTTGCGCGCCCATATTACAAAACGGATGTGCCAGCGGACGCGTTTCAGGAATTAGGCAATGGGGTCATCGAGATGGTGCCGATCATTGCGGCTGCTCGCCTCGCGGGAGTGGAGCATTGCCATGTGGAGCAGGATCAATCACCCGACGCCTTGGCAAGTGTGCAGCAAAGTTTGACGTGGTTGCGGCAACAATAATGCCACACGCGGTTGTCTGAGTGCGAATTAGCGCAGCGGAATGTGCTTGTTCTCGTAATCGAGAAGGGCTTGTTTGCGCGCTGCCCCCCAGCGGTAGCCGCCAAGGCTGCCATCCCGACGCAGCACGCGGTGGCAGGGAATCAGAAACGCGACGGGATTTGCCCCGCAGGCGGCTCCGACCGCTCGCACGGCCTGGGGTTGCCCGATGGCGGAGGCGAGTTCGGCGTAACTGCTAGTTTTGCCCCACGGGATGTCGCGAAGCGCGCTCCACACCCGCTGCTGAAAGGGTGAGCCGCTGATGTCCATGGCTACTTGGCAGGTGCGAGTCGGGTGCTCGATCTCACTGTAACCAAATTCCAAGTGACAGGGCGCTTCAGACCAAGTGTCAGCCTGGATCAATTGATCGACCAATGGCACTGGCACATCGAGCAAATCGGATTTGCGATCGGCGAAGTTCACAGAAATGAGTCCATTTTGCGAGCAAATCAGCCGCACCCAGCCCCAGCGGCTCTGTCGAATGATGAACCAATGCTGAGTGGACGCGGGGAGAAGTTTCATGATGTGACCATAGCAGAGACCGCATTTTTTGCCAGACAGTTCTGTAACAAAACAGTTGCCAGCTCTGGGCAGATGCGTCACTTTTGCGGCATGATCGTCGTCCCAAAAATTCGTGGTTTCATCTGCACAACGGCACATCCTCTTGGTTGCGCTCAGCATGTGGCGCAGCAAATCGCCCATGTGAAGCGTGGAGGTGTCATCGCTCATGGCCCGAAAAAAGTGTTGGTGATTGGTTCGTCCACGGGCTACGGCTTGGCCTCACGGATTGCAGCGGCGTTTGGATCGCAGGCGGCGACGATGGGGGTATTTTTCGAGCGAGCGGGTGAAGCGGATCGCACCGCGACGGCAGGGTGGTATAACTCGGCGGCGTTCGAGCAGGCAGCGGCGGCGGAGGGTCTTTATGCGCGTTCGTTTAACGGCGATGCCTTTTCGGATGCCGTGAAACAGGAGGTGATCGCGGCGATCAAGGCCGATTGGGGGCAGGTGGATTGCGTGGTGTATAGTCTTGCTTCGCCGCGCCGCACGCATCCCCACACGGGCGAGGTGTTCAAGTCAGTGCTTAAGCCGATTGGTGAGGTTTATGTCAATAAAAACCTGAACACGGGTTCGGGGGAGGTCACGGAGGTGTCGATCGAGCCCGCGCAGGGGGATGACATCGAGCAGACCGTGGCGGTGATGGGTGGTGAGGATTGGCAGATGTGGTTGCGTGCGTTAAACGATGCGGGTGTGCTGGCGGCGGGGGTGCAGACAGTGGCGTATTCTTACATTGGACCCGAGGTGACCTGGCCGATCTACAAGCAGGGCACGATTGGCCGGGCGAAGGAGGATTTGGAACGGGTGCAGCGTGAGTTGGACGTTTTGCTTGAGCCATTGCAGGGCAAGGCATGGGTCTCGGTGAACAAAGCTCTCGTGACGCAAGCGAGCTCGGCGATTCCGGTGGTGCCGTTGTATATTTCGCTTTTGTATCGGGTGATGAAGCAGGCTGGCACGCATGAAGAATGCATTGAGCAGATGGACCGATTGTTTCGCGATCGACTATACAGCGGACAGCCGCAGCCTGATGAGGCCGGACGATTGCGGGTGGACGATTGGGAGATGGCGCCCGCGGTGCAGCAGCAAGTCGCGCAGTTGTGGCGCGAGGTGACCAGCGAAAATCTGCGCGACTTGGCGGATTTCGAGGGTTACCAGGCCAGTTTTTTGCGTTTGTTTGGTTTCGGGCTTGATGGTGTGGACTACGCAGCGGACGTGGATCCGGTGGTGGTGGTGCCATCGATCGATGTCTGATTTCGGCTCAAATGTGACACGTTCTGTTTTTGCCATTGGCGTCAGCAAAGCGCCCGCTATGCTGGTGGCATGAGTTCGCGTCGGCCCGCTGTTATTTTCATTTTCATCACGCTGTTTCTCGATGTGTTTGGCATTGGCGTGATGGTGCCGGTGCTGCCGAAATTGGTGGAATCGTTGCAGGGTGGAAATGTTCAGGCCGCAGCGCATGCGGTGGGGTGGCTTGGGGCCTTGTATGCGTTGATGCAGTTCGTGTTTTCTCCGATTTTGGGGAGTTTGTCGGATCGTTTTGGTCGTCGTCCGGTGATTTTGCTCTCGTTGCTGGGGTCGGGGTTGGATTATTTGTTGTTAGCGTGGGCACCGAGCTTGGCCTGGTTGTTTCTTGGTCGTGTGATTTCTGGTCTGACTGCGGCAAATTTTTCGGCGGCTAGTGCCTACATCGCCGATGTGACGGAACCGGAAAAACGCGCGGCGGGTTTTGGCATGATGGGGGCGGCATTTGGGCTCGGTTTCATCGCGGGTCCGGCGGTGGGTGGGCTGTTGGGGGACTACGGGCTGCGGGTGCCGTTTTTGGTGTCGGCAGGGATTACTTTTCTCAATTGTCTCTATGGCTGGTTGGTGTTGCCCGAGTCGTTGGCAGCGGATAACCGGCGGGTTTTTCAATGGTCGAGCGTCAATCCCTTGCGCGCCTTGGCTGGGTTGTCGCGGTGGCCCTTGGTCATGGGCTTGGCGGGCACGCATTTTTGCTCGATTTTAGCGGGCAACATTTACCCCTGTCTGTGGGTGCTCTACACGGGAACGCGCTATGGCTGGACCAGCAAGCAAGTGGGCTTGTCACTGGCATTGGTGGGCGTCATGGCGGCGATCGTGCAGGCGGTGTTGGCGGGAAAATTGCTCAAATGGACTGGGGAGCGGCGGGGTGTTTATTTGGGACTCGCGGCCACAACGCTGGCCATGACGGGCTACGGCCTCGCGACGCAGGGTTGGATGGTGTTCGGCATCATCGTGGTGGGTTCGCTTGGTGGAATCAGCAATCCAGCGACGCAATCCATCATCTCGCAATCGGTTCCGGCAGACGAGCAAGGGAAGGTGCAGGGCACGATCAATAGCATCACCAGCGTGGCGGGTGTGGTGGCTCCCTTGCTGTGGACGTGCCTTTTTTCGTGGTCGATCGATGCCCAGCGCGCGGTTTCCCATCCGGGGTTGGCGTTTTTTGGAGCGGCGTCGGTCACGCTGTTGGCTGGAATTTTAGCCGCTATGGCTTTTCGGCGTCATCCCGCGGTTGCAAACTGATCTGGTGATTCCCTGACTTGCCAAGGGGGGCAAAATGGAGCAAATTTCGATTGCGAGTCATCGGCGATGGCGTTGAAGGACTCGGCTCGCGGTTACAGTGATTGTTTGATATGACAGCAGCTCGTTCAACTCAGATTCGCGGCGGTGCGCGCGAGCGTCGGCTCGGGGCGTGTGCGGGCTATGTGTTGCGCGGGGTTAGCTGGTTGATGCGATTGCGGGTGCGGGTGGAGAAACCGGCCAGCGGCGATCAGCCGGGTGGGATGATTTTTATTTTTTGGCACGAGTCCTTGCTTGCGGCCAGCATGGCGCTGCGGCTGCACCCGCGTCGTCAGCGTCAATTGGTCGCTCTCACCAGCGCGAGCAAGGATGGCGCGGTGATCGAACACGCCATGCGCGTGCTGGGCATTCGCTGCGTGCGGGGTTCGACATCGCGGCGCGGATTATCGGCGCTGATGCAGCTCAAGCGCGAGCTGGCAGCAGGTCACGATATCTGCATCACGCCCGACGGACCGCGCGGACCACGGCGGGTGCTGCAAGCCGGATCGCTGAAACTGGCCCAGCTCAGCGGTTGCGCCCTGGTGCCGGTGCGGCTGCATTGTTCGGCGAAAACAACCCTCAAGAGCTGGGATCGCTGTCAGCTGCCTTGGCCGGGTGCGCGGATTGACTTGGAATATCAAGCGCCGATTGAGGTGCCGCGCGACTTGTCCGAAGCGGATTTCGAGCACTTGCGGCAGCAGATAGAAACGCAGATGCGCGTTTTTTAGTCGCTTTTTTGCCGCGAATGGCATTTGACTCGTTTACCATGACCATCATCGACGGAAAACTGATCGCGCAGCAGGTGCTTCAAGAATGCCAAGCTGAGGTTGAGCTCTTGCGGGCTCAGGGAGTGCAGCCCGGTTTGGCTGTGGTATTGGTCGGGGACGATCCAGCCTCGCGCGTGTATGTGCAATCGAAGGTGAAAACCTGCGGCGATTTGGGCATCGCCTCGCAAAAAATCGTGTTGCCGGCGGAGACGACGCAGCAGCAACTCCTGCAAGTCGTGCACGGGCTCAACGCTGATCCGGCGGTGCATGGCATTTTGGTGCAGAGCCCGCCGCCGCCCCACATCCGCGAGGAGGAAATCGTGCTAGCGCTGGACCCGCGAAAGGATGTCGATGGCTTTCATCCGGAAAACGTGGCCAAACTGGTGCTGGAAGATCCCAGTGGCTTTGTGCCCTGCACGCCAGCGGGAGCGATGCGCTTGTTGGCAGCGGCAGGCGTGGATAGCGCAGGCGCCGAGGCGGTGGTGCTGGGCCGTAGCATGATTGTCGGTAAGCCGATGGCCTTGTTGCTGATGGCGAAAAATGCCAATGCCACCGTGACGGTTGTGCACTCGCGGTCGCGCGATTTGCCGGCTTTGTGTCGGCGGGCGGACATCCTCATCGCGGCGGTGGGACGGCCGGAGCTAGTGCGGGCGGATTGGGTCAAGGAGGGCGCGGTGGTGATCGATGTGGGCATCAATCGCGTCGCGGACGCTACGGCGAAAAATGGCTACCGTCTTGTCGGCGATGTGGCCTATGCCGAGGTCGCTCCGCGTTGCCGCGCGATCACGCCCGTGCCGGGTGGGGTGGGGCCGATGACGATTGCCATGTTGATGAAAAACACCCTGCAAGCGGCGCGGTTGCAGCATGGGCTTGAAGCGCTGCGCTAATGCCAGATCGGAGCAAGCGATGAAAAAACAGCAGCGGGCGGATTTTTTGGTTAAGCGCTTGGAGGAATTGTATCCGGAAACGCCCATCCCGCTGGATCATCGCGATGCCTTCACGCTGCTGATCGCTGTTTTGCTGTCGGCGCAGTGCACGGATGTGCGGGTGAATCAAGTGACGCCCGCGTTGTTTGCGCTTGCAGCGGATCCGCAGACGATGATGCAGCAGTCGGTGGAGCAGGTGCAGGCGATCATTCGGCCCTGTGGCCTCGCGCCGCGCAAGGCGGCTGCGATTGTGGAGTTATCGCGCCTGCTTGTCGAGGACCATGGCGGCGCGGTGCCTGCCGATTTTGCTGCGCTGGAAGCTCTACCGGGCGTGGGTCACAAGACCGCATCGGTGGTCATGGCTCAAGCATTTGGGGTGCCGGCCTTTCCGGTGGACACACACATTCACCGTCTGGCGAAACGCTGGAAGCTCTCGCGCGCCCACAATGTGTTGATGACGGAACGGGATCTGAAACGCGTTTTTCCGCGTGACAAGTGGAATAAGCTGCACCTGCAAATCATTTTTGCCGGCCGCGAGCACTGCACTGCCCGCGGCTGCGATGGCAAGAGCTGCCTGCTGTGCCGCGAATTGGCGGAGCTTTCGCCGTAGGCAAATCCGATCCTGAAAAATCCGAGCCCGAAAACACCCCGACCTTCATGCCGCACTGTGCGCCGCACTGTGCGCCGCGCACGAGGCATGCGGGTGCGGCATGTGGATTTCCAGATGGCTCCACAAAAGAGGAAAGTGCTCCGCCCGGGCTGCAAAGTCCAGAACCAGCCCCGTGCCATTTCAAGAAAAAGCTCCAACCCGTGAACCAAATTTCATGGCAAATATCTCATTTTATCCCTTGACGAACAAGCAGCCATAGCAACG